>DATATV010000135.1:0-26579 GCA_036268615.1 Pseudonocardiaceae bacterium
AGGAGGGCCGGGCGGCGCTGCTGCTCGGCCACGGCGCCGGCGGCGGGGTGGCCGCGCCCGACCTGGTCGCGGCCACCCGGGCGGCGACCTCGGCCGGTGTGCACGTGGCGCTGGTCGAACAGCCCTACCGGGTGGCCGGCCGGCGCGCCCCCGCGCCGGCGAACCAGCTGGACGCGGCGTGGCTCGCGGTCGCCGAGACGCTCGGCCACCGCTGGTTCCCCGAACTGCCGCTGGTCTTCGGCGGCCGCTCGTCCGGCGCCCGGGTGGCCTGCCGGACCTCCGCCGAGGGCCAGGCGGTGGCCGTGCTGTGCCTGGCGTTCCCGGTCAGCCCGCCGGGCAAGCCCGACCGCGACCGGACCGGCGAACTCGACTCGGTCGAGGTGCCGACCCTGGTCGTGCAGGGCGAACGCGACCCGTTCGGCCGGCCCGCGCCGGCCCACCGCCGGGAGGTCGTGCTGGTGCCCGGCGACCACGCGCTCAAGGCGGACGTGGAGAGCGTGGCCAGGGCCGTGCAGGAGTGGCTCGGCCGGGTGCTGCGACCGCTGGACTGAGCCGCCGGGTCAGTTCGCGATGGCCGCCACCACCGCGTCCGACAGGCGGACCAGCTCACCGGGGCTCAGTTCGATCTCCAGTCCGCGCCGGCCGCCGCTGAAGAACACCGTGTCGAAGGTCTCCGCCGAGGCGTCCACCACAACCGGCAGGCGTTTGCGCTGGCCGAGCGGGGAGATCCCGCCGGCCACGTAGCCGGTGGCCCGCTCGGCCGCCGCGATCTCGGCCATCTTCGCCTTCTTGCCGCCGACCGCCGCGGCCAGCGCCTTGAGGTCCAGTTGCCGGCTGACCGGGACCACCCCGACGGTCAGCGCGCCGTCCACCTCGGCGACCAGGGTCTTGAACACCCGTTCCGCCGGCAGGCTCAGCGCGTCGGCCGCCTCCGTGCCGTAGGACGGGTTTCTTGAGTCGTGCCGATAGTCGTGCAGCGTGTGCGGCACCCGCTGCCGAGCCAGCAGCAGCGTGGCCGGCGTGCCCTTTCCCGCCATGACCGCAACCTTAAAGGTCCCGACCTGGTCGGAATCCGGGGAATGCGGTGAGTTGATCCGGCGTTGTGCCGCACGTGGTGACGGAGGAAATGATTCCAGCGCAGGCCAAGCAGGACATGCGCACCCTGGGACGGCTGCCGCGCGGTCCGGGGCGAGCACGGCCGGGCGCGGTCCGGGTATCCTCGGGGCTGTCCTATCCGTCCACGGCGTCGGGAACACCGGCAACGGCTGGTGGCCGGGGCGGTGGACGTGGAGGGAGCCAGGTGCCACGTACCGATGCCGAGGCCACCGGCGCAGCCGAGGCTGTTGACAGCGAGGTCGCGGAGAGTTCTGCCGAGCGGGCCGCCCGCTTCGAACGCGACGCGATGCCGCTGATCGACCAGCTCTACTCGGCCGCGCTGCGGATGACCCGCAACCCGGCCGACGCGGAGGACCTGGTCCAGGAGACGTACCTGAAGGCGTACGGCGCCTTCAAGTCGTTCTCCGCGGGTACCAACCTCAAGGCGTGGCTGTACCGGATTCTGACCAACACCTACATCAACGGCTACCGCAAGAAGCAGCGCCAGCCGCAACAGACTCCCACCGAGGAGATCACCGACTGGCAGCTCGCCCAGGCCGGTGAGCACACCTCGGTCGGTCTGCGCTCGGCCGAGGTCGAGGCGATGGACCGGTTGCCGGACAACGACGTGAAAGCGGCCCTGCAGCAGTTGCCCGAGGAGTTCCGCATCGCGGTCTACCTCGCCGACGTCGAGGGCTTCGCCTACAAGGAGATCGCCGACATCATGGGTACGCCCATCGGCACGGTGATGTCCCGGCTGCACCGGGGCCGCCGCGCACTGCGTGATCAGCTCACCGACGTGGCCCGCGAGCGTGGCTTCCTGCGCAACGGGACGACCGCGGACGGTTCCGCCAAGAGCACTGGTGACTCGGCCGCCGTGCGGGAGGTGGCAGGGTCGTGAGCTGCGGCAAACCCCACGAGACCCCCTGCTCGACGGTGCTGGCCGAGGTCTGGATGCTGCTCGACCGGGAGTGCACGAGCGAGCAGCGCGGCAAGCTGGAACAGCACCTCGACGAGTGCGGCCCGTGCCTTGAGCAGTACGGCATCGAGGAGCACCTGAAGCTGCTGCTGGCCCGCAAGTGCGGCGGTGAGCAGGCGCCGGACGGGTTCAAGGACCGGCTGCGCGCGTCGATCCGCCGGGCGGTGTCCGAGCAGGCCGAGGTCATCGTCCAGCGCGCTCCCGACGGCAGCACCACCTCGGTCGAGGTCCGGCGCACCACGGTGGACGTGCGCGAGGAGCGCGGCTGAGCGGTCCCGACCAGAACTGACACGAAACGCCCCGGCGATCAGTCACCGGGGCGTTTCGGCACGTCAGCGGTCTACCGCATCAGCTGTTCGGGCGGTTGCCGTGGTTCGCGCCGGACTTCTTGCGGTCGCGGCGCTTGCGGGCGCGCTTCGACATCGGATACTCCTCGGGATCATCCCCACCTGGGCGGGGAGCGTATTCACCAGTTGCCGACAGATCGATCCGTGTCACTCGGGACCGGGATCGGCTTCCGCATCCAGTGTGACACGACCACCAGAACCGGCCTGACCGTGCCTCGGTAAACGGCCGGCAGCGTGGTTGGATCGATCGTATGGTCGAGGAGATCAAGGCCGAGATCGTTGCCAACGTGCGGACCGTGCTCGTCCGGGAGGGCGACACGGTGGATACCGAGAGCACGCTGGTACTGCTGGAGTCGATGAAAATGGAGATCCCGGTGATCTCCCAGGCCGGTGGCGTGGTCACCCGGGTCGCGGTGCACGTCGGCGACGTGGTCGGGCAGGGCGACCTGATTGCCGTGGTCGAGTGATTGCCGGCTGAGTCCCGGAGGACCGAGAACTACTGTGGCTACCCTCGTTGACCTGCTCGCCGAGCACACCAAACTGCCCGGCGCCGCCGTTGACCACCTGCAACGCGTCGTCGGTGAGTGGCAGCTGCTGTCCGACCTCTCGTTCGCCGACCTGCTGCTCTGGGTGCCGCTGCCCAGTGACAGCGCTGTCAGCGCGGCCAACTCGCCCAGCTCGGTCAGCACGGACCTGCCCGGCAGCGAGCCGGTCGAGGACGATCCGACCGGCCTGATCAGTGTCATCGACGGTGCCGAGCACGGCGGTCAGTTCCTGTGCATCGCGCAGGTCCGGCCGACCACCGGGCTGACCGCGCACACCGAGGACATGGTGGGCACGGTGCTCGCCGCGCGTGAGCACCCGCAGCTCCGCCGGGCCCTCGGCGAGCTGCGCATCTGTCGCGAGGAGGACCCGGTCTGGCACCTG
Source organism: Pseudonocardiaceae bacterium (assembly GCA_036268615.1). GTDB lineage: Bacteria > Actinomycetota > Actinomycetes > Mycobacteriales > Pseudonocardiaceae > DATATV01. Next base: position 3,349 of record DATATV010000135.1, read on the forward strand.
GAGGTGCCGGTGCGCCGGGAGGTCATCCCGGTCGTGTTCGAGGGCCAGCCGGTCGCGGTGCTGTCCCGGGACACCAATCTGGCCGTGCCGAGGGTGCCCAGCTCGCTGGAGATCGCCTACCTCGGTGCCGCCGCCGACCTGTGTCAGATGGTCGCCGACGGCACCTTCCCGACCGCCGAACGCTCCCCGGACGTGCACACCAGCCCCCGGGTCGGCGACGGGCTGATCCGGCTGGACATGACCGGCACGGTCGTGTTCGCCAGCCCCAACGCGCTGTCGGCCTACCACCGGATGGGGCACGCGGCCGACCTGGTCGGGCTGCGGCTCGCGGTGCTGACCCGGTCGCTGATCGCCGACCCGTTCGACGCCACCGAGGCCGCCCAGCGCATCCGCAAGGCGCTCGACGGCGAGCACCCCGGCCGGTTCGAGGCCGAGACCCGGCAGGGCGCAGCCGTGCTGTTCCGGGCGCTTCCGTTGCGGCCCAAGGGAAAACCGGCGGGTGCGCTGGTGTTGGCCCGGGACGTGACCGAGGTGAAGCGCCGCGACCGCGCGCTGCTGTCCAAGGACGCGACCATCCGGGAGATCCATCACCGGGTGAAGAACAACCTGCAAACGGTGGCCGCGCTGCTGCGCCTTCAGTCCCGGCGGACCAGCAGCGCCGAGGCCCGGGACGCGCTGACCGAGTCGGTGCGCCGGATCACCTCGATCGCGATGGTGCACGAGACGCTCTCGCTGTCGGTCGACGAGCAGATGAACCTGGACGAGCTGGTCGACCGGATCGTGCCGATGATGGGCGACCTGGCCGGCACCGAGGGCCGGGTCAACGTGCGGCGGGAGGGCGACTTCGGTGTCGTCGCCGCCGAGCGGGCCACCCCGTTGGTACTCGTGCTCACCGAGCTGCTGCAGAACGCCTTCGAGCACGCCTACCCCTCGCCCCGGCGGGGAGAGGTCGTGCTGCGGGTGGAGCGCTCGGCCAAGTGGCTGGACGTGACCATCTCAGACGAGGGCGTCGGCCTGCCGCGCGGCTTCTCGCTGGAACGCACCGAACGGCTCGGCCTGCAGATCGTGCGGACCCTGGTGGACAGCGAGCTGCGCGGTTCGCTGAGCCTGCGGCGCCGGGACCGGGGCGGCACGGATGCCGTGCTGCGGCTACCGCTGCGCAAGTCCCGGTAGCCGCCCCGACCCGCCCGCTCAGGCGGCGGTGGCCGGCTCGCGATCCTTGCCCCGGTAGCGCTGCTCGGACTCGGCCATCCGGCGCTTCACCGGCGGCAGGTGGTTGACCACCCGCATCCCGGTGCGCATCCCGGCCAGCACCAGCCGGCCGACCACCGGCTTGTGGATCGGATCGTCCGCACTGAACTGCTTGCGCGAGGTCAGCACGGCGTCGAAGCCGTAGTCGATCATCTGTGTCTCGTAGTCGCGGATCGCCGCGAGCAGGGTGGTCCGGCCGTCGCGGACCGCGATCAGGTTCGCGCACAGCAGCCGCGCGTCGCGCAGCGCGGTGTTGGCGCCGACTCCCCGGCCGGGCGTCATGGTGTGGATGGCGTCGCCGATCAGTGTGACCGTCGTCGTGGGCCACTGGGCCAGCGGCACCGACGTGCGGATGTTCAGCGGGAAACTGGTGCCCGGCTCGGTCAGCTCGACCAGCCGGCGCAGGTTCGGGTGCCAGCCCGCGGTGCGCTCGCGGACCAGGTTGACCAGGTCGGGGCCGCGCAGGTCCAGGACGTCGGCGGGCAGCCGGGCGGCGGCCGCGCCGAGCCCGTAGCCGACGTAGTCCCGGGTGTTGTCGTAGTGCAGGCCCGGCCAGTTCGCGATCAGCTCGGTCTCGGTGCGGCCGATGCCGTCCCGCGGCCGGCCGTCGGCGCCCCACGGGAACTCCATCACGTGCAGCACGCAGCTGAACCCCTTCGGCGCCAGCACCATCGACACACTGCGGAACACCTTGGGCGGCAACAGTCTCCGGGTTTCCTCGGTGAGCGCGACCTTGCCGGTGATGCCGATCAGGCCGGAATCCTCCAGTTCGGCCTGCGGCAGGTACTGCCGGCGCACCGGCGAGTTGGTGCCGTCCGCGCCGACCAGTACGTCGCCGGTGGCCGAGGTGCCGTCGGCGAAGAACGCGGTGACCGTGCCGGTGCGCTCGTCCCGTTCGAACCGGGTGAAGGTCTTGTCGAAGTGGACGATGTCCTCAAGGCCGGTGAGCAGCAGCTGGCGCAGAGTCATCCGGCTGACCGACTTCTCGCTGTCCACCGGGTCGTGCGCGGCCGGGTCGTCGAAGTCCAACGCCAGCACCTCGCCGAGTTTCTCGGACAGGAAGTTGAACCGCTGGGCCGGCAGCGCGCAGGTGGCCACGAACGTGTCGAACAGTTCGGGCGGCAGGCAGGCGTGCAGGGCGCGGCTGCCGTCCGGGTCGATGCCGACCCGGAAGCCGTGCAGGCCACCGGTCCTGGTCCGGTCGCGTTCGTAGACCTGCACGTCGATCCCGGCCCGGCGCAGGCCGTGGGCCAGGCACAGCCCGCCGGTGCCGGCGCCGATGACAAGGACTCTGAGCTGGTTTCCGGACATGGTTGACTACCCCCGAAGTTGATGTTGTACGCTGAACATGCTCCAATTTAGCGATGTTCACTTACGAAGTCTCTCGACATCAGAGAGATTAAGGGTGGAGGTGTGCCCGTGTCAACGGACGATCGAGACGGGCTGCTCGCCGCGCTCGGCAGCGCCATGCAGCTCTCCACGTCACGCGCGGTGTTCTTCCATCAGGCGATGGCGGCGCACGTGGGCATCAACGTGACCGACTTCAACTGCCTGAACATCCTGATCATGGAGGGGCCGTTGACCGTCGGCGGGCTGGCCGAGCGGTGCGGGCTGACCAAGGGCGGCGCCATTACCACTTCGGTGGACCGGTTGCAAAAGGCTGGGCTCGTGCTGCGGCAACGAGACCCCGCTGATCGGCGAAAGGTGATCGTGCGGCACACCGATGACGCGATCGCCCGGATAATGCCGTTGCTCGTACGGTTCACCGCCGACTGGGCGGCCATCCTGAACGGCTACCCGGACGATGAATTGCGTGTACTACTCGACTACACCGAGCGGAGCAATATCGCTGCCTACTCGGCGACGGTTCGGCTCCAGCAGGCGTGATCAATACGAATAGTGATCAGGCAGAAACGAACAAGACCGGCAGGGATGAGGCATCCTGCCGGTCTTGTTCGCGGTATTCGTCAGGCGTTAGTGCGGGCACGTGCCCGGTTGCGGCGCTTGAGCGCACGCCGTTCGTCTTCGCTCATGCCGCCCCAGACACCGGCGTCCTGGCCACTTTCCAGGGCCCAGGTGAGGCAGCTGGAGGCGACCGGACAACGTCGGCAAACCTGCTTCGCCTCGGCGATCTGCAGAACGGCGGGACCGCTGTTCCCTACCGGGAAGAACAGCTCGGGGTCCTCGTCACGGCAGGCCGCGCGGTGGCGCCAGTCCATTGTTCCCTGCTCCTTCACTAGGCGCGCATCAGCGCACCATTCGTCTCGGGTCGGTCGTCGGGGTGCTTGTGAATGCTTTCACGAACCACGTCAATGTCAAGGCCTTTTGACCGAACCGGTGAGGGAACTCACCCGAAAGATCGACGTGCTCTGGCATCTGGATTCGCAGGGCGACGGGCAGGTCCACACGTGGACCACACCTCGATCACCGGACCCGATCACTCACCGGCTGCGGGGTCGTTCGGCTCAACCAGCCGATCAGACCGCCACCTGCAACGCATCAGGTACTGCCGTGAATTCTACACTTTTTTGCTCGCCTGCAAGATCTCCGTCGACCTGAAATTTCACCGGACGGTCCGACATCACTCGAATGAGTGGCTGGTCGTCCCTGATCACCAGGTGCGGTCCGTGGGGTTCGGCGGCCCCGCGCAGGGCCTGGCCGACGTGTCGCAGCACGGTCGGCAACCGCAGATTGCGCAGCCCGAACAAACTCAGGCCGCGGTCGAACGAACAGTTCGGCAGCAGTCGAACCGGCCGTCGGCCCAGGTAGGTCCACGGATCGGTGTTGCAGATCAGGGCCAGCCGCAGGCCCTCCAGCACCCGGTAACCGGGCGGCGCGCCGGGCAGTTCGATGGTCAGCTGCGGGCCGCGCAGTGCCTGCCGTGCATAGCTGGCCAGCGTCGCCCGCCCGTACAGGGCCGGACTGGCCTGCTTGCGGCGCAGCCCGTCGACCGACGCGACGACCTCGGCGTCCCAGCCGACGCCCGCGTTGAAGGTGAACCAGCGCCCGTTGGCCTTGCCCAGCCCGACCGACCGGCTGCGGCCGCCCTCGATGGCCTGGAGCAGTTGGTGGGTGGCGTCCAGCGGATCGCGGGGCAGGCCCAGCGCGCGGGCGAAGACGTTGGCTGAGCCGCCCGGGACCACCCCCAGCATCGGCAGCCGGTGTTCGGTGCCGACGCCGCCGCGCATCAGGCCGTTGACCACCTCGTTGACCGTGCCGTCGCCACCGTGGGCGACGACAAGGTCGAACCCGTCCGCGGCGGCCTGCGCGGCCGCGTCGGCCGCGTGCCCGCGGTAGGAGGTCTCCAGCACCTCAAGCTTGGTGTCGCTGGCCAGCGCGTGCGCCAGCACATCCCGGCCGGCCGCGGTCGTCGCCGTGGCCTGCGGGTTGACCACCAGGAGGGCTAACACCCTTGCAGACTAGGACACTCCTGGCCGGCGAACCGGCCAGGAGCCGTGACAAAGCTGTGATCCAGCTCCCTCCACGCACCCGTGCGGAGACCGCGCGGGCGAGTTCCCTGCCATGGTGAGTGCACCCAGACGACCCGTCTGCCCACCGACGACTTGGAACATGAACTCGGCTCACTGATCCTCGCAAGCCGACCCACGCTGACGATACCGGCCGTCCGAGTGGCCTAGAATCGGCGGTGCGCACTCACCGTGATCCACGCGCCGTTTCCGCCGCTCCACGCCCGTTGTGGGCTACTCCGAAAGGTTCGCCGTGCCGCTGCCAACCACCACCGCGCCCCGGCCGGTCCTGGCCGCCGGCGTGCTCGTCGGGTTGCAGGCAGTGGCATCGATCGGCTTCGCCGTCGCCGTGCTGGTGCACGCGCTCACCGCGGCCGGCGCGCTGGCCGGCGACGAGTTCGCCGAGGTCGGCTACTTCGTGGTGATCGGCGTCGGGGTGGGGGCGGTGGCCGCAGGGCTGCTGCTCGGCAGGCCGTGGTCCCGGACGCCGGCCGCGATCGTGCAGTTGCTGCTGCTGGGCGTGAGCTACTACGTGTTCGGTGCGTCCGGGCAGGTGCTGGCCGGGGTGCTGGTCGCCGTCTTCTGCGTGGCCACGCTGGTGCTGCTGTTCACCGGCCGGGCCCGGGTGTGGGCCGCCCGCCAGTTCGACTGAGCCTTTTTCAGGCCGCGACATCGGTCTCCGACGACAGTTGATGGTCGACCACCAGGGCGGTCGCGTTGTCCGTGCCGCCGAACCGGAGTGCGCCCGCCACCAGGAAACCCGCGACCTGCGCCGGCTCGGCCGGCCGGTCCAGCAGGTCCCGCAGCTCACCGACCGGCAGCGGCTTGTGCACGCCGTCGGAGCACAGCAGCAGCCGGCCGGGCCGGAGGCTGGTGCGGGCGTGCCCGATCCGGTCGGGAACGACGGTGCGCACGCTCGTGGTGACCATGTGCTCCAGTTGCGGCGCCGGCCGCAGACCCCGGGACCGGAAGTACTCGGCGGCGGTGTGGTCGGTGGTGATCTGTTCGAGCACCCGCCCGTTCCACTGGTAGACCCGGCAGTCGCCGACCCAGGCCACCTCGCACGAGTTGCCACTCGGCACGGCGATCGCCAGCACGGTGTCCCCGCCGATGTCGCTGCCCGTGTCGCCGCTGGTGTTCCTGCCGGTGTCGCTGCCGAGCACGGCCCGTTGCGCCGCCAGGACCGCCTCGACCGGCGAGCGTCCGGCCGCGGCCGCCTCCGCCGCGGTGCGCGCGGCCAGCTGAGCGGCGTGCGCGGCCGACTCGTTGTCGCCGATCCCGTCGGCGATCACGAACGCGGTCCGGCCGGTCGCCGGGTTGTGATGCACCGCGGTGGCGTCGGCGTTGACCCGGCGCAGCCCGGGGCGGCTGACGGCGTCCCAGCGCAGCGGCTGGGCGACGGGGATGGGCGCAGTCAGCATGGTCAGCCTCCTGGATTGCCGGGGCGGGGTGCGCCCCACTACGTCCAGGAAAGCCGGACAACCCTACGAACAGCCCAGAAATACCCCAGAACCAGCTGAGAATCCGGCCTAGGCGCTGGTCAGCCCGGCGCGACCGAGGGCGGTGAGTGGCTCGTCGGCCAGCCGGAAGACCGTCCACTCGGACAGCGGCAGGGCACCGAGGGCGCGGTAGAAGTCGATGCTGGGCTGGTTCCAGTTCAGCACTGACCACTGCAACCGGCTGTAGCCGTGCCGGACGCACTCCTCGGCGAGCGCGCGCAGCAGCGCCTTGCCCAGCCCCGAGCCGCGGTGCGCGGGTTGGACGAACAGGTCCTCCAGGTAGATGCCGTGCACCCCGTCCCAGGTGGAGAAGTTCAGGAACCAGAGTGCGAGGCCGACCACCTTGCCGTCGGCCTCGGCGACGTGTCCGAACAGTGCGGGCGAGTCACCGAACAGCGCGGTGCGCAGTTGCTCGGCGGTGAGGTGACATTCCTCGGGCGCCTTCTCGTAGTTGGCAAGCGCGTGCACCAATGCCACCATGCTGTCCACATCGGACGGTATGGCACGGCGAATCCTGTTGTCCGGCATGTGACCTATTCTTCAGTAGGCCACGGCGGAATGTTCGAGCGGATCAGCTGCCGTTCGCCGCGCTCGGTGCCGAGCACGGTCGTGCCGGCCGGATCAAGGCCGAACCGGACACCGTCGGAGGCGGTCAGCCCCAGCCAGCAGGCGGTCAGCACCCGGCTGAAGTGGCCATGTCCGACGAGCACGACATCGCCGGTGGACAGCGCGCGGGTGACCCGGTCGAGCAGGTGGTTGGCTCGCTTGCCGACCTGGTCGGCGGACTCGCCGCCGGGGATCGGATGGGACCAGACGGTCCACTGCGGGACCTTCTCCCGAATCTGCTCGGTGGTCAGGCCCTCGTAGTCGCCGTAGTCCCACTCGGCCAGTTCCTCGGTGACCTCGTCGACCACGAGACCGGCGAGTTGGGCCGTGTGCTCGGCGCGTTGGCGGGGGCTGGACAGGACGAGAGCGGGCGGTGTGTTCGTACCGCGCAGCCGGCTGAGTACGAGCCCAGCGCGTCGGGCCTGCTGTTCGCCGTGCACCGTGAGCGCCACGTCGGTGCGTCCGGTGTGCTGGCCGCTGAGGGACCAACGCGTCTCGCCGTGCCGCAGTACGTACACCACTGGTGGGCGTTCATCTACCACTTCAACATCGTAGGGAACGCAGGTCGCGGCGACCGGTTGGAATGGCGCGACGCTCGCCACAACGGCGGCTCCGGCGGTGGTCCCGGGGTGTGTGAGCCGGTGTTTGTCGACTCCCTCACACCGGGTGATTCACCGTGTCGGCATTTACTTGAAGAGTCAATCAATGTAGCCGTCGATGTGGCCGCGCAATTCCGTCAACCCGTGCGCGCCGACGGTCTCCAGAACGTGCTCGGCGGTGTCGTCGAACGGCTGGCCGAGCTGAAGGACCCGCCAGTGGTCACCTGTCGGCCGCCCATCGACCCGCATGAACGTGCACGATTCGTGCGTACCAGCCGCAAGGCCATTGGATGTTCGCGCTCGGCTTGCTCGCGCCGTGCGGAAAGCGTGACCGGCGGCGATCCCAGTCCGGCGCCGAGATCACACTCAGGTTCCGGGTGAACTTGACCTGCACGGTCGTGCTGGACACCGACTTCTGCACACCGATCTGAGCCCAGTAGCCCTCGGCGGGCAGGCGGAAGGACTGTCGCGAGCCCACGAACCAGTCGGGCGATGTCGTCGCGACCACGTCGTCCAGATGGAACGAGTTCGCGTGGTGTTCGTCGCCCATCGGGCCGGTGGAGGTTGCCGTGTGTGGTGCTCGTGCCAGATACCGCACGAAGTGGACGTGCTCGCCCCGAACCTCGAAGCCTTCACGGAGCAGGTTCGCCAACTCGGGAGCCGGCGCCTCCCGGCTGAGCAGATCCTCCGCCGCGGCGCGGATCGGGCGCATCAAACGCGTTCATGAATTCAGCCGGCGCCCGAACAGTCTGTCGCTCGACTCGCCGGACATGACAACGGCCGGCGGCACTTCACCACGGCGGAACAGCGTTGCCGTGCTTCGGTACCACCGGCCGTTGTGCCCGGGGGAACTCGTCAAGTCCTTACCGGGGGAGTCGAACCGAGGAGAGAAAGCCTCTCAGCCCTGCTTGGTCTCCCAGAAAATCTTGTCGATCTCGGCGATCAGGTCGAGCAGCTCCTGGCCCTTGGCCGGGTCCATCGAGCCCTTGGTGCCGGTCGCGCCGGCGGCCTTGGTCGCCTTGTTGAACAGCTCGTGCAGCTGCGGGTACTTCTCGAAGTGAGGCGGCTTGAAGTAGTCGGTCCACAGCACCCACAGGTGGTGCTTGACCAGTTCGCTGCGCTGCTCCTTGATCACGATGGCGCGCGCACGGAACTCAGGGTCCTCGTTGCCCTGGTACTTTTCTTGGATCGCCTTCACGGACTCGGCTTCGATCCGGGCTTGCGCCGGGTCGTAGACACCGCACGGGAGGTCGCAGTGTGCGGTGGCCTCCAGACGCGGACCGAGGATTCGCGACAAAAGCCGCATCGTTCCTCCCTGACAGTGGATGCTCCGACCCGGCAAACCCTACTCTCGGCGCGTTGTCCCGGCAGGCGGAGGTGATCGTTGGCACCGCAGGAGAGTCCGCTCGGCCGGTGGATCTGTCGGCGGGTCCGCGTTCTCGGCCCGTCCATGTCGCCTGCGCTGTCCGATGCCGACGTCGTGCTCGTCCGTCGCGGCGGGCAGGCCCGACCGGGTGATGTGGTCATGGTGCGGTGGGCCGACCGGCCCGGGCAGCTGTCGGTCAAGCGGGTGGTGCGGCCTGAGGGCGACCTCTGGTTCGTGCTCGGGGACAACGCGCGCGCGTCCACCGACTCCCGGGAGTTGGGGCCGGCCGAGGTGGTGGGGGTGGTTCGGTGGCGGCTGTGGCCCCGGCCGGGGCCGGTTCGGGGACCGGCCTAGACGACAGCGCGTTTTTGCTGGTAGAAGGTCCGGCAGTCGGCGTAGTCGGGGAGCAGGCCCTGGTCCTTCGCTTCGGCGAGGGTGGGGGCGGCGGTGTCCTTGTCCGACAGGATCGCTTCGAGGTCGGTCGGCCAGGGCAGGGCCAGTTCCGGGTCCAGCGGGTTGATGCCGTGTTCGCCGGTCGGCTGGTAGCCGGTGGAGCACAGGTAGCTCATCACCGTGTCCTCCTCCAGCGCGACGAACGCGTGGCCGAGGCCCTCGGCCAGGTACACCGCGTGGAAGTCGACGGCGTCCAGCCGCACCGCCTCCCACCGGCCGAAGGTCGGCGAGCCGACCCGGGTGTCGACGACCACGTCGAGCAGCGCGCCGCGTGGGCAGTAGATGTATTTTGCCTGGCCCGGTGGCACGTCGGCGAAGTGCACGCCGCGGATGGTGCCGCGCCGGGACACGCTGTGGTTGCTCTGCCCGATCGGCATCGGGTGGCCGACCGCGTCGGCGAACGCCTTTTCCTGGAACGGCGCGACGAACAGGCCACGGTGGTCGGGGAACGCCTGCGGCACGAACTCGAACGCATCCGACACGGCCAGTTCGCGTACCTGCATGGCGGCACAGCTTAGTGGGTCCGGGAAAACCCACCGGAACGGCGGAACAAAAACCGGACGGACGTTTTGCGGGACTTCGCCTTGTTCGGGGAAAAACCGCTGGCAGCTGTGACCCCCACCGCAGACAATTCACCGTCGACCTGGCAGACTGTCGAGACCGCAGCGTCGGGAAACACTGTTGGTCGCCGCCTCACCAGGCGCGCGCAGCCCTCCCGACGGACGCCTCTTCAGATCAGGCGCGACCCCGCCACGAGGACCACTGACCAGGTATTTCTGGCGAGTTGTGACGCGCCGCCGCACATGTTTCGTTCCCCCAGGAGGGACGCTGTGACTACCGTGAACGACCGGGCACTCGCGTTGTCCGACGACGAGATCTTCACCGCACACGAGGGCGGCAAGCTCGGGATCGCGGCCACCGCCTCGCTGGCCGACCCGCGGGCGCTGTCCATTGCCTACACCCCCGGCGTCGCCCGGGTCAGCCGCGCCATTGCCGAGGACCAGGCGCTCGCCAGCCGCTACACCTGGGCGCACCGCCTGGTCGCGGTGGTCAGCGACGGCACCGCAGTGCTGGGCCTCGGCGACATCGGCCCGAGTGCCGCGCTGCCGGTGATGGAGGGTAAGTCCGCACTGTTCAAGCAGTTCGGCGGCCTGGACTCGATCCCACTGGTGCTCAACACCACCGACGTGGACGAGATCGTCGAGACCCTCGTCCGGCTGCGTCCGTCCTTCGGCGCGGTCAACCTGGAGGACGTGTCGGCGCCCCGCTGCTTCGAGCTGGAGGCCCGGCTGATCGAGGCGCTGGACTGCCCGGTCATGCACGACGACCAGCACGGCACCGCCGTCGTGCTGCTGGCCGCGCTGCGCGGCGCGACCACCGTGCTCGGCCGCGCACTGGCCGAGCTGCGGGTGGTCATCTCCGGGGCCGGCGCTGCCGGCGTCGCGTGCGCCAAGATCCTGCTCGCCGCGGGCGTGGGCGATGTCACGGTGCTCGACTCCAAGGGGATCATCCACGCCGACCGGGACGGGCTGAACCCGGTCAAGGCCGAGCTGGCCGCGCGCACCAACACCACCGGCCTGCGTGGTGGTCTGAGCGAGGCGCTTCGCGGCGCCGACGTGTTCGTCGGCCTGTCCTCCTCGACCGTGCCCGAGGAGTACATCGGCGGCATGGCCAGCGGTTCGATCGTGTTCGCGCTGTCCAACCCCGACCCGGAGATCCACCCGGAGGTGGCCGGCCGGTACGCCTCGGTGGTGGCCACCGGGCGCAGCGACTTTCCCAACCAGATCAACAACGTGCTCGCCTTCCCGGGCATCTTCCGGGGCGCGTTGGACGCCGGCGCGACCGCGATCACCGAGAACATGAAGCTCGCCGCGGCCGCGGCGATCGCCGCGGTGGCCAGTGACGAGCTCGCGGTGGACCGGATCGTGCCCAGCGCTCTTGACCCGAGGGTCGGGCCCGAGGTCGCCATCGCGGTGGCCGACGCGGCTCGCGCCGACGGGGTGGCTCCCGCGCTCGTCGAGCAGTAGGTCCTGGCGAGAACCTCACGCCGAACCGGACCGGCCGGCCAGTGCCCAGGCACCGGCCGGCCGGTCCGGCCGGTCCGGCCGGTCAGTGGCCGGTGTCCGAATGCGGGCCCAACAACCGGTGACGATCGGCGAATAGTGACCCGGACGTGTCCACGTGAGTGACACAGTTTTACGGATCAGTCACGCAAGGGCATTGGGTTTCCCGTAGCAAACACGCTACGGTCCTCCCAACGGGTGAGTTCCGGTCAGTGGATCAGGGGTTGACGACTGTCCTCGGTTGTGGTCGCCGAGGGGGCCGGACAGCGTCGGCGGACTCCCTGCGAGCCTCCATCCGGACGAGCGGGCGCGCGGAAAGGCGAGACAGTGGCCGAGCCGGTCGAACGTGCCGGGAATCCCAGGACCAGATCAGGCGGCGCCCGACCGGGTGCGGCCAGACCGTCGGCGTCGACCGCCCGTTCGGCCTTCGCGGTGAGCGCGTCCTCGGTCGGCGCACTGCCCGAAGCCGCCTCCTTCCTGTGTGACAAGTCCGGCATGGTCGTCCGGGCCAACGCGGCCGCCGCCGAACTCGCCGGTGCCGAGGATGCCGACCTGCTGGTCGGCCGGCACGTCGACGAACTGATCACCGGTACCGACTCGGCCCGCTGGCTGCGCAGGATGGACGGCGGCGCGGTGCTGATCCGCGCGGTCCACTGGCGGGTGCCGGGCACCGGGCTGGACGCGCTGCTGCTCACCGACCTGTCCGACCTCGCGGCGAGCGTCGCGTCGCTGAAGGTGGAGCGGGGCCGGCTGCGCGAGGCGCAGCAGCTGGCCAAGATGGGCTGGTGGGAGTTCGACCACCAGAGCCGGCACACCGTCTGGTCCCGCAGCCTGCACGCGTTGCTGGGCATCAGTCCCGGCTCGGTGCCGGCGAACCTGGACAGCATGATGAGCTTCCTGCACGCCGAGGACGTCGCGCGGGCCCGGGAGATGTGGCGGCGGCACCAGACCGACGGCGAGCCGATCGACATCGTCTGCCGGATCGTCCGGCCCGACGGTGAGGTGCGTTGGGTGCACGCGGTCGCGGCCGGCCGTTCGGCCACCGATCCCAGCCTGACCACGATCACCGGCTACGCGTTGGACGTGACCGAGCAGCGCCGGATCACCGAGGCGCTGGAGGAGGACCGGGCCGCGCTGCTGGACGCCCAGCGGATCGCCCGGATCGGCAGCCTCACCTACCACCCGGCGACCGGCGAGGTGCGGCGCAGCGCGGTGCTCGACGAGATGTACGCAGACCTCGGCATCGAGCCCGGCGACGACGTGCTGGCCAACATGGCGCCGGTGCACCTGCCGGAGATGAAGCGGCTGTGCGACCGGTTCAGCGGTGACAACCCGCCCGACCAGCCGTTGGAGATGGAGATCAACGGGGATCTCGGCGGCCGGACCTACGTGGCCCGGGTGCGCGCGCAGCTGGACTCCGCCGGTCAGGTCGACCGGTTGCAGTGCACGCTGCAGGACGTGACCCAGCACCGGTTGCTGGAGCGGCAACTGCTGGAGGACCGGCGGCGGTTCGACGAGGCGCAGCGGGCTGCCCGGCTGGGTGCCTGGGAGTGGGACCCGCAGACCGACATCAGCGTGTGGTCGCCGATGCTCTACGAGCTGTTCGGCGTCGAGCGCGGTGCTCCGGTCACCCACCAGACCTTCATCGGCCTGGTGCACCAGGCCGACCGGTCCTGGGTGGAGGAACTGCTGGCCAAGATGTCCCGCGACCACCAGCCGATCGACTGCGAGTTCCGGGTGACCCGGCCGGACGGCGCGGTGCGCACGTTCCGCTGTTCGGGCGGGGTGCTGCCGGCCAAGACGGACGGGTCGACGGTGCTGGTGGGCACCGCGCAGGACATGACCGAGCAGCGGGCGGCGGAGACCCGGATGCTGCGCTCCAGCCAGCGGTTCGCCGACCTGGTCGCGCTCAACCCGGTGGGCATCGGCATCTTCGACGAGTTCGAGCGGCTGGTCGACGCCAACGACGCGCTGTGCGACCTGCTCGGCACCGGCCTGGAGAAGCTGCGCGGCCGGACCGCCGAACAGCTCACCCACCCCGACGACCGGGACGGTTACCCGCTCGGCCGGGCGCCCGCCGCCGGGCAGAACAAGCGCACCCACAAGGTGCCGCAGCGGGTGCTGGTGCGGGCCGACGGTGAGCCGGTCTACTGCGAGCTGCACGTGGCCATGTCCGTGCAGGACGACGGCCGGCGGTTCTGGCTGGTGGTCTTCCAGGACATCACCGAACGCCGGCGGACCGCGGAAACCCTGCGCCACCAGGCCACTCACGACGAGTTGACCGGCCTGCCCAACCGGGCGGCGGTGAAGGAACTGCTCGGCGAACTGCTCAGCGGCCCGACCGCGGCCAACGTCGCCGTGCTGTTCTGCGACATCGACAACTTCAAGCGGGTCAACGATTCGCTCGGCCACGACGCCGGCGACGAACTGCTGGTCGCGTTGGCCCGGCGGCTGGAGGGCGGCCTGCCCGAGGGCAGCACGGTGGCCCGGCTGTCCGGCGACGAGTACGTGATCATCTGCGCCGACATCGACGCGGCCGGCGGGGTGGATGCGTTGGCCACCAAGGTGTCCAGCCTGTTGCGCACGGCGGTGCCGGTGCACGGCCAGCTGGTCCGGGTGTCCGCGTCGATCGGCGCGGCGGTTTCCGACGGCGGTGGCCACACCCACGGCGCGGACCTGTTGCGGTTCGCCGACGCGGCCATGTTCGAGGCCAAGAAGCAGGGCCCCGGCCGGGCGGCGACGGCGAGCGCGGCGCTGATCGCGTCGGCCGACCGGCAGGTGCACCTGGAGGGCCAGCTGCGCGAGGCGCTCGGCGCCGACGGCCTGACCCTGCACTTCCAGCCGGTGGTCGCCGCGGACGGCACGATGATCACCGCCGAGGCACTGGTCCGCTGGCCGCACCCGGAGCGCGGGCTGCTCTATCCCGACGTGTTCCTGCCGGTCGCCGAGCAGGGCGGCCTGATGCGTGAGCTGGACCGCTGGGTGCTGCGCACCGCGTTGCAGGAGGCGGCGACCTGGCCGCGGCCGGGTGGCAAGCCGGTGGGGGTGGCGGTCAACCTGGCCGGCCTCGCGCCGGGCGACCCGGAGTTCGTCGACGTGGTGGCCAACGCGGTGCTGGAGGCGGGCATCGAGTGGGATCGAGTGGTGCTGGAGCTGGTCGAGACGAGCCTGGTCGACCTGCCCTCGCGCACGCTCTCGGCGATGGGCGAGCTGGTGAACCGCGGGGTCCGGTTCGCCGTGGACGACTTCGGGACCGGTTACTCCTCGTTGTCCCGGCTCAAGGACCTGCCGGTGCAGATCATCAAGGTGGACCGGACGTTCGTGGCCGGCGTGGGCAGCGACTCCTCGGACTTCGCGGTGGCCAGCGCGGTGGTCGACATGTCCCGGGCGATGGGCCGGGTGTGTGTCGCCGAGGGGGTGGAGAACGCCACCCAGTTCCACGTGCTGCGCGGGATGGGCGTCGACGCCTACCAGGGGTGGCTGTTCTCCAAGGCCATCCCGGTCAAGAGCTTCCGTGAGCTGTTGGAGCGTGGCCCGCTGACTGTCCCAAATGCTGGGTGAAGCGAGACCCTGGATCGATTCAGTAAGTGATCCGGATTGCCACCTGGTGAATACCGCTGCGTTTGTCGGTCCCGGCGGCTAAGGTCGCGTAATCCTGCGGCGGCCGGCGAGGGGCCGTCACGACCGGGAGGACCTCGGTTGATCGAGTTCCAGGCCGTGACCAAGCGTTACCCGGACGGTACGGTCGCCGTCGACGAGTTGAGCCTGGACATCGACGACGGTCAGATCACCGTGTTCGTCGGACCGTCCGGCTGTGGCAAGACCACGTCCCTGCGGATGATCAACCGGATGATCGACCCGACGTCGGGCACGATCTCCATCGACGGTGAGGACATCCGTAAGTCCGACCCGCCACTGCTGCGCCGCCGGATCGGCTACGTGATCCAGCAGGCCGGGTTGTTCCCGCACCGCACGGTGCTGGACAACGTGGCCACGGTGCCGGTGCTGGCCGGAATGAGCCGCCGGGCCGCCCGCACCCGCGCCACCGAACTGCTCGAACTCGTCGGCCTGCCCGACCAACTGGCCCGGCGGTATCCGGCCCAGCTCTCCGGCGGCCAGCAGCAACGGGTCGGGGTGGCCTGGGCGCTGGCCGCCGACCCGCCGCTGCTGCTGATGGACGAGCCGTTCAGCGCGGTCGACCCGGTGGTCCGGGCCGGATTGCAGGACGAACTGCTGCGACTACAGGCCGACCTGGCCAAGACGATCGTGTTCGTCACGCACGACATCGACGAGGCGATCAAGCTCGGCGACCGGGTCGCGGTGTTCCGCGAGGGCGGCATCCTGGCCCAGTACGACCCGCCGGCCGAACTGCTCGCCCGGCCCGCCGACAACTTCGTCGCCTCGTTCGTCGGCCGCGATCGCGGCTACCGCGCACTGGGCTTCCTGTCCGCCGCAGGCCTGGCCGTCGGCGAGCTTTCCCTGGTGCCCGTTGGCACTCCGGTCCGCGAGGCACGCACCATGTTGGACAACGGTTGGGCCGTCGTGGTCGACGGCGACCGGCGCCCGCTGGGTTGGGCACGGTCCGACCGACTGTCCACAGTGGACGAAGCGACACCGGTTACCGAGGAGCTGCTGATCGCCGGCGGCTCGCTCTACGAGGTGAGGGACGAGGTCGGCGTGGGCGCCGGTTCGCTGCGCGGCGCGCTGGACGCGGCGCTCAGCTCGCCCAGTTCGCTGGGCATCGCGGTGGACGCGGCCGGTGTGGTGGTCGGCTCGGTGACCGCCGAGGACGTGCTGCGCGCGCTGGAAACCGCGCGCGGCAAGGGAGAGGTCCCGGCATGACCGCGCCGGAGCGCGGCCGGGGGGAGTCCGGATGAGCTGGGCGACCCACCACTGGGCCGAGATCTGGTCGCTGGCCGAGACGCACATCTACCTCTCGCTGCTGCCGGTGCTGTTCGGCCTGGTGCTGTCCATCCCGCTGGGCTGGCTGGCCACCCGGGCGGCCTGGCTGCGCGGCACGTTCCTGTCAGTGTCCACTGTGCTCTACACGATCCCGTCGCTCGCGCTGATCGTGGTGATGCCGATCATCCTGGGCACCAACATCCTCGACCCGCTCAACATGATCGTCACGCTGACCATCTACACCGTGGCGCTGCTCGTCCGCTCGGTTGCCGACGCGCTCGCCGCGGTGCCCGAGCAGGTGATCGCGGCGGCCACCGCGATGGGCTACCGGCCGTTGCGCCGGTTCCTCACCGTCGAGTTGCCGTTGGCCATTCCGGTGCTGGTGGCCGGGCTGCGGGTGGCCACGGTGTCCAACATCAGCCTGGCCAGCGTCGGCGCGCTGATCGGCCTGGGTGGTCTCGGGCAGTTGTTCACCGACGGGTTCGAGCGGGACTTCGCCACCGAGATCACCGTGGGCATCATCGCCTGCGTCGTGCTCGCGGTGGTCGCCGACGTGATCCTGGTCGTGCTCGGCCGGCTGGCCACGCCGTGGACGCGGGCGGTGACCCGATGAACTGGTTCGCCGTCATCGGCCAGTGGCTGACCGACTCCGCGCACTGGCACGGCTCGGACGGCGTGCCGGTCCGGGTGCTGGAACACCTGGAGTACACCGGCCTCGCGCTCGGGTTGGCGCTCGTCATCGGGCTGCCGATCGGCGCGATCGTCGGCCACACCGGCCGCGGCGGCTTCCTGCTCGTCGGGCTGGCCAACTACCTGCGCGCGCTGCCCAGCGTCGGCCTGCTGGTGATCGCGTTCGTGGTGATCGGCCTGGGGTTGGTCCCGCCGATCGCCGCGCTGACCGTGCTCGCCCTGCCCCCGGTGCTGGCCGGCAGTTACGCCGGCATCCAGGCGGTCGATCCGGCCGTGGTGGACGCCGCCAAGGGCATGGGTATGCGGTGGTACCACGTGTTGTTCCGGGTGGAGATCCCCAACGCGATGCCGCTGATCTTCGGCGGCATCCGCAGCGCGGCGTTGCAGGTGGTCGCGACCGCGACCATCGCCGCCGAGGTGGCGCTGGGCGGGCTCGGCCGGTTCATCATCGACGGCAACGCCGAGCACAACGAGACCGGATTTGCCCAGATGGCCGCAGGCGCGGTGCTCGTCGCCGTGCTCGCGCTGGTGGTTGAGGGCGTATTCGTGCTTGTCCAACGGCTTGTCGTCTCGCCCGGCCTCCGCGCCGGTCGGGCGGGCGGCCGGGGCGGGCAGAAACTGGAATCGGAAACCGGAGGATCCTGATGAGACGAACTATCGCGGGCCTGGGTGTCGCCGTGCTCGCGGCGCTGTCCCTGAGCGCGTGCGGCAGTTCCAGCAACCCGGTGTCCACCGGTTCGACCTCGGGTGGAGCATCCGCCCCCGGCTCGATCACCATCGGCTCCGGCAACTTCACCGAGAGCACGCTGCTCGCCGAGATCTACGCGGGTGCGTTGCAGGCCAAGGGTGTCAAGGTCACCACGAAGCTCAACATCGGCAGCCGCGAGGTGTACTTCCCGGCGGTCAAGAGCGGCACCATCGACCTGATCCCGGAGTACTCCGGCACGTTGCTGCAGTACCTGGACGCGAAGGCGACCGCGGTCTCCTCCACCGACGTGTACACCGCGTTGCAGCAGGCGCTGCCCAGCAGCCTGACCGTGCTGGATCAGGCCAGCGCCGAGGACTCGGACGCGATCGTGGTCACCCAGGCGACCGCGGCCAAGTACCACGCGACCTCCATCGCCGACCTGGCGCCGTCCTGCGGCCAGCTGACCTTCGGCGGGCCGCCCGAGATGCAGACCCGAGTGGACGGCCTGCCGGGCCTGAAGTCCCACTACAACTGCGTGTTCGGTACGTTCAAGGCGCTGGACGCCGGTGGTCCGCTGACGGTGGCGGCGCTGAAGAGCGGTGCGGTGCAGGCGGCGGACATCTTCACCACGGACAGCTCGATCAAGGCGAACAACTGGGTGGCGCTGACCGACCCGAAGAACAACTTCGCCGCCCAGAACGTCGTGCCGGTGATCAACAAGAGCAAGCTGACCGACACCATCAAGGCCGCGCTGAACGCCGTGCAGGCCAAGTTGGACACCGCCACACTGGCCGATCTGGACGCCCAGCTGAACGCGCCGGACAAGCCCGACCCCTCCGACGTCGCCCAGACCTGGCTGAAGAAGGTCGGTTTGGCCTGACCACCTGACCAAGGTCCAGACAAGTCGCCCGGCGGGAGATCTTCCCGCCGGGTGGGCTTTAGGCGATTCATCTTCCGGCACAAGCGTGCTGGTCCACGATTTTGTCCCGAGCGGGGTGATAACAAATAGTCACAACGGCGTGACTTCTCGGTAACGTCCGCTATTTCGGTCATACGCGTCCTTGCCTTGAGCAAAGATGAACTCAAGGTGATCCGATTGTTATCGAGATGGCTGCTGGATCTCCCTACGATTCTCGCGGTGAGCCTCGACCCGAGGGGAACCAAACATGGTCATCTGCATTGAGGAATCCAATGACACAAGCGACTCATAGCGGTACAACAGCCGCGGGCCAGAACACCCTCAAACGGTCCGTCGGTTTCTATGGCCTGACGTTCGTCTCGCTCGGGTCCATCATCGGTTCGGGCTGGCTGCTGGGTGCCTACAAGGCCGCGGTGGTCGCCGGTCCCGCCTCCATCCTGTCCTGGATCCTGGCCGCCGCCATGCTGGCCGTGCTCGCGCTGATCCACGCCGAGCTCGGTGCCGCGTATCCGGTGGCCGGTGGTACCGCTCGATTCCCGGCCTTCGCCTTCGGGCGCCTGGCCGGCTTCGTCGCCGGCTGGTCGGCCTGGCTCCAGGCGGTCACCCTGGCGCCGATCGAGGTCGAGGCCAGCCTCACCTACCTGGACAACATCAACTGGGTCAACACCCACTTGCACCTGTTGAACCAGGCGAACTCGACGCTGACAGCGAGCGGATTCCTCTGGGCGTCGCTGCTGATGATCATCTTCACGGTGATCAACATCGTCGGCGTGAAGCTGCTCTCGGAGAGCAACTCGGTCACCGTGATCTGGAAGACCGCGGTTCCGCTGCTGACCATCGTCGTGCTGCTGTCGCTGAACTTCAAGGGCGGCAACTTCTCCGCGGGCGGTGGTTTCGCGCCCTACGGCGCACACGGTGTGTTCGCCGCGCTACCGGCCGGTGTCGTGTTCGCCCTACAGGGCTTCGAACAGGCGATCCAGCTCGGTGGCGAGGCCAGGGACCCGCAGAAGGACATCTCCCGCGCGATCATCGTGGCGATGATCGTCGGTACGGTCATCTACATCGGCCTTGAGCTGGCCTTCGTCGGCAGCCTCGACCCGGCCGCCCTGGTGCACGGGTGGAGCGCACCGATCGACAAGGGCGCGTTCGGTCCGTACGCCACGTTGGCCACCGCGGCCGGCGCCGGCTGGCTGGCCTACATCCTGTACGCCGACGCGTTCGTCTCCCCGGCCGGCACCGGCCTGCTCTACCTGGGCACCTCGGCCCGGCTGTCCTACGCCCAGGGCCACGCCGGCGACCTGCCCAAGCAGCTGGCCAAGGTCACCGTCCGCGGTGTCCCGCTGTGGTCGATCATCCTGGCCTTCGTCATCGGTGAGCTGTCCTTCCTGCCGTTCCCGAGTTGGCAGAGCCTGGTCGGCCTGGTCACCTCGGCGACGGCGATCATGTACGGCTTCGCTCCGGTCTCGCTCACCGCGCTGCGTCGGCGCGACGGCGACCGGGCCCGCCCGTACCTGCTCAAGGGCGCGGCGATCCTGTCGCCGGTCGGCTTCTGCTCGGCGAACCTGATCATCTACTGGGGCGGTTTCGAGACCACCTGGAAGATCGAGGTCGGCCTGGTCATCGGGCTGGTGCTGTTCGCCCTGAACCGGGTGTTCACCAAGACCCGCACGGTGATCACCTCGGGCGACTGGAAGGGCTTCCTCTGGGTGCCCGTCTGGCTGATCGGGACGGTCATCATCGGTTACCTCGGCCGCTACGGCGACTCGGCGAAGAACATCCTGCCCGACTGGATCGACCTGGTCGTCGTGATCGCCTTCAGCCTGGTCATCTTCTACTGGGCCGTCTCGCTGGCCGTGACCAAGGAAGAGATCAACGAGCTGGTCAACGCTGACGAGCGGGACCTGGCCCAGGCCCCCGGGCTTGCGGTCTGATCGGTTCCACCGGTCCCGACAAGGGATTTGGCAAGCGACAGTCAGTGGGTCGGGCCGCCGATCCGAGCGGACAGCTCGGCGGCGGCCCGACCGACGTCCTCGGCCAGTTCCGGCCACTGCCGGCCGCAGTCGGGCTCGTGGTCGCACTCGTGCCGGAAGGTCACGCTGATCGCGGCGACCGCCCGGCCGCCGTGGTCGAGTACGGCCTGCGCCACCGAGGCGAAACCCGTGGTGACCTGCCCGTCCTCCACCGCCCAGCCGCGCTGCCGCTGGCGGGCCAGCAGCCGGCGCAGCGCCGGCAGGTCCCGGGGGCCGCGGCCGGTGCGGTTGACGAAGCTGGCCGTGTTCGGGAACAGCGCGCGCACCTGGGCGGCCGGCAGCCGGCCGAGCATGGCCCGGCCGGAGGCCGGCAGGTGCGCCGGCAGCCGGACGCCGACATCGGTCACCAGGGTCTGCGGCCGGGCGGGCTGTTCGCGCAGCAGGTAGAGCGTCTCCCGGCCGTGCAGCACGCCGAGGTGGGCCGGGTGGCCGACCCTGTCCACCAGCCGGCGCAGCAGCGGCCTGGCCAGCCGTTCCAGTGGGTCGTGCCGCAGGAAGGCCGAGCCCAGCTCGAAGGCGGCCACGCCGAGGCCGTAGCGCCGCTCCTCCGGCAGGTGCGTGACGAAGCCGGCCGCGGTCAGTTCGGCGAGCAGGTGGTAGACGGTGGACCGGGGCAGCTCCAGTTCGCCGGCCACCGCGGTGGCGGTCATCGGGCCGGCATGGCTTGCCAACAGTCGGAGCACCGCGAGGCCCCGACGCAATGCCGGCACATCACTGCTGTCGCCCATTAGTCCCTCCATTTCCGATAGGGACGCAATTCGGCATCCATGCCACTATGACCGGTTTATCATTTTTCGGGGTAATTGCGTCACGGGCTTCGGCTGCTGGCCAATCATCGGCATGTGTCTGGGATACCAGACAAGCTTTGCCCTGGCCGGGTCGCGCCGCCGAGCCGGACGGGATGGGATTGGGGCATGTACGGACCCGTTCCGCTGGACCCCGGCCCGCTCACCAGGGACCAGGTCATCGCCGTCGCCCGGCACGACGCCCCGGTCGAGCTCACCGACACCGCCGTCGCCGCGGTGGACAAGGCCAGGGCCCACATCGACCAGCTCGCGCACGCCGAGACGCCCACCTACGGCGTGTCCACCGGCTTCGGCGCGCTGGCCGTGCGGCACATCCCGCCGGACCGGCGGGCCGCCCTGCAACGCTCGCTGGTCCGCTCACACGCCGCGGGCGCCGGGGCGCCGGTGGAGCGGGAGGTGGTGCGGGCGCTGCAACTGCTCCGGCTGCACACCCTGGCCACCGGCCACACCGGCGTCCGGCCGGCCACTGTGCGCGCGGCCACCGCGCTGCTCAACGCGGGCATCGTGCCGGTGGTGCACGAGTTCGGCTCGCTGGGCTGCTCCGGCGACCTCGCGCCGCTCTCGGCGATCGCGCTGACGCTGATCGGCGAGGGCGAGGTGTTCGACGCGACCGGCGCGCTGCGGCCGGCCGCCGAGGCGCTGGCCGAGGCCGGCATCGAGCCGATCACGCTGGCCGAGAAGGAGGGTCTGGCGCTGATCAACGGCACCGACGGCATGTTGGGCATGCTCGTGCTGGCCATCGCCGACCTGACCGCCCTGCTGGATCTGGCCGACCTGACCGCCGCGATGAGCGTCGAGGCGCTGCTGGCCACCGACCGGGTGTTCGCCGCCGACCTTCAGGCCCTGCGGCCGCACCCGGGTCAGGCGGTGTCGGCCGCGCGGATGGCCGCGCTGCTCGCCGATTCGTCCATTGTGGCCAGCCATCGTGGCCCGGACTGCAACCGGGTGCAGGACGCCTACTCGCTGCGCTGCGCCCCGCAGGTGCACGGCGCAGCCCGGGACACCGTGGCGCACGCGGTGACCGTGGCCGACCGGGAACTCGCCGCCGCGGTGGACAATCCGGTGGTGCTCGACGACGGCCGGGTCGAGTCCAACGGCAACTTCCACGGCGCCCCACTGGGTTACGTGCTGGACTTCCTGGCCATCTGCGCCGCGGACGTGGCCGGCATGGCCGAGCGGCGCACCGACCGGATGCTGGACACGCACCGCTCGCACGGCTTGCCGCCGTTCCTGGCCGACGACCCCGGCGTCGACTCCGGCCACATGATCGCGCACTACACCCAGGCCGCCGTGGTGTCGGAAATGAAGCGACTGGCCGTGCCGGCGTCGGTGGACACCATCCCGACCTCGGCGATGCAGGAGGACCACGTGTCGATGGGCTGGTCGGCCGCGCGCAAGCTGCGGCTGGCCGTCGACGGGTTGACCACCGTGCTGGCCGTCGAACTGCTCACCGCCGCGCGGGCGTTGGACCTGCGCGCGCCGCTGCGACCCGGGCCAGCGACCGGGGCTGTGGTGGCCGCGCTCCGCGAGTCGGTGCCCGGCCCGGGCCCGGACCGCGTCCTCGGCGCCGAGATCGAGGCGGCCGTGTCGTTCGTCGTCTCCGGAGCCGCGGTGGCCGCCGCGAACTCAGCGCTGAAGGAGGACTTGTCATGACGAGTCGGCCCAGTTCATCGGACGCTAACCAGACGTCGCGTCGAGTCACGGCGCCCCGCGGGACCACGATCACCGCGCGCGGGTGGCAGACCGAGGCGCCGCTGCGGATGCTGCAGAACAACCTCGACCCCGAAGTGGCCGAGCGTCCGTCCGACCTGGTCGTTTACGGCGGTACCGGTAAGGCCGCCCGCGACTGGCCGTCCTTCGACGCGATCTGCCGCACCCTGGTCGATTTGAAG
>DATATV010000136.1:0-63966 GCA_036268615.1 Pseudonocardiaceae bacterium
GGCGGGCCGGCCGGCAACGCCCGGCTGACGGCGTGGACCGGCTTGCTGCTGCTCGTCCTGTTCCTGGTCGAACTGGCCACCCTGCTCAACCTGAACGGGCTGCTCAGCTGGCACGTGGTCGTCGGCGTGCTGCTGGTCCCGCCCGCGCTGTTGAAGACGGGCAGCACCGGCTGGCGCATCCTGCGGTACTACACGCACCGCGCGCCCTATCGCCGGGCCGGACCGCCACCGACGCCGCTGCGCCTGCTCGGACCGTTGGTGGTCCTGTTCACCCTCGCTGTGCTGGGCTCCGGCCTGGCGCTGATCGCGCTGGGACCGGACGCCGGTCGCGCCGTGTTCGGGTCCGTGCTGGGTTACCGGGTCAGCGCACTCACCGTGCATCAGGGCACGTTCATCCTGTGGGCGGTGGTGACCGGCCTGCACACGCTCGGCCGGATCTGGCCGGCGGCCCGCATCGTCGCCGATGGTCCGGTGCCCGGCCGGCTGCCCCGGGCCGCCATCCTCACGCTGACCTTGGTGGTCGCCGCCGTGGCAGCGGTGATCCTGCTCGGTCTGTCCGGATCGTGGCTCTCCAGCGACCTGCATCCGTTACACCATCACGATTCCGGTGGTGAAAGGTCGATCCGGTAGATAGAACATGTTACATTCCGGCGGTGATTCTCGATCGTTTTCGGGTTACCGACCGGGTCGCGGTGATCACCGGCGCGGGCCGGGGCATCGGTGCGGCCAGCGCCATCGCCCTCGCCCAGGCCGGCGCCGACGTGGTCCTGTCCGCACGCACCGAGGCCCAACTGCTCGACGTGGCCGAGGCGGTGCAGCGGGCCGGCCGGCGAGCGCACCTGGTGCCCGCCGACCTCACCGACCTCGATGCCGTCGCCGGGCTGGCCACCGCGGCCCAGGAAACGTTCGGCCGGCTGGACATCGTGGTGAACAACGTGGGTGGCACGTACCCGCGTCCGCTGCTGGAAACGACCCCTGAGTTCCTGGAAGAGGCCTTCCACTTCAACGTCTCCACCGCGCACACGCTCACCCGTGCCGCGGTGCCGCTGATGCTGGCCAACGGCTCGGGCGCGGTGGTCAACATCTCCTCGAACATGGGACGCATCAGCGGGCGCGGTTTTCTCGCCTACGGCACGGCGAAGGCGGCGCTGGCGCACTACACCGAACTCGCCGCGACCGACCTGGCACCCCGGATCAGGGTGAACGCGATCGCGGTCGGCTCGGTGGCCACCTCGGCGCTGGACATCGTGCTGAACAACGACGAGATCCGGGCCAAGATGGAGCAGGCCACCCCGCTGCGCCGGATCGGCGCGGTCGAGGACATCGCCGCGACCGTCGTCTATCTGGCCTCGTCGGCCGGCGCGTACGTGACCGGGAAGGTGTTGGAGGTCGACGGCGGGTTGCAGCAGCCCAACCTGGAACTGGGCCTGCCGGACCTCTAGTCGGTCCAACGAGAGGTGGTCATGGCCGATCTGGAGTACTCCGTCGTCGAGGGCATCGGCACGATCCGGTTGAACCGGCCGCACCGGAAGAACGCCTTCACGATGGAGATGATCGACGAGTGGGCGGAGGTCCTCCGGTCGGCGCGCACCGACCCGGACGTCCGGGTGTTGGTGCTGACCGGCACCGGTGACGCGTTCTGCTCCGGGGTCGACCTCGGCGGCCTGGATGAGCAGCCGACTCCCTTGCAGCGCAAAGCAAATCTCACCGAGCGGATTCACCGGGTCCCGCTCGCCCTGGAAGACCTGGACAAGCCGATCATCGCGGCGGTGAACGGGGTCGCCGTCGGCGCAGGCCTGGACATGGCGCTGATGTGCGACCTGCGGGTGGTGGCCCGTTCGGCGCGGCTGTCCGAGGGCTACATCCGGGTCGGGCTGGTGCCTGGCGACGGTGGCTGCTACTACCTGCCAAGGCTGGTCGGTACCGCCAAGGCACTGGAACTGCTGCTCACCGGCGATTTCATCGACGGCGCGGAAGCGGGCCGGCTGGGTATCGTCAACCACGTCGTCGACGACGCCGAGTTCCCCGCCTTCGTGGCCGGCCTCGCCCGGAAGATCGCCGACGCGCCGCCGGTCGCGGTGCGGATGATCAAACGGGCCGTCTATCAGTCCGCCCGGACCGACCTGCGCACCGCGCTGGACCTGATCTCCTCACACATGGCCGTGGTGACCTCAACCGAGGACTCGGCCGAGGCCCTGTCGGCCTTCCGGGAGAAACGTCCCGGCAACTACCGTGGTCACTGACCACCGAGATCACTCGATCAGGGGGATTTCCTTGCCGTTCCAGGGTTTTGATCTGCCGCCGGACCTGAAGCTGCTCGCCGACACCGTCGCGGAGTTCGTCCGGGACGAGATCCGGCCGGTCGAGGCGCGCACTCCCGGCGACGCCCGCGACCTGCCCGACGACGAGTTGCGGGTCCTCCAGGGCAAGGCCCGGGACGCCGGCTTCTGGTGTCTGGAAGCGCCCGAACAGTTCGGCGGTGGCGGGCTGAGTGTGTTCGAGGGCATCGTGCTCACCGAGCAGATGGCCAAGCACCGCTACAGTTTTCCGCATCCCGGCGCGGGGGTGTTCGGCTTCGAGCCGCCGGTGGTGCTCTACCGCGGCAGCGACGAGCAGATCGAGAACTACGTCCGGCCCACCATCGAGAACGGCTGGTCGGCGTTCACCGCGATCAGCGAGCCGACCGGCGGTTCCGACCCGGCCCGCGCGATCCGGACCACGGCCACCAAGGACGGCGACACCTACCGGATCAACGGGCACAAGATGTGGACCACCGGCGCCGACCACGCCCGGTACGGCATCGTCTACGCCCGCACCGACACCTCGGCCGGCCGTGGCGGCATCAGCGCGTTCCTCGTCGACGCCGACACACCGGGGATGTCGGTGACGAGTGTGCCGGTGCTGCGCGACCACTGGACCACCGAGGTCGTGTTCGAGGACTGCGTCGTGCCGGCTTCGCATCTCATCGGCGCCGAGGGGCAGGGATTCGCGTTGGCCCAACAGTGGCTGGTGCGCGGCCGACTGCGGTATGCGGCGCAGGCGATCGGGGTGGCTGAGGAGGCAGTGCGGCTGGCTGTCGAGTGGGCCGGTTCCCGGGAGACGTTCGGTGCCTTGCTGGCCACTCGGCAGGCCGTGCAGTTCGCGCTCGCTGACGCGAAGGTGAAGATCACGGCTGCTCGGCATCTCACCTGGGAGGCCGCCTGGGAGGCCGACCAAGGCCGCAATGCCCGGACCAAGGCTTCGGTCGCGAAGCTCTACGGGACCGAGGTCGGGTTTGAGATCGTCGATGCCATGATGCAGATCCTCGGCGGGATGGGGATGACCAAGGATCTGCCGTTGGAGCACTGGTTTCGGGGATTGCGGGTCGCTCGGATCGTTGAGGGGCCCAGTGAGATTCATCGTTACCTGATCGCTCGGGACATGTTGGGGGCCGCGTCGCGCTGACCGTGGTCACGGGGGCTTGGTCAGGGAGGCACACGCACAAGCCAGGTCCCGTTTGCCGTGGCCCTTCTTCCCGACGCACGATCATCTTACGTGCGCTTGGTATCGGGATGAAGGGGTCGGGCGGTCGAAGTACGCCCTGGCGCCCTTGCCTCCTTTTCAGGCTGGGCGCACCTGCACTGTCCCCCTGTCTATCACTACCGTTCCGTCGTCTTTTGCGGTTCGGAAAATCGTGCCTTCTTCGGTGTTCCAGATCGACACCGTCAATGCCTCGCCGGGGAACACCGGGGCGGAGAAGCGACCCGACATACCGGCGAAGCGGGCCGGGTCGCTGTCGGCCACGGCGTGCAGCAGCGCCCTCCCGGTCACGCCGTAGGTGCACAGGCCATGCAGGATCGGCCGGGGAAAGCTTGCCCTGGCGGCGAAAGCCGGGTCGGAGTGCAACGGGTTGCGGTCGCCGGACAAGCGGTACAGCAGCGCCTGCTCGGGGCGCGTCCGGTAGGTGACCTGGTGGTCGGGCTTGCCCTCCGGGTCCGGCCACTTGACGCTCGGGCCGCGGTCGCCGCCGAAGCCGCCTTCGCCGCGGATGAACACGGCACTGCGGGAAATAATCACCGGCTCGCCGCTGTCCGCGTCGACCGCGGTCGCCTCGGTGGTGACCAGCGCACCCGAACCCTTGTCGTAGATGCCGGTCACCTTCGACGTGGTCCGCACGGCACCGGCCGGCGAGAGTGGGCGGTGCAGCTCGAACGCCTGCTCGGCGTGCACCAGCATGGCCGGGTTGAAGTCACCCAGGTTGCCCCGGCTTCCGCCCTGTGCGGCCAGTACGGCGAACGTGGGCAGCACCTGTTGGTCGATCCCGGCCGAGTTCTCCGTGGTGAACTCAAGTTCCTCGGTGGGATCGTCCAGTCCGGCGCCGACGCCGACCGCGTACAGCAGCGTGTCCTTCGAGGTCCAGGACCGTTCCACCGGCTCGGACTCGACACCGATCACGTCGTGGTTGAGCGGCACGGTTCTCCCTTCCTACGAGACTGCCTGATCACAGGCCGATCCGGGTGGCCAGGCGTTCCCGGTGGTACGCGGGGTCACCGAGGAACAGTTGGTCGAAGCTCGCCCGCTTGAAGTACAGGTGCGCGTCGTGCTCCCAGGTGAAGCCGATGCCGCCGTGCAACTGGATGTTCTCCGCGGCCGCGTGCGAGAACGTCTCGGAGGCGTACGCCCGCACCAGTGGGGCGAGCGTCGGCAGCTCGTCGGAGGATTCCGCTGCCGCCCACGCGCCGTAGAGCACGGCCGAGCGGGTCGACTCGATCTCCAGCAGCAGGTCCGCGCAGCGGTGCTTGATCGCCTGGAAGACGCCGATCGGGCGGCCGAACTGTTCGCGCACCTTGGCATAGCCGACCGTCATGTCCAGTGCGGCCTGAGCACCACCGAGTTGCTGGGCGGCCAGGGCGAGCGCCGCTCGGTCCAGGGTGTCGGACAACAGGTCGGCCGCGGTGCCGTTGGTGTTGATGCGCCGGGCCGGTACGTCGGTGAACTCCAGGCGGGCCAGTCGGCGGGTCTGGTCGAGGGTTGGCGAGGACCGCACGGTCAGGCCGGTGGCGTCGCCGGTGACCGCGAACAGGGCTGGACCGGCGGAGTCGTGGGCGATGGCCAGGATCAGGCCGGCGTGGTGGCCGTCCAGCACGAACGCGCGGTGGCCGGACAGGCGCCACTGGTCGCCGTCCTGGTGGGCGGACAGGCTGGCGTCGGTGCCGTCCCAGGCGCCGCTGTCGCCGGTGAACGCGAGGGTGGCGATCAGCTCGCCGGCGGCGATCGCGGGCAGGTAGTCGTGTTTGGCCGGTTCGTCGGCACTGCCCAACAGGGCGGTGGCGGCCAGCACGGCGGAGGCGAGGTACGGGCCGCAGTAGAGGGTCCGGCCCATCTCCTCCAGCACGATCGCCTGTTCCACCACGCTGAAGCCGGCCCCGCCGTACTCCTCGGGGATGGCCAGTGCGGCCAGGCCCAGCTGGTCGCTGGCCTGCTTCCACACTGCCTGGTCATAGCCGGACGGGGTGTCCATCAACTCCCGGACCGCCGCCAGGGAGGACTTCTCGGTCAGGAAGCGCCGCACCGAGGCCCGAAGATCCCGCTGCTCGTCGCTCTCCGCGAACTGCATGTCAGCCTTCTCCGTTCGGAACGAGTCACTTCCGGGGCAGTCCGAGCCCACGCTCGGCGATGATGTTGCGCTGGATCTCGTTGGTGCCGGAGTAGATCGTGCCGGCCCGGCTGGCCAGGTAGACGTTCTGCCACGGTGTGGTCGGGTAGTTCTCGCCCGCCGGCCGCACCAGGCCATCGGGACCGACGATCGCCATCGCGATCTCGCCGAGCCGCTTGTGGTACTCGCTCCAGAACAGCTTCGCCACCGAGGCCTCCGGCCCGGGCTGCTTGCCCTGGGCGACCTGCGCGAGCGTGCGCACACCGCTGAAGCGCATCAGCTGCACCTGGCTGTAGGCCCAGGCGAGTTGCTGGCGGATGACCGGATCGTCCTGTCGGCCGTACTTGCGCGCGGTGTCCACCAGCGCCCAGAACTCGCGCTCGAACCGCAGGTGCGCCACGGTCGACCGGCCGCCGCGTTCATGGCCCAGGGTGGTCATCGCGACCCGCCAGCCGTTGTCCAGACCGCCGATCACGTTGAACAGCGGCGCCCGCGCGCCGTCCAGGAAGTCCTCGGCGAACTCGGCCGCGCCGGTCATCTGCCGGATGTTGCGGAAGCTCACCTCGGGGCCGGTGAAGGGCACCAACACGTAGGACAGGCCCGCGTGCTTGGGAACGTCGGGGTTCGTCCGGCACAGTACGAAGATCATGTTCGCCCGGGCCGCGCCGGAGGTCCACACCTTCTGCCCGGTCACCACCAGCTCGTCGCCGTCGACCACGCCCCGGGTCTCCACCGCACCGAGGTCGGAGCCGTGGCCCGGTTCGGAGAAGCCCTGGCAGTACACGTCCTCACCGGACACGATCCGGGGCAGGAAGTGCGCCTTCTGCTCGGGCGTCGCGTGCACCAGCACCGCCGGGCCGACCAGCCCCTCCCCCATGCCGCGGACCACCCTGGGCACGCCGGCCTCGGCGAACTCCTCGTTCAGCACGGCCATCCGGACCGCGTCCAGGTCCTGGCCGCCGTACTCGGTGGGCCACTGCGGGCAGACCAGCCGCTCGGCGACCAGGATCTGCTCCCACTCCTGGTAGCGCGGGTCGGCCAGCGCCTCGGCGAGGCCGGCCGGCGGGTGGCCGCCGAGTGTGCCCGAGGCGCGCCAGTCGACCAGGTCGGCCAGGCCGGACGGGGTGTTGCTGGTCAGCCAGGTACGCAGGTCGGCGCGGTACGCGGCGATCTCCGGACCCAGATCGAGTTCCATGACGGCTACCCCTCGCCTCGACTGCGTCGTCGTTGTGCGACACCCGGTCGCTGTTGTACTAATCCTAGAATTAGATTTCAGGAAACGGAAGGCTGTCAACACCCGGACGGGCACTACCGCCCCGGCTGGCCGACCCGGTTGGTCCCTTGACAGCCGGAGCCGTCCGTTCGAAGCTAATTTCAGAAGCGTGTTCTAGAAAGTGGCACCGGTGGGAAGGGGATCGATCATGGGCCGACTGGACGGCAGGGTGGCCGTCGTGACCGGCGCCGGCCGGGGCATCGGCGCGTCGGTCGCCCGGCTGCTGGCCACCGAGGGCGCCCTGTTGGTCGTCAACGACCTCGGCGCGAGCCTGGACGGGTCCGGCGTGGACAGTGGTCCGGCGGCGACCGTGGTGGCCGAGATCGCCGACGCCGGGGGCAAGGCGGTCGCCAGCTACGCCGACATCTCCGACCACGGCGCCGCCGAACAGCTGATCGGCACCGCGATCAGCGAGTTCGGCCGGCTGGACGTGCTGGTCAACGTCGCCGGCATCCTGCGCGACCGAATGGTGTTCAACATGACCGAGCGCGAGTGGGACGACGTCATCCGGGTGCACCTCAAGGGCACCTTCAACACCACCAAGTTCGCCGCCGCGCACTGGCGCTCGCTGCGTGACGAGACCGCGCAGAACCGGATCATCAACTTCACCTCGGTGTCCGGCCTGCACGGCGCACCCGGCCAGCCCAACTACGCCGCCGCCAAGATGGGCATCGTCGGCCTCACCTACTCGGCGGCCAACTCGCTGGCCCGGTACGGGGTGACGGTGAACGCCATCTCCCCCGGCGCGGCCACCCGGATGACCGATTCGGTGCCCGACGACCGGCGACGCGGCCAGCGGGCCGCGACCGACGAGCGGTCGCCGGACAACGTGGCGCCGGTGGTGGCCTACCTGGCCGGCGCCGACTCCGGCTGGATCAACGGCCGCATCCTGCATTCGGCCGGTTACCAGGTCGCGCTCTACAACAACCCCGAACCGATCAGCCGGATCGTGGGCACCGCGCCGTGGGAACCGGACACGCTGGCCGACCAGATCGAACGGTCGTTCGGTCCGCTGCTCGGCCGCTGACGCCACACCACCAGCACGAAGGGCGCGCAGATGGGTCTTCTTGACGGCCGGGTGGCCGTGGTCACCGGCGCCAGCCGCGGCATCGGGTCGGCGATCGCCGAGCACTTCGCCGCGGCCGGCGCGCGGGTGGCGGTCACCGCGCGCACGGTCAGCGCGACCGACGAGCGGCTGCCCGGCACGATCGGCGAGACGGTCGACCGGATTCGCTCGGCCGGTGGCACCGCCGAGGCGTTCCGGGCCGATCTGACGCTGGCCGAGGACCGCGAGCGGCTGGTCGCCGAGGTGACCGGGTCGTTGGGCGGCATCGACATCCTGGTCAACAACGCCGCGGTCACCTATTTCGCGCAGCTGCGCGAGTTCTCGGCCCGGCGGTTCGCATTGATGTTCGAGGTGCAGGTGACCGCGCCGGTGCACCTGGCGCAGCTGGTGATCCCCGGGATGCGCGAACGCGGTCAGGGCTGGATTCTCAACATCTCCTCGCGCGCCGCGCGGCATCCCACGCTGCCGCCGACCGCGCGGTCCGCCCGGGGCGGGACGGTGTACGGCATGTGCAAGGCCGCGATCGAGCGGTTCAGCACCGGGCTGGCCGCCGAACTGTACGCGGACGGCATCGCGGTGAACGTGCTCTCGCCGGTGCGGGTCGTGCCCACCCCGGGCACCCTGTACCACCACCTGACCACGAACGACGATCCCGACGCCGAGCCGCCCGCGGTGATGGCGGCCGCGGCGCTGGAACTGTGCCACGCGCCGGCCGCCGAGCGCAGCGGCCGGGTCGCCTACTCCCAGGAACTGCTGTCCGAATTCGGCGTGCCGATGCCGACGCGTTGACCCGGCACCGACACCGCGCGCCGAGAACCACGGAGGAGAGATATGCCCGGCCGGTCCAAATCCGTTCCCGAGCCGACGCCGGACACCCAGCCCTACTGGGACGGCGCCGCAGCCGGCGAACTGCGGATTCAGCGCTGCACCGACTGCGGCACGCCATTTTTCTATCCGCGGCCGAGCTGTCCGCTGTGCGGCTCCGGCGCGGTCGAATGGTTCACCACCACCGGTCGGGCCACGCTCTACTCCTACACGATCACCCACCGGCCGGCGCCGGGCTTCGAGGCTGAGGTGCCCTACGCGATCGCCGTGGTGCAGCTGGCCGAGGGGCCGCGGATGATGGCCAACATCGTCGGCGTGCCGAACACGCCGGACAACCTGGTGCTGGACATGGATCTTGAGGTGGTCTTCGAGCAGCGGGGCGGGCTGTCGCTGCCCCAGTTCACCCCCACCGGAACGGGAGCACAGCGATGACCGGGACGCCAGTGGCCATCGTCGGCGCCGCCGAGACCGACGAGATCGGCGTACTGCCAACACATTCAACGTTGCAGCTGCACGTCGAGGGAGCGCGCAACGCACTCGCCGACGCCGGCCTGGCGCTCGCCGACATCGACGGGATCGCCTCGGTGTCGGCGCCCGGTCCGATCCAGGTCGCGCACGCGTTGGGCATCACCCCACGCTGGATCGACGGCACCGGTGTCGGTGGCACGTCGTTCCTGCTGCACGTCCGGCACGCGGTCGCCGCGATCCAGGCCGGCCACGCGAGCACGGTGCTGATCACCCACGGCGAGTCCGGGCGGTCCCGGGTCGGCGCCTCTCGATACGCGCCGGCACCGTCCAGTCCGAACGGCCAGTTCGAGGCCCCCTACGGGACCTTCGGGCCGACGACGACGTTCACGATTCCGCTGTTGCGCTACATGAAGGAGTTCGGCCTCACTCCCGAGCAGCTCGCGTCGGTCCCGGTCGCGCAGCGCAAATGGGCCGCACGCAATCCCCGGGCGATGCACCGCG
The DNA here is from genome assembly GCA_036268615.1 of Pseudonocardiaceae bacterium. Taxonomy (GTDB): domain Bacteria; phylum Actinomycetota; class Actinomycetes; order Mycobacteriales; family Pseudonocardiaceae; genus DATATV01. Next base: position 9,769 of record DATATV010000136.1, read on the forward strand.
AGCTGATCACCGTTGAGGATGTGCTCGAATCTCGGCTGATCTCCTATCCGTTCCATCTGCTTGAGTGCTGTCTGGTCACCGACGGCGGCGGGGCGCTGGTGGTGACCTCGGCCGACCGAGCCGCTGACCTGCGTAAGCCGCCGGTGCATGTGCTGGGCACCGGGGAGACGTTCGAGTCTCCGTTGATCTCACAGATGGCCGACTTCACCACGTCGGCCGCTTTTCGGCGGGCCAGCCGGGACGCGTTCGCCGAGGCCGGCATCACTCCTGCCGATGTCGACCACGTGATGATCTATGACGCCTTCGCGCACGTGCCCATCTATGGGCTGGAGGACATGGGGTTCGTCGGGCGCGGGGAGGCCGGGCCGTTCATTGCCGAGGGGCACACTTCGCCCGGCGGATCACTTCCCCTCAACACCAATGGCGGCGGCTTGTCCTATACGCATACCGGGATGTATGGGATGTTCTTGATCCAGGAGTCGGTTCGACAGTTGCGCGGGGAGGCTGCCGCTCAGGTCGACGGGGTCGAGATCAGTGTCGCTCTCGGCAATGGCGGGATGTTTATGGCTGCTGGGGCATTGGTACTGGGTGCGGCGCTGTCGCGCCAGCGACAATCCAGCTCCAGGAGCGAAGCGACTTCTTTTCCCTCGGCCGGATAAGCGGGCTGCCACCGGGGGCTTGGTCAGGTAGGCACACGCGCAAGCCAGACCCCGGTTCGCGGGTGGTCCCTTCTTCCCGATGCGCGATTGTCCTACGTTTGTGGTGCTTGGAATCGGGATGAAGGGGTAGTGCGGTCGTCGTCAGCTGCTGCTTCGCTTTGCTGGGCTCTGTTTTGCTGGTATCGGTACGTTTTCCAGGTCGGCTGCCACGTACTTGGTTCCTCGGGACAGGCTTGCTGCTGCTGCGATCAGGCACGCTGCTATCGCGAAGCCGAAGGCTATGTGCAAACCGTGCTGGAACGGGCCCGATATCAGGTTGGGGAAGAACTTGTTGCCGGTCAGTACCGCCTGGTCGCCTGCTGGGAGGTGGGACAGGACTCCGCTGCCTACCAGGTGTTGGATCGGGTTGTAACCCAGGAACGCCGCGAACAACACCGACACCGGTGGTGTCGCGCCTACCGCGCTGGCTATCGCGGCCGGGACGTGGTGGGCCTCCAGGCCGCTGGTCAGGGTCTGCGGCAGCACCGCGGCTAGGCCGATGATCATCAGGGTGAAGAAGATGCCGATGGAGAAGACCTGGGCGGAGTTCTGGAAGGTCGAGTTCATCCCGCCGCCCGCACCGCGGTGTCGTGCCGGCAGGCTGTTCATCACCGCGGCCCGGTTGGGTGAGGCGAAGCAGCCCATGGCCAACCCGTTGAGCAGCAGGATGCCGGCGAACGCGGGATAGGGGAAGTCGATCGGCAGCAGTTCCAGCAGGCCGAAGGTGATCGCGGCGACGATCATGCCGCTCGTCGCGAACGGTCTGGCGCCGAACCGGTCTGACAGGTAGCCCGAGATCGGGCCTGCGCACAGGAAGCCCGCGGTCAGCGGGAGCATGTGGATGCCCGCCCACAACGGCGTCTCCTCGAAGGAGTAACCGTGCAGTGGCAGCCAGATTCCTTGCAACCAGATGATCATCATGAACATCAGTCCACCCCGGCCCAGTGCGGACAGGAAGGTGGACAGCGTGCCGAAGGTGAACGCTCTGATCTTGAACAGTGGCAAGCGGAACATCGGGTGCGCGACCTTGGTCTCGATCACCCCGAAGGCGATCAGCAGAGCGACGCCGATGCTCAGTGAGGCGAGCACGAACGGGCTGGTCCAACCCATCACGCTGGTGCCGTGCGGCTGGATGCCGTGCGTCACCCCGACCATCACCAGGATGAGGCCGACGGCGAAGGTGACGTTGCCCAGCCAGTCGATCGGCTCGCCGGACCGTGCGCTGATGTCGCGCAGCTTGCGGTAGGCCCAGATCGCGCCGAACAGACCACACGGGACCGAGATCAGGAAGACCAGCCGCCAGCTGATCGGCGCGAGCAGCCCACCGAGCACCAACCCGATGAACGTGCCGCTGATGCCGGCCACGTTGTTGATGCCCAGCGCCAGACCGCGCTGCCGGGACGGGAACGCGTCGGTCAGGATGGCGCCGGAGTTGCCTACCAGGAACGCTCCGCCGACGCCCTGCACGATGCGCCAGACCAGCAGCCACCACGCTCCACTGTGCCCGGTCATCCAGTCGATGGTGAGCATCAGCGACGCGAAGGTGTAGATGACGAAGCCGAGGTTGTACATCTTCACCCGGCCGAACATGTCACCCAGTCGGCCCACGCTGACCACGAGCACGCTGCTGGTGACCAGATAGCCGAGGATCATCCACAGCAGATACGTACTGTTGCTGGGTTGCAGCGGGTCGAGGCCGATGCCGCGGAAGATGTCCGGCATCGCGATCAGCATGATGGACGAGTCGATCGTGGCGAGCAGGACACCGACGGTCGTATTGGTCAGCGCGACCCATTTGTACCGATCGTTCTGAGCGTCCACAGCGTCCGCAGTGCCCGTGGGTCCGTCTGCGACACTCCGGCCGATCCTCGCCACTCCGGGGTCCTTTCCGCCGTCCGCCAACCTCTTCGTCCCGCGGCCGGGGTGCTAGTCCCGCCAGGTCACCAGGGCGTCCAGCGCCTCGACCTGCGATCCGCTCACCAGCAGCGGGTTCACCTCCAGTGACTCCAGCCGGTCACTCAATGATCCGGCGAGCGCACCGATCCGGGCGACCACCGTGGCGACCGCGTCCAGATCAGCCGGTTGGCTGCCCCGCGCGCCGTTGAGCAACGCCGCACCGCGCAACTCGGCCATCGCTGACCGTACCGCTGACTGATCGACCGGCAGAAGACGTAGAGCTGTGTCGCGCAGCACCTCCACCCACACCCCGCCCAGCCCGATGGCCAGCACCAACCCCCAGACCGGGTCCCGGATCACGCCCACGAGCAGTTCGATGCCGCCCGATCGCTGTGGTTGCACCAGGGTCGCGATGCCGGTCGCGCCACTGTCCCGCAGCAGCGCGGTGACCTGCTCGTGCGCGGCGCGCACCGCGTCCGGTGTGCTCAGGCCGAGCCGAACGCCACCGATGTCACTCTTGTGGCCCAACCCGTCGGCGACCGCCTTGAGCACGACCGGATAGCCGAACTCGGTCGCCGCGGCCACCGCCGTCTCGGCGTCGGCGGCCAGCACCGCGGGCACCACCGGAATTCCGTTGTCGGCCAGCAGTGCGGCTGCCCGGTGTTCGGCCCAGACGCCGGTGGGCCGGTCCGGCAGGCGCACCTCGACGGTCTCGGCGACCGGCTGCGCGACGAGTGCGCGGGTGGCCTCGGCCCAGCGGACGGCCGCACCGATGGCGGACATGCCGTGTTCGATCCCACCGAGCACGTATGGGTAGTTCGTCTCGCGCTGCACGGAACGGGCGAACTCGCTGATGTCGGTGAGCACGTTGCTGACCACCACCACCGGACGCGGCGACTCGGCGATCAGCTTGGCGCTGGTTCGGTAGAGCGCGAGCGCCAGCTCCGGTTCGGGTGGGGCGAACCTGGGCAGATCGGACAGCAGCATCACCTCGTCGATCCCCGGATCGGTGGCCACCACCTCCAGCGCCCGGCTCAGCAGCGTGCGGTCCACCACCACGTAACCCGTGACGTCCAGTGGGTTCTGGATGGTGGCGAACACCGGCAGGATGTCGCGCAGCCGGCTGATCGTCTCCGGCGCGAACTCGGGCAGCTCAAGACCTTCCTGTTCGGCTCGGTCGGCGATGATCTCCGACGCGCCGCCCGACGGGGTGACCACGCCGACCCGCCGGCCGGGCAGCGGTGGCGTGCTGGCCAACATGCCGGCGGTGATGATCAGGTCCTCCAGCGAGCGCACCCGGATGACGCCGAGTTGGCGGAAGGCCGCGTCGATCACGCTGTCGTCGCCGACCAGCGCGCCGGTGTGCGCCCGCGCGGTCCGCGAGGCCAACTGGCTCGCGCCGATCTTCAGGGCCACCACGGGTTTGCCGGCCCGCGCCGCCCGGCGCGCCGCGCGGGCGAACTCGTCGGGGCGCCGCACCGACTCCAGGAACAGCGCGATCACCCGGGTGTCCGGGTCGTCGATCAGGTACTCCATCACGTCGGTGACCGAGACCATCGCCTCGTTGCCCATCGAGGTGAGCAGGCTGATCCCCACGTTGCGCGCCTGGGCGAAGGAAAGGATCGAGCTGGCCAGCGCGCCGCTCTGCAACACCACACCGACCGAGCCGCCGGTCAGCGACATCACCGGCAGGCCGTAGGGGGTGATGCTCGCGGCCGCGTTGATGTAGCCGTTTCCGTTGGGGCCCAACACGGTCAGCCCGTTGGCCCGGGAGAACTCGACAACTTCCCGCTCCAGGGCGTCACCCTCGGTGCCGGTCTCGCCGAAACCCGCGGTGAGCACGACGTAGTTGCTGATGCCCAGCCCGGCACCCTCGCGCAGCACCGACAGCACGGCGGTCGTGGGCACCATGACGTAGGCCAGGTCGACCGGCTGGCCGATGGCCGTCAGCGAGCGGTGGGCGGCCTGCCCGTGCACGATCTCGGTGCGGGGGTTGACCAGGTGCACGGCACCGCCGAAACCGTGTCGGGCGAGGTTGTCGAAGGTGTTGTGCGACCAACCCGACTTGTCCGTCGCGCCGACCAGGGCGATCGAGGTCGGGTGGAACAGCGTGCGTAGTCCGACTGTGCTGACCGAGGATTCCGTCTGGCCCATGCTTCCTCCGCACACTTTCTAGAACCGTGCTCTAGTAATATTTCACCCTGCCCGGGGCGGCGAGCGGTGTCAATAGCGCCGTCCGGGGGACCCGAGCCGCCGCCGAGCTTCCGTCGATTCTAAAATTGGACTCGATAGGCTGCGGCTGGACAGGCACGATCGGAGCGGAAACCATGGCACGCAAGGCGGGCAGCAACGCCTGGCAGTGGAGCCGCACGGCGGAGACCCGCCGGGCGCTGCTCGACGCGGCCCGGGAGGTCTTCGGCGACCAGGGTTTCGCCGAGGCGAGCGTGGCCGCCGTGGTGGAACGCGCCGCCTCCAGCGTGGGCAGCCTCTACCACCACTTCGGCGGCAAGACCGAGTTGTTCCTCGCCCTCTGGGAGGACCACCAGGCCAGCCACGAGCAGCACGCCGCGGCCGCGGTGGCCAAGGCCAGGGCCGCCGGTGAGGACGACCCGCTCAACCTGCTGATCGTCGGCGCCCGGGCGTTCCTGGAAGGGTCCTGGCAGCGCCGCGACCTGGTCCGGCTGTTCCTGGACGGCGACGGGCCGCCGGGCTTCGAGCTGCTGCGGCGGACCAGGAACCGGGAGTGGGTGCGGCAGAACGCGGTACTGCTGGGCGCGAGTTCCGATCCGGTGGACCGGCTCACCGTGGCCGTGCTCACCTCGATCATCGGCGAGGCCGGGCGGGAGATCGCCACCTGCTCGACCCGACGCGAGGCGAACAAGATCACCGAGTCGGCGGTCACCCTGATGCGCAAGCTCGCGCCGCTCGACCAGGGCGAGACCGACGCCTGACCCGGTCCCGACCACGGTGTCCCGACCGCACACCGCCAGCACCGCGGAAGGAATCCAGCGTGCACCAGCCCGAACAGCCGGCCTACTTCGAGCCCAGCGGCGACAAGTTCGTGCCCGCGCCGCACGCCCGCAGTTGGTGGGCCCCGACCATGCTGCACGGGCGACTGTTGGGCGGACTGCTGGCCCGCGCCATTGAGCACGCGCACGGCCGGGAGGACCTACAGGTCAGCCGGCTGACCGTGGACCTGTTCCGGAACGCGCCGCTCGCCCCGGTCGAGGTGGAGACGGTCCGGATTCGGGACGGCCGGCGGATCCGGGTGGCCGAGGCGACCGCGCACGGCGGCGACGGACCGATCGCCCGGGCCAGCGCGGTGCTGCTGCGCCAGGGCGACCAGCCGGCCGGAACCGTGCCCAGCACACCACCCTGGGACGCGCCCCCGCCCGAGGCGCTGCCACCGGCAAAGTCCCGGTTCCCGCCGCAGGCCTGGCGGTTCACCGAGCACAACGACCCGGCCCGGCACTGGGCCGCGCGGGGCCAGCGACGGCTGTGGATGCGCGAGACGTGCGGACTGGTCGAGGGCGAACCACTCAGCCCGTTGGTGCGCGCGGCGCTCGCCGCCGACTCGTCCAGCCCGCTGGCGCACGCCAGCGACGTGGGCCTGGAGTTCATCAACGCCGACTACACGCTGTACCTGAGCCGGCTGCCGGTCGGCGACACCATCGGGCTGGAGTCCGGCGGCCACACCAGCGCGCACGGAGTCGCGGTCGGACACTGCACAATGCACGATGCCGACGGCCCGGTCGGCTACTGCATGACCGCGGCGGTCGCCAATCCCGGGGTCCGGCCGCCCCGCCAGGAGCACCGCCCGGCCGAGCAGTGAACGGGTGTCACCGGAGGCAGCCCGATACGGTGGCGGGCGGGCCGGCCGCTCTCGGCGCGGCACGAGTCGAGGGAGTCGGATGACGTACGTGGCACAACCCGCCCTGGTGGACCGCGCCCGCGCGCTGCTGGCCACGCATCCGGTGCTGGACGGGCACAACGACCTGCCCTATGCGCTGCGTGAGCAGGTCGGCTACGACCTGGACCAGCGCGACATCGCCACCGATCAGACCGGACTGCTGCACACCGACCTGGCCCGGCTGCGAGCCGGCGGGGTCGGCGGCCAGTTCTGGTCGGTCTACGTCTCTTCCAAGCTGCAGGGCGACCGGGCGGTCAGCGCGACCCTGGAGCAGATCGACTGCGTGCGCGCGCTGTTGGACCGCTACCCCGACCAGCTGAGCCGGGCGCTCACCGCCGAGGACGTGCTGACCGCGCGGGCGCAGGGCCGGATCGCGTCACTGATGGGCGCGGAGGGCGGCCAGTCGATCGACTGTTCGCTGGCCACCCTGCGCGCACTGTTCGCCCTCGGCGTGCGGTACATGACGTTGACGCACAACGACAATCTGCCCTGGGCCGACTCCGCCACCGACGAGCCGGTGGCGCACGGGCTGACCCGGTTCGGCGTCGAGGTGGTCCGGGAGATGAACCGGCTGGGGATGCTGGTGGACCTCTCGCACGTCTCCCCCGAGACCATGCGGGACGCGCTCGCGGCCACCCGTGCGCCGGTGATCTTCTCGCATTCCTCGGCCCGCGCCCTCTGCGACCACCCGCGCAACATTCCCGACGACGTGCTCGCCCAGCTGCCGGCCAACGGTGGTGTCGCGATGGCCACCTTCGTGCCGTCCTTCGTGCTGCCGGCGGCGATCGGATGGGGCCGGGGCCTGGACGCCGAACTGGCCGAACGCGGCCTGACCTCCTTCGACGTCACCCCGGACGCCGCCGAGATCCGGGCGGCCTACGAGGCCGACCACCCGCGCCCGGTGGCGACCGTCGAGACGGTCGCCGGGCACCTGGACCACATGCGTGCGGTCGCCGGGATCGACCACGTCGGTATCGGCGGCGACTACGACGGCGTGCCGTTCACCCCGGCCGGGCTGGAGGACGTGTCCGGCTATCCGAACCTGATCGCCGAACTGCTCGGCCGTGGCTGGTCGGAGGCCGACCTGGCCAAGCTCACCTGGGACAACGCGGTGCGGGTGCTGCGCGACGCCGAGGACGTGGCCGAGCAGTTGCAGGCGAGCGAGCCCCCGTCGATCGCGACCATCGAGCAGTTGGACGGCCGCCTCGGCGTGGTCTGACTACGATCAGAACATGCGGATCGGTGTTGTGTTTCCCCAGACCGAGATGGGCGGCGCCGTGGCCGCGGTGCGCGGGTACGGGCAGGGCGTCGAACAACTCGGCTACACCCACGTGCTCGCCTACGACCACGTGATCGGCGCCGATCCGGTAGCCCATGCGCCGTGGACCGGGCCCTACAACGTGGACACCACGTTCCACGAGCCGATGGTGCTGTTCGGCTATCTGGCCGCGCTGACCTCGCTGGAACTGGTCACCGGGATCATCATCCTGCCGCAGCGGCAGACGGTGCTGGCCGCCAAGCAGGCCGTCGAGGTCGACCTGCTCACCGACGGGCGGTTCCGGTTCGGCGTCGGCATCGGCTGGAACACGGTGGAGTACGAGGCGCTGGGCAAGCAGTTCACCAATCGCGGCCGGCGGTTCGACGAGCAGATCACGCTGCTGCGCAGGTTGTGGACCGAACACACGGTCACCTTCGCGGGCGACTACGAGACGGTCACCGCGGCCGGTCTCGCGCCGCTGCCGGTGCACCGCCCGATCCCGCTGTGGCTCGGTGCCCAGTCGGAGCGCGCCTACCAGCGCGTCGGACGGCTCGCGGACGGCTGGTTCCCGCAGATGGGGCCGGGCGACCGCGTCGACGCGGCGCTCGCGGTGATCGAGGCCGCGGCCACCGAGGCGGGCCGGGACCCGGCGAGCATCCAGATGGAGCCGCGGGTCAGCCTCGGTGCCGACGGGATCGACAAGGTGGTCGAGGAAGTTGACTACTGGCGGGACAAGGGCGCCAGCCATCTGTCGATCAACACGATGAACGCCGGCCTGGGTTCGGTGGACGGCCACCTGGCCGCACTGACCGAGATCGCGCAGGCGCTCAAGCTCGACTGAGGCTCAGGCTCAGGCTCAGACGGCGGCCGTCCCGATCAGTCCCTCCCGGGTGACCAGCGGGACCAGGTCGGCCTCGGTCAGCTCGTCGGTGCCGGCCGGCCGCTGCGGCAGCACGAAGTAGCGGCTCTCCGCGCTGGAGTCCCACACGGTGATCTCGACGGCCTCGGGCAGCCGCAGGCCGAACTCGTCGAGCACCGCTCGTGGCTCCCGCACCACCCGCGACCGGTACGCCTCGCTCTTGTACCAGGACGGGGACGGCCCGAGCAGGCCGATCGGGTAACACGAGCAGAGCGTGCAGACGATCACGTTGTGCCGCTCGGGGGTGTTCGCGACGATCTTGAGCCGCTGCTCCTGGAGGCCGCCGCGCATGGACAGGTTGACCTCGGTGATGGCCGTGTTGGCGTCGGCCAGCAGCCGGTCCCGGAAGCCGGCGTCGGCCCAGGCGTGCGCGACGATCCGGGCGCCGTTCAGCGGTGACGCGCCGGCCAGGTAGCGGGCCAGAATCTCGTCGAGTTCGGTGTCGCTGACCAGACCGGCCGCGATCAGCCGCTCCTCCAGCCGGCGAACCCGGGCCGCGGCCGGTGCGTTGCTGTGGTCGCCACTCATCCGTCGGCCTCTGTCGCGGGTTCCAGATTGGACTGCCACACGTCGACGGTCACCCAGTGGCCGCCGGTGCCCCACAGTTCGCGGGCGGCGAACCGCACGGTGTAGACCGGTTCGACGCGTGGTCGCGGCAGGTTCTGGGCGCGGTCGTCGGCCACCGGCCACGCGCCCTGCGCCTCGACCACCACACCGCGATGGCCGCGGATGTAGCGCGGCACCCGGCTGTGGTGCACGGGATCGACGTTGCGGACGAGCACCGCCGCGCCGGCGGCGAACCGGGGCGGCTCAGCCATCAGCGGGCTCGATGAGCGACTCGATCGCGGCCAGCCAGCGTTCGTAGTAGGACGCCGACAGGTACTCCCCCGGCGGCATCCGCTCGACCGCGTCGCGGAACTGGTCGAGGTTGTAGACGCCCCGGCGCAGCAGCGCGGTGTTCAGCGCGTAGACCCGGGCCTCCCAGTCCGCGTGGAAGGACAGTTCCTCGTCCCCGGTCTCGACCGCACCGAAGCCCGTCTGCCCGCCGACGTCGTTCACCCGGCTCATGTTCTCGACCCTATTGACCGCGCATCCACCTCGCAAGAACGCCGTGCCGTCACGTCACACTGGACATATTCCCATATGGGTATATGATGAGGACATGGCACGCGCGGCGACGACAGCGGACGCGTTCAACGCGGTGGCCGAGCCCCGGCGTCGGCAGATCCTGGATCTGCTGGCCGGCGGAGAGCGGCCGGTGAACGACCTGGTCGCCCTGCTCGACCTGGCGCAACCGCTGGTGTCCAAGCACCTGCGGGTGCTGCGGGAAGTGGGGCTGGTCGAGGTGCGCGAGGAAGGCCGACAGCGGCTGTACCGGCTCAACGGGCGGCCACTCAAGTCCATTCACGACTGGGTCAAGACCTTCGAGCGGTCCTGGACCGAGCGCTTCAACCGCCTGGATGTCGTGCTGGCGGAACTCAGGGCGGAAGAACTCAGCACAACCGAGAACGGAGCTGGTAGCGATGACGAGTAGCGGCAAGGCAGTGGTGACCCTTCCGGCGGACACCCAGGTGCTGATCACCCGGGAGTTCGACGCGCCCAAGCACCTGGTCTACCGGGCGTGGACGACGCCGGAGCTGATCAAACGCTGGTGGAGCGGCGATCGGGGCGAGGTCACGCTCGCGGAGGTCGACCTGCGGGTCGGCGGCCGGTGGCGGTACGTGATGACCGCGAACGGCGGGTTCGAGGTCGCCTTCCATGGCGAGTACCGGGAGGTCGTGCCGAACGAGCGACTGGTGAGCACCGAGGTGTTCGAGGGCGCACCCGAGGCGGAAGCGGTGAACACGCTGACGCTGACCGAAAAGGATGGCCGCACCACGCTGAGCATCCTGGTCGAGCACAGCGACCAGAAGTACCGCGATCTGCACATCGACTCGGGCATGGAGGACGGTATGCAGGAGTCGATGGACCACCTGGAGCAGGTGGTGCTGACCCTGCGCTGATCTCGGCTGGCGGTGCCCGTCGGCCGGGCGCCGCCAGCCGAGATCGGACACCGAGCCGATTGGCGGCAATCCAGATCGGGAATCCAGTCGTAGATGCACATCAGCGACTGGACCGGAACCGTGCGACTGTGTCGAAACGTTCAACCAGGCGCGTCGTGTCCACCGACGGAAGGCAGTCATGTCCGGAGCACTCGGTTCCCGCAGCACCCGACGACCGGTCGACGAACACGCGCTCGGCGCGGCGGAGGCATGGGAGCGGCTGCTCCGGGTGCGGACCGAGCGGGACGCGGCGGACGCCGGGCTGGTCCGGGACGCCGACGGCCACCGGCGGTGGGCACCGGACGCGTCAGCCGAGGCCGACGACCTGGCTGACCTGTACTTACCGGTCTGCCTGGCCGGCCCGACGTTCGTCTTCGCCCAGCTCGCGCAGAGCCTGGACGGTGGCATCGCGACCCGCACCGGCGACGCGATGTACGTCAGCGGCGAGGAGGACCGGCTGCACCTGCACCGGTTGCGCGCACTGGCCGACGCGGTCGTGGTCGGCGTGGACACCGTGCGCACCGACGATCCGCAGCTCACCGTGCGGGCCTGCGCCGGGGCCAACCCGGTGCGCGTGGTGCTCGACCACCGGGGGCGGGTGGAGCGGCAGCGGCGGGTGTTCACCGACGCGTCCGCACCGACGCTGTGGGTGGTGGGCTGCGCGGACGACGACGTGGACGAGCAGATGACCGACGCAGCCGGGGTCGAGGTGCTGCGGTTGCCGTGCGTGGACGGGGGCTTCCCGCCGAAACTGCTGCTGGACGCGCTGGCGCGGCGCGGTCTCGGCCGGGTTTTTGTCGAGGGCGGCGGGGTGACCGTGTCCCGCTTCCTGGCCCAGGGCACGCTGGACCGGCTGTACCTGACGGTGGCACCGCTCATCCTCGGCGACGGCGTGCCGGGGCTGCACTTCCCCGGCGCGGCCCGGATGCGCGAGGCGCTACGAGCCCCGGTACGCCGGTTCGTGCTCGGTGACGACACGCTCTTCGAACTCGACCTGCGGACCGACGGCCCGCGGCCGGGCGCCCTGCCCGTGGACGCCGTTGAGCTTGCGGCTGCTGACGTGGCGGACCACGAGAACGGCGGCGCCGGGCAGCGCGGTGACGAGCGTCAGCACGCCGTACACGACCGCGATGGTAAGTCCCTCCGTCGCGCCTAGCCCGACGGCGCCGAAGGTCAGCGCGGACATGCTTTCCCGTGGCCCCCAGCCACCGATGTTCACCGGCACGCCGCTGGCCAGCAACGACAGGATGACCAGTGGCACGAGCTGACCCAGCGGTGCGGCCGAGCCCGCGGTCCGCGCGGCGACCAGGAACAGCCCGACGTGCCCGGCGAGCACGACGGTGGACAGCAGCGCGACCGTCGGCCAGGTCTGCCGGGACAGCAGCCCCTGCCGGATGTCGGTGAGCGTGGTGGCGACCGCGCGCCGCCAGCGCACGATGTCGCGGCCCCACCGGAAGGCGGCGAACACCCCGATGACCAGCGCCGCCACCGCGGCCAGCACGATCGCCCCGATCGCGACCCCGGTCAGGTCGTGCACGGCGATCACCGCGACCGACGGCTGCACGAGCAGGACGAGCACCGTCACCACGGCGAGCACCAGCTGGCCGCCGGTGCGTTCGAGCACCACGGCCCGCACGCCCCGTCCGACGTCACCGGAGCTCTGGCCGTGGTGCACCGCGCGTTGCACGTCGCCCAGCACGCCCATCGGCAGCACGCAGTTGAGGAACAGCGACCGGTAGTAGTCGCCGATCGCCCGGCGCAGCGGCAGTTCGAGGCCAAGGCCCCGGGCGACCGCCTGCCAGCGCCACGCGCTGCACACCGTGGTCAACACACCGATGGCCAGCGCGGCCAGGATCGCCGGACCGTTGACGACCCGCAGCCCGGCCAGGAACGCACCGCTGCCCAGCCGCCAGACGAGCGCGGCCAGGATGCCCACGCCGAGCAGGAACTTGAGCCACGGCCAGGCCGCCCGCGTCACGCCGAGCCACCTTCTCGTCGGGCCACCGGCGACTCCTGGGGCGCGGGCACCAGCCGCAGGTCCCGCCGACGCCGGTAGACCTCGCGCCGCCGCGCCCCCTCCAGCAACCGCCGGGTGGCCAGCCGCCAGACCAGCACGACCAGCACCCCGGCGGCGACCACCACCCGCAGCCAGGACCACTTCGGCGTCATCACCGGCCGCCTTCGACCGCGACCGGTGAACCGGGACGCCGCCCGGCAACCACCGGCGACTCCCGGCCGGACCGGACGGTCCGGCTCACGCCGGGTCACCGCCGGTCGGCGCCGGCAGCGCGAGCAGATCCTGGTGCTGCACCATCACTCGCAGTTCGCCGGCCAGACACATGTCGAGTCGCCGACGCAGGTACGCCTCGCTCTGTCCGGCGAAGTCCGGCCACTGTTCGGCGGCCGCGGAAACCCAGCCGCGCAGCCATTCCATGGTCAGCTCGCCCTGTTCGGCCGCCAGCCGCCACGGGCTGGGCCGCACCGCCGTGGTCACTCCGCGTCGTTCGAACGCCTTGGTGGTGACCTTGACGGCGTCCGGCCCGAGCAGCCACCGGCCGTTGATGAAGCGGCGCTGGTGGGCGTTGAACGCGGTGGTGATCTCGGCGTCCAGCGGGTCCGCCGGGGTCACGCCGACCAGGCCGACCACCGACAGCAGCAGCAGGGCCGGGCAACCGGCATCGACGCACGCCCCGGCGAGACCGTCGACCTCGTCGCCGGTGAGCAGGTCCAGCAGCGCGGAAGCGACCACCAACGACGTGTCGGCCAGATCCCCGGCGGTGAGGGTGGTGAGGTCGCCGACCCGGGCCTCCGCGGTGACCGGGCTGCCGTCGGCCGCCTTGCGCGGCAACGAATCCACGGCGATCGCGAGCAGGTCGGCGTCGCGGTCGTGCAGAATCCAGTGCTGCGGGCCGGGTAGTCGGCCGGCCAGCCAGCGGCCCATCGAACCGGTGCCGCAGCCGAGGTCGCGGATCACCAGCGGGCCGGGCGTCGTGCGTACCAGGTAGGCGCGGAGTTGGTCGACGAGTTCGGCCGACCGGGCGGCGGCATCCGCGCTTTCCCGCAGTGCCAACCAGTCCGGCGAAACCCGGGTGATGTTCGCGGTGTTCATACGGGCTCCTGGGAGGGTTGGCGTAACTGGGCCAGCACGCCGGCCAGCGTGCGGGCCGTGTCCGCCCAGCCGGTCAGCCCGCCGCGTTGTTGCAGCGCCGCTCGTCTGAGTCGTTGGCGCAGGTCGGGTTCGGCGAACCAGCGGCGCAGCGCGGCGGCGAACGCCGAGGCGTCGTCGGGCGGGACGAGCAGGCCGGGCACGGTGCCGTCCGGGGTGGCGCCCAGGGTCTCCGGCAGCGCACCGGCCGCCGTGGCCAGCACCGGAATACCGCGGGCCAGTGCCTCGGTCGCGACCATGCCGTACGTCTCGCTGCGGGTCGCGAGCACGAGCAGGTCGGCAGCCGCGTAGAGGGCGGCCAGTCGATCGCCCGTGCTCGGGCCGACCAGCTGCACCCGATGGCTGAGCCCGCGCTGCTGGATCGTGTGCCGCAATCGGTCGACGAAGGCGGGATCGCGGCGCACCGAACCGACCAGCAGACAGCACCAGAACTGGTCCGATACAGCGGAAAGCGCCTCGATCAACAGGTCCTGGCCCTTACCCGGGGTCACCGCGGCCACGCAGAGCAAGCGGGACATGCCGTTGGTGCCCGGCGCGATCGGCGCGGGCTCGGTGCCCGGCCGGACGACGTGCACCTGGTCGGGCTCCAGTCCGTGATGGTCGATCAGCCGACCGGCCGACCACGGACTGGTCGTCACGACCCCGCGCGCGGCGAGCAGCGTTTCCCGTTCCCGGGAGTCCAGTTCGGTCGCCACGGCAGCGGGCAGGGCCGGGTCGTCCACGAGCGGCATGTGCACGAGTACCAGCAGCCGCAGGCGGTCCGCGTGCGGCACCAGCACGTCCGGCACCCCGCAGGCGACCAGACCGTCCACCAGCACCAGCGCATCATCGGGCAGCGCGGCCAGCGACCGGTCCAGGGTGGCCCGGGCGGCCCTGTCCGGCCGTGGCCACGACCCGGTGACCAGCACCTGCCGGACGAACCAGCCGATCGCGGCGAGTCCCTGGCAGACCTGGCGGTCGTAGGTGTTGCCACCACTGGGGACGGTCACGTCGTCCACGTCGCCGGGCATCACCACGTACACCGATCGGCCCGCTCTGTCGGTCTCCTCGGCCGCGGTCACAGCGCCCGCTCGTAACTCGCCCAGGCCACGTGCGACTCGTGCAGCGTGACCACGATCTCGGCCAGCCCGCGCGCACCATCGCCCAGCGCGCCGGCGTGCACCCGGTCGGCCAGCCGGTCGGCGATCACCTTGGCCAGGAACTCGGTGGAGGTGTTCACCCCGGCAAAATCGGGCTCGTCATCGAGATTGCGATAGTTCAACTCGGCCAGCACCGCGCCCAGTTCCTCGGTGGCCCGGCCGATGTCCACGACGATGTTGTCCGGGTCGAGTTCGGCCCGCCGGAACGTCGCGTCAACGACAAATGTCGCGCCGTGCAGGCGCTGCGCCGGTCCGAAAACCGGACCATGGAAGCTGTGGGCGACCATCACATGGTCCCGAACAGTCACGCTGAACACCGGATACGTCCTCCACGCTGATCAACTACGAATGGCCGCGCACTAGTGGCCGTAGTTGATACGGTGGCAGAGCGCAAAGAGATCTCCGTTCGCCAGATTTCGCATCGTCTGAGGCAGATTGTCGAAATCGGCCTCGCCGGTGATCAACGTGTCGAACCTGGCGTCGGCGAGCAGGTCCAGCGCCAACGCCAACCGGTCGGCGAATCCGCGGCGCGCCCGGCGGGCCGGCGCCACCGCGCCGACCTGGCTGGCCCGGATCGACAGCCTGCGGGAATGGAAGAACTCCCCCAGCGGCAGGCTGACCTTCCGGTCGCCGTACCAGCTCAGTTCGACGACCTCGCCCTCCGGACCGAGCAGTTCCAGCGAGCGCGCCAGGCCTGCTTCGCTCGCGCTGGTGTGCAGGACCAGGTCACAGCCTTCGGCCGCCTGCTCCGGAGTGGCGAAGTCGACCCCGAGCGCGGCAGCGATCGGGGCCCGGCCGGGTTCGATGTCCACCAGTTGCACCCGGGCACCGGGTAGGCCGGCCAGCACCGCGGCCAGACAGCAGCCGACCATGCCGGCGCCGACCACCGCGATCCGGTCGCCGACCAGCGGGGCCGCGTCCCACAGCGCGTTCACCGCGGTCTCCACCGTGCCGGCCAGCACCGCGCGCGCGGGCGGTACCGCGTCGGGCACCGGGGTGACCGCGGTTATCGGGACCACATAGCGGGTCTGGTGGGGGTAAAGGCAGAAAACCGTACGGTGGAGTAGATTCGCGGGCCCGTGCTCGACCACCCCGACGTTGAGGTAGCCGTACTTGACCGGCGCGGGGAACTCGCCGTCCTGGAACGGCGCGCGCATCACTTGGTGCTGGCTTTCCGGTACGCCACCTCGGAAGACGAGCGTCTCGGTGCCGCGGCTGATCCCGGAGTGCAGGGTACGGATCAGTACCTCGTCCGCGCCCGGCGGTGGCAGCCGGACCGGTCGGATCTCGCCGTGGCCGGGCGAACTGACCCAGAAGGCGCGCGCCTCGCGCTCGATCGACACCCCGACAACCCTCCAGAGCTGCGAAAATGGTACGGATCATGGTCTTTCGGACCGACGCGCAGGTACCGTACCCGAACTCGAACCCCGCCACCCGACGACCGGAGGCACCGTGATCACCCGCGATGTGCGCCGCACGGACGTGCTCGACCTTGAGCTGACCGCGGCCGCGAGCGTCCAGTTCGGCCTGCTGGCCGAGCTGTGGGCCAGTGCCGGCCTGCACCCGATGGGGTGGCTGGCCGGGGCGACCTACGCGGTGATCGCCGGCGCGATGCTGATCGTCGCGCTGCGCCGTTCCGGTCACCGCACACTCGGGCCGGCCAACCGGGTCACCCTGACCCGGGCGATCCTGGTCGGCGGCGTCACCGCGCTGGTGGTCGACGCGATCGGCACCCGCGGACCGGTCGTGCTGCTGGTCACGTTCGCGGCGGTGGCGTTGGTGATGGACGCGGTGGACGGTCAGGTCGCCCGGCGCACCGACACGGTGACCCCGCTGGGCGCGCGGTTCGACATGGAGGTCGACGCCTACCTGATTCTGGTGCTGAGCATCTTCGTGTCCATGTCGCTGGGCTTCTGGGTGCTCGCGATCGGCGCGATGCGCTACGCGTTCGTCGCGGCCGGCTGGGTGTTGCCCTGGCTACGGTCGTCGCTGCCGACGAGCTACGCCCGCAAGACGGTCGCCGCGATCCAGGGCGTCGTGCTGGTGGTGGCGACGGCCGGGGTGCTGCCCCGGTCGGTGACGGCGATCCTGGTCGGGGTGGCGCTGGCGCTGCTGGTCTGGTCGTTCGGCCGGGACGTGCGCTGGCTCTGGCGCTCCCGGCCGGTCCGGTCGGCAGGTGACCGTACGCCTGTCCGCCAGGCGACCGTCGCCGACCACGGCCATGGTCGGTAACCGAAGGGGGCGCCTCCTCCCGCCGGCCGACCCGAGCGCTGAAGCGATGATGGATCAGTCACGATCAGATCTACTTGACATGGCAACCAGCGGCGGGCGAAGGTTGCGGACAAGTGTCCGTCCAGCGGCGTGAGGGGCTACCGTGCAGACCGAACTCCAGCCAGAGGTCCTGGTCGTCGGCTCGGGACCGGCCGGCGCGTCGGCCGCGCTCTTCCTGGCCACCTACGGCACGTCCACGCTGCTGATCACCAAGTACGGCCGGCTCTCGGACACGCCCCGCGCGCACATCACCAACCAGCGCACCCTGGAGACCATGCGCGACATGGGCATCGAGGACGTGCTGATGCGCGCGGCCACCCCGTGGGAGTACATGGGCAACACCACGTTCTGCACCAGCCTGGCCGGCGAGGAGCTGGGCCGGATTCCGTCCTGGGGCACCGATACCGTGCGGCACGCCGACTACGAACTACAGAGCCCGTGCACGATGTTGGACGCGCCGCAGACGATCACCGAGCCGATCATCGTCAAGGCGGCCCAGGAACGCGGCGCGAAGATCCGGTACGACACCGAGTACCTGTCGCACACGCAGGACGCCGAGGGCGTCAGCACGACCGTGCGCGACCGGCTCACCGGTGCGGAGTACACCATCCGGTCGAAGTACCTGATCGGCGCGGACGGCGCGCGCAGTGCGGTCGCCGCCGACCTGGCGCTGCCCTTCGAGGGCCCGGGTGCGGTCGGCGGATCGCTGAGCATCGTGTTCGAGGCGGACCTCTCCCGGTTCGTCGCGCACCGGCCGTCGGTCCTGTACTGGATGTTGCAGCCGGGTGCGGAGAAGGAGGGCGTCGGCCTCGGCGTGCTGCGGATGATCAAGCCGTGGCACGAGTGGATGCTGATGTGGGGCTACGAGGTCGCCGCCGGGCCGCCCACGTTCACCGACGAGTTCGTCCGCGAACTCGCGGTGAAACTGGTCGGCACGGACGATTTCGAGATGCGGGTGAAGTCGGCCTCGCCGTGGACGGTGAACCACCACTACGCCACGACCGTCGCGAAAGGACGGGTGTTCTGCGTCGGCGACGCCGTGCACCGGCACCCGCCGACCAACGGACTCGGCTCCAACACGTCCATCCAGGACTCCTACAACCTCGCCTGGAAGCTCGCGCACGTCGTCGCCGGGACCGCCGGGCCGGGGCTGCTCGACTCCTACGACGCCGAGCGCGCACCGGTGGCCCGACAGATCGTGGAGCGGGCCAACAAGAGCATCGGGGACACCGGCCGGATTCTGTCCGCCTTGGAGCTGACCGACACCACCGACGTGGCCAAGCTCGACCAACAACTCGCGCTGCGCAAGGCACCCGGCGCCGAGGGCGAGAAGGTCCGCCAGGCGCTGCGCGAGGCGATCGCCTACAAGGCCTACGAGTTCGACGCGCACGGCGTCGAGCACAACCACCGGTACGCCTCGACCGCGGTGCTCGCGGACGGCACGCCGATGCCGCAGTTCCGCCGGGACGCCGAGTTGTACGCGCAGCCGACCACCTGGCCGGGCGCGAAGCTGCCGCACACCTGGGTGACCGAGCACGGCCGCCGGGTGTCCACCCTCGACCTCGGCGGACGCGGGCGGTTCACCGTGTTCACCGGCATCGGCGGCCAGGCGTGGCTGGCTGCCGCGACCGCGCTTGCCGAACAGACCGGCGTGGCCATCGGCCAGGTGTCGATCGGACCCGGCGAACCCTACGAGGACCCCTACGGCACCTGGGCGGACCTGCGCGAGATCGAGGACGGCGGGGTGCTGCTGGTGCGTCCCGACCTGTATGTCGCCGCCCGGCACGGCGGCGCCCCGCTGTCCGCGCAGCAGGCCCGGGACTGGCTGACCTCGGCCCTGCGCGGCGTTCTCGCGTTGGCCTGATGGTCCGTCAAGGACGGATCGGCGCGAGTTTGCCGGCCAACCGGTCGAGGTAGCCGAGGATCTCCGGCTCGGACCGGTCGGGCAGCCCGTAGACGACCTCGGTGACGCCCAGGTCCCGCCAGCGCGCGAGCTTGTCCAGGTCCGGCTTGCCGTCCAGCACGACCACCCGTGGCTGACCGTCCCGGCCGGCCTCGGTCCAGTGCTTGCGCAGCAGGCGCACGCGCTCCTCGATGTCGTCCTCGCCGGGGGTGCTCAGCCAGCCGTCGGCCGAGCGCGCGAGCCAGCGGAAGTTCTTCTCCGTACCCGCTGCGCCGAGCAGGATCGGCGGCCGTGGCGTCTGGACCGGCTTGGGCCACGCCCAGCTCGGGCCGAAGCTCACCGACTCGCTCCGGTACTCGGCTTCCTCGGTCGACCACAGTGCCTGCATGGCTTCCAGGTACTCGCGCAACCAGGTCCGCCGGCGGCCCGTCGGCACGCCGTGGTCGACCAGTTCGTCGAGGTTCCAGCCGAAGCCGACGCCGAGCACCACCCGGCCGCCGCTGAGATGGTCCAGCGTGGCCAGCGTCTTGGCCAGCGAGATCGGATCGTGTTCCACCGGCAATGCCACCGCGCTGCCCAGGCTGATCCGGCTGGTCACCGCGACCGCCGTGCCGAGCGCGACCCATGGGTCGAGGGTGCGCAGGTAGCGGTCGTCGGGCAGCGACGCGTCGCCGGTGCGCGGGTGTGCGGCCTGCCGGCGAACCGGAATGTGGGTGTGTTCGGGCACGTAGAACGAGTCGAACCCGCGATTCTCGGCCGCGTGGGCGGCGGCGGCCGGGGTGATCCCCCGGTCGCTGGCGAACAGCACGATCCCGATGCGCACGGCAAAAAGTAGAACACGTTTCAGTCGCTGTCGGCAACCCGCTCCGGAGGTGTCCGCGGCCACCCGTCCGGCCGAGTCGCGCGGGCCACCGCCATCCCAGCCGGGCTCGGCACTCGCGCCGGACGGCTGGTCCGACCGGGCGCACGGCCCGATCGTTCGGGCGACAGCGGGCTGAACCAGGAATTCGACTGAATCGAAGCGGTCCGGCAAAACCGCCCAATTGAACCGAAACCCGGCGCTTTCGCCGATGCGGCCGGCATCCCGCGTGCCGACACTGCTGAACACTATGGGCACCACGCCAGTTGACCCCGCACCGCCGCGGGCCACCTCGATTCGGTCCGGACCAGTTCACCGAGCGGGCCGCCAGCCGCACCTGACCGCCCGTGAGACGGCGATCATCGTGCTGATGGCCGCCGGCCACACCACGCCGCAGATCGCCGAACTGCTCGACCTGCGCCCGCGCACGGTGGAGAACCACAAGCGACACATCTACGAGAAACTCGGTGTCGGCAACCAGAACGGCGCCGTCGCCGAAGCGATCGCGCACGGCCTGCTGACCCATCCCGGTGAGCGAAGATGGCCGGGCGAGCCGGGCCGACCGCTCGTCGTGCTGTTGCGCGGGGAGGTCAGCCCGTGCCGGGACTCCGTCGTGCACGCGTTGGTGGCCGAGGAGGTCCCGTTCGTCTCGGTGTGGCGGCGCGAATCGCTGTTGCAGGACCACTGGGCCCGCTGGCACCGGGGGGCGGTGCTCACCCTGCTCGTCGACCCCGAACCGGACGACTGGTCCTGGGCCGGCGCGCTGAACACCGCGGTCGTGGTGGTGCGCGCCGGCGGCGTGCACGACCGACTGGCCATCGTCAACGCACTGGCCCACCGCGCCAGCGGACTGATCACGGCCGACGATGTCGGCACCGGGCTCGTGCCGGCGCTGCGGGCCGCCGCCGCCGGCCTGTTCGCGATGAGTTGGCCCTACACCACCACACTGTCCAACTGGGCGCCGCCGGCGCTGACCGCCGTTCCCGAGCTCACCCCCCGGGAGCGCGACATTCTCGGTTCGATCGCCCGCGGTCACACCATTCGGCAAACCGGCCGAATGCTGGGCATCGCGGCGAAAACCGTGGAAAACACCCAAGCCAGACTGTTCCGCAAACTCGGCGCGCGCAATCGCGCGGAAACAATGACGATCGCGCGAGATCTGGGTCTCCTTGATGGATCAACCCGATCGGACAGTGCTGAGGAAACACTCTTCCCCACCGGATAGCGGTCGACCCCAAGGGAACTCCGCTATGTCGTTACAAGATGGCTCTCCGTAACGTCCTCAATCAGGAATCTCCCCAGACTCCGAACAATTCCAGGAGTTACCGTGGAAAAAATCCCGTCCGTCAATCGGCGCAATTTCATCGCACTGGGTTCGCTGGCCACCGGAATGACCGCGCTACAGATGACCGGCGCACTCAGCACGGTACCCGACCGGGCCTTCGCCGACACCACCACCGCGGCCGTCCAACCCTCCGACATCCAGTTCGACATCGGCGCCTTCATCGCACCCGCCCAGACCTCCAGCGGGGTGACCTTCCAGCTGCCACCGGTGCACTCGGTTTTCCTTACCGCACAACTGCTTCGCCGACCGTTCCCGGCCGACCAGGCCGAGCTGGCCAGGGTGCTGGGCGCGCTGGAGGTCGCCTATCAGTGGGGTGCCTCGGGTCTGGTCACCTTCGTGTCCTACGGCGTGCCCTACTTCAACCGGCTCAACCCGGTGGTGGTCGGCGCGCAGATTCCGCGACTGGCGTCGAACACCTCCCGCTCGGTCCTCCAGGAGGCCGTGGCCGCGCCGACCGATGTGGTGTCCGGCAACGGGATCACCAAGCTGCGCTACAACGTCCCGGTCAGGATCGAGAACAACGACCTGGTCTTCACGTTGCGCAGCGACAACGCGACGTTCTTACAGGACGCGGTGAACTTCCTCAACGGCAGCAACTCACTGCGCGGGGTGCCGGTGCGCTCCCCCGCCTTCGGCGGCCTGCTGAAATTCACCTCCAGCAGAGCCATGTTCGTCCAACAGGGACTGCCGAGATCGACCGCACAGCAGAACAACCTGCCCTTCGCCAACTTCATCCAGACCGACTCGCCGATGTGGATGGGCTTCCTGGACCAGCAGACCAACGCGGCCGGCCCGGCGGCGATCACCACGTTCGCCGGCAACTCCTCGTCGCACCTGACCACGTCCAGTTCGGGCCAGTACTTCGACAACGGGTCGATCCAACACCTGTCGCACAACATCATCGACATGTTGCAGTGGTTCGACATGGACACCGCGACCTCGGCGCCCGACGACGACGGCGTGTTCACCGAACGCGTGCAGTACATGTTCCACTCGCCGCAGATCAACAACGGCAACACCGACCAGTTCACCAACGGCGGCGGGCCCTCCATCCTGCCCAACCAGAACAATGGCACCGGCTACGCGGCGAAGACCGCGCAGGGCATCGGCACCAACGTCGACCCGACCACCGGTCAGACCGAGCACCGGATGGGCCATCTGTCCACCCTGCAACGGTCGTCCCGGGCCAGCGACGGCACCCCGGCGCACATCCGGATGGACGGCCCGGGCTTCGACAACCTCGACGTGCCCGACGGCAGCAAGCAGCCCAAGCTGCAGTTCACCATCTTCGTCCCCACCAGTGACTTCTTCCAGACGATGCGGAAGAACCAGTCCTCGCTGGACCTGAAGAGCCAGTTCACCGTGCCCGACGAGGACAACGGGCTGGAACGCTTCATCACCGCGACCCGTCGGCAGAACTTCCTGATCCCGCCGCGCCGGCACCGGGCCTTCCCCCTGGTCGACATCGGCGGCTGACGCGGTCGCGGGCACCGGCCGCACCACCACCACAACACCACCCAGAGGAGGCGATCATGAGCACTGTACAACCGTTCGACGGCCACCCCGGTAGCGGTGAGCCAACCATCGGCGTGGGCAGAGAGCAGATCAACAACCCGGTCGGAGCAAGCAGAGAACCCCTGAGCGAACGGCTGGTGCTGATCGGCCGACTGTCCACTCAGGTGGCTGACCGGACCGCCGACCTGGCCGCCCGGCTCAGCGTGCCGATCCTGCGGTGCGCGCTGGCCCTGGTCTACCTCTGGTTCGGTGGACTCAAGATCACCGGAAAGTCGGACATCTTCGGTCTGATCGCGGCAACGTTGCCGTTCGTCAACCCGACGGTGTTCGTGCCCCTGCTGGGTGTGTTCGAGATCGTGCTCGGGTTCACACTGTTGTCGGGTCGGTTTCCCCGGCTGGTGCTGTGCGGCCTGCTCGCGCATCTCAGCGGCACGTTCCTGACCGTGATCACCGCGCCCAGCTGGATGTGGCACGGCCACAATCCGCTGTTGCTCACCGTGGACGGCGAGTTCGTGCTGAAGAACCTGGTGCTGATCAGCGCCGCGCTGGTGCTGATGGGCGTGACGAGCCGGATTCGGCTCGGCGCTGGGGAGATGCCGGTAGTGCGCCGAACCTGAGAGTCGGCAGCGCTCCGGCGCGCTACGGGCCGCCCCACCGCGGGGGCGGCCCGTAGCGTTTCTGTCCGGCGCCTGGTGGCCGACCGCAGGGGGTCAGTGGAACCGGGCCGCCAGCTCGACCCGGGAGCGCACACCCAGCCGGGCGAAGATGTTGCGCAGGTGGTGGTCCACCGTGCGGGCGCTGATGTCGAGTTGGGCGGCGATCTCCCGGTTCGTGGCGCCCTCGGCGACCAGCCGGGAGATCTCCAGTTGTTGCGCGGTCAGCTCGGCCATCGGCCCGGACCCACCACCGCGCACCGACTCGCCGGCCGCACGCAGCTCCGCGGTGGCCCGCCGGGCCCACGGCTCGGCGTGGTAATCGTGGAAGATCTTCACCGCGTCCCGCAACAGTTCCCGGGCCGCGGTCGGCTTGCGCCCGCGGCGCAGTTTGGCCGCGTAGAACAGTTCGGTCTTGGCCAGTTCCAGCGCGGTCTCGCTGCGCCGGTGCTGCCGGATGGCCTCCCGGAAGTGCTCGTCGGCCTCACCCACCTCGTCGGCGAGCATCGCGTGGCAGCGGTGCGACAGCGCCAGCCGCGGCCCACAGTCCGAATCGCCGACCCAGCGGTCGAACGTCCGCAGCGCGTGCAGCGCCGGCACCAGCTGCTGGGAGCGGGTGCCCGCCTCCACCACGTGCGGCGCGGCCATCACCCGGATGGCCAGGTGCACACCGCCGGCTCCGGCGGCCATCAACCGCAACCGGTCCATCGCATCGGTCGGCCGGTCGTCGGCGAGATCCACGCAGGCCAGCGCCCACGAGCTGAGCGTCGCCGCGCGGGCCAGGCCCTGCGCGGCGATCCAGCCGGCCGCGGCGTCCACCCGGTGCAACGCGGTCTCCCGGTCGCCCTGCACCGCGGCCAGCATCGCCAGGATGGTCAGGTGGTCGGCCGCGCAGTTGCGCTGACCGATCGCCTGGGCCTCCTGCAGGCCCTCCAGCGCGGCCGACACCGCGGCCGCGTGCTGGTCGAGCAGCAGTGCGGACATCGACACGTAGATGAGCGCCCAGGGCACGAGGGTGACCAACGAGGTCTCCCGGGCCAGCCGGACCGAGCGCACGGCGAGCTCGTGGCAGCGGGTGAGGTCGCCGAGAGCGTAGGCGGCCTGGCTGGCCAGGATGAGCGGGGTCACCTCGTGCACCGAGTCGGCCAACCGCAGCACGTTGCGCAGCGGTTCGAGGGACTGCTCGTGCCGCGCCGAATACATGGCCGACATGCCGGCGAAGTGGTCGAAGACGAGCTGGTCCACCGGCGTCTCGTCCGGCCCGCGCAACTCGGCGACCCGGCTCCCGGTGTCGAAGTAGCCCGCGTAGTCGCCGACCAGACAGCTCGCCTCGCCGGCCAGCACGAGCGCGGTCAGCGCGGTGGGCCGGTCGTCGTCCAGCAGTTGCTCGGCGGCGGCCCGCAGGTTCTGGCCGGCCGCCGCGGGCGCGCCGTCGCGCAGCGCGATCGCGCCGTGCATCAGGTCCACCACCCCGCGCGAGCCTGCCGTCGCGCTGAGCGGAGCGGCCTGCCGGAGCAGCGCCCGGGCGCGCCGGGTGCCACCGGCCAGCCAGCGGTCCCGGGCCGCGTCGAGCAGCAGCGTGGCCTGGGCGCCCGGCTGGCGGACCAGGGCGGCGGCCCGCTCGAACGCGGCCGAGGACTCGGCGTAGTGGCCGCCGAGGCGGGCGACGGTCGCGCCGTCCCGCAGTTCACCGGCGAGCCGTTCCCGGCCGCTCGCGTCGGTCACCGCCCGGTGCCACGTCCAGCGCAGCCGGTCCCGCCCGGCGTCCAGCAGGGCGGCCAGCGCCCGGTGGGCGGCATGTCGTTCGGCCAGCGAGGCCTCGGCGTGCAGGATGGCGCGGATCAGCCTGGTCGGCACGGCGAGCACGGTGTTCTCGACCGCCACCAGGCCCGACGCGATCGCCTCGTCCAGCGCGCCGAGGTCGGTCCCGTCCTCGGCGGCGCGCAGTACCGTGTCGACCGCGAGTTGCTCGTCCACCACGGCCATCAGGATCACCCGCCGGGCCGGTTCGGACAGCTGCCCGAACCGCCGCCCGACGGCCCGGCGTAATCGGCTGTGCGGGGGCAGGCAGGAGGGCACCAGCGCCTCGCCGCCCAGCTTCTCGTTGCTCAGTGCCGCGGTCAGCTCGACCAGCGCGAGTGGGTTGCCCGAGGCCACTTCGACCACGTCGAAGACGATGTCGGCGGCGAGATCGGGGGCGAGCCAGCCGACCATCCGGTCGCCGAGCAGCTGCCTGCTCGCCTCGTCGTCCAACGGCGCCAGCCGCGCCCGCGGGATGCCGGCGAGCGGGTCGGCGACGAGATCGCGGTCGGACCGGCGGTCACCGGCGAAGATCAGCGCGACCCGCTCGGTGGACACCCGCCGGGCCACGAACGCGAGCGCGGCCAGCGAAACCGGGTCCAGCCAGTGCGCGTCGTCCACGCAGCAGAGCACCGGCCGCGCCACGCTCACGTCGACGAACAGCCGGTGCAGTGCGGAACACAGGACGAAGTCGGCCGTCGTGGGTGACCGGCCGGGCCCCAGCAGCTCGGCGAGCGCCGCGTGCTGGGTGGCGGAGAAGTCGTCCAGCTGCCGGGACAGCGGTTGCAGCAGCCGGTGCAGGCCGGACATGGGCAGCATCGACTCCGGCTCGACACCGGACGTGCTGAGCAGATGGAAACCGGTGGCGGCCCGGCCGGCGGCGCGCAGCACGGTGGTCTTGCCGAGGCCCGCTCCGCCGAGCACGCAGAGGGCCCCGCCCCGCCGGTCGCGGGTGTCGGCGAGTAGTTGATCAATCGCACTGAGTAGCCGGTCCCGCCCGCGCACCACGGCGCCAGGATCGGAGACCGGCGCCGGGCGTGGACCGGGAACCGATGCCATCCGTCCATTGTCACGTCGTCGTTACCCGAGGGGAACAAAGACTGGCGATTTCACCGATGCACCCGGTCGGTCACCGGCTACCTGAACGTTTCAGATGAGCCGGCTGTGTCGCCAGATCGCGGTTCCGGTCACTCGCCGCCCGATCGCCACGCGACCCGATACCGTTCGGCGTCCCCGGCGTGCGCCTCGTCGTAGGCGCGGCGGCGCACCTCGGACCCGCAGCCGTCCGGATAACCGTGCCGGCTCAGCCGGGTGTCCACGCTCTCCACCGCGTAGGACAGCGAATAACGCACGCTGACCAGCACCCCGAGCACGAGCGCGCCCAACGCGAGGTACCAGGAGATGCCGAACAGCCGCAGAATGATGAACAGCGCGGCCTGCATGGGCGCGATCAGCACCAGCCCGCGCACCAGCACCCGCAGCAACCAGGTCCGGCAGGTACCGTCCCGCAACACCCAGTCCCGGTAGCGCGCCGGCAACCGGCCGCCGTACTGGTAGTACAGCCACCACAGCGGGTTGGGGGCGCGCACGGTGGCCATGACCGCACTGTAATCGAGCCGCCACCAGGACCGTTCGTGGTCGCGGGCGGCTGCGGGCCACCCGGTTGTCACGGCGTGATGAGCACCTTGAGCACCTCGCGGTCGTTCATCTCCTGGTAGCCCTTGGCCACGTCACCCAGCTCGACCGTCCGGTCGAACACCCGACCGGGCTCGATCGAGCCGTCCAGCACGTCGGGCAGCAGCTGCTCGATGTACTGGCGCGCAGGGGCGACACCGCCGGTGAGGGTCACGTTGGCCATGAACGACGGGTGGCCCAGCGGCACCTGCTGGTACTGCGGCGCGCCGACCCGGCTGACCACGCCACCCGGCCGGACCACGCCCAGCGCGGTGTCCAGCGCGTCCGCCGTGCCGACGCACTCCAGCACGTGCGGGGTGCCGTCGCCGCCGGTCAGCTCCCTGACCTTGGCGATCGCCTCGGCGCCCCGCTCGGGCACGATGTCCGTCGCGCCGAACTCGCGGCCCAGGTCGGTCCGGCCGGTGTGCCGGCCGAGCAGGATGATCCGCTCGGCACCCAGCCGCCGGGCGGCCAGCACCGCGGACAGGCCGACTGCCCCGTCGCCGACCACGGTGACGGTCGCGCCGGTGCCGACCCGCCCGGTGACGGCGGCGTGGTGGCCGGTGCAGAACACGTCCGACAGGGTCAGCAACGAGGGCAGCAGCGCCTCGTCCGCGTCCGCGGGGATCTTGACCAGGGTGCCGTCGGCCTGGGGCACCCGGACGGCCTCGCCCTGGCCGCCGTCGACGTTCGGCGAGCCCCAGCCGCCGCCGTGCCGGCAGGAGGACTGGAGCCCGGCCCGGCAGTAGTCACAGGTGTTGTCCGACCACAGGAACGGCGCCACCACCAGGTCACCGCGGCGCAGCGTGGCCACGTCCGAGCCGATCTCCTCGACCACGCCGAGGAATTCGTGGCCGATCCGCCGGGAACCGTCCGCGGCCGGCCGACTCTTGTAGGGCCACAGGTCGCTGCCACAGATGCAGGACCTGGTGATCCGAACCACAACGTCGGTCTGGTCGAGGATCTTGGGGTCCGGTACGTTCTCCACCCGAATGTCGCCGGCACCATGGATCAGTGTTGCGCGCAACTCGATATCTCCGTTTCACAGGACTGACGGCGTCACTGTCAGGACTACCACCGGACAGTGGAATTGAGTCGACCATTCGTGAGCGAACGCACGTATTTCTCCTTGCTGGAGTTGATCCGAACACTTCGGACAGCCATTCGAACCGGGCGGATGAAAACAGCGGCTCGCCACGCCGGGCTGGTTCACCCGGACAAGGCCGAACGGGCGATTGCGGCCCCATGATCCGCGCAATACCGTCGGCCGTGCCGGCGTAAGGGGTGATGCGATGGCGGTTCGGTTTCGCCTGCTCGGGACGGTCGAGGCCGAACTCGACGGGCGGCCCGTCGACATCGGGCACGCCCGCCAGCAGTGTGTGCTGATCAGCCTGCTCATCGACGCCAACCGCAGTGTGTCCGCCGACCAGTTGGTGGACCGGGTCTGGGGTGACCGGCAACTGCCCGACCAGCCACGCAACGCGCTGCAGACCTACGTCTCACTGCTGCGCCGGGCCTTCACCGGCACCGACGAGGTGCGCATCTCCCGGCAGCCAGGTGGCTACCTGCTCAGCGTCGACCCGGAAAAGGTTGACCTGCATCGCTTCCGCCAACTCGTCGCGGCGGCCCGTGGCACCGACGAACTCGACCGCGGCACCGACCTGCTCGACGAGGCCCTGAGCCTGTTCGGCGGCCGGACGTTCGGCAACCTGGACACACCATGGCTCGCCGCCGTCCGGACCACAGTGGACAGTGAGCGGCACGCGGCCCGGCTGGAACTCAACGACCTGCGCCTGCGCCGAGGCGAGCACGCCGACCTGCTCGCGCCGCTGGCCGCCCTCGCCGACGAGCAGCCCTTCGATGAACGGCTGGCCGGGCAACTGATTGTCGCGCTCCACCGCAGCGGCCGACAGGCCGACGCGCTCGCCCACTACGACCGCCTGCGCGACCGGCTCGCCGACGAGTTGGGCACCGATGTGAGCCCGTCGCTGCGACGGGTGCACCAGCAGCTCCAGCTGCACGCCACCGCCGACGAGGACCCGCCGGCCGACCCGGCCCGGCCGGTGGCGCCCCGACAGCTGCCCGCGCCGCCCCGGCTGTTCGTCGGCCGGACCGCCGAGCTGACTCAGCTCGACAAGGTGCTCGACGCGCAGGCCGCGCCGGGCGGAACGGTGCTCATCTCGGCGATCGGCGGCGCCGGCGGCATCGGCAAGACGTGGCTCGCGCTGCACTGGGCGCACCTGCGCGTCGACCGGTTTCCCGACGGCCAGCTGTACGTGAACCTGCACGGTTTCGACCCGTCCGATGAACCGCTGCCACCCGCCGTCGCGCTGCGCGGTTTCCTGGACGCCCTCGGCGTCGACCCGGTCGCGGTCCCGGTCGACCTGGAGGCGCAGGCCGCGCTGTACCGCAGTCTGGTCGCCGACCGGCGACTGCTGGTGGTGCTGGACAACGCGCGGGACGCCGCCCAGGCCGTGCCGCTGCTGCCGGGCAGCGCGTCCTGCACGGTGCTGGTGACCAGCCGCAGCCGGTTGACCGGGCTGGTCGCGGGCCACGGCGCCTATCCGCTCAGTCTGGACGTGCTCAGCGAGCACGAGGCCCGCGATCTGCTGGCCCGCCATCTCGGCCACGACCGGGTGGACGCCGAGCCGGTCGCGGCGAGCGAGTTGGTCGCCCGCTGCGCCGGTCTGCCGCTGGCCCTGGGCATCGTCGCCGCCCGCGCAGCGGCCCGGCCGGACTTCGCCCTCGCCGTGCTCGCCGAGGAGTTGCGCGCCGCGGCCGACCGGCTGGACGCGCTGGCCACCGACGACCTGACCGCGAACGTGCGAGCCGTGCTGTCCTGGTCCCACGACGCGTTGAGCCCGACCGCGGCGAGCACGTTCGGCATGCTCGGGCTGGCGCCGGGACCGGACATCAGCCTGCCCGCGGCCGCCGCGCTGATCGCGGCGACGCCGAGCGCGGCCCGGCTGGTGTTGCGCGAGTTGGAGAACGCGCACCTGGTCGCGCAACACGTGCCCGGCCGCTACCGGATGCACGACCTGGTGCGCCTGTACGCCACCGAGCAGGCCGAGCAGGCCGAGCAGGCGCCGACCGACGCGCTGCGCAGGCTCACCGACTTCTACCTGCACACGGCGTTCGCCGGCCAGCAGATCCTCTTCCCGCACCACGCACCGATCGAGCTGGACCCGGCCGCTCCCGGCGGTCACCCGCTCCGGTTGGCCGACGAGCCGACCGCGCTGGCCTGGTTCAGCAACGAGCACCCGATCCTACTGGCCACCCAGCTGCTGGCCGAGGAGCAGCGCTGGGACCGCACCACCTGGCAACTTGCGTCCACATTGGACACTTTCCTGCGCAGGCGCGGCCACGTCGCCGACCACCTGCTCAGCTGGCAGCGCGGACTGGCCGCCGCCGACCGCCTCGGCCGGCCGGCCGAGCGGCTGCTCGCCCGCCGGTTCCTGGGCACCGCCTACGCGCGGGTCGGCCGGCACGCGGACGCGCAGGCCCAGCTGGCCGAAGCGCTCGCCCTGGCCGAGACGGCGGGCAACGAGACCAGCCTGGCGCACACCCTGCGGGCGCTCGCCCCGGTGTGCGGTCAGCGCGGCGACCACCGGGCGGCGGTGGACCACGCCACCCGCGCGCTCGCCGTCTACCAACGGCTCGGCGACCGCGAGTGGGAGTCCGACACGCTCAACCTGATGGGCTGGTACTCCGCCCACTTCGGCGCGTACGACCAGGCCCGCACACACTGCACGGCGGCGCTGGAACTCGCCCGCCGGCACGGGTTGCGGTCGTGCGCGGCGAACGCGCTGGACAGCCTGGGATTCGTCGCCCACCGGACCGCCGACCACCGCGGTTCGCTGGCGAACTACCAACAGGCGCTGGCAATCTGGCGGGTGACCGGCGACAGCTACGAGGAGGCCGACACGCTGGACCGCCTCGCCGGGTGCCACCTCGCACTCGGTCAACCGCGGCAGGCTCGCGAGTGCTGGCGCTCGGCGTTGGAGTTGTATGAGAACCAGCACCGGGTGACCGACGCCGACCGGGTCCGCCTTTCCTTGCTGGACGGGGAAACCCGCGAGTGATCGAGTGGCCGGCGGTCCCGGGGATTCGGAAGCGCTGTCAGTGGTCGGCTCGCCGGAACACGTCATTCAGCAATCGGTTCGCCGGAACACGTCACGAGGCGGATGGTCGTTTCGGAGTGGCACCGGGTCGCTTCGCTCCTGGCCTGGACGTCGCTGTCGCGACAGGCCCGCGACAGGCCCCCAGGCGTCGCTCCAGAAATCCGCGCTCGGCGGCATTGCTCACCCCCTCGACCGCAGCCGCATAAGCCGCGGCCGCTTCCTCCCGCCGCCCCAGCCGACTCAGCAGATCACCCCGCACCGCGTGAAAAACGTGATACCCACTCAGTTCCAGCGCATCGACAAGGGCGAGGCCGGCTGCCGGCCCGTCCAGCTCGGCCACCGCGACGGCCCGGTTCAGCGCGACCACCGGACTGGGCGCCACCGCCATCAACTGGTCGTAGAGCTGCCGGATCTGCCGCCAGTCGGTCGCCGCCGCGATCGGTGCGTCGCTGTGCACGGCGTTGATCGCCGCCTGGATCTGGTACGGACCAGGCTGATCCCGGCGCAGGCAGCGGCGGACCAGCGCTTGGCCCTCGGTGATCAGCTCGCGGTCCCAGCGATGCCGGTCCTGGTCGGCCAGCAGCACCAGCTCGCCGGCCGGCGTCGTGCGCGCGGCCCGGCGGGACCGGATCAGCAGCATCAGCGCCAACAGACCGAGTGCCTCCGGTTCGTCGGGCATCAGTTCGGTCAGCAGCCGGCCCAGCCGGACGGCCTCCGCGCACAGGTCCTCTCGGACCAGCTCATCCCCCGAGCTCGCCGCGTAGCCTTCGTTGAAGATCAGGTATACGACGGCGAGCACCGCCCGCAGCCGGCCGGGCAGTTCGGCCTCGTTCGGCACCCGGTAGGCGATTCCGGCGTCCCGGATCTTGGCCTTCGCGCGCACCAGTCGCTGCGCCATGGTCGGCTCGGGCACCAGGAACGCGTGGGCGATCTCCGCGGTGGTCAGGCCGCCGAGCAGCCGCAGGGTGAGCGCGACCTGGACGGCCGGGGCCAGCGCCGGGTGGCAGCAGGTGAAGATCAGCCGCAGTCGGTCGTCGCGCACGGTGTCCTCCTCCGCCGGTTCGTGCTGGGCGTGCAGCAGCGCGGCCTGTGCGTGCCGGTCGGGCCGGGACGCCTCCCGGCGCAGCCGGTCGATCGCGCGGTTGCGGGCCGTGGTGATGATCCAGCCGGCCGGGCTCGGCGGCAGGCCGGTACCCGGCCACCGGTGGACGGCGGCGGTGAACGCGTCCTGGACGGCCTCCTCGGCGATGTCGATGTCGCCGAACACCCGGACCAGCACGGCGACCGCGCGGCCGTATTCGGCGGCGAAGACCTGTTCGATCTGCGCGGTCGCCGGCGCCGGACCGTCGGTCATCAGTCCTCGAACTCGCCCTGGAACGGTCGGACCTCGATCGGCAGCGTCGTCGCCCTGGCCAGTTTGCTGCCCCAGGCCAACGCCGCGTCCAGATCGGGCGCGCGCACGATGGTGTAGCCGCCCAGGTGTTCCTTGCCCTCGGTGAACGGACCGTCCGTGGTGAGCACGTCGCCGTCCTTCGGGTGCAGCACGGTGGCCGAACTCGCCGGGTGCAGCCTGCCGGTGAACACCCACGCCCCGGCGGCCCTCATCTCCTCGTTGAGCGCGTCGAGCCGCTCCACGATCGGGCCGAGCACCTCCGGACCGGGGATCGGGCCGTCGGGCTGGTACACGCTGAGCAGGTACTGCTTCATGCTGTCTCCCTGGGTTCGACGCCGGCTTCCTGCCGGCCACTCACCCTCCATACGAACGGCGACCGACCGGATCGACAGGAGCCCCGACGCGATTTTCGCCGACCGGGCCGAACGCCGCCACCAGGGTCAGGACAGCGACTCGTCCAGGTCGCCAAGGGAGGTGATCAGTTCGAGGTTGGCCGTGTAGTCCACCGGACAGGCGATCACCGACACGGTGTCGGCGGCCAGTGCGGTACGCAGGGTGGGCAGCAACTCGTCAGCGGCGGTGATCCGGTAGCCGGTCGCGCCGAAGCTCTCCGCGTACTTCACGAAGTCCGGGTTGCCGAACGTGGTGTCCACGTTGTGGCCGATCTCCAGGTCCATCTTCCAGCTGATCAGCCCGTAGGCCTCGTCCACCCAGATCAGGATGACGAGCGGCAGCCGCAGCCGCAACGCGGTCTCGATCTCCTGCGAGTTCATCAGGAACGCGCCGTCGCCCGTCGCCACCAGCACCTTCGCGTCCGGGCGGGCGATCTTCGCGCCGATCGCGCCGGGCACCGTCCAGGCCATCGTGGACAGGCCGTTGGAGATCAGACACGTGTTGGGCTCATAGGTCGGGTACAGCCGGGCCATCCACATCTTCAGCGCACCGGTGTCCACCAGCACGATGTCCTCCCGGTCCAGTGCCTCCCGGGTGTCGGCCACGATCCGGGCCGGCGCCAGTGGGAACCGGTCGTCCACCCGGCCGCGGGACAACTCGTCGGACAGCAGCGCCTGGATGCGCTCGCCGCCCGGCCGCGGTTCGAACGGCTTGCCGACCGCGACGGCCAGCGCGTCCAGGCTGCGGCTGATGTCGGCGGTGAGCCCGACGGCCACGTCGTAGCGCGCGTCCACCTCGGCCGGGAAGCGGTGCACGTGGATGATCTTCTTGTCCCCGTTGGCGTTGATCCGGACCGGATCGAACTCCTGCAGTTCGTAGCCGACCGCGACGATCACGTCCGCCCGGTCGAAGCCGAAGTTGACGTAGTCGTGCCGCATGAACCCGACCGCACCCAACGCGAGCGGGTGGTCGTCGGGAAACACGCCCTTGCCGTGGAACGTCGTGGCCACCGGCACGCCGAGCGCGTCGGCGAACCGGCGCAGCGCCGGTTCCGCGCCGGCCCGCGCGGCACCGTGCCCGGCCAGCACCACCGGGTTGCGCGCGGTGCGCAGGATCGCGGCGGCGCGCTCGATCTGCTCGTCCGACGGCTGGTCCGGCCGGGGCACGTTCACCGGCAGCGCGGCCAGGCCGGGCATCTCGGCCTTTTCGACGTCCTCGGGCACCGCGAGGTAGACGGCACCCGGCCGCTCGGTCTGGGCCAGCTTGAACGCCTTGCGGACCATCTCCGGCACCGCGCCGGGCGTGGCCACCAGCGCCGACCACTTGGTCACCGGCGCGAACATCGACACCAGGTCGACGCCCTGGTGGGACTCCTTGAAGCTGCGGTTCATCCCGACCTGTGCGGACAGCGCGATCAGCGGCGTCGAGTTCGTCGTCGCGTCGGCGGTACCCAGCAGCAGGTTGATCGCGCCCGGGCCGAGCGTCGCCGAGCACACGCCTGCGCGCCCGGTGAGCCGGCCGTAGGTCTCGGCCATGAACGAGGCGCCCTGCTCGTGCCGGGCCAGCACGTACTGGATCGACGACCGGGACATCGCGTCGACCAGTCGGATGTTCTCCTCCCCCGGGATGCCGAAGACGTGCGTCACGCCCTCGTTCTCCAGGCATTCGACGATCAGTTCGGCCACAGTTCGCGAGGAATCCACGGATAGGACCATAGGTGACCAGCTGGTCCTCGGCGCGGTTCGCGACCGGCGCCACACCCGGCTCGGCCGATGTCACAGCCGCGGATCAACCGGATCGGATTCCAGTGCGAGCACGCCGAACACACACTCGTGCACCCGCCACAGCGGCTCGCCCTGAGCCAGCCGGGTCAGGCCCTCCAGACCCAGCGCGTACTCGCGCAGCGCCAACGACCGCTTCGCCCCCAGCGACCGGGCCCGCAGCCGCTCGGCATGCCGCGGTTCCAGGTAGTCCGGGCCGTAGATGATCCGCAGGTACTCCGGGCCGCGCACCTTCACGCCCGGCTGGACCAGGCCTCGCGGGCCGCGCACGGTGTTGGCCAACGGCTTGACCACCATGCCCTCGCCGCCGGCCCCGGTCAGCTCCTCCCACCAGGCCACGCCCGACCGCACCGACTCCTCGTCACCGGTGTCCACCGGCAGGTGCCGGGTCGGCACGACCAGGTCACCGGCGGCCTCGGCGAGCCGCTCGGCGAGTCCGAGATGCCAGGAGTGCGGCCGCTCGAAGTAGGTCCGGCCGGCGGTGGCGAGCAGTTGGAACGGGGCCAGCCGCACGCCGGCCAGCCCGTCGGTCGGCCAACAGTAGCGCCGGTAGGCGGCCCGGAAGGCAGTCGCATGGGCCGATCGGGATTCCGTGCGGGACAACAGGTCCGACACGTCCAGGCCGCGCCCGGCGGCCGCGCGCAGAGCCGCGACCGCCGCCGGCAGGGCGGCCCCGGCGGCCGCGCCGACCGACGCGTACTGCTGCCGGATCAACGGGCCTGCCTTCGCGCTCCACGGCAGCAGTTCCGCGTCCAGCAGCAGCCAGTCGGTGTCCAACTCCGACCACAGACCGGCCGCGTCGATCGCGCCGGCCACCCGGACGAGCAGTTGCTCGGTCAGCGCGCCGCCGAAGAACGACCGGCCGGTCCGGGTGTAGACCGCACCCGGACCCGGCAGGCCGAACCGGGCCGGCGCGACCGTCTCGTCCCGGCACACCAACACGGTCGCCCGCGAGCCCATGTGCTTCTCCTCGCAGATCACCGCACCGACGCCGGCCGCGCGGAAGCCGGCGAACGCCTCCACCGGGTGCTCCAGCAGGTCGGCGCGGTCGGCGGTCGCGGTCGGTGCCATCGTCGGCGGCAGGTAGGGCAGCCAGCGCGGGTCCAGCGCGAACCGGCTCATCACCTCCAGTGCGGCGGCGGCCTGTTCGGCCCGGATGGTCAGCCGCCCGTGCAGCCCGGTCTCGATGATCTGCCGGCCGGTCACGTCCGTCAGCGCCAGCGAGTCCGGCTCCCGGACGGCCGCGACCTCGGTCCGCATCGGCCGGACCGGCTCGTACCAGACCTGTTGTGCCGCAACGGAAACCAGCTCGCGCTCGGGGTAACGCAGAGCGGTGAGCCGACCGCCGAAGGCGCAGCCGGTGTCCAGACACATGGTGCCGTTCACCCACTCCGGCTCGACCGTCGGCGTGTGTCCATACAGGACCATCGCCCGGCCGCGATAGTCCTGCGCCCACGGATAACGCACCGGCAGGCCGAACTCGTCGGTCTCGCCGGTCGTGTCGCCGTAGAGCGCGAACGAGCGCACCCGGCCGGACGCCCGGCCGTGGTACCGCTCGGGCAGCCCGGCGTGCGCGACCACCAGTGCACCACCGTCCAGCACGTAGTGCGCGGTCAGCCCGTCGCAGAAGTCGAGCACCTGCTGGCGGAACCGCGCGGACTCGCCGGCCAGCTGCCCGAGCGACTCGGCCAGCCCGTGACTGACCTGGACCTTGCGCCCGCGCAGCGCCCGCACCAACTTCTGCTCGTGGTTGCCGCAGACGACGATCGCGTCGCCGTCGGCGGCCATGCTCATCACCAGCCGCAGCACGCCCGGCGTGTCCGGGCCGCGGTCGACCAGGTCACCGACGAACACCGCGCGCCGACCGGCCGGGTGCCGCGCGCCCACCGGCCGACCGGCCTCGTCGAGCCGCAGCAGGTAACCGAGGTCGGTGAGCAGGTCGACCAGTTCGGCCCGGCAGCCGTGCACGTCGCCGAACACGTCGAACGGGCCGGTCAGTTCGCGCCGGTCGTTGAACAGCGGCTCGGTGACCACCACCGCGTCGTCCACCTCGGCCGGGGTGCGCAGCACATGCACCCGGCGGAAGCCCTCCTTCTCCAGGCCCCGCAGGGACCGGTGGAGTTCGGCGTGCTGGCGGCGGACCACCCGGGCGCCGAAGTCGCGGTCGGGCCGCTCGGCGTTGCGACCGATGGCCACCGACTCCGGTACGTCCAACACGATCGCCACCGGCAGCACGTCGTGCTCCCGGGCGAGTTTCACCAGTTCGGCCCGCGCGTCACGCTGCACGTGGGTGGCGTCCACGACGGTGAGCCGGCCGGCGGCCAGCCGCTTGCCGGCGACGTAGTACAGCGCGTCGAACGCGGCCCTGGTCGCCGACTGGTCGTTCTCGTCGTCGGAGACGAGGCCGCGGAAGAAGTCGCTGGACAGCACCTGGGTCGGCGCGAACACGCGGCGGGCGAAGGTGGACTTGCCCGAGCCGGTCACGCCGACGAGCGCGACCAGGGCCATCTCCGGGATGCGCAGTTCCATCAGTAACTCCCCCGGGTCCGCAACAGCGCGAGCTGGGTGGGCGGCCCGCAGTCCGGGTCCGCCTCACCCACCGGCCGGAACTCGACCGCGTAGCCGAAGCGCTCCGCCACCCCGGTGGCCCAGTCGCGGAACTCCGCGCGGGTCCACTCGAACCGGTGGTCGGCGTGCCGGAACCCGCCGGCCGACAGGTCCGGGAACAGCGTGTTGTACTCGGCGTTCGGCGTCGTGACGAGCACCGCCTTCGGCCGGGCCGAGCCGAACACTGCGCGCTCAAGGGCCGGCAGCCGGATCGGGTCCAGGTGCTCGATCACCTCCATCAGCACGGCCGCGTCGTAGCCGGCCAGGGTCGGGTCGGTGTAGGTGAGCGCCGACTGGCGCAGCGTGATCCGCGCTCGCGCGCGCTCCGGCAGCCGGTCCAGGTTGAGCCGGCGGGCCGCCCGCTCCAGCGTGCGGGTGGACACGTCCACGCCAAGGATCTCGGTGAACTCGCTGGCCGCCAACAGATCCACCAGCAGCGCGCCCGGTCCGCAGCCGAGATCGACCACCCGCCGGGCGCCGATTTCGGTCAACAGCGCCATAACCGTGGCCCGGCGGCGGACGGCGAGCGGTTCGACGGGCTCGCCGGCCGGCTCGACGGCATCCAACTCCTCGGGCGTGGCGTCGTCGGCCTCGGCCAGCCGGGTCAACGCCGAGCGCACCCAGCCGCGTCGGTGGGCCAGGTAACGGGTGGTGATCAGCTCGCGCTGCGAGTGGCCGGCCAGCCAGGAACCGCCGGCCCGCAACAGTTTGTCCACTTCGTCCTCGGCCACCCAGTAGTGCTTGGCGTCGTCCAGAACGGGCAACAACACGTACAGGTGACTGAGTCCGTCGGCGAGCCGCAGCTCGCCGGTCAGGGTGAGCGCGAGATACCGGGAGTCGCCCCACTCCGGGAACTCCGGGTCGAGCGCGATCGGCCGCGCGTCCACCTGCCAGCCCAGCGGCTCGAACAGCCGGCGCACCAGGTCCGCGCCGCCGCTCGCGGGCACCGCGGGCAGCTCGAACCGCAGCGGGATCGGCGTCCTGGCCAGCTCCGGCCGGCTGTCGCAGCGGCCGCGCAGCGCGCTGCGGAACACCGTGCCGATCGCGACCGACAGCAGCGAACTGGCCACATAGGGCCGGTCGTTGACGTACTGGCCGAGTGCGAAGTCGGCCGGCCCGGGCCGCCGGCCGCGGACCAAGTCGATCGGGTCCACGTCCAGCAGCAGTGCGGCCGTGCACTCGTCCGGGTCAGCTCGGGGGTAGCAGACATGCGCCGTGCCCACCGGGAGGTCGAAGGACTGCACCCGGTCGGGATGCTTGTAGAGCAGGTAACCGAGATCGGTCGCCGGCTGGTGGGTGGTGGTCACGGTGAGCAGCACCGGGCCAGTCTCCCCGATCCCGCGCCGCTGGTCAGCCCAATAACGATCAGTGCGCGAGCAGTACCAGCACCAGTCCGACCGCGCCGGGCAGTGCCTGCACGAACAGGATGCGCCGGCTCGCGGTGATCGTGCCGTAGACACCGGCGACGATCACACAGGCGAGGAAGAACACAGCAGCCTGGAAGCCGACCTCCCCACCGGCGATCAGTGCCCACACCAGACCGGCGGCCAGAAACCCGTTGTACAGCCCCTGGTTCGCCGCGAGCGCCGCGGTGTCCCGGGCGAACTCCTCGGTGGTGCCGAACGCTCCCCTGGCCCTCGGCGTCTTCCAGAGGAACATTTCCAGCACCAGAATGTAGACGTGGATGGCCGCCACCAGCGCCACCAGCACGTCCGCCGCGATCCGCACGTGTTCCTCCGAAAATCCTGATCAGGTCAGCGCGAAGCGTGGCACACCCGCCGGTGGCCGAGCACGCCGGGCGGCGCGGCCGATCGGCCGCGCCGCCCGGTGCGGATCAGGAGCAGGTGATGCCGGCGATCTTCATCGTGCGCAGGTCGACGGCGACCGTCGCGGCCCCGACCCGGGAGCCGACCGGCCCCATCGACGAGACCACCGAGACCGTCTCGGTGCTGCCGTCGACCGCGACCGGCGTGCCGGCCACGAAGGTCGGCGCCATCCCGGCGCAGAGGAACGGAATGCGCCCGGAACCGGCCAGCGCGGTCGCGTAGGCCGCGGCGGAGTCGAAGTAGGGCTCGGTCTCGTCGGTCGGGCGCGCACCCAGGTTGAGCTGCGCGCGTTCGGACAGGTAGGCGCGGTAGAGCTGGTCGACCAGGCCGGTCACCGGGTCGTTCCCGCCGGTCCGGATCGGCGGCCCGACCGGCGCGGGCAGCACCGGGAACGCGTCGCAGAGCACCCGCCGGACCTGCCCGGACGCGGTGTCGGTGAACAGTTCCGGGTCGCCCTGGCCGGGTTGGGTCTGCTGGTCACCGGTGGTGAACCGCCAGACCTGCCCGCTGCTCGTCGCGACCGGCGCGTAGAACACGTAGCTCGCCGGGCCGGTCCGCACACACGAGTCGGCGGTCACGTCGAGCTCGGGAATCGGGCCGTCGCCGGCGACCTGACCGGGCTCGGTTCCCGGCCTGTACCAGGAGAGCAGCGCGGGCAGGCCGGGATAGTCCGGCGTGATCGTCGGCCGGCAGTAGAACGAGGTGATCGTCGAGCTGCCCGGGTCCACGGTGACCACCGGTTGCTGCTGGCTGATCGCGCCGGCCTCGAACAAGGTCACGGTCACCGTGTTCGCGGCGCTCGGCGCACCCACCACGGCCAGGTCGGGCGCGGTCGCGCCGCAGAGCGCCGCACTCGGGTGGTCGGCGGTCCGCAGCGCGGCGGCGTAGAACTCCCCCACCACGTGGCTTGACGCCGGGGTGGTCACCACGACGCCCGAGTAGGGCGCGGTGGTCGGCACGGCGGCCGGCGCCGTCACCGTCGGCCGGGTGACGCCGGCCACCGGGGCCGGCAGGGCAGCCAGCGCGGCGGTCGATCCAGGCCCGCGTTCGACCACCAGTACCAGCGTCGCGACGACCGCCAACACGACGACCACGGCGAGCACCATCAGTACCCGGCCGGGCGATCGAGGGGTGGCGGCCGAGCGCACCGCTGCCCGCGCAACCTCGGCCACCCGCCCGCCGAAGTCGACCGAGAACAGCGTCCGGACCAGCGGCTCACGGTAGGGCTCGACGAGTTCCCGGCACAGCTCCAGGCAGGTCGGGCAGGGTGTGGCGGCCGGCTCGCCGTCGACATGCCGGCTGATCCGGTCGCGGAGGTCCGCGCCGAACACCGGGGTGCCGGCGAGCACCCGGTCGAGTTGCGGGCACCGGCCGCGGCCACCCCGGCCGAGCAGGTCGGCCCGGACGCCGAGCACGACCAGGTTCCGGACCTCGGTCGCCGCCGCGCGGGCCGACTCGCTGGTCGTGCCCAGCTGTCGGGAAATGTCCGCGCAGGTCCATTCCCGGACGAACCTGAGTTGCCAGATTTGCTTTTGTTGATGCGTGAGGATATCCGCCGAATGGTCTATCAGAACGCGTACGTGACCGTGGGCGACCGAGCCACCCGATCGGCCTACCGAATCATCGATTTTTTCCGGGCGGGCGAGAAATCCGCTCAGCCAATCCGTTCTGCCAGGCCCGGTCCCATCAGCGAACCATGCTAAGTCGGTAACCCCATTACGCTCCATCACTGCAGCCCCCCTTGCCGCCGAAAGGCATAAATCGTCGGGACACTACGGCGCCAACCGCACCCTCATTCTATCGGATTCCGGTTTGTCCGCGCCGCATTTGACACACCCGTACTTTTACCGAACCCGAACCGGTATAATCTCTTCGCCATGCGCGTACTGCTGCCGTTGTCCGACCACGACTTCGATGTCACCGAGGTCGCCGTGCCCTGGCGGTTGCTCCGCGACGCCGGCCACGAGGTGATCTTCGCCACCGAGCACGGTGGCCGGCCGCCCGCGGCAGATCCGTTGCTGCTCAGTGGTGTCCTGTTCGGACAGTTGGGCGCCGAGCCGGAGCCGAAGGAGTTCTACCGGCAGCTCACCCTCGACGAGGCCTACCGGCAGCCGGCGGTCTGGGCCGACCTCAAGCCCGACGAGTTCGACGGCCTGCTGCTGCCCGGCGGGCACGCTCCCGGGATGCGCCAGTACCTCGGCTCGGAGGTACTGCGCGAGCAGGTGGCCCGGTTCTGGGCGCTGGGCCGGCCGGTCGGCGCGATCTGCCACGGCGTGCTCGTGCTCGCCCGCACTCTCGATCCGACGACCGGCCGCAGCGTGCTCGCCGACCGGCGCACCACCTGTCTGCCCAAGTACCTGGAGCGCGGCGCCTTCTACCTCACCGCCTGGCGGCGCGGCCGCTACTACCGGACATATCCGGCCTACGTGCAGGACGAGGTGGTCGCCGCACTGGGCGATCCGGCGCAGTTCCAGCGTGGGCCGACCGAGCTGACCCGGCGTGGCACCGCCACCGACGACGCCCCGGCGTTCGTCGTGCGGGACGGCAACTACCTGTCCGCCCGCTGGCCCGGCGACGCCTACCTGTTCGGCCGCCGGTTCGTCGAGATGCTCGGCGCATAGTGGAGCCTCCCCCGAGGGGAGGGTCGACACTGGGCAGATGCAGGCGGACCTCACGATCGGCGACTTCGCCCGGATCACGCACCTGAGCGTGAAGACGCTGCGGCACTACCACCGGGTCGGGCTGCTGGAGCCCAGCGAGGTCAACGAGCACACCGGCTACCGCTACTACAGCGTCGGCCAGGTCCAGACCGCGCACACCATCCGCCGGTTCCGCGACCTCGACATGCCCGTCGAGGCGGTCCGGGCGGTGCTCGGCGCACCCGACGTGGCCACCCGAAACGCCCTGCTCACCGAGCACCTGGATCGGCTACAGGCGCAGCTGGAGCAGACCCGGTCGGCGGTGACCGCCCTGCGCGACCTGCTGACCGACCCGCCGGCACCGATCACGGTCGTGCACCGGGCCGAGCCGGCCACCGCAGCGATCGCGATCGCCCGCACGATCGAGCGCAGCGACCTGCTGGCCTGGTGGGCGGACGCGCTGGCCGAGTTGCAGGAGGCCGCCGCCGAACTGGACCGGACCGGGCCGACCGGTGGGCTGTTCGGCGATGAGCTGTTCACCGACGACCGGGGTGCGGCGGTGCTGTTCGTGCCGGTGGCCGAGCCGGCGGCGACGGCGGGCGACGTGCGCCCGTTCACCGTGCCGGCCGCGATGCTCGCGGTCACCGTGCACCCTGGCACGCACCAGGATGTGGACCGCACGTACGGGGCGCTGGGCAGCTACGTGGCCGGCCGTGGACACGGCACGGCCGGGACAGTGCGGGAGTACTACCTGGTCAGCGACGTGGACACCACCGACGTCACTCGGTGGCGGACCGAGATCTGCTGGCCGATCTGAGCGGCACCGGATCTCCGTGGGGTGCCGGCCGGCGCGGCCCGGGGCACATGATGAAAATCCTGGTCCCGCTGGCAAAGGAGGAACGACGGAGCGGCTCAACCTGTACATCGACGGCAAATACGTGCCCTCGGAGTCAGGCCGCACCGAGGAAATCTTCGGCCCCGTCCTGGCCGTCAGCACCTTCACCGCCGAGGACGACGCCGTCCACCAAGCCAACAACACAACGCCTACTTTTTCCCGGCGCCGGGACATCGTCGGGGCGGGGCGGCTTATCGGCGGTCAGTCCCGGGGTCGCTTCGCTCCTGGCCCTCCCGCGCCGCTGACGCGCCAGGGCCGCCCAACTTGTCACGGGTCAGCAGGCCGGTGACGCGGCCGTCGATCAGCACCCAGGCGGCGGACTGTCCGGGTTGGAATCGCTCGGCGGCCTGGCGGCCGGTCTCGCCGATGCCCACCGTGGCGAGTTGCTCGGTGGGCTGCTCGGACAGCGGCTTCCCGGCCAGCGACTCGTCCTCGGCGACCCGCAGGCGCAAGGCGCGCACGCTGATCGCGCCGAGCGTCTCGGCGATGTTCGGTTCGACCGTGTTCGTCTTGCGGGGCAGCACAACCGGCCGTAGGTCAGCACCGTTCGGGGTGGCCTCGGCGATGGCGAGTGCGGC
Source organism: Pseudonocardiaceae bacterium (assembly GCA_036268615.1). Classification (GTDB taxonomy): domain Bacteria; phylum Actinomycetota; class Actinomycetes; order Mycobacteriales; family Pseudonocardiaceae; genus DATATV01. Next base: position 53,050 of record DATATV010000136.1, read on the forward strand.
GCCGACGGTGAGGTCGGCCGGCAACGGCGTCGGCAGTGCGGAATCCACCGTGGACACGATGTCGGCGACCGTGGTCTCTTCGGTCGGCTCCTCCAGGAAACCGAGTCGGCGCAACCAGTCGTCGTCGAAGTACTTGGACAGATAGGACCGGCCGGAGTCGGGCAGCAGCACGACCACCACGCTCGGCGGGGCCAGCGTGGCCGCGACCCGAAGCGCGGCGGCGACCGCGGTGCCCGCCGAACCACCCGCCAACAAGCCTTCCTCGCGAGCCAGTCGGCGCGCGGTCAGAATGGATTCGCGGTCGCCGATCTGCTCGAACCGGTCCACCACGGACGTGTCATAGGACTTCGGCCACACGTCGTCCTCGGTCCGCGGGTGCAGGTAGTGGCCGATACTCTCCACGTAGTACGGGCTGCCGTCGCCACCGGAGTAGACCGACTGCGCCGGATCGGCAGCGATCACCGTCACCCGACCGAAGCTGACCTGCTTGAGGTATCCGCCCGCGCCGCTGATGGTGCCACCGGTGCCCACGCCCGCGACGAAATGGGTGACGCGTTGCTCGGTCTGCGCCCAGATCTCCGGCCCGGTGGTCGCCCAGTGCGTGCCGGGGTTGGCCGGATTGTCGTACTGGTTGGCGAACCACGCGTCCGGGGTCTGCTCGGCGATCCGCTCGGCGACGTTGTGCACGTGGTCCGGGTGTTCGCGCGGGACTCCGCCCGGGGTGACCACGACCTCGGCGCCGTACGCCTTGAGCAACGCGATCTTCTCCTGGCTGGTCTTGTCCGGCACCACCACGATCGACCGGTGCCCGCGCAGCGCGGCGACCATCGTCAGGCCGACCCCGGTATTGCCCGAGGTGCCCTCGACGATCACCCCGGCCGGCCGCAGCGTTCCGGACCGTTCGGCCTCGGTGACCATCGCCAGCGCGGCCCGGTCCTTGACACTGCCACCCGGATTGAAGAACTCCACCTTGGCGTAGACCGGAACCGGGAGATCGGCGCCCAACCGGGACAGCCGGATCAACGGCGTACCACCAACAGCGTCAAGCACCGAGTCGAAAACAGCATCCACCGGACTTCCCCCTCCGCGACCGAACGTCTCCGCTGGCAGGCGTCATCCTACCGTCGGGTTTCGGCCCCGCCGATCGACCGGATCGTCCATCGCCGACCGGATCAGGGTTTTGTCGCCATCGATTTTTGCCAGTTGGCCCGGGAGAAGTGAAAACGCGCCGGTGGGTACTCGCGCCCGAGACGCGCGAGTACCCACCGGCCGTGTGCTCGGGGCGGTTTAGTACCAGTGCGCCCGGCCGCCGACGCGGCGTCCGGTCCCGCCGAGCACGGCCATCACCACGCCGGCCAGGGCCAGCACGATACCGATGGTGTACAGCACTGGAATGCCGAGCAGAAAGCCGACAATCAGTAGGATGACACCGAGGATGATCACTGGTTTCACCACTCCTTCACTTAGGATGCCCCTGCGTCCGGTAGGACCGGGGGGTCATCCGTACCTGTCTAGGAAATAACCGTTCCCGGACATCTCGAAACTGGGCCATTCGGAGCAGTTCTCGGCAGATCCGCTGGCTACCGAGCAGTAGACAGCAGCTTTGCCGACCGGTGTGTCCACGGAACCGTCCACAGTGGGCAATCGGGCGCGAATCCCTCAGTATTCGCACAGACAAGTTGGACCATGCCGTCCGGCGCGAGGTGCGCCGAACCGGTTCGCGGTGGCGGCGAGCAGCGTGTTGACGCTCCGCCGGCCCGGGTCAGCGGTGCTGGAATTCACTTCGCCGACACCCCACTGGCACCTGGCTGATGCTGGCCCGGATTCGCGTCGACCGCACCGCGAATGGTCCGCATCTACTGGGCGTTTCGCGCCGTGGAGCCGAGAACCCGGCATCGCCGGCGTGGTAGGAGTGGATGTCACCGCACGCGGCGCCGGGTTGTTCCGGTCCGACACCGAGACGCCGACGCCGAGACACCACTGTGGCCAGCACCTGGTCGGCCCACCTGGTGCCGGTGGTCGACGTCGGTCCGGTGACGGCCTCGGCCCACGTCGCCGTACTCGGCACCGCGGTCACGCCACACCTCCCGGGTCGCCGTGATGCCACTCACCGTGAGCCCCGCGCGGGCCGCCCAGGCCATATAGTGAACGCTGCGTCCATTATATGTGGTTCACGTCGAGCGGGGAGTCGAGTTGAGCCAGCTGGCCACCGAGGTCGAGTCCGGTCTGCCGCTGACCAGGCAGCGACTGCGCTGGGTTGTCGTCGTGCTCGCCGTGGCGTGTGGCCTCGCCGTCGCGAACATCTACTACGCCCAGCCGCTGCTCGCGCTGATCTCCACGAGCCTCGGGGTCAGCCACGGCAGCGCCGCACTGGTGGTCACGGTGACCCAGGCGGGCTACGCGATCGGCCTGGTTGTACTGCTGCCGCTGGGTGACCTGCTGGAGAACCGCGGACTCGCCTCGCGCACCCTGGTGGTCACCGCGGCGGCGTGCGTCGCGGCCGCGTTCTCCCCCAACTTCGTCGTCTTTCTCGCGGTGTCCGTGCTGATCGGGGTGACCTCGGTGGTCGCCCAGATCCTCATTCCGGTGGCCGCGCACCTGGCGCCGGAGGCCGAGCGCGGCCGGTTCGTCGGCACCGTGATGACCGGGCTGCTGCTGGGCATCCTGCTCGCCCGGACGGTGGCCAGCCTGGTCGCCGCCGCGTGGGGCTGGCGGGCGATCTACGTGGTGTCCGGCGTGCTGATGCTCGCGGTGTCCGTGCTGCTCGTCCGGGTGCTGCCCCGCCGCCATCCCGGCCACCACGCCGGCTACGGGGACATCATGCGGTCGATCCGCCGGATCATCCGGGAGGAACCCGCGCTGCGCCGCCGGGCGGTGTGCCAGGCGCTGCTGTTCGCCGCGTTCAGCTCGTTCTGGACCTCGGTGGCCTTCGAACTGGTCAGCCAGCATCGGCTCAGCCAGACCGGGATCGGCATCTTCGCCCTGGTCGGCGCGGCCGGAGCGGGCGCGGCGCCGGTGGCAGGCTGGCTGGGTGACCGGGGCTGGGGGCAGAAGGGCAGCGGCATCGCGCTGGTCCTCGGCGTGATCGCGATGCTGGTCGCCGGCTTCGGTGCGGGCAACCTGCTGTTGCTCGGCCTGGGTGCGGTGTTGTTGGATCTGGCCGTGCAGGGTCACCAGGTGTTCAGCCAGCGGGAGATCTACAGCCTGCGGCCGACGGCCCGGGCCCGGATCAACACGGTGTTCATGGGCACGATCTTCATCGGCGGCTCGATCGCCACCGCCGTGTCCGGCGCCCTCTACGACTACTACGGCTGGTTCGCGGTGACCACCTTCGCCGGCGCGCTCGCGCTGATCGGGCTGGGCATCTGGCTGCGCGCCGCACAGCTGCGCCGTCGCGCGCTGCCGGAAGTCGCGGCCGCGTGATGGACCGGGCCGGGCGTGGCCTGGCCCTGCTCGTCGCCGGCACGTTCTTCATGGAGAACCTGGACGGCACGATCATCGCCACGGCGGCGCCCAGGATGGCCCGGTCCTTCGGGGTGGCGCCGGTCGACATCAGCGCGACGATGACGGCGTACCTGGTCACCCTCGCGGTGGGAATTCCGGCCAGCGGCTGGCTGGCCGGCCGGCTGGGCACCCGGACCGTGTTCAGCACGGCGATCGTCATCTTCACCGTGGCGTCGGGACTGTGCGCGATCAGCACCAGCCTGTCCATGCTCGTCGCGATGCGCGTGCTGCAGGGTCTCGGCGGCGCGATGATGGTGCCGGTCGGCCGGTTGGCTGTGCTGCGCACCACGAACAAGATCGACCTGGTCCGGGCGATCGCCTACCTGACCTGGCCGGGGCTGATCGCCCCGGTGCTCGCGCCCGCGTTCGGCGGACTGGTCAGCGCGTACGCGTCCTGGCGGTGGATCTTCGTGGTGAACCTGCCGCTCGGGGTGATCGCCGGCGTGCTCGCGCTGCGGATCGTGCCGACCGATCGTGCTCCGCTGCGGACCACCTTGGACTGGCTCGGCTTCCTGCTGACCGGCCTTGGCACGGCCGCGCTCGTGGTCGGCATGGAGGACATCGGCCAGATTCCGGTCCGCTGGATCGAGGTCGGCATCGCGCTCGGGGTCGGCGTGGTCGCCGGATTCCTTGCGGTGGCACAGTTGTTGCGCGCGCCGCACCCGCTGATGGACCTGCGTGCGCTGCGGGTGCGCACCTATCGGCTGTCCACCGCGGGCGGGTCGGTCTTCCGCGCGATGATCACCGCTGTGCCGGTGCTGCTGCCACTGCTGTTCCAGGACTCGTTCGGCTGGGGGCCGCTGCGGTCGGGGCTGGTGGTGATCGCGGTGTTCGTCGGCAACATCGGCATCAAGCCGTTCACCACACCGATCATGCGCCGGTTCGGCTTTCGCAAGGTGCTGCTGGGCAGCCTGGCCGGCGCGATCGTCAGCCTGGCCGGCTGCGCGCTGCTGGACGTGTCCACCCCACTGTGGCTGATCCTGGTGGTGCTGTGCGTGGGCGGTGTGTTCCGCTCGACCGGGTTCACCGCCTACAACACCATCCAGTTCGCCGACATCGACCGCGCGGAGATGGCCGGCGCGAACACGCTCGCCGCGACCACCCAGCAGCTCGCCGCCGGGCTCGGGGTGGCCGGTGGCGCGCTCGCCCTGCGGGTCGGCGGCCAGCTCGCCGCCGGGGTCGGCGCCTACCGGGTGGCCTTCGGCGTGCTCGCCGCGTGCCTGCTGATCTGCGTCGTCGAGGTGCTCCGGCTCGCGCCGGACGCGGGCGACGCGGTCAGCCGCGCCCGGTCCTGATCAGGCCGGCGCCCGCAACCCGCTGAGCAACTGGGCGACCAGCACACCGGCCAGCCCGTCGCGCAGTGGCGCGTAGCCGAACAACAACCGGTGGTACACCGGCGCGAACAACTGGTCCACCGCCGCGTCGACGTCGACGTCCGCGCGCAGTTCGCCGCGCCGGACCGCGTCGGTGAGCAGCCCGGCGCCGACCGTGCGGCGCGGGCGCAGCCAGTTCTCCTCCAGCGCCGTCCGCACCTCCGGATCGCCCTGCGCGGCCGCGGCCAGCTCGCGCATCAGCCGGCCGGAGGGGGTGTCCCGGAACAGCACGCACAGCGCGTCCAACTGGGCGGTCAGCGAGGCGGCGAGCGAGTCCTCGGGGTTGACGACGATGGTGTCCATGGTCCGGGTGAAGAAGCTGTCCAGAGCGAGATGCCCGCGGGAGGGCCACCACTTGTAGATGGTCGCCTTGCTGACCCCGGCGCGGGCGGCGATACCCTCGATGGTGGCTGCCGCCATGCCGCCCTCGATCAGCAGGTCCGCCGCCGCGTCCAACACGGCCAGCCGCACCCGTTCGCTGCGCGGGCGCCCCCGAGTGGTTACCTCGCCCATCACACCCTCGCCCTCGTCGGCGAAATACTGACCGGAGCGTACAGGAAAAGCACCGCGCCCCGCCGACCTACCGGTCGCTGTCGGCGGGCTTGACCTTCACCCTGGGGACGGCCGCACAGTCAGCAGCAACCGGGCAGCCGCCCGGAACGAGGGAGACGACCGTGGACCTGCTCACCATCGGCGCGTTCGCCCGCCTGGCACACCTCTCGCCCAAGGCCCTGCGGCTCTACGACGAGCTGAACCTACTGCCACCAGCGGAGATCGATCCGGACACCGGGTACCGCTGGTACTCGCCGGAGCAGCTCACCCCGGCCCGGCAGGTCGCCCGGCTGCGCCAGCTGGACATGCCGCTCGCCCGGATCAGGAAGGTCCTCGACCTCCCACCCGGCGCTGCGGCCGGCGAGTTGGCCGCGTACTGGGCCGAGCGGGAACAGAGCGTGCGGGCCCAGCGGGAACTGGTCGGTTTCCTCATCAGCCAACTGACCGGAAAGGAAACCACCATGTACGAGGTAACCGTCCGCGACCTGCCGGCCCGGGCGCTGCTCAGCATCAGCGAACAGCTCACCGCCGACCAGATCGGCACGTTCGTGACCCCGTTGTTCGCCCTGTTCGGCGGCCCGACGATCTCCCGGCCCAACGGCGTCGCCGGACGGCCTTTCCTGCGCTACCAAGGTGAACTCGGCAACGACAGCGATGGGCCGGTCGAGTTCTGCTGCCCGGTCGACGCCGCCGACCTCACCGAACTCGCCGATCGTTTCCCGGAGATGACACCCGGGTCCGAGGAAGCGGGCCGGGAGGCGTACGTCAGCGTGCCCAAGGCCAACATGATGACCACGCTCGGCCTTGAGTCGCTGCACCAGTGGCTGATCGATCAGCACGAGGAGACCGACTGGCGACCCCGGCAGACCTTCCTGCTCGACCCGGCCGAGGCTGGCGCGACCGACCTGGTCTATGAGTTGGCGGTTCGACTGCGCGGTAAGAGTGGCTCTGCGTAATTGGCGCTGGACAACGGTGTCTGACCAGCTCGGTGGTTGAACCGGCCCGAGGCGGGGAAGTCTCCAAGGACAGACGAGGAGGTAGCCGGCATGCGCGACGATCTGGCCAGCGCGCCAGCTCCGGGTCCCGACCTGCCGGATCGCCTTCAGGTGGGCGAGTTGCTGGGCCGCGGCGGGGTGGCCGAGGTCTATCGCGCTCACGACCGCCTGCTCGACAGATCAGTCGCGGTGAAGGTGTTCCATCCGCACACCGATCCCGCCGCGCGCCGCCGGTTCGACGCCGAGGCCTACGCGCTGGCCAGACTCGGTCATCCCGGCCTGGTGTCGATCTTCGATATCGGCTCCGCCGGTGATCGCCCCTATCTCGTCATGCAGCTGATCGACGGCGACAGCCTGGCCACCCGGCTGACCACCGGTCCACTGTCGACACCCACCGTGGCCGAGGCGGGGGCGGTGCTGGCCGGTGCCCTCGCGCACGCGCACGACCGGGGCGTGGTGCACCGCGACGTGAAACCGTCCAACATCCTGGTCGACCAGGACGAAAATCCGCACCTGACCGACTTCGGCATCGCGCTGCTGACCGGTGAGGATCGACTGACCAGCGCCAACGAGGTGATCGGCACCCCCGCCTACGTCGCCCCCGAGCAACTGCTTGGCGAGGGCGTCGGCCCTGCGGTGGACGTGTACGCGCTCGGCCTGGTCCTGCTGGAATGTCTCACCGGCGAGATGGAGTACGCGGGCGGCACCCGGCTGGAGACCGCGCTCGCCCGGCTGCACCGGCCGCCGCGCATCCCGGACGGCCTGCCGGCCGAGCTCACCGACCTGATGGCGGCGATGACCGACCGCGATCCGGCCGGTCGCCCGTCGGCCGACCAGTGCGCCGCCCGGCTGTCCGCGGTGCGAACCGACCGGTGGCAGCCGATTCCGTTGCCGCGGCGGCCGCCGATCGTCGCCGAGCCGACAGTGGTCGTGGCGACCGAGAGTGCCGCCGACCCGACGGTTGTGCGGGCGAGCCCGGCCACGCCGTCCCGGCTGCGCCGGCCGCTCGCCGTCGCGGGTGTGGCGGCCGCCGCCGCGGTTGCCGGCGTCGTGCTCGTGCTGACCGTGTCCCATCCCACGACCGGCCAGACCGGCCCCGCCGCGGCGAGCCAGTCGCCGAGTCACAATCCGCCGGCCGCCGGTCAGCCCGCACAGGCGGCCGCCCCGGCGACCGGGCCCGGATCGGGCCGGACCTCCGCGCCGGTCACGCTGGTCGGCGTGCCCGTCGCCGACGGCCCGACGGGCACGAACCAGCCCGGCCCGCCGGCACAGGCCGCCGGATCAGCGCCGGCATCCGTTCCGGTACGGACGAAGCCGGTCGCCTCGACCACCGCGGTCGCGCCGACCAGTCAGGCCGCGCCGACCTCGACAGCGGAGCCGACCACGACGACCGCGGCACCGACGACCACGTCCACCACCGCCCCGGCCGACCCGACGGGCGCCTGACCGGCCGAATCAGGCGAGTGGCGCGAGCGCGTCGGCGAGCTGGGTCAGCACGGCCGGGTTCAACGGCGGCGGCAGCACCACGATCGCCAGGTCCAGCCCTTGCGCGCCGAGTGCTGCCGCGCTCTGCGCGACCTTGCCGGGGCCGTCGTCGTCCAGCCGGACGTGGCTGGACAGGGTGATCTCGGTGGGGTCGCGGCCGAGGTCGGCGCAGTGCTGGTGCAGCACGTCCCGCTTGTGCGCGAACACTTCCGGCGCGCCTCCGGTGAAGTTCCAGTGCTGGGCGAAGCGCGCGGTGGTGCGCAGGGTCCGCTTCTCCCCGCTGCCGCCGATGCAGATCGGCGGGTGTGGCGCCTGCACCGGCTTGGGCTCGCAGCGTGCCTCGGTGAGCTGGTAGTACTTGCCGGCGAACGTCGTCGCCTCCTGGGTGAGCAGACCGACCAGAACCTCGCAGGCCTCCTCGAACCGGTCACTCCGCTCCCCCGGCGTGCCCAGTTCCATGCCGTACGCGCCGGACTCCAGTTCGTTCCAGCCGGCGCCGACGCCCAGTTCGAGCCGGCCGTTGGAGATGATGTCCAGCGTGGCCGCCATGTTGGCCAACAGCGCCGGGTGCCGGTAGTGGATGCCGGAGACCAGGTTGCCCAGGCGCAACCGGGTGGTCGCCTGCGCGAGCGCGGTCAGCGTGACCCAGCCCTCAAGGCAGGGACCGTTGGCGTCGCCGCGAATGGGATAGAAGTGATCGAACGTCCAACCCGACTCGAACAGCTCGATCTGGTCGGCTTCCCGCCAGACGGCGAGCATGTCCGGCCATTCCACGTGCTGCGGGGATGTCTTGAAGGCGAAGCGCATGGGCTGATCTTAGGGCGTGTTTCAAGGGCCTTCTCCGAGCGAGCGGCGCGTTCAGGCCAGCGGGATCGTCGCCAACGACCGCCAGCCCGCGGTCTCGTCCAGCGCCACCAGCCGCAGTTCGGTCACCACCTCGACCCTCGGCAGTCGAGCCGACACGGCCGGCACGATCCGGTCCGTCTCCGCCTGCGTCGCACCCATCGCCACCGTCACGTGCACGGGCGGATCGGCGCCGAACCGGCCGCCGTAGGGCGTCAGCCGCGGCCAGGCCGAGCGGATCGACGCGGTCACCTCGGCCAGCTCCGACACGGCCACGCCGACGAACCCGGCCGAGGTGAACACCGAGTCCAGCGTCAGCGAGATCGGACCGGTGCCGGCCACCAACTCACCCAACCTGGCCAGCACCGCCGTGGTCACCTCCGCTGCCGGCAGGAACGGATAGGCAACCGTGGCGTGGGCCGGAATCCCGGCCCGGACCAGACCCGGATCGACCGCCGCCGCAAGTTCCAGCAACTCGTCGGCCACCGGTGTCCGGACCAGTACCGCCGTGGTTCCTGTCGCCGGCACACCCACCTCCCGATCAGTCGGTCCGTCGGGTAACCATAGAAGGAACCGGTCCGCACTGGCGCCGGCACACGTGTTCAACACGCGGCGAGGGGCGGTTCGGTGGCCAGGGCGGCGGGGCAACACGGTTCGGTGCGGATCGGCATCACCGGCATCGCGATCGAGTCGAGCACGTTCTCCCCCCATCGATCCGCAGTGGACGATTTCACCGTCACCCGGGACGCAGATCTCCTTGCCAGATATGACTTCCTGTCCGACGGTCGGGACGTGGAGTGGGTTCCGCTGCTGCATGCGCGGGCGCTGCCCGGCGGCCCGGTGACCGAGCAGGCGTATCAGCAGCTCAGCCAGGAGATCTTCGCCCGCCTGCGCGCGGCCGGCCCGTTGGACGGGTTGTTCTTCGACATCCACGGCGCGATGAGCGTGGTCGGCCGGGTGGACGTCGAGGCCGACCTGATCGAGGGCATCCGCGCGGTCATCGGGCCGGCCGTACTCGTGTCCGCGTCGATGGACCTGCACGGCAACGTGTCCCGGCGGCTGGCCACCGCGCTGGACCTGATCACCTGCTACCGCACGGCGCCGCACACCGATGAGGCGGCGACCCGGGAGCGGGCCGTGGCCAACCTGGTGGCCCGGCTGCGATCCGGCGGCCGACCGGCGAAGGCGTGGGTGCCGGTGCCGGTGTTGCTGCCCGGGGAGAAGACGAGTACCCGGCTGGAGCCGGCGAAAAGTCTCTACGCCGCGCTCAACCAGGTCGAGGCCGCCGAGGGCGTGCTGGACGCGGGCATCTGGGTCGGTTACCCGTGGGCCGACGAGCCGCGCTGCCGGGCCGCCGTCGTGGTCACCGGCGACGACGAGGCCGTCATCACCACCAAGGCGGCCGAACTCGCCGACGCCTACTGGGCCGCCCGCCGCGACTTCACCTTCGCCGCGCCGACCGGCACGCTCGCCGCGTGTCTGCGGGCCGCCGTGGCCGCGCCGGCCCGGCCGTTCTTCATCAGCGACTCGGGCGACAACCCGACGGCGGGCGGCGCGGGCGACACGTCCTGGACACTCGCCCAGCTGCTCGCCACACCGGAGATCACCGGCGGTGAGTTGACCACGCTGTACGCGGCGATCGTCGACCCGGCAGCCGCCGAAGCCGCCGCGCGAGCAGGCGTTCGCGCGACGCTCACGGTCGAGTTGGGCGGCAGGGTCGACACCGGGCCGCCCGGCCCGGTGTCGCTGACCGGCACGGTGGTCGCGATTCACCCGGCGGACCCGGTCGGCGGCACGATCGTGGTGCTCGCCGTCGGTGGCCTGCGGGTGATCGTGACGGCCCGACGCAAGCCGTACCATCGGGAGGCCGACTTCACCGTGCTCGGGCTGACGCCCCGCGAGGCAGACCTGGTGATCGTCAAGATCGGCTACCTGGAACCGGAGCTCCACGACATGGCGGCGGACTGGCTGCTCGCGCTCACCCCCGGTGGCGTCGACCAGGATCTGCTTCGGTTGGGGCACAACCGGATCGTCCGGCCGATGTTCCCGTTCGACCCGGACCTGGCCGACCCCGACCTCACCCCGGAGCTGTTGTGACCGACGTTCGGCTGGAACTGAGCACCGACACGGTGGACGGCGCGGTCGCCGCCGCCGCGCTCGGCGTA
>DATATV010000137.1:0-12788 GCA_036268615.1 Pseudonocardiaceae bacterium
ACAACGACTCATCCCAGTCCACCCCACTGGAAATCGCCTTCGCATACGGATCGATCAACACCTTGTTCGGATTACACCGCAACCCACGATCCGGGTCATACGGACCGTAAACCCGGTAACCGTAACGTTGACCGGGACCGATGGCGGCGAGATAACCATGATGGACCGAGCCGTCCACCTCCGGCAGCCGAATCCGGGTCTCCTTGCCGTTCTGGTCGAACAGACACAGTTCGACAAAGTCGGCCAGCTCGGAGAAAAGGGCGAAGTTGGTGCCGACGCCGTCATAGCTGGCGCCGAGCGGATAGGGCGTTCCGGGCCAAGGCAGCACGTGGTTCTCCCCAGACGATCGGTCCACCGCTCCGGCAGCGGCACCCCGGGAGTACCCCGCCGATCACCAGCACAAACGCGCGCGGTTGATCAGGCCGTCCGCTCGCCCACGGCCGCACCCGGTCCGGGCAGCACGTCGACATCGGTGGCGTGCATCGGCTCCCCGCACTCGGAGCAGCGCGGCTCGACATGGGCGATCCGCCCACAGGCGTGGTGCCGGTAGAGCACCGGCGGCCCCGCCTCGCCGGCCGTCCAGCGGTCGCCCCAGCCGACCATGACCAGCAGCAGGTCGCAGAGTTCCTGTCCCTTACCGGTCAGCGCGTACTCGTACCGGGGCGGGTGTTGCGAGTACGCGCGCCGTTCGAGGATTTCCTTCTCGACCAGCCATTTCAGCCGCTCGGTGAGCACCTTGCGGGAGATGTCGAGGTCGCGCTGGATCTGCTCGAAGCGGCTGATGCCGACGTAGATGTCGCGCAGGATCAGCGGCGACCACGGCTCGCCGATCACGTCCAGCGTGCGGGCGATCGAGCAGGCCATGTCGCCGAACCGGGTTCGCTGCATGAGATCAGCGTACCTCACCAGGTTCCCTCAAGGAACGTTGTCTGTCACCGTCGACGCCGCTCAGTTCCGTAAAGAAAGCAAGCCATGGACCGTCCCCCGGTGGTGTCGGCCCAGGAAGGGCAGACCGCCCGCGACACCCTGCCGATCAAGGAGAAGCAGCACACCCGAGCGCTGGACACCCTCGCCGCCGAACGCCGCCGGCTCCCGGTCGACCGTCTCCGCCTCGACTTCACCTGCTCGACCTGACCCGTACGGCCGCCAGGAGGAATGGGCGGACTCCCCCACAGGCCGGCCCCAGGGCACCACCATGGCCTGGATGCGACCGCGGGGCGAATACGGCGCCTGAGCCGAGCACAGAATTCACCTGTTTCCCATTTCCTCCACAGATCGACAACGGGAAACAGGCGTCAGCGTCACCCGCCGCGGCCGACTTTTCGGCACAATACGACCCTGATCAGCGGCGGTGGTAGCCGGTAGGAACACCTTAAGGCCAGGTCGACGACCAGGACTGGACAATTCATGGTCATTATTCGACCAATTTCGCGGCCTCGCTCGTGTTCTCGAACATATTTCGGAGCCACCTGGTTTGATCGCATACCAACAGGAATGCGTTTGCTCACCAGGACGGAGCATCGGACATGCCCGACGTATTCATCAACTTCCGGACCAGTGATGAGCCAGGGGCGGCGGCGTTGATCGAACGCTACCTGTCCACCCGGTTCGGCACGCACAAGATCTTCCGAGACAGCAAGTCGATCAAGGCGGGCGAGAACTACATCCGCGCACTGCTCACCGCGGTGCACGACTGTCAGGTCCTGCTCGCGGTGATCGGTCCACGCTGGCTGTCCGCCCGCGACACCCAGGGCCGCAACGCACTCGACAACGAGGGCGACTGGATCCGCCGGGAACTGGTGGAGGCGTTCGACCACGGCGTGCGGGTGATCCCGGTGCTGGTCGGCGACAAACTCAACCGGCTGGACAGGGCGGAACTGCCCCCCGTACTGGGCCGCCTCGCCGACCTCCAGTACCGACAGCTGAACATCCGCAACGACGAGGCGGACCTCCGCAAGCTCGGCGACGACCTGGCCGAGTTGGTGCCGAGCCTGACCGAAGGACAGCAACCCGAACCCGCGGTGCGGCGGTCGGGCACCCGCAACGAGATCCGGGAAGTCTCGGGCACCGCGCTGGCCGCGGGCGACAACGCCCACCAGCAGAGCGGTGGCATCGGCGGCAACCTGCACATCATCAGCGGCAACAGCGGGCCGATCCACAGCGGCAGCGGGCACATCTTCGGTGACGGCACGAACTACGTCGCCGGCAACAACACCGGCGGAATCCACCAGGGCACCGATCCACGCCGGGACGAGCGGTGACCAGCGGCGGGTTCTCCGCCGTCATCGGCAACGACGGTCCGATCCACAGCGGGTCCGGCAACCAGATCAACTACTTCGACGCGATCCGAATCGCCCGCCGCGGTCGCGACCTGCGGGCGGTGGCCCGGGATCACCTGTCCTGGCTGAACCCGCGGTTCGTCGAACCGACTGGCTACGGTGAAGCAGCGGCCAAATTGCAGGACCCCGGTTGTGTGCTGCTGACCGGCCAGCCCGGCATCGGCCGGCATGCCACGGCCCAGATGCTGCTGCACCGGCTCAGCGGTGAAGGCAGAATCCGGGAGCTGCCCGACACCCCCGGCGGCCCCGACGAACCCTTGCTGGACATCGGTTCGGTGGTCCCCGGCGACCGACTCCTGCTCAACCTCTCGGCCAGCGAGGAGGACCACTTCCGGGCCGTGCTGCGGGAGCTGCCGTCCTTCCGCGCGGAGGTCCGGGAGCGCACCGCGCACCTCGCGGTCGTGCTGCCCGACCAACCGGAGCAGCAGTTGGAGATCGAGTTGCTCTCGATGGTGGTGACCATCAAACGCCCTAGTGGATTCGACGTGCTGCGCCGATGCCTGGGCGAGGATCGCATCACCTTCGCAGACGATCAACTCCGGGTCACCGACCTGCGTCCGCACCTGGATTCCATGCCGATGCAGGAGTTGGCCGCCCTGGCCCGGCTCATCGGCCGGGCCAGGGCCGAACTGGGTCGTCCCGGGACGTTCCCGGCCTGGCTCGCCGAAGCACTGGCGGCGCTGACCAATCGAAGCAAGGAAGTCGCCGCCCAGATCAAGGACCAACGGGCCGGCCGGCCGCGAGCACTGCTGCTGACCTCGGCGATGCTCAACGGCGCCCCGGGCGACCAGGTCCACCACGCGACCAACGCGCTGCTCAGTGCGACCGGACAGCCGACCGACGAACGGCCCGAACTCGAACGTGAGGACCTGACGGAGCAGTTCGCGATGCTGAAGATGGCCACCGACAAGGACGGCCGTGTCGGGTTCCAGAAGCTTGACTACGACCGAGCGGTGCGCGACTACTACTGGACCAACTTTCCCGGTCTCCTTGATCGGTTTCGGGTGTGGGTGAACCAGGTTGTCACCGCCGATCGGCTGACCGCCGAGGACCAGAACGAGTTCGTCTTCCGGTTCGCCGAACAGGCTCTGCGGACCGACCGGCCGACCGACCTGATCACCCTGATCAACAAGTGGACAACTCCTGCCGAGTCCACGGGCCGCTGCCGCTCGCTGCCGGCGGCCGCGACCGCCCTCCTGCACGGCCTCAACAACCAGCGGTACGGCGGCCGGTTCCGGCGGCAGATCTACGACTGGTCCAAGCAGCACAACCTGCCGGCCGACGTGGCCTACCTGGCGATCCAGATGTGCGTCGACGTGATCGACTCGACCAATCCCAGCGAGGCGGTGGTCCGGCTGCACCACCTCGTCCGGCACCAGCGCGGCAACGTGCGGGCCACCGCCACCGACGCGCTGCTCGGCCTCGTCGCACGGGACCACCGCCAGTTCCGATATCTGCTCAGCCGCCTCGCAACCAGCCTCGCCGGCCGACCGTGGCACGCCGACTTCGACCTGTTCCTGGACCTCGCGCGGCCGGAAATTCTGCTGAGTGACGGGCACCGGCTTCGCCTCGTGCTCGCGGACAGCGAGATCGGCGACATGTTGGTCACGGGTTGGCGGGCGGTTCTGTTCGACCGACCGGTGGAGTTCTGGCTCCAGGGTGTCCAGGACTGGCTCTCAGCCGCCCGCGACGGCGCGGTCCGGGGTCGGTTGCTCGACGTGCTCGTCGCCGCCGGTGCGAACCGGAGCACCACGCTCAGTCGGCTGTATCTGGTCGCGCGCGACTGGGGCCGCGCGGCAGCCGACGACCGCACCACCCGAATCGCCGTGTTCACCGAGCTCAATCACAAGATCGATCGCGCCCAGGGCATTCCGTCCGCCGACGCGGAAGCGAGCCAGCGTAATGAGGAGACGACCCGATGACCACTGAGAACAAGGCATTTCTCGCCGTCCTGACGGGCGGCGGGGCGTTGATCGCGCTGATCCTCAGCCTGACCCTGCACTGGCCGGTCTGGTTGTGGGTTCCGATCACCGTGGCATACCTGCTGATTCCGCTGTTCACCGGCCGAGCGATGGTGCACCGCGCGAAGCAGCGCGAGCTGCGCGACCAGCATCAGCGCGACCAGGCCGGCCGCCAGCAGCAACCCGTTGTGGTGGAACAGGCCCCGGTGCAGACCTACCAGGCGCTCATCCGGGACATCCCGTTGTCCAGCGCCGTGTCCGACTACGAGTTCATGCTCGCCGCGACCGTGTACTGGCGGCCGGTACCGACCGCGACCGCCGGGCCGCACGCCAACCGGGGCGCGCTCGCGGTGGACACGATCATCAGCCGGGCGCAGGAGGCCACCAGGCTGGAGCAGCCGGGTGACTTCACCCAGTTGCAGCACCGGCTCAACGGCACGCTGGGCGCGATCGTCGCCGACCGGTCCGGTCGAGTGGACACCTGGGCGGACCAGGTGCAGCTCACCCTGCCGGCGGCCGATCTCCAGCGGCTCCGTGACCTCGCCGACGTTCGCAAGAAAGAGGAGGTCTGGGAACATCGGCGCAACTACGAACGCAACAAGCGCGCCTATCTCGGTGAGGATGTCCTGAAGACCACCGGCAGCGCCGTCGTCTGGTGGTTGGCCCAGCGCGACGAGCCGGACGTCACCGGCACCGTCGACCTGATCGGTGCGCTGGCCAGGCTGACCGCCGCGGCGAACGACGAAGAGGTCCCGGAGCTGTTCCAACACCTGCTCCCGGACTCGGCGCTGCCGGCCTCCGCCCGGCCGCACACGTTGTTCACCCCGGGGGCCTTCGGTTCGGACGGAGCCGACCAGCCACCTCAGTTCAACTTCGGGGCCGGCCCGGTCGGCAACGGCGCGGGCCCGGGGAGTTCCGCCATCGACCTGGTGAACGCCCTGATGGACCTGCTCGACCTGGATGGCGCCCAGCGGGCCCACTTCCCCGCACGGATGGCCGCGGAGTTCGGGGCGATGGGCGGCAACGCCGAAGCCGAGCAGATCCTTCGCCATTTCGACCCCGAAGACGACCTGTCCTCGGCCGCCGCCGACCAGGACCCGGCGGGCAGCGCGGCGCCCGCCGGCGACGACTCCTGGCCGGAACCCGACAGCGACCCCGAACCCACCCGGCAACCGCCGGTGACCGAAGTCCGGTCCGGGTTCCAGGACGACGACGAATGAGTCGCAGGGCGGGAGCCGACCCGGGCTCCCGCCCACTCGCTCAGCCGAAGACCGGCAGCGTCAGCCGGGACGGGTGGGCCGGGTCGTGAAAGAGCTCGAATCGGCAGGGGATCGAGTCCATGGCGGTGGCGGTGGCTTCGCCGGTGCCGTGGTTGCGGGCGAAGCGCGGGAACGCGCCGCCGGCGACCTGGACGCGCAGCCGGTGGCCACGGCGGAAGCGGTAGCCGGTCGGGTCGAGGGTGATCTCGGCGGCGACCACGCCGTCGGCGGCCGGCCGCGGGATACCGGGGCGCAGCCGGAGGATTCCCTCGGTGACGTTGCGGGAGACGCCCTTCTTGTCCACATCGCACAGTCGGACGAACACGTCGGCGTGGCCGGGGTGGGTACGCACCTGGATCGTCGCGGAGACCTCGCCGATCAGATCCAGGTCGTGGGTGAGCGGCTCGCCGGTGAACACCAGCACGTCGGAGCGGGCCTCGACGGCCTTGTTGTCCTGCTGCTTGGACTTGCCGGTCAGCAGCGGGCCGCCGACGGACGGGGTCGGGTCGGTGGCGTCGTAGGTGAAGGTGTCCGGCGTGGACTCCGTCGGCTCGTCGCCGAGGCGGCCGGACGGTTGTAGGAACAGCGGCTCGGGCGTCGACGTGGGCGGCCACTCGTCGAAGTCCAGCCAGCGGCCGGCGTGTTGCAGGAACAGCCGGACCGGCGAGTGCTGGAGTTGCGCGCGGTCGCCGAGCAGGTGCGCGGCCAGCCAGGACGCCTGGTCGGCGATCATCGGCTTCAGGCTGGCCGGCTCACCGTGGCTCCACGGGCCGATGGTGATCCGGCTCGTCCGGCCGGCGCCGCGCAGGGCCGCGAAGTCCGCCAACTGACGCTGGATGAACAGGTCGTACCAGCCGGTGACCATGCTGGTCGGCGTGGTCAGCTCGGCGATGCCCTTGCTGTGGTCGGTCGGCGCCCAGAAGTCCGGCGTCTCGGCGTTGCCCGTCACGTCGGCGAGGAACCGCACCCGCTTGCCGATCGCGGCGATGTCCGCGTTGCCCACCGGCAGATGCGCCATCGCGGCCCGGGTGCGCCGCTGCTGCCTCGGGTTGGGCACCATCGCGAAGCGTTCCTCCTGCCGGCCGATCAACGCCGACCAGGACAGCATGTTGTCCAACCCCAGCACGCCGCCCGGATAGAAGGAACTGACGAACTCCGACCCGGTGATGCCCAGGCACATCGCCTCCAGCGGCGGGTCGAGGTACGGCCCGATCGCCCACTGGGTGTGCCCGAGGTAGCTCCCGCCGGCCATCGCGATCCGGCCGTCGCACCACGGCTGCGCCCGCAGCCACGCCACCGTGGCCAGGCCGTCCTCCTTCTCCTGCTGGAACGGCCAGAAGTCGCCACCCGAGCCGAACGTGCCACGCACGCTCTGCGCCACCACCTGGAGCCCACGCCGGGCGAGCACCGGGCCGAACAGGCTGGCCAGTGGGCCGCGCCGACCGTAGGGCGTGCGCACCAGCACCACCGGCAGCGGGTCGTCGCCGGCCGGGCGGTACCGGTTGGCCAGCAGTTCGACGCCGTCGGGCATCGGAATCCGCAGGTCCTTGGTGACCACCGGCTTCGGCACCACGGCCGATGGGAGACCCAGCCACTTGTCGACCACTTGTTCCAGCACCGCGGGGCCTCATCTCGCATCGGCGGGAGATCGGTTCAGATCCGGCAGATCAACCCGATCGAGGTTACCCGGAAACGCGCGTACCGCCCGGCGACGTGCGTCGTGGTGGGTCGAACCGGCCACGGCTAACGTGGTGGCACTGACGAAGGACGTCGACTCGCGACCGAGGGCGGTTCATGGACAGCATCCTGGTGGCCAATCGCGGTGAGATCGCCATTCGGATCATCCGGGCCGCCGAGGCGCTCGGCCTCCGGACGGTCGCGGTGTTCGCCCAGGACGACGAGTCCTCCCTGCATGTCCGGCGGGCCGATGAGGCCCGGGCGCTGCCGGGCACCGGTGTCGCGGCCTACCTGGACGCGGAGCAGCTGTTGGCGGCCGCGCGAGCCACCGGTGCCACGGCGATCCATCCTGGTTACGGCTTTCTCAGCGAGAACGCGGTCTTTGCCCGGCGGTGCGCCGAGGAGGGGATCACCTTTGTCGGACCGTCGCCGGAGCTGCTGGAGTTGTTCGGGGACAAGGTTCGCGCCCGTGCGCTCGCCGGCCGGCTGGCTGTGCCGGTGCTGCCGGGCACGGCCGGGCCGACCGACCTCGCCGAGGCCAGGGCCTTCGCCGCCGAGCACGGGGCGGTGCTGGTCAAGGCGGTGGCCGGGGGTGGCGGACGCGGGATACGGGTGGTCGGCGATCCGGCCGAGCTGGACGAGGCCTATCAACGCTGCCGGTCGGAGGCGCTGGCCGCGTTCGGCAACGGTGACCTGTACCTGGAACGGCTGCAACCGGCCGCCCGGCACATCGAGATCCAGCTCGTCGGCGACGGCTCGGGTGCCGTGCAGCACCTCTGGGACCGCGACTGCGGCATCCAACGCAGCCAACAGAAACTCATCGAGGTCGCTCCGAGCCCGACGCTCGCCCCGGAGCTGCGCGAGCGACTACTGGCCGCCGCGCTGCGCATCGCCGAGGACGTCCGCTACGGCAGTCTCGGCACGGTCGAATTCCTCGTGTCGGACAACGACTTCTGGTTCATCGAGGCGAATCCACGGCTCCAGGTCGAGCACACCGTCACCGAGGAGGTCACCGGGGTCGACCTGGTCCGGACGCAACTTCGGCTCGCCCGGGGAGCCTCGCTGGCCGAGGTCGGGCTGGACCGGCCGCCGGCCGTCACCGGTTACGCCGTGCAGGCGCGGGTGAATCTGGAAACGCTGGCGCCGGACGGCAGTCCACGACCACACGCGGGCACGCTGCGCGCCTTCACCCCGCCGACCGGCCCCGGCGTGCGCGTCGACACCTACGGTTACACCGGCTACCGGACCAGCCCGCGCTACGACTCCTTGCTGGCCAAGGTGATCGCGCGTGGCCGCGACTTCCCTACCGCCGTGGCCACCGCCCGTGCCGCGCTGCGTGAGTTCCAGTTGGACGGTGTGGCCAGCAACATCCCGTTGCTGCGCAACATTCTCGGCCACCCGAAGGTCGCCGCCGGCCACTGGCACACCACTTTCGTCACTGATCACCTCGGTGAACTG
Organism: Pseudonocardiaceae bacterium; assembly: GCA_036268615.1. Taxonomy (GTDB): domain Bacteria; phylum Actinomycetota; class Actinomycetes; order Mycobacteriales; family Pseudonocardiaceae; genus DATATV01. The sequence goes on from DATATV010000137.1 coordinate 8,695, forward strand.
GCGGTCATTGGGCCGGCCGTGGCCGAGGACGATGCGGTGACCGTGCGGGCGCCGATACAGGCCGTGGTGCTGGACATTCCGGCGGCCGAGGGCGAGCAGGTCCCGCCCGGGGCGCCGCTGGTGGTGCTTGAGGCGATGAAGATGGAACACGTCGTACGGGCCGAGCGCGGCGGGGTGGTCAGCCGGATCATGCCGGCCAAGGGTGACCTCGTCGACGAGGGCGATCCGTTGGTGCTGTTGGCATCCAACGGCGAGACGACCGCCGGGCCGATCGCCGCGCCCACCGGCGACTGGGCCGACGAGGTGGGCCGGATCGGCCACCGCCGGGAGTTGGCGCAGCGGATGGGCGGGCCGGCGAAGGTGGCCCGGCAGCACGATTCCGGGCGGCTCACCGCGCGGGAGCGGATCGCGGCGCTCGCCGATCCGGGCAGCTTCCGGGAGATCGGCGCGCTGACCGGCTTCGCCGAGTACGGCACCGATGCTGCGCCGACGTCGGTGCTGCCGGCCAATTTTGTCACCGGCACCGCGCGGATCGACGGCCGGCGGGTGGTGCTGGGCGTGGACGACTTCACCGTTCGGGGTGGTTCGGGGGACGCGGCGATCCACGCCAAGCAGGTGTACTCCGAGCAGTACGCCGGTGAGCTGCGGATTCCGCTGGTGCGACTGCTGGACGGCGCGAGTGGCGGCGGCAGCGTGAAGATGGCGCAGGAGGCCGGTTTCACCTATGTGCCGGTCAATCCGGCCTGGGACGCGGTGGTCGACAATCTCTCGCTCGTGCCCGTGGTCGCCGCGTGTCTCGGCCCGACCGTCGGCCTCGGTGCCGGGCGGCTGGTCATGTCGCACCTGTCGGTGCTGGTCGAGGGCATCGGGCAGTTGTTCACCGCCGGACCGCCGGTGGTGCTCGGCGCGACCGGGGAGGATCTCAGCAAGGAGCAGTTGGGCGGCGCGGCGGTGCATCGCGGCACCGGCGCCGTCGAGCGATTTGTCGCCACCGAGCAGGAGGCGTTCGCGGTTGTCCGGCAGTTCCTGTCCTACCTACCGCGCAGCGTGTTCGAGTTGCCGAGCGTGCTCGCCGAGCCGGGCGACGATCCGGAACGCCGGGAGCAGTCGCTGCTCGGCGCGATTCCGCGTAGTCCCCGGCAGCCCTACCTGATCGAACCGATCCTGGCGGCGATCTTCGACACCGGGTCGGTCTTCCGGTACGCCGAGTACGGCGACGCGACGGTGACCGCGCTCGCCCGGCTCGACGGTCACCCGGTCGGGGTGATCGCCACCGATCCGACCAGGGGCGCGACCATGTCCGCGGTCGGCGCGCAGGCCATCACCCGGCTGGTGGACCTGTGCGAGACGTTCCACCTGCCGCTGGTCAGCCTGACCGACCAGGCCGGAATGACGATCGGACTGGCCGCCGAGCAGAAGGCGACCATCCGGCACGGCGTCCGCGCCATCACCGCGATCTACCAGGCGCGGGCCCCGCAGGCCGAGCTCATCCTGCGACGGGTCTACGGGGTCGGCGGCGCGGGCATCGTCAACCGGCACCGGGCCGGGCGCAGTTGGGCCTGGCCGTCCGGCGACTGGGGCTCGTTGCCGGTGCAGGGCGGGATCGAGGCGGCGTTCCGCGCACAGCTCGCGGAGGTCGAGGACCGGGACGCCGAGATCGAGCGCATCCGGGAGCGGCTGGCCGCGATCACCTCGCCGTTCCGCACCGCCGAGCACTTCGGCGTGCAGGATCTGATCGACCCGAGGGACAGCCGGGCGCTGCTGTGCGAGTGGGTGCGCGACGCCTACCAGGTGCTACCCGAACTACTCGGCCGCCCGGCGTTCGGCGCCCGCCCCTGAGCTCACCAGCGGATCTCCCGGGTCACCGCGTCAGCGGCGAGAAAGCCGAGCAGCGCCTGGCCCTCGGTCTCGATCTGCTGCCGGACCGGACGCGCCAGCGTGCCCAGCGGCTCGACGGACAGGGTCGCGGTCGGGCCGGTGCGGGTGAGCCGCCAGAGCGCCCGGACGTACCCGTCCACCAGCACGGCCGCGTGCACGATGCCGTTGCTCGTCATCAGCGCGCCGCGGTGCTCGGCGGCCATGATCCGGGTGCCCTGGGCGTAGGCGAGGTGCACGTTGTCGAACTCGGGCAGGAACCGCACCGGGGCGTCGGTGTCGGCGGCCGGCAGCGGCGCGTCGGGCACGTCGAACAGCGCCTCGCCGTCCGGACCGGTGAATCGGCGCAGCGGGAGTCGGTCGACCACCTCGCGCAGCCGGGTCAGGCCGGACCATTTCTGCACGTCGGCGACCGTGGCCGGGCCGAACGCGGTGAGGAAACGGTGGACCAGGTCGTCCGGCGGCGTCGATTCCGCCTGCGGGGCGCCGAGCCAGTGTTCGGCGGTGGTGACCACGGTCTGCCCGGTGCGGCCCCAGACCGCGCGCGGCGGCACCTGCACCAGTGGCAGCAGGGTGCGGGCCGCGTTGGCCAGCGCGTCCCGGTCGCGGTCCGGCCAGCGTTCGACCAGCAGGTCACCGAGATCCTTGCCGCTGCGCGGTTGCCGTTCGACCAGTTCCCGGGCCACCGTCGCGAGGGCCGCGAGGTCGAGTCCGTCGAGCCTGCGGCCGAAGTTCGCGCGTAGGCCGCGGTCGAGCACCGGCTGGAGGACCGGTCGCAGCGCGAGGCAGTCGGCGGCGGTGACCAGGTGCACGGTGCTGCGCAGCAGGGCGGTGCGCACGACCGACCGATCGACCAGCAGGCGGCCCAGCTCCTGCGGGTCGAAGTCGGCCAGCCGGGTCCACAGCCCGGTGTAGGGCGGAAACGGTGCCTGCGCCTGGAGTCCGACCAGGTGCTCGATCGCCGCCGGCACGCCGAGTGTCGAGCGGCGCAGCAGGAGTTGGCGCGCGAGCGTGGCGCGGTTGAGTCGCCGCGCGGTGAACCGTTGGCCGGCCTGCTCAGGCACCGTCGGCGGCCAGGTGGCGTTCCACCCGTTCGACCTTCGCCCGCAGCTGGCCGGTGTAGCCGGGGCGGATGTCGGCCTTGATCACCAGGCTGACCCGGGGGGCGACCTCCTGGACGACCTCGGTCGCCCGCCTGACCACCGCCATCACCTCGTCCCACTCGCCCTCGACGGTGGTGAACATGGCGGTGGTTTCGTTGGGCAGCCCGGATTCGCGCACCACCCGCACCGCCTCGGCGACCGCGGCACCGACCCCGTCGGACTCCCCGCCGAGCGGGGTCACACTGAACGCAACGAGCACAGGATGTTCCTCCCTGACAGCGAACTGATGGCTCAGGAACTGAGGTCGGGCAGCAACGCCCTGACGGCTGCGGTGAGCTGGAGGCTGTCGGTCTGCCGGACCCGCGAGCCACCGCCGCTGTTGTGCGAGCTGAGCGCGACCACGATGTACCGGTCGCTCGGGCCGACCAGGCCGGTGGTGTTGAGCACCCAGCCGGGTTCGCAGCACGCCCAACCCTGTTTGACCGCCCACGGTGCGGAAGTGCCGACGGCGTAAGGGATGCCGAAGTACTGGTCGGTGCCGTCGGCGGCGATCTGGGTCGCGGCGTGCAGCGCGGCCACCACCACGTCCCGCTCGGCGGCCGGCGCGACACCGAGGATGTACTGATAGATCTGCACCACGTCGCCCGCGGTGGTGCGGGTGTCACCCCACTCCCCCGGGTTGTGTGGCGGGGTGGTGTGCTGCAACCCGATCTTGGCGGCCATCCTGGTGACGATCGCGACGCCGCCGTCCGCGCCCCACAGTTTGTCGGCGGTGTTGTCGTCACTGCGGGAGAGCATCTCGCTGACCGTGGCCGGGTTGCCGCCGCGGTCCAGGCTGTCCAGCCCGATCAGCAGCTTGACCACGGACTCCGTGTAGAACGGCAGCTCGTCCTGGTAGTCGGCGACCAGCACGTTCTGCTGCCGGTCGTAGACGGCCAGCGCGAACTGCGCGCCGGTGACTGACGCGACGGCCTGATCGACCGCCTTCTGGAAGTTCACCGTCGGGGCGGGCGTCGGGGTGGGGCTCGGGGTCGTCGTGGACGGCGTTGTCGTCGGCATGGTGGTCGTGGCCGGCGGGTCGGCCGTGGTCGTGTCCCCGCCGTGGCCGGTGATCTT
>DATATV010000138.1:0-40273 GCA_036268615.1 Pseudonocardiaceae bacterium
GGTCAACTCCGCGATCTGCTGCAACGTGGCATTCACATCCGCGGTCAACGTGGTCGTCATCGACTGCACGGAAACAGGGTGCTCGCTCCCCACCCCCACCGACCCCACCTGCAACTGGCGGGTCTTCCGACGCTCCGCCAACGCCTGGGGCGGAATGCTCGGCAGGCCAAGGCTCACACTCATCTGATCGACCCATTCGTCTGAGTTCGCCGGTGTTGCGCCAGGACGGCACAGCCCACTTCGGACGGAACGGCGTTCGCTGGGACGAAGTCAAACAGCACAACCGTCCCGACACAATATCCACAGAGCGAACGAGGAGTTCAACCGACCAGCCACACCGAAGATCGGGAGCCGATGACCACCTACATGCGACCGAACCCCACCGAAAACCCGCGCTTGTGGCTCAAGTTCAAGGAATACTCGATGCTCCTCGCGTTGCTGGTGCTGCCGGAACGGCACCGGGCGCGGGCGTTCTTCGAACTGCGCGGCGACCGCAGTCGGCTCACCGAGCACAGCACCTACCGCAACATGGGTTACTGGAAGGACAAGCCCGCCAGCCTGGACGACGCCTGCCGGGCGATGGCCGACCTGCTCGGTGCCGCGGCGGACCTCGGCCCGGAGGACACCGTGCTGGATGTCGGTTGCGGTTTCGCCGAGCAGGACCTGCGGTGGATCGAACGGTTCGGGCCCAGGAAGATCGTCGGTGTCGATCTCGTCGCCGGCCAGATCGAGGCCGGCCGGCAACACGTGGCGCAGCTCGGCCTCGCCGACCGGATCGAACTCACGGTCGGGTCCGCGACTGCCCTTCCGTTCCCGGCCGGCACCTTCGACCGGGTTCTCGCCCTGGAGTGCGCACTGCACTTCGTCACTCGGGAGGACTTCTTCCGGGAGGCGTTCCGGGTGTTGCGTCCAGGTGGAACCCTCGCCCTGGTTGATCCGGTGACCACCGTGGGTGGCGACGGCAGCGGGCTCAGCGGCCGGCTGGAGCGGTCGCTGGGCGCCATTCCCAAGGCCAACATCCATACCACCGAGGTCTTCGCCGACAAACTGCGCCGGTGCGGCTTCGAGGACGTCCGGCTGACCTCGTTGCGGGACGAGGTCTACCCCGGCTTCGCCGAGTACCTTTCCCGCCGGCTGACCGATCCCGAGATCGCCGACCGGATGAACGGCGCGGTTCGGCTGATGTGGCAGCAGTGGGTACGGGTGTGGCAGAGCAAGGACGCCGACTGGGCCGCCTTCGCCAGCAAGCAGGACTACGTGCTGGCGGTGGCGACCGTGCCGGCGGCGGATCGCTGATCAGAGCTGATAGAGGGCGTTCGCGACGGCAAGCTTGCGCTCCCGCAGCAGGTCCCTGCTGGCGGCGGAGAAACCGCCGCCGGTCGGGCGCTCCGGCACGCTGTCCAGCGCGGCGAACCGCCAGCCGGAGCCCTGGTCGATCAGCGACTGGTGCTTGACGTCGTAGTAGTCCGGCCGCACGCTGACGGCGAGGCCGCCGAGTCCCGCCGCCGCGGCCATCAGGTGCGGGTGGAACCGGGTGGAGATCCAGGTCTGCCCACTGCGCGCCGGCAGTCCGTCGTCCAGGATCTCGGCGACCGAATAGAAGTCGACGCCGGGCAGCTGCTCCTTGACCAGGTCGTGAACCTGGTGGTCGAGGTCGTGAAAGGACTCGAAGAACCCGATCCGCTCGGCCGGCACGTCCCAGGCGCGCAGGGTGCGCAGCACGAACTCGCTGACCGTGGTGGCGTCGGCGGAGCCGTTGAACATCGGTGCGATGTCGGACTGGGCGCACACCATGACCTCGGGCGCGTCCTCGGTCCACCGGTAGTAGGAGGAGTGCGGTTCGAGGAAGACGTCGTCGGCCGAGGCCCGCAGCCCGTCCAGCGCGAGCAGTGTCGCGCTCGGCTCGTCCCGCACGTCGGCCACGGTCAGCCGACTCATCAGCTCACGCAGCAGCGGCAGCACATCGGGCTCCTGCGGGCAGATCCCCTGCCCGGTCGCCCCGCTGCGCCCGCCGGACTCCGCCGCAGCGGCGACGACACCGGCCAGCAGGCCGATGTTCCAGGGATACAGGCTGTTCAGCAGTCCCCCACCGACCAGGTGGACCACGTCCGACCCGACCAGAGCGGACAGCTCGGCCGGCCGGTCGGCGGCGCCGAGCGCGCCGGTGATCGCGTCGATGATCTCCGCGCTGCCCTTGCCCATCTGCTCGACGCACAGCATCCAGAGCGTGTCGGTGAACCGCGTCCTGGGGTGCAGGCCGGCCAGGGCCGACCACGCGTGCGACGGACGGATGCAGTCCACCACCACGTCGGCATCGGGAGCGTGCTTGGCCAGATAGCGCAACCAGGTCGCGGTGATCAGCTCATCGCCGTAGTTGGGCGCTCCGACACAACTGACCAGGTAGTACTTCGGTCGAGTGATCATCTTTGTGCTCCTCCGTGGTACCTCGGGTTCAGGCGCCGAACGCCTGATCCAGGGCGGTGACCGCGTGCTGGACCCCGCGCTCGGCCCTGATCCGGGCGCCGAGCTCGGCCGCCGCGCCGACCAGCCGCGGATCGCGGGTCGCGGCCAGGGCGGCGGCCAGCTTGGCGGCGGTGAGTTGGGTGCGCGGCACCGGATCGGGCCCGACGCCCAGGGCCGCGATGCGCTTGCCCCAGTCGAACTGGTCGAGCACCGAGGGGATCACCACCGTCGGCCGGCCGGCGCGCAGACCCTCGGCGGTGATCATCACCCCGCCGTGGTGCACCACCGCCCGCACGTGCGGAAACACCAGATCGAGCGGGAGTTCGTCGACGCAGAGCACGGTGTCGGTGCTGTCGGTCCCGCTCAGCCCACCCCAGCCGGTGGCGAGGATCGCCCGGTCACCGGTCTCCCGGATCGCCGACATCACCAGCTCGGTCAGTTGCTCGGGCTGCCGGGTCGCCATGCTGCCGAAGGTGACGTAGACCGGCGCGGGTCCGGCCGCGAGGAAGTCCCGCACCCTCGCCGGCAGCGAACTGTCCGGGGCGCTGTCCAGGAACCAGTACCCCGCCAACTGCTGTTGCGCCGCCCAGTGCCCCGGCCTGGGCAGCACGGCGGGGCTGATTCCGTAGACGACGGGCAGCCCGGCCTGCCGCCACTGCGGGAACGGGCCCCGCAGCGGCGCGACCGGCTGCCCCTCCTTGCGCTGCCACCGCGCGATCGACTCACGGAAGATCTGCCAGATCACCTGCTCCTTGACGAACCGCCGACCGCCGCCACCCTGGTAGTCGATGGGCTGGATCAGGGCCGCCGCGCTGGGGATGCCCCGCGCGCGTGCCGCGTAGTAGCCGTGGAAGGCCATCGGTGCGCCGTAGACCAGCGCGTCGCTGCCCTCGCTGGCCGCCCACACATCGGTGACCAGCGCCTCGTCGTAGGACCGAGCGAGGTTGAGCAGTGACCGCATTCGGCCGGTCGGCGTCTGCTGCACCCGGCCGCCAAGGCTCCTGGTGGCCGAGCGCACCGCGGCGAACATCCGGTCGGGCCGCCTGCTGGCCTCCAGAACCTCCAGGAACGCCGGGTCGGTGACCACCTGGTGCACGTTGCCCGGGGGCAGGTCGGCGAACTCCAGACCGGCCTGGGTGACCTCGGTCTGCCAGGCCCGGTGGGTGGCGACCCGGACGGTGTGGCCGGCCTCGTGCAGGCCGCGGGCCAGCGCGGTCAGCGGGTGGACGTCCCCGGACAGACCCAGTGCGATGACAGTGATGAACATGGCTGATCAGCCACCGACCGGGGTGTCGCGGGCCTGGAACGTCGGCAGATAGTCCCGCAGGCACAGGAACATTCCCTGGCAGTACATCGCGTTGGCATCCAGCCCGAGTTGTTCCAGGTACGGGATCTTCCGCTCGTTGGCCTGCGCCAACAGCACCTCCCGCGGCGCCGGCCCGTCGTGCTCGATCGTCTCCAACTCGACGAGGAGTTCACCGACCGCCCGCGGCAGCGTCATCGCCAGGTGATCGTCGTCGAGCCGCTCGGACCTGACGTGGGTGAACTCGTAGTCGGGGGTACGCATCGGCTCGGCGTAGATGTAGGGACGGGCCAACAGGTCCAGTTCGAACGCCGCCTGCGCGTTCTCGTCCGACCACCAGGGTTGGGTCCGCACGAATCCGGCCAGCAGGTCGTCGAGCTCCGCGCGGTTGGCGTGCAGGACCATCAGGGCGACCATGCCGCTGTCGCGGAAGTCGTAGTTGCCGAGGTTCTTCACCGAGTCGGCGAGATACTGGGTGATCGCCGCGTCGGGCCGGCTCTTGAAGTACTGGGCCGCGTTGGCGAACACCTCGGCGAAGGTGGCCAGGTCGTGGCGGTCGAGATAGTTGACCAGGTAGTAGAGCCCGCGCACGTTGTACAGGGCGTGCATGGCGTAGGCGAACCACACCCCGTCCTCGTAGTCGGCGACCGGGACCCAGTTGGTGGAGGTGACCACGTCGGCCTCGGCGATCTCGCTGGGCACCCGGGCGGTCTGCACGCCGAGCGCGTCCCGCTGCTGGTAGATCGGCGTGTTGTGCAGGAGCAACTGGGGATAGACGACGATGACATCCGCGCGCAGCCGGCAGAGCTCGGCGATGCCCCGCCGGAAGGAGTCCAGGGTCTCGCCGGGCAGCGGCCAGATCATCTCGATGTTGGAGTTGATATTCTTCTCCCGCAGCGTCGTCTGCAGGGTGGTGTACGCGGACAACCGGATGTTGCTGCGCTGCACCATGTCCAGCGTGTTGGAGTCCATCGACTGGAGCGAGATCGTCTGGCTGGTCACCAGGCCGCCCTGCACCAGGGTCTCGGTGATCATCGCCATCCGGTCGGGTCTGTTCTTGGCCGCGGCCATGTCCACCCGGTACGGGAAGCCGTTCAGGTTCTTCTGCTCCACCAGGTACTTCGTCATCTCGACGTCCCGAGGGCTGATCCCCCAGTTCGCGTCCGCGATGAACACGGACTGGAACCGGTGCTCGGAGATCCAGTTGACATCGGCGCGGACCCGGTCGTCGTCGAACCGGTAGACCTTGTCGTTGGTCGCCGCGCCCCAGGCGCAGAACCCGCAGTTGTAGGGGCAGCCCCGGGTGGTCTCCAGGATCGCCGTGTTGTACTTGCCGTCCTCGAAAACGCCGGTGGTGAACGGCGACGGGATCTCGTTGAGGTCCTTGATCCGCTCGGACTTCGCGGTGGTCACCACGTTGCCGTCGTGCCAGAAGCTCACCCCCGGCACCGCGTTGAAGTCACGCCGCGCACCGACGACCTGCCGCAGATAGGCGAGGAACGTCCGCTCACCCTCGCCGTTGCAGACGACCACGTTCTCCCGATCGGCGGGGACGTAGTCCCGGATGTGGTTCATCACCTGGGGGCCACCGAGGATGAACTGCGCGGTGGAATTCGACTCGTACAGGCGGTCGAGCACCCACCGGTTGATGCCCATGTTCCAGAGGTAGCAGCTGATCGCGTAGACATCGCTGCGCTTCTCGATCAGCTCGTCGGCCACCGCGACCCGGTCCACGGTCGCCTGCCGCGAGTAGCTCTCGAACGAGCACTCGGCGGAGATGTCCGGGTCCTGCGCCGCGTACGCGCGGAGGTAGCCGGTGGCCAGCGGGATGACACCCTCGTAGGCGGTCAGTTCGACGAACGTGACTTTGGTACTCATCTGCTTGTCCTCGTCTCGATTACCACGTCACAGGGAGTTCGATCAGGCCGCCGGTCTGCGTGTTGCCGTTGGTGCGCAGCTCGTGCACGTCCACCGCGAGACGCAGCCGCGGCAACCGCCGCGCCAACTGGCGGATCACCGCCTCCAGTTCGACCTTGGCCAGCGGCGCGCCGATGCAGTAGTGCGGGCCGTAGCCGAACGACAGGTGGGTGCCCGTCGAGCGGTTCACGTCGATCCGGTCCGGCTCCGGGAACACCGCCGGATCGTGGTTGGCCGCACTGTTGTCCAGCAGGACCAGGTCACCGGCCCGGATGGTGACCGAGCCGATCACGACGTCCTCGCGGGCATAACGGGGAATGTCACCGCCGACCGGGCCGGGCGTCGCGCGGATCATCTCGTCGACGGCGGCCGGAACGAGGGTCGGGTCGGCCACGATGGCCTGCCACTGGTCGGAGTTGACCAGGAACACCAGCACGCCCAGTCCGATGTGGATGGAGGTGGTCTCGAATCCGGCGAACAGCAACGCCGAGATCAGCTTCGCGTTCTCGATGTCGCTGACGCCCGCGGTCTCGCACAGCCGGGAGGTGATGTCGTCGCCGGGTTCCCGGTGCTTGCGCGCGACAAGCTCCTGGCAGTACTGGAACAACGTGCCCATCGCCCGCAGCGAGCCGGTCCGGTCGGTCACGTCGGCGACCGCGTGGATCCAGCCGAAGAACTGTTCCCGGTCCTGGTAGGGGACGCCGAGCAGATTGCACACCACCAACGTGGGCAGCGGCAGCGCCAGCGCCTCGATCAGGTCCACCGGGCGCGGTCGGCTGACCAGCTCGTCCAGCAGCCCGGTGAGCAGCGCCGCCACCCGGTCGCGCAGCATCCGCATCCGCTTGGGCGAGAAGTGCGGCAGCAGCAACTCGCGGGTGCGCGCGCTGTCGGCCGGCTCGGTGTCGAAGTCGCCGGCGGGCCCGCTGACGAACGCTGACTCGCCGATGCGTGCGGCCCGGTCGGGATCGCGGTGCGATCGACCCAGTTTGCCGCCGGCGAGCAACTGCTTCACCTCGGCGTACCCGGTGACCAGCCAGGCCGGGTCGCCCACCTGGGTCCGGACGAGGTGGATCGGGCCGCGGGCCTGCAGGTCGCTGAGCACCGGCGGGATCTGCAAGGGGTGGGTGCGGTCGATGGGCAGTGAGACGGTCGTGTCCATATCGGTCCCAGTCGTCGACGTGGTGGTGGCGGTCGGTGCGGTGAGTCCGCCCGGGTCACCTGTCCCGGTCGATGGCTGCCTGCGCCAGGTCGCACAGCCGGCTGCGGCTGTCGGTGGCCGGCAGCACCCGCAACGCGGCGATGGCGTTCTCCGAGTAGTCCCTGGCCACGCTCCGGGCGCCGGCCAGCGCGCCGACCCGGTCCAGAATGGACACCAGCGTGTTCCGCCGGATCGCCGGATCGCCCTCGCCGACCAGCATCTCCATGATGGTCGCGCGATCCTCTGGCGAGGAGTTCTGGTAGGCCAGGATCACCGGCAGGGTCAGCCGACTGTTGCGGATGTCGCTGGTGTCCGGCTTGCCCATCACGTCGGTGTCCTGGGTGTAGGACATCAGATCGTCGTGCACCTGGAAGGCACAGCCCAGGTTCTGCGCGTACACGCCCAACGCCCGCACCATGGTCTGCTCACCCCCGGCCAGCAGGGCACCGCACTCGCACACCCCCCGGAACAACGCGGCCGTCTTCAACGTCACCATCGTCAGGTAGGCGTCCAGGTCGAGGTCCATCCGGTCGCGCAGTTCGGCCTCAAGACTCTGGCCGCGGCACAGGTCGATGCCGCACCGGGCGACCACGTCCAGCGCCGCCACGATCCGGTCGGGCCGGGCACCCGTGCCCCGGCACTCGGCCAGCGCGGCGAACAGCTCGAAGATCAGCGCGTCCCCGGCGACGATCGCGTTGTCGGCACCGAACTTGTACTGCACCGACGGCCGGCCGCGGCGCAGGTCGTCGTCGTCGATGATGTCGTCGTGCACCAGGCTGGCCACGTGCCCGCACTCCGCGCCGATCGCCGCGGGCAGCACCACGTCGACATCACCGCCGACGGCCATCGCCGACTCCAGCAGCAGGATCGGCCGGAACAGCTTCCCGGACGGCACGAGCGCGTGCGCGCACATCGAGCCGAGCAGGCTCGGATCGGCCTGCCAGCGGGTGGCCAGCCGGTCGCTGACCTTCTCGACCAGCTCGGCCGGCATCATGACGCCCGGTGACCGGTCACCGGATTCGGCGCCACCCGCAACCGCGCCCGTTCGCACATCGCCAGGCATCGTTTCCCCTCCAGGGTTGGCAAGATCGAATCGGGCCGGTGGTGTCCCCGGTGGGACGGGCCGCGTCACGGTCGCACCAACTGCCGTTCGAGGCGGCCCATGTAGTACATGATTTCCTCGTGGTTGGTGGACGGCAGGAAGTTGTTGGCGCCGACCTTGTAGTAGACGGAGCTGACCGTGTCGGTGAGCAGTTGGTCGTAGCGCTCCCCGCGGCGCAGCGCCAGCGTGACCGCGGGTACGTCGAAGGACTTCCACACGTCCCGCCAGACGTAGTAGCGGTCGTGGTCGATCTCGACCTCCGGCAGCCCCTCGTTGGCATAGCGGGGGGACGGGTCGCGGCCGGGCATCGTGTAGGCCGGCAGCGTCAGCAGGTCGTACTCGAAGATGGTGTCCAACATGGACCGGGCGTCCTCGGGAACCCTCGGCATCACCGATTCGTTCCACCAGCGCCGCAACATGTCCTTGGCCTCGTCGTTGCCGTAGAGCTGGGTCAGCACCGGAGCCAGCACGTCGGAGTCGGTGAACGAGTTGACCATGCCGGTGTGGAACGGTTCGGTGCTCGGGTGCGGGTCGGTCTCGAAGAACTCCATCATCGACCGGATCAGCTCGGACTGGGTGAACCCGCCCAGGGTGCGCAGCGGTGCCCACGCGTACCGGAACACCGGGTTCTCGGCGATCAGCCGGGACACGAAGATGAACCGGTGCATGTACTGGTTGTCGCGCGGTGACATGGTGTGGTGCGACAGCAGGTACTCGAAGTCGTCGGTGTTGCCGCGCACGGTGACCAGGCCGAACCGGTCCCGATCGTCGTGGTAGGTGGTGTTGGGCAGGATCAGCATCGGGTACACCGCGACCCGTGAGACGTGGTTGGCCAGCCGGTCGTAGCCGCGCATGAAGGTTTCGACCGTCTCCCCCGGCGCGCCCCAGATCAGCTCGGCATAACAGTCCAGTCCCTCGGTGCCCAGCCATTCGGCCAGGCTCTCCCAGTCGTTGACCTTCATGTTGCGTCGGCTCATCAGGTCCAGCGTGTTGTCGTCGAGGGTCTGCAGGGCGAGTGTGAAGGAGCTGTGCAGGTCGGCTTCCTTCATCACCTTGACGATCTTGTAGAACACCGCGGACTTGTTCTTCGCCCACGAGGTCTCGATACTCTTCGGGTAGCCGTACTTGGCGCGCATCTCGATGACCGTCTCGACGAACTCCAGATCGGCCGGCATCATCCCGAAGTTCGCGTCGCACAGCACAAGCGTGTGCACCTTGTGCTGGGCGAACAGTTCGATCTCCTGACGGAGGCGGTCCTGGGAGAACGACCGGACCCGCTGGCCGACCGCACCACCCCAGTAGCAGAACGAGCACTTGTAGGGACAGCCGCGATTGGTCTCCAGCAGCGCCACGTCGTAGGGGAAGGTGCCGTCCTTGCCGGTCAACGGGATCGCGCCGGTGAGGAACGGGGACGCGATCTCGTCCAGGTTCTCGATCCGTGGCCGGTCCTGGGTGGACACCACCTCGCCGTGCTCGTCCTGGAAGGAGATGCCGTCGACGTGGTGCAGCGCCCGCACCGGCATCTCGTCGAGATGGGCCAGCAGCAGGTCCCGGAAGGTGAACTCGCCCTCGCCGTTGACCACCACGTCCACGTACGGGTGCATCCGGAACACCCGCTCGGCCTGCTGGGAGACGTGATTGCCGCCGAAGACCACCCAACCTCGCGGGTTGACCTGTTTGAACGTCTCGGCCAGCGCGCCGAACTCCTGGTAGTTCCAGCCGAGCACGGAGAACGCCAGCACGTCCGGCGCACCCTCGGCGAACAGCTTGTTGGCCATCTCGAACAACGTGCTGCTGCCGTCGAAGTTGTGGATCCGGACGTCCATGGCGGCGGCGATGCGTTCGTCCCGCATCGCGGTGGCCTTGAGATAGCCGGAGGCCAAGGGCATCGACTCGAGCGACATGGCCCAGATGCCCTGTTGCACCAGCCCGACTTGGAGTGGCCGATCTACCATCGTGAGTCCCCTTGAGCTGTGATTCCCCTGATCGGTCCTTGGTCGTGTCGTTCGTCGGGCCGCTTCACCAGGTCACGAGGACCGTCGCGGGCCCGCTGTCCAGCGGGTGGTCGGTCCACGGGATCTCCGCCGACGGCCCGGCCAGCGTCAGGCCGGGCAGCTGCTCGGCGAGCGCGGTGACCACTGCGGCCAGCTCCATCCGGGCCACGGCCGCGCCGATGCACCGATGCGGGCCGTAGCCGAACTTCAGGTGCGGATTCGGTGTTCTGGTGGGGTCGAACCGGTCCGGGTCGTCGAACACGGCCGGGTCCCGGTTCGCCGCCTCCAGCCGGACGATCACCATGTCGCCCGCGGCGATGTGCTGCCCGGCCAGCTCGACGTTCTCCCGGGCCCAGCGCGGGAACGCCTCGCCGCTGATGCCGGCCTGGTGGCGCAGCATCTCCTCGACGGCGAACTCCACCGCCCGTTCGTCGCGGAAGCCGGCGAGCCCACCACCGAACTCCAGCAGTTTGATCAGACCGATGGTCAACGCGTTCACCGTGGTCAACTGGCCGCCGGAGAGCAGGGAGGCCGCCGCCAACACCAGTTCGCGGTCGTTGAGCCGGCCGTCGTCCGCGTCGCGGACCGCGACCAGGGCGCCGAGCAGGTCATCCCCCGGCTCGGTGCGCTTGCTCGCGATCAGCCCGCCGAGGAACTCCACCAGTTCGCCCCACGCCTGTCCCCACCCCGACACGTCGTCGGCGATGACGACCGACACCGTGTCGGCCCACTTGTAGAACCGATCCCGGTCGTCCACCGGCACACCGAGCAGTTCGGTGATCACCGCCAGGGTCATCGGCCGCGACACCGCCGCCACCAGGTCCGCGGGCGAGCCGGTTCGGCGCATCGCGGTGACGAACTCGCCGGCCAGCCGCTCGACCCGGGGACGCAGCGCGCCCAGCGTGCGTGGGCTGAACCCGCGGGAGACGACCCGACGCAGCCGCGCGTGCGGGTCGCCGTCGCACAGCAGCGACTCGTGGTCGACGTCCTTGTCGTCCCGGGTGATGGTGAACCGACGGTCGGAGAGCACCCGCTGGGCCTCTCGTGCGCCGATCACCACCCAGGTCGGCTCGCCCGACCCGGTGATCGCGCTGATCACCGGACAGTCGCGGCGCAGTTCGGCGTAGGCCGCGGGCGGTTCGAACGGCGACTGCCGGTCGAACGGCAGGGTGAACGACTGAAGGTCCATGATCCCCTCATCAACCGAGGCCGGACAGGCCGTCGAGAAATCGCCGCACGGTTGTGTTGAACCGCTGCGGTTGTTCCATGTTGACCATGTGCCCGGTGCCGGCGAACACGTCGAGCTTCGCGTCCGGAACCTCGGAGACGACCCGGTCGAGCATCTCCCGCACGTCCACGAGGTCCAGTTCACCGACGATGCCCAACACCGGCGCACCGACCTGGGGGAGCCGGTCCCAGGTGTCCTTGGCCCGCCCCGGCATGACCGGGTCCGGCCGGGCGTGCCGGGTCGCGGTGTGCAGCGCCAACTGCCGGCAACGCTCCCGGATGGACGGATCGACCTCGTCGGGCTGCCGGTTCGGCCCGTCCACCCACATCCGCAGGAACAGTTCGAGATAGCCGTCGGTGTCCGCGCGAAAGGCGCACTCCATCTGCCGCTTGAGCGCGTCCACCATGAACTCGCTGCGCCAGTACTGCTCGGACGTGCCGCAGCCGCTGAGCACCAGGCCCTCCACCCGGGTGGGGTGGTCCAGCGCGGTGTCGAGCGCGCTGGTGCCGCCCATCGCCTGTCCCACCAGGAAAGCCGACGACAGTTCGAGATGGTCGAGCAGCGCGATGACATCGTCGCCGCGCAGGTAGGGCGTCATCGGCGTCGAGGACTCGCCATGCCCGCGGGCATCCAGGTTCAGCACGCGGTAACCGTCGAAGGCGCGCAACTGTCGCTCCCACACCCGGCGGTCGAGCGTGCCGTCGTGCAGGAACAGCACCGGCGGCCCGGCCCCGATGTCGTCGTAGGCGAGCTGGCCGTCGGCGAACGGGACGCGGTTCATTCGGTCCGTCCCAACAGGTCCAACAGCGAGGACTTCACCTTCGGCCGGCTGGCGAACACGAGGGTGAACAGGGCTTCCCTGGCCAACCGCTGCGCGTCGCAGTCCCGCAGCAGCGCCCGGCCGCCGACGGCGACCACCAGGGCGCCGCACACCCGCAGCGCCAACTCCGAGCAGGCGGCGCGCAGGGCCGGCAGGCTCGCCGGGTCGCCCAGCGCCGCGTCGAACCGGCGGCGGAGGGCGGCGGCCTCGACCCGGAACTTCTCGGCCACGTCCTGCTGGCCGGCGGCGTCCATGCCCACCAGGGCCCGCTGGATCAGGCCCAGCGCAAGGGAACTGTCCACTCGCAGGCCGATGGCCAGACCGTTGAGGAACTCGTCGCGGTTCGCCCGGGTGGTGACCATCTCGTCGGGCAGCGAGAGGTCGGCGAAGACCAGGCGGACGGTCCTGCTCGCCTGGGCCGCGACCAGATCCAGCGGCTGTGCCTCGGCGATCCCGGTGCCCAGGCGCGCCTCGATCAGCCCGTTGACGACCTCGCCGCTGTCCTCGTCGATCGCGGAGACGTGCAGCACGTCGACGATGCCCCACCCGCTGACGAACATGACATCACCGTTGAGCAGCCAGCCCTCGCCGTGCCGGCGCGCCGTCAGCCGGGGCGGGCTCGGGATGACCCCGGAGAACGCGCCGCCACCGCGCAGTTCGCCGCTGACCGCGCGGCTGAGGTACTTCTCGCGCAGCGCCGTGTTCGGCGTCATCACCAGCCCCATCACCACGCCGTGGTGCTGCAACCAGGTGAACGCGGTGGTCAGGCAGGCGCCGGCAAGGGTCTCGATGATCTGCAGGAAGTGCGGGAACTCGACCCCCTGGCCGCCGAGTTCGGTGGGCGCGACCAAGCCGTAGAAGCCGTCCTCGGCGAGCCGATGGAAGTGGCCCTCGGGGATCCGCCCGGTGCGATCGACCTCGTCCGCCGCGGGCAGCAGCACCTCGTCGGCGATCTTGATCGCCTTCTGCAGCAGGTCGGTCATGGCAGCACGGCTCCGTTCGTGGTCCGGTCACCGACGCGCCTCATCGGGGCCTCAGCTCCAGCAGGTGCAGGTACCAGGCCGCGCCCTCGTTGGCGGCCCCGCCGACCAGATCCGCGGGGAACGCATCGGCAAGGGCTTCGGGGATCTCCGACATCTCGATCTTCGTGAGCACGTCGAGTTCGTAGCCGGTCTCCTCGGCCAGGTCGCCGATCAGCGTCGGGTTGCCCAACGCCTCGCCGAACCACAGGTAGGCGCGGCCGCGTGGGGTGAGCAGGTTCCGGCCGTCGGCCAGGAAGCTGCGCAGTTTTGCGTACGCCGGGTCGAACATCGTCTCGTGCCAGATCGAGGAGTCGACCACGTCCTCGGGCGCGTTGAGGAACGGCGGGTTCCAGTAGATCCCGTCGAACCGCTCGCCCGGCTCGATCGCCGAGTACAGGTCGCTGGTCCGGGCGGTGACCCGGTCGGCGACACCGTGCCGCCGGGCGTTGCACTCGGTGTTGCGCACGGCGGCCGGGTTGATGTCCAGGCCGACCACCCGCTCGACGCCGGCCAGCGCCGCGAGCACCGACATGATTCCGGTTCCGCAACCCATTTCCAGAAATGCGGACATGGTGGCGAACGGGATCAGGTCGGCGAACAGCTCGCCGCCCGGAGAATAGGCCGGCGGCCAGACATCGTCGAGCAGGTCCCACTGCCGGCCGACCAATTCGAAAACATTCGGCCGGCCGGCGTCCGAATGGTACTTGTCGATGATGTTCTGACCGATGAGCAGCTCGAAATCTCGCGATTCCATCCTGTCCCAGCTTCGCGTCAGCATATTTCCGGCCGGGTCGGAAAATCTGGAAACCGAAACCGACCGCCGGGCTCTGCTTTGGTAAACGCATTCAAACAGCGCCGGCGGAAACACACAATGATCGGCGCGCGAACGCCGGGCACCGGTCAGTCGCCCGGTGGCGTCCAGCCGACCATGGCGTCCATCGAGCGGCGGGACACGATCTCGGGCAGGAAACCGCCGAGCCACACCCCGCTGTTGCGCGCGGCGACGGCCGCCGGCGAGGACAGCTCGGCGAACCGGCCCATCCACCGCGACGTCCGGCTCAGCCGGGAGGTGCGCGACCGCCGGCTCGTGTCGTAGTCGGTCAGACCGGCCCGCAGCCGCGGCCAGGACCGGGCGGGACCAATGGCGTGCGCGAGTTCGACGGCGTCCTCCAGCGCCAGATTGGCCAGGCCGATGTTGGGTGTCATCGGATGCGCGGCGTCGCCGACCAGGACCGCCCGGCCGGCGAAGAAACTGCCCACCGGGCGCGGGAGTTCTTCGATCCGGTCGAAGAACAGCACCTCCCCCGCCGAGCGCTCCAGCAGCCGGGGAATGGGGTCGTGCCAGCGCCGGAACAGCGCCGAGGGACCACCCCCGGTCCCCACCGCGGCCCGCCGGCCGGTCATCCTGGCCAGCGCGGAGAAGTGCACCCGCCCACCGGGCAGCGGCAGGATCGACAGCCGCAGGCCCGATCCCCAGGTCTCCGCGGCGACCACCGCCAGCCCGTCGGCCGGTACCACGCAGCGCCAGCTCACCGACCCGGTGTCGCGCAGCCCGGGATGCGCGGGGTGCAGGGCGCCGCGCACCGCCGAGCGGATGCCGTCGGCGGCGACCACCAGGTCCGACTCCAGTTCGGTGCCCGCCAGCCGGATCGTGGCCGGCTGGTCCGCGTCGCCGGTCCCGGCGAGTCGCACGGGTGCTCCGTAGCGCACGGTTCCCGGTGGCAGCGCGTCGGTCAGCGCCCTGGTCAGGTCCTGCCGCAGCAGCGCCCGGATCGACTCGCCGTAGCGTTGCTCGACGAACCGCAGGCCGGTGCGCGCGATCCACCGCCCGCCCGGCGCCCGCACGCCACCCTCGCACTGGATCACCGACCGGGCGCGGACCGCGTCGCCGACGCCGATCGCGTTGAGCGCGAGCATTCCGTTGGGGGTGATGCCGATGCCGCCCCCCGTGGTGCGTGGTTCAGGGTTTCGTTCGAAGACCCGCACGGTCCAGCCCTGGCCGGCCAACGCCAGTGCCGTCGCGAGTCCCGCTATGCCGGCGCCGATCACGTGCGCGGTACGGGCGGCCATCACAACCTCCATTCACCGATGACCCGGTTCGCGTCCGGACCGCCGGCACGACAGCGATTCTTGTTACCTTCCCGAATATGCACCGCATCCATTCGATTCAGGTCACGCTGCTCGCCCACGTAGAAGCGTGCCGGCCGGACACAGTTTTCTACGCCGGCACGGTCGGCCTGAGCGGAGCAATTCTCACCGAGCCGCACGCCGACCCGAAGCTGTTGTTTCTCGCCTGGCTCGTCCCGACCCTCGCCTGGATCGCGTCGCTGTACGGCGGTGACTATTTCGACCGGGACCTCGACGCCCTGACAAAGCCGCATCGGCCGATACCGTCGGGCCGGATTCAACCGCTCACCGCCCGCAACCTGATGATCGTCCTGATCGGGTCGGGGGCGGTGCTGGCGGTACTGGTCAATCCGTTCACCGTGTTGTTGGCGCTACCGGCGACGGTCTTCGGCGTCGCCTACGCCCGCTGGCTGAAGGGCAGGGGCCTCTGGGGCAACGTCAGCCGCGGCCTGCCCACCGCGTTGGCGTTGCTGTACGGCTCGATGACAGTGCACACCCTGCCCGCGCCGGCACTCGTCCCGCTGGCCCTGATGTTCTGGGTGCACGACTCGGGCTCGAACCTCCTCGGTGCGCTGTGCGACCGGGACGGCGACCGCCGGGGTGGCTACCTCACCTACCCGGTCCGCGCCGGTGACGAGGCGACCGTGCGCGGGCTGGTCTGGTTCTACGTCGGGTGGGTGGTCCTCGCGCTGGGCGGCCCACTGGTGCCGGGCAGCCGGGTCGATCCGCTCGGCTACTACCCGCCGCTGGCCGTCGTGATCGCCCTGGGCTGGGTGGCCCTGCGCCCGGTGATCCGCGCACCCCGGCCGATCCCCCGCGCGGTGGGACTGCGCGCCCACGAGATCGTGGTGGCCGAGCGGATCGTCCTGGGCACCTTCCTCATCGCGGCCGCCGGCCGGGTCGAGCTGGCCCTGCTGGTCGGCGTGCCGTCGCTGCTGCTCACCGTGCTGGCTCGACGGCTGATGCGGGCGCGCTACGAACCCCGCCGTTAGCGCCGCCGCGGGCCAGCGCGTTCTTCGGGTGACCACCCTTGTAGAGGCCCAGCACCAGTTCGTGCGAGTAGCCCAGCAGTTCCTGCAGTTCGGGTGCGAGTGCGGCGGCCAGGGCCGGCGGCACGCTCAGCGACGTGTTCTCCACCTGGCGCAGCCAACCCACCTGGAATCCCATCGAGAAGATGTGCCGCACGTCCGACTCGGTGGTGTTCGCGCCGCCGGCGTGGAAGAGGTCCGCCCGGAACAGCAGCGCGTCGCCCTTCGTCATGGTGGCCCGCACCGCCTCGCTCCAGTCCGGCGCCTGCGCGGTCGGCGGACCGCCGTGGCTGTCCAGCACGACCCAGGTCGCCCCGTTCTCGGCGGTGAAGTCGCTCATCGCGGCCATCACGGTGAGCGCGATCGGGTCCGGCCCGGACGGGGCGTGCCGCCAGGAGAACGTGTCGCAGTGCAACTCCTGGCGGAACGCCCCGGGCTGACGCGCCATGTACTCGGCGATGGTCAGCAGGACCGTGTCCGACAGCGGGCTCAGCACCCGGCGGGAACAGTCGAGGATGTCGCGCTGCAACACCATCTCCGGTGCGCACGGGATCGCCCCGACGAGTCCGTGCAGGGTCGCGGTGGTGTCGCCCTGGAATCCGCCGAGCACCGAGCCTGCCGCGTATGCCGCCTCGGCGGGGTGCCCGGCGAGATAGTCCTCGACCTGCGCCAGGAACGTGTCGCACTGCTCGGTCGAGTACGCCTCCGCGAGGATCACCGCGCCTCGGTCGCGGACCAGTTCGTCCAGCCGCGCCGGGTCGTAGGGTCGGGTGAGGCGGGGAACTGTCTTACCCATGGTCAGCCAGGACCTTCCGATTCGATCGTGCCGTGGTTTCGATTTCCGGGGTGGGTCGGGCTCACCAGGTGACCGGGAGCCGTTCGATGCTGACGTCCATGCCCTCCACCCGCCACACCACCTCGTGCGGCGGGTCGGCCGGCCGGAGGCCCGGAATCCGGTTGAGCAGGGTGCCCAGCGCCACGGTCAGCTCCATCCGGGCGAGCGCCGCGCCGAGGCAGTGATGGATGCCGTGGCCGAACGCAAGGTGTGGGCTGCGCGCCTCGGCCGGCCGCATCGCGTCGGCGTCGGCGAACTCGTGCGGGTCGCGGTTGGCGCCCACCCGGGAGGCGATGACCGTCTCGCCCAGAGCGATCCGCACCCCGCAGATGTCCACGTCGGCCTGGGCGATCCGCTGGATGCCGACCTCCTCGTCCTGTAGCCGCAACAGTTCCTCGACCACCCGCTCGATCTCCAGCTCGCCGGACCGGACGCCCCGCAGCACCGCCTCGTTCGCGAACAGCCGCAGCAGGCCGTGGGAGATCGCCGACGCGGTGGTGACATAGCCGGCCATCAGCAGGCCCATCGCCATCGACGCGATCTCCAGCCGGCTCAGCCCCTCCGGACCGCCCGAGTCCCGCGCCAGTTCGCTGAGCAGGTCCACACCGTCCGGTTTGGACTCGACCAGTTCGACCACGAACCGCTGGAGGTCCAGGAACGCCGCCCCAACGTCCTCGGCGGCGCCACCGACCGCGCGCAGCACGATGTCCGCCCAGCGCCGGAACCGGCCCCGGTCGGTCTCCGGGATGCCCAGCAGCTCGGAGATGATCGCGATCGGCAGCGGGTAGGCGAACTCCTCCTGGACATCGATCACGCCGCCCTTGGCCAGCGCCGCGGTGACCAACTCCTCGGCGACCACCTCGGCGCGCTCGCGCAGTTCGGCGATCCGCCGGGCGGTGAACGCCCTGGCCACGGTGCGCCGCAGCCGGGTGTGCTCGGGTGGGTCCTTGAGGAACATGAAACCGGCCGCCAGGTTGTTCTCGTCCGCGGTCGGGATGACGCCCGGGTAGCCGGTGCCGAAGGCTGCGTGGTTCAGCACCTCGCGCACGTCCGCGTACCGGGTGACCAGCCAGGCCGTCCCGCCGTCCGCGGTCCGGACCGGCTGGATCGGGGCGGCCTCGCGCAGCCGCGCCAGCGCCGGGGCCGGCTCGATGATCGAGTCACGCGGGAACGGGTAGCCCGTCAGCGGCTCGGTCAACTCGTCCTGCTGCATGTCCACCATCTCCTCTGCTCAGCTCCGCACCCGGATGTTCGTTTCGACCGCGTCGGCGAACTCGGCGGCGCCGTCGCCGCGACCCAGCCGCGCCGCGAACCGGGCCAGCCGCTGTGTCATCGCCGCATCGCCGGCGACCCGGGTGATCACGTCCGCCAACTCGGCCGCGGTGAACGGCTCGGGCAGCCGAACACCCAGCCCGAGCGCCTCGATGCTGTCCGCGACGCCGCGCTGCTCGCCGATCTGCGGGGTGATCAGCACCGGGACGCCCTGCGCCAGCGCTTCGAGCGTGCTGGTCAGGCCGCCGTGGGTGATCGCGACCGAGGCGTGCCGCAACGTGTCGATCATCGGCAGCGTCGCCCGCAGCAGCACCCGGTCGGTGATCGGCCCGACGTCCGCCGGGGAGATCTTGTTGCCCAGTGCGGCGGCGGTGTGCCAGCCGAGCCGCTCGACGCCCTCGATGCAGGTGCGGAAGAAGCCGATCCGGTCGTTGAACACCGTGCCCAGCGAAACCACCGCCAGTGGCCTGGACTCCCGCAGCCAGGCCAGTTCCGGTGACCGCTCGGCCGGCCGGATGCACGGGGTGATGAAGGTGAACCGAGAGTCGAACGTCTCGCCGCACGGCTGGATCTCCCGCGGGAACAGCGCGATGTTGTGGTCGGCTTCGTTGTCGAAGAGCTGCTCGGGTGAGACCTCCGCGCCCAGGCCGATCTCGTGCAGGAACGACGAGGCGGCGGCGAAGAAGACCGCCATCGACTCGTCGGTGTCCATCCGCGACCCGTAGTCCTGGTGCAGGGAGAACTCCGCGTTCGACGCGAACACCGGCCAGGTGCGAACCACCGGGATGTGGTGGGCCCGGCCCAGCAGCCACCCCGACATCGACAGCACGTCGGACACGATCACGTCCGGCCGGTGCTCCCGCACGGCGGCGTCGAGCACCGCGTACGACGCCCGCGTCTCGGCCAGCAGCATCGGCAGCACGTTGGCCATGTCCGACAGTTCGGCCTGCCCGGAATCCATCGGGGACCGGTAGGCCACCACGTCGACGACCCGGCCGACCTCGGCGGCGAAGCTCTCCGACGCCAGGCAGCTCACCTGGTGGCCCCGCCCGGCCAGCTCCGCCAGACCCGCCAGCACGGGATACACGTGCCCCCAGGCCGGGATCGACGCGAACAGGATGCGGTTGCCCATCACGCGGCTCCGCCCGTGCGGCCGGCCCGCAGCAGCATCCGTTCGGGGAACCGGTCACCCAGCATGTTCACCTTCCACGGCACCGATTCCCACTCCTCCACCATCTCGAAGTTCAGCCCGCACTCGACCAGGGCATCGGTGGCGACCTGTAGTTCCAGCCGTGCGAGGTTGGCGCCCAGACAGCGGTGGATGCCGAAGCCGAAGGCGAGGTGCCGGATCAGCGCGGGCCGCCGCGGCTCGAACGTGTCCGGGTCGGCGAACAACTCCTCGTCCCGGTTGGCCGCCACCAGCGGCGCGACCACCATGTCGCCCTTACGGATGGTGACCTCACCCAGTCGCACGTCCTGCGCGGCGAAGCGCGGCATCGACTCGCCGTTGTCCCCGGACTGGATGCGCAGCACCTCCTCGGTGAACTCCCGGCGCAGCGTCCGGCCCTCGGTGTCGGTGCGCAGCCGGTCCAGCCAGCCGAATTCGAGCAGATAGCGCACGGCCACGGCGATCGCGTTGGTCGTGCTGACATAACCGGCGACCGGCAGGCCCAGCACCATCGTCGCCAACTCGACGTCATCGACCGTGCCCTCGTCCTGCTGCGCGCGAATCAGGTGCGCGAGCAGGTGGTCGCCGTCCCGGCCGGTGGTGCGCCGACACTCGGCGATCAGGTCGCGCACGTAGTCGTTGAGCTGCTGCCAGCCTTCGCGGGCGACCACGCCCTGCGCCTGCGACAAGGGCACCAGCAGTTGGTCGGACAACCGCTGGAACATCGCCCGGTCCGGCTCGGGCACGCCGACGACCTGGGCGATCACGTTCATGGTCAACGGCTTGGCGAAGTCGGCCAGCACGTCCACCAGCCGGCCCGCGGTGCCCATCGGCCGCAGCAACTGGTCGGCCTTGGCCCGGATGCCGTCCCGGTAACGCCCGACGTGACCGACCGCGAACGGGCCGGCCACCAGGCCGCGCAGCCTGGTGTGCTTCGGTGGGTCCTGGAAGATCGACTCGTTCGCCTCGGCGGTGCCGCTGCCGTGGTCCAGGTCGACCGGCGAGACGCTGAACGTCTGGCTGCCCAGCACGGTGCGGATGTCCTGATAGCGACTGACCAACCAGACGGGCGCCCCGTCAGGACCGGTCGCCCGGGACACCGGGCAACTCGCGCGCAGCTCGCGCCAGTCCCGCTCGTCCAGGTCAGCCGGCCGGAACCGTTCCACCGGCGGTGGCTCCCGGGAGGTCACTGGTTCGGGTGCGGTCATGTTGTCCTCCGTTCCTGCGCCGCGGTCAGGCCCGGCCAGTCAGGACCAGCCGGGACGGGCCGCGCACGAACATCCCGGTCTTCCAGTCGATGCCGCGCTCCCCGTCGGCCAGCCGCAGTCCCGGCGCGGCCGAGGTGAGCACTTCCAGCGCCACCTGGAGTTCCAGCCGGGCCAGCGGCGCGCCGAGGCAGAAGTGGGCACCGACACCGAAGCCGAGATGCGGGTTGGGATCACGGGCAAAATCCAGCCGATCGGGGTCGGCGAACACCTCCGGGTCCCGGTTGGCGATCACCGACGCGGGTACCACCGGCGAGCCGGCCTCGATCCGGGTTCCGCTGAGCACCACGTCCTCCAGCGCGTAACGCGGGCTGGTGCCGTTGGCCTCCAACGGCACGTACCGCATCAGCTCCTCGACCGCCGAGGGGATCAGCGTCGGGTCGGCCATCAGCGTCCGGAACCGGTCGGGGCCGGCCAGCAGCACGTACATGAAGTTCGGCAGCTGGGTGGAGGTGGTCTCGTAACCGGCGACGAGCACGGTCATCACCACGATCACCAGTTCGTCGTCGGTCACACTGCCGGTCTCGGACTGGACCGCGAGCATCGCCGACATCAGGTCGTCCGCGGGCTGCCGCCGCCGTAACGCCACCAGCGCCGCGACGTAGTCCCACATCTTCCCGGTCGCGTCCCACCGCTCCTGCTCGGAGATCGCCGTGGTCGCCAGGCCCGCCTGCGCCCAGTGCCGGAACTGGCCGCGATCCTCGTAGGGCACGCCCAGCAGCTCGCAGATCATCTTCAGGGTGAACGGCAGGGAGAACTCCTCCACCCCGTCGAACGTGTCGCCGGCCACCGCGTCCTTGATCAGCTCGGTGGCGATCGCGGTGGCCCGTTCGCGCAGTCGCGCCACGGTTCGCGCGGTGAACGCGTGCCGGCAGACCGACCGGACCCGGGTGTGCTCGGGTGGGTCCATGGCGACGATGCCGCCGCTGAAGTTCTCCTCGGTGACCCGGGGAACGTCGCGCTCCAGCGAGACCGAGCGGGAGAACCGCGGATCGGTGAGCACCGTGCGGACGTCGGCGTACCGGGTGACCAGCCAGGTCTCCTCGCCGTAGGGGAAGGCCACCCGGCTGACCGGTGCCAGCCGTTGCAACTGCCGGTACTCCGGCTCGATGTCCAATCGGGACGCCCGGGGGAACGGGAAAGGACGGGCAGACACGGGTACACGCCTCACTCTCGGACCGGGCCGGTCGGTGCGCCGGCGGCCAGCAGGTGGTTCCCGGCGATGCGGACCTCGGCGCCGCGGCGCGGCACGAGCATCGGTCCCTTGGGTCGCACGCCCTCCGCCGCGGCGCTGGGCAGTTCCAGCCGGACGTGACGCAGAATCGTGCTGATCACCGTGCGCATCTCGGTCATCGCCAGGGACGCGCCGAGGCAGCGGTGCGCGCCACCGCCGAACGGAAGGAAATGCGCGCTGGGTGGCTCGACCGGATGGAACCGGTCGATCGAGTAGGTCTCCGGCGCCCGGTGCAGGTCCGCCGACATGTGCAACAGCCCCAGCGACACCGCGAACATCGTGCCCGCCGGGAACAGGTAACCGCCCGCCGCCCAGGGCCGCACCGCGACCCGGCCGATGTCCAAAGTGGTCGGTCGTACCCGGATCGCCTCGTGGATCGCCGCGTCGAGCACCTTCCAGTCATCGCCGGCAATCGCGGCCCGGACCTGGCGCAGCGCGTCGGGCGAGCGCAGCACGCGCTCGAAGAACCAGGCCAACTGGGTCGCGGTGGTCTCCTGCCCGACCGCGAGCAGGGTCACCAGATGGTCGCGCAACTCCTGGTCGGTGAGGTCCTCGCCGTCCTCCCCGGTGGCCAGCAGGATGGACAGCACATCACCGCCCCGGCCCGCCGGATCACTCGCCAACTCCGCCCGCCGATCGGCGATCTCGGCGAAGATGATCTCGGTGACCTCGCCGAGCAGCCGTTGGAACTTCGCCCACGGACCGACTCCGCCGAAGTTCCGGCGCACCGCCGGCAGCAGGATGATCAGCGGGTTGATGTCGAGCAGGCGCGGCACCAGCACCCGCAGCCTGCGCAGCCGGGTGGAGTCGGTGATGCCGAACACCGCGCGGATCATCACCTCCAACGTCACCCGTTGGAAGCACTCCAGCAGCCGGACGGTGCCACCCACCGGCCAGCGCCGCACCTCCGCCTCGACCACGGCGACCATCACGTCGACGTAGTCGGCGATGTTGCTGCCGTGCAACGGCTTCATCAGTATCCGGCGCCGCTCGGCGTGGGTGGCGTCGTCGGTCATCAGCAACGAGTGCTCGCCGACCACGAACCTGATCGACTCGTTGGCCGCGGCGGCGTCGAAGTCCCCGGCGTCGTCCCGCAGAATCCGGCGGATTCCGTCGGGGGTGCTGATGTACACGACATCGCCGAAACCCAGGATGCGCGCGGTGAACAGCGGTCCGTAGCGGCGCTGGCAGGTCACGCCGAACCGAACCGGCGCCACCGCCCAGAACGCGGTCTGCACCAGCGCGGGCAGCCGGGGTCCCGGGGGCATGGAGCCGGGCGGGCGCCGGGCCCGGGCGTTCATGCCGTGCTCCGGTCGCGGGCGACGGTCTTGATCCACCGGCCCAGGCCGCGCAATGCGAACGTGTGCGCGATCAGGTCGTCGGTGTAGCAGAGGTCGTCGAAGTACAGCCCGACGTTGCTCGGCCGCCACGTGCCGCGGCCCTCCTGGTGGTTCACCAGCCACTCCACGGCCCGCAGGATGGCCGGGTCGCAGGCGTCGGTGCCCCCCTTGAGCAGCGCGAACAGCGCCCACGCCGTCTCCTCGGTGGTGCTGCCGCGCGGCGGGAGTTCGTGGTGGCGCGGCCAGCCGCCGTCGTCGGCCTGGTTGGCCAACAGCCACTTCCGGGCCGCGTCGGCGGCGGGCGCGTGGCCGTTCCTGCTGTCCACGAACGCTTCGAGCAGCCTGCTGGTGCCGTGGGTGTTGTCGCGGAACCACACCGACGAGATCGAGCCGTCCTTCTCCTGGTGTTCGCGTAGGTAGGCCAGCGCCCGCGCGCAGGCCGAGCCGGGCGAACTCGGCAGCCCGTACCCGCGCAGCGCCATGAGCACGTGCGCCGTGACACCGGGGCAGGGCCGGTCGTTCATGATGTGGGTGTCGCGCACCCACTCCGACCACGAGCCGTCGCGGTTCTGCATCGACAGCAGCCACCGGATCGCGAGCTGAACCGCGGGATGGGTGCGCGGCACACCGAGATCGGCCAACACGCCCAGCACGACCGCGGTGTCCTCGGACTCCGGCCAGCCCGACGGGTTGGCCCAGCTCCAGCCGCCGGCAGGCAGGCCGAACTGGCGAAACGGCTTGTTCCACTGGTTGCGCAGCAGCCATTCCCGGGTGCCCTGCGTCAGCGGCTCGGTCGCCACGTCCTGGAACTCGCTCAGCGCCATGATCGAGTACGCGGTGACCGAGATCTCCAGGTCCCGGTCAATCGCCCAGGAGCCGTCCTCCCGCTGGGTCTGCAACAGATAGCTCAGCGACGTCAGTTGCAGGTCCGGCCCGACGCCGGCCTCCCGCAGTCCGAGGTAGACGAACCCGGCGATCATCGGGCACTCCTCGATGCCGCCGTTGGTGCCGGAGACCTCCCGCAGCCAGTCCAGCGCCTTCGGCTCGGCGACCCGGCCGAGCAGTCGCCGCAGCGGGCCGCGCCGCATGGTTCGGCTCTGCATCACGCCAAGGCCGAGGATCGCGGGCAGCGCGATCGACACCTTGTTGCGCCATCGGCGCGGCACCAGCACCGCCTCGACGGGCAGGTCGGGCTGCTGGTCGAAGTCGCGCAGTCCGGTCAGCGCCCAGACGGTCGGCAGCGCGGCCGGCCAGGTCGTGGGGGCATCGCCGGTCAGCCCGGGAATGGCGTGCACCGCGTCGTTCTCGTCGAGGAACGTCCTGGCTCTGGTGATGGCGCCGGATGAGGCGTCCGGGTCGATCTCGTGCAGCGCGGCCAGCCCGAACGCGGTCATTCCGGGGCTGCTCGGCCATTCGGTGTCGGCCATGGCCCAACCGCCGTCGCTGCGCTGGCAGTCCCGCAGCCACCGCACGGCCGCGCCGACCTGTTCCCGGTAGCCGACCGGGTCAGCACGGTTGAGCGAGAGCGCGCCCAGCGCGGTGGCGATCGTCGAGGACGACAACCGGTCGACCCACGAGCCGTCCTCCCGCTGCCGGTCGTAGAGGTTCGTGATCGCGCGCTCAGCGGCCTTCTCGGCCAGTGTCCGAAGCTGTCGGACGTCCACCCTGGTCCGCCTTCCCGAGTTGTCGGAGCTCTGTCGCGAACGGAGTCAGCACGCCACGGCGACGATCCGGTAGGCGTTGCCGCCCTGGCCACGCCGGATCACCCGCTGTGTCACCAGATCCAGCAGCACGGCCAGCGCCAGCACCGGCATGGCCGACGCGAACACGAACGTCCGCGCCAGCCGGTCGGCCGGCCCCACCCGATGCCGCAGCCACGGCCACGACCGGGCCGGCGGCAGTCGGTAGTTGAGCGCGGTGAGCAAGGCGGCCAGGTTGTCGAACGGCTTGTTCGCCCGGCCCAGTTCCACCCGCTCCACCCGGAAACCGCGTTCTTCCAGCAGCCGGCAGAAGTTGCGCCACGGCATCAGGTGCAGGTTCTGCGGCGCCATCCAGCAGTACCAGAACCGGCCGTGCAGTCGGGCGAACGGGCTGCGCGGGTTCACCAGTTCGATCAGTGCCGTCCCCCCGTCGCGCAGCACCGCGCGGATCGCGTCCAGCTCTCGCTTCGGTGTCGCGGTGCGCTCCAGGTAGTGGATCGCGCTGACCACGTCGAACCGCTCCCGGTGCTCCTCGGCGAACTCGACCAGCGGGGTGCACGCGGCGGCGTCGACCCAGCCGCGGTCGGCCGCGGCCAGGATCTCGGCGCTGCGATCCAACGCCCAGAACTTGGTCCCTGGCAACGACCTACGTGCTTCCCGGCAGAAATGTCCCTGCCGGGCGCCGACATCCAGCCAGTTCCGCAGCGGTCGGCCGTCCGTCAGCAGTCGGACCCGCCGCTGATAGGCGGACCGGGAGTATTCGGCCATCGAGGCGTAGTGGTCGCGGCCGAGCCCGTCATAGGAGTCGCGGTAGTAGTAGGCCAGACCGGTTTCGGTGAGCTGCGGGTTCTGGAACACGTGGCCGCACGAGCCGCACTCGTACATCTCGAAGGTCCCCGGCTTGCACTGGCGGGTGTCGGCGACCCGGATGCGCGACCGGATGTCCACCGCGCCGCACCACGGGCACGAATCGGCTTTCGACTGGAAGAACGCGGCACCACCGGTGTCCAGCTCGTGTTCGTACTCCTGCCGACGCCGACTGTTCTCGGCGTCCTCGGACACCGATCCCGGACCAACTGACAACATTGCCGCCAACCCTTCGACAGGAGTGCGTGGTCGAATAGTCGAATGCGTCACAAATCGCGCCACAAAACAAAAAGAATGAACTTCCCGGTTCCACGGAAGTGAAGTCGACCTGCCCACCGAACGTAGCCGGGCCGGCTGCACAGCGCAACCGAATGTCCCGTTCGCTAACCGATCCCACGGTCTGCCAGGAACGCGCCGACGGTGCGGCGCAGCCCTTCGGACATCGATACCTGATTCGTGAAGCCGAGTTCGCCCAGTTTTGTCGCGTCGCAATGCTGCCTTTCCAACGCACTGGACAGGCCGAACCCGCCGACCACCTCATAACCATTCTTGCGAATGGCCGCCGCGCGCTCCCGATCAGCTGGTTCGCAGGCTTCCCGGGAGCGCTCGATCAGTTCCTCGACCAGGTCGAGCGTGCTGCGGTGGGCGGCCGGCGCCATGTTGAACACCGCCCCGAGGGCCCGCGGCTCGCCCGCGACCGTCGTCAGCGCGCGCACCACGTCGGTCACATAGACGTAGTCCCGGCCGTGCCCCATCGACTCCGCGTAGATCACCGGCGGCAGTGGCCCGGTCGCGGCGAACAGGCGGCTGAGCGTCCGGGGCACGATCCGCGAGTCGGTGTTGGGGTCGCCGGGACCGAAGACGTTGCACAGCCGCAGCGTCGTCACCGGCAGGCCGAACTCGTAGCCGTAGAGCCGCACCAGGTGGTCGGCGGACATCTTGCCCACGTCGTAGGCGCCGCGCGCGTTCAGCGGCGAGGTCTCCAGGTACGCCTCGCCCACCAGCGCCCCGTAGACCTTGTCGGTCGAGGTCAACACGAACCGCGCCAGGTCGCCGCCGGCGACCCGGACCGCCTCCAGCAGGTTCACCGTTCCGGCGATGTTGGTCACCAGGGACCCGTGCGGATCGCGGAACGCCGAGTCGACCGTCGAGGAGGCGGCCAGGTGGAACACCACCTGTGGGTCAACCGCGCGGATCAGCCGCAGGCACCCCGGGAACGAGGAGATGTCCAGGCGCACGTACTCGACCGGTCCGGCCGGCCGGGTCACCCGATCGGCGACGACCACCCGCAGTCCCTGACGCGCCAGGCTGGTCGCCAGGTGGGTGCCGATGAAGCCGCTGCCGCCGGTGATCAGCACCGCACGAGCGGGGTCCAGGCGCTGCATGTCGGGTTCCCATCTTGGCTTCGGACCGGACACCCGGCCGACGGGCACGGGCCGGCGACACCACCGCGACCGTCACGGGGCGACCCGGGGCTGCTGCTCGGCGGCGGCCGGCCACCGGTCTCGTTCGACCTCGTCGATCCGCTCGCACAGGGCCAGCCAGAACGTCGCGTTGTGCCGGGCCAGAGCGGCGATCATGCCGAGGCAGTGACTCGGGATGCCGGCCACCGGTGGCACCGTCGCCCGAGCGGCCACGTCGTGCGAGTCCAGCCAGCGCAGCAGTGCCCGGCCCACCTCGGTGAACCGCAGCGACGGGTCCCGGCACAGCGTCTGCATGATCGTGACGGGGTCCACGTCCGCCTCGGCCCGGGCCGACACGTGCGGTCGCGCCGACCGGGCGGCTGCGTCGGGCCGCTCGGTCCTGGCCGTGCCCTCGCGGCGGGCCGGCGCCGGGTCCTGGCCGAGGCTCAGCCGATTGCGCACGTCCAACACGGTGGACGGGGCGATGCCGGCTGTCCTGGCGACGTCGCGCAGTGACCGGTTCGGGTTGTCCCGCATCAGTTCGCCGGCCAGCCGTCGGCCCTCGGAGCTGTCCACCGGCCGCTGCCGGCCGTCCCGACCCAGCCGGGTGTTCGACTGTGTTTCCTCGACACTCGAACGCTTCCGGATCGTGCCGACCGTGGTCGCGGTCAACCCGCTGACCAGCGCGATCCACCGGTCCGACCGGGTCGGGTGGCTCAGGATGATCCGCGCGGCGGCCGCCTTGCGCTCGGCCAGCGACAACGGCAGCCCGTTGGCCGTGTTGGCGCCCACCGCGAACACGAACGCGTCGCGCTCGTCGCCGTCGAAGAATCGCGCCGCGATGTACTGGCGCGCACCGAGTTCGGCGGCTCGCAGCCGGTGTGCCCCGTCGATCACGCGCATCGTGGTGCGATGCACGACGATGGGCGGGAGATGGGTGTCCAGCTTCGCCAACGCACGTGCGTGTTCGTCGTCGACCCCGCCGGTTCGCGGCGAGTCACCCAGCCGCAGCGAACCCACCGGCACCCATTCGCACGGCCCGCCACCCGACTCGTTCGCGCTCCAGTTCGGCGGCACGTCCGCTGCCGCGTCGCAGTCGTGATCGGCATCCTGGCAGCATGAACACTCCACCAATGCCACCCCTCGATAGCTGGTCATTCCCTGCCGACAGTTGCCAACCGTGCTCGTGCCGCCGATCGCGACGCTGCCCCCCAACCGAAGGCTCCCGTGCCGATCCGCTTTACTGACGACCTGGGGCCAGTCTGGCAACGAGTCGCACATAGCGCCGCACACACCGCGCACACGGCCGCCGGCGAATTCCGCAGATAGTCCGGGGAATCTGTCGATCCTGACAAATGGCCGGGGATCAACGGGTTGGCTCACCGGACCGCCCGTGCGACCATGACCCCAGTTGCTCTCAGGAGTCGGGGTTTAGTGTGAAATTCCAGCTACTCGGGCCGGTGGACCTGTATCAGTGCGGGCAGGCACGCCCTCTGGGCGGACCTCGACAGCGCGCTGTCCTTGTCGCGCTGTTGTTACACGCCAATGAAGAAGTCGCCACGAACAAGTTGTTGGAACTGGTCTGGTCGGATGTGCCCAGCTCGGCCAGATCGAATCTGCGGACCTACCTGACCAGGTTGCGCCGAATCCTTCGGCTGCCCGGAGAACCGGAGTCCCGCCTGCAGACCCGCCGCGGCGGGCACATGGTGACCGTGCAGCCCGGCGAACTGGATGTCGCGACCTTCACCGACCTGGCTGCCAGGGGCGAGCAGTCCGCGGACGCCCTCGCCGCCTGCCGCTACTTCGAGCGCGCGCTGGGCACCTGGCACGGACGGGCGCTGGAGAACGTCGCGCTGGGCCCGATGCTGGAGGCCGAGGCGACCCAACTGGAGGCGCGCCGGGAACGCGTCTACGAGCAGTACCTCCAGGCGAAGCTGTCACTCGGGCAGCACGCGGAACTGTTGCCGGAGCTTCGCGCGCAACTACTGCGCAACCCGCTGTGGGAACGGCCGGCGAGCATGCTGATGGTGGCGCTGGACCGTTCGGGCCAGCGGTCGGAGGCGTTGACCGTGTTCCGGCGGATGCGGAAGCTGCTGATCGAGGAACTCGGCGTGGAACCCAGCGCCGAACTGCGCGAACTGCACCGGCGGTTGCTGGCCGGCGAGGATTCCGGCAGCGCGGTCGGTCGGCCGTCGGTCAGCACCGCCAAAAGAGACAAGAGAGCTGTCACGGACACGGTTACCTCGACCGCGCGTCCACCCGAGCGAGAGACCCGCGGCGCCGGGAAGGCGCTCCGGCGGGTCAGCCGGCGCCGGCACCGAGCGCGGACGGCCGACCACTCCCACCGG
This sequence comes from Pseudonocardiaceae bacterium, assembly GCA_036268615.1. Classification (GTDB taxonomy): domain Bacteria; phylum Actinomycetota; class Actinomycetes; order Mycobacteriales; family Pseudonocardiaceae; genus DATATV01. The sequence goes on from DATATV010000138.1 coordinate 29,635, forward strand.
GCCCCGTTCGCCGATCGAGCAGCGGACTCGCCCGCGCAGCTGCCGGTCGATCTGCCGACCTTCAGCGGCCGCTCGGCCGAACTGGCCGAACTGCTCGGCGGCGAGTCACGGCGCAACCGGTCGATCATCGCCATCGACGGCATGGCCGGGGTCGGCAAGACAACGCTGGCCGTGCACGCCGCCCACCTGCTCGCCGCGCAGTTCCCCGACGGGCAGCTCTTCCTGGACCTGCACGGCCACACCCAGGGAGTCCGGCCGTTGGACCCGCATGAGGCGCTGGACCAGCTGTTGCGCCTGTTCGGCGTGCCCACCAACCAGTTCCCGGCCACCGAGGTCAGGGCCAGCATGTACCGGTCGCTGCTGGCCCACCGCAAGATGCTCGTGGTACTGGACAACGCGCAGAGCGAGGCGCAGGTCAGTCCGCTGCTGCCGGGCGCGGGTGCCAGCCGGACCATTGTCACCAGCCGTAAGCGGCTGACCGGGCTACGCCACGCCCACCCGCTGTCGGTCGACGTGCTGCCGCCGGCCGAGGCGGTCACCCTGTTCGGGTCGATCTGCACGCCGGCGCGACTCGTCGGCCAGCCGCCGGAACTCGTCGAGGAGATCGTCGAGCTGTGCGGTCGGCTGCCGCTGGCCATCTGGATCGCCGCGGGCCGGCTGCGCAACCGTCGCTTCTGGACACCGGTCGACCTGCGCGAGCGACTGATCGACCAGCAACAGCGGCTGACCGAGCTGCACTTCGGCGAGCACGGCGTGGCTGCCGCGTTCAACCTGTCGCTGGCCGACCTGGAGCCGGTCGAACGACAGGTGATCACCGCGCTGGGCCTCTACCCGGGGACCAGTATCGAACTCAACGCCGCCGCAGCGCTGGCCGGGCTCGACGTGGCCACCACCGACCGGGTGCTGGAGCAGCTCGTCGACGCGCACCTGTTACGCCAGCGGGGACCGACCCGCTACGAGCTGCACAACCTGATGCGGGCCTTCATGATCCAGCGGGCGCAGGGCCAACGGATCGAGGAGCGCCGGGACGCGGTGCGGCGCCTGCTCGACTACTACCTGCACACGGCGGACGCCGCCGACCAACTACTCCAGACGGTGCGCACCCGAACCGGACCGTCGCCGGCGGACCCGGTCGTGGTGCCACTGAAGTTCGCCGCCATCGACGAGGCGCTGGCCTGGTGCGACCAGGTCCGCCCCGACTTCCTGCACCTGATCGGCGCCGCCGAGCGGTACGGCCTGCTCGAACACCTCTGGCAGTTCACCGTCCGGATGGAAGGCTATATCGACCTCCGGCACCACTGGGTCGACGGCATCGCGGCCTACGAGATCGCGCTGGACGCGGCCCGCCGGCTGGCCGACCGGCCGCTGGAGAGCGAGCTGCTGATGGGCCTGGCCTTCGGAGCCACCCAGTTGGAGCAGTACGAGCAGGCGATCAGCTACCACACGGCGGCCCTGTCGGTCTGCGGCGAGATCGGCAGCCACTACACCGAGGGCCTGTGTGCCCTGGCGCTGGCCAAGATCCACCGTCGCCTGCGGCGCCACGACCAGGCCGTCGCCTACCATCGCCACGCGCTGGAGATCTACCAGCGCGTCGACGACGCCTCCGCCATCTGCGTCACCCTCGACCACCTCGGCGACACCTACCGCGAGATGGGTCAACTCGACCCGGCGATCGAGTGCTACCGCCAGGCGCTCCGGTACAGCGAACTCGTCGGCGACGACTACGCCGCCGCCCGCTACCTGATCCACCTCGGCGAGATCAGCAACCGGGTGGGCCGGCACGACGAGGCCAACAGTGTCGCCAGACGGGCGCTGACCATTCTCGCCCGGCCCGGTGACCAGTACGGCGAGGCCCACCCGCTGGCGGCACCGAAATCGGCCGCGTTCACCGGCGAGACGGAAGCACGGGCCTGGCTGTACCTGAACCGGGCGCAGGAAATGCTGATCAAACTCACCGACGGCCGGGCGGACGACCTGCGCACCTACCTCGCCCGACTGGACTGCTGGACACCGATCGTCCACGCCGCTCCGCAATAGCGCTCCCGACGAGCGGTGCGGACCGCAAAAAAATCCCGAACCGTTTCCCTTGAATTCGGCCGACAACCGTCGGCCGAACTCAGCCATGCTCCGATTTCCCCGGAGGAACCATGAAGGCGTCCGGCGAGGCCACCCCGGTGGTCGATGGCGAGCACCGCACAATCGCCGGTCGATTCACGGCCGCCGTGCGCGCACACAGCGAGGCCTGCCGGCTGGACGTCGGCTGCTACGTCGGCCTGGTCGGGCTTGCCGGCGCGCTGCTCGCCGCCAGCACCTGGACCGGGTGGCAACTGGCCGCGGCCTTCCTGATTCCGGCACTCGGGTCGACAGCGGGCTATTACGGTGGCGCGTACGCGGACCGGGAAATCGACGCCGCGACCAAACCGAACAGACCGGTGCCAGCGGGGCGAATGAGCGCCCGATCAGCACTCGTCGGCATGGTGGTCAGCGTCGTCGTGGGACTCGCGCTGGCGGCGGTACTCAATCCGGTCAATCTCGCGTTCGCCCTCGTCCCGATTCTTTCCGGGTTCGTATACGGCAAATTCCGCACCGCACGGCGTCCCCTTCGGGTGTTCGTCCGCGGCATCGCCACCATTATGGCCTTCGCCATCGGCACGGTGATCACGAGCGGGCTGGTGCTGTGGGACCTGATCGCCCTCGGGCTGGTGTTCTGGCAGCAGGACTCGATGCTCCACCAGGTCGCGGCGATCGACGACACGGAGATCGACCGGCGCACCGGGAACTGGACGTTTCCGGTCCGATATGGACACCGGGCCGCGCTGCTGGTGCTGGTGATCACACTGCTGTTCTGGTTCAGTTCGGCCGCCTTCCAACCGATCTCGGTCAGCAGCCGGCCGTTCGAGCTGGCGCCCTACACTCCGTTCGTCACGGTCGCGACGGTACTGATCACCGCGGTCACGGTAATGTTGTTCCGGGCACCTCGACCGCTGACCGGCCAGCCGGTCACTCGGGCGTACGGCACCCTGGCGATCGCCCGACTCTGGATCGCCACGGGCTTCGTCGCGGCGGCCGGCGCCACGGTACTCGCGCTGATCCTGTTGATCGTGTCCACGGCGCTGACGCTGCTCACCCTGCGGACAGTGACCGCGTCGGCTCGGCAGCACCCTCAGCAACCGTGGACGGTGCCGTCACGCCCCGTGCGCTGATCGCCAGCACGATCGCGGCGACGCCGAACAAGCTCATGACGACGGCGACCCAGACAATGGCGAGCGTAAGCCCACTGGTGGTGGCGATCACGCCACCAGCCAGAGCGACGCCACCCTGCACGGTGTAGCCGACCAGGAACACCGCGGAGATCAACTGGGCGCGGTGGCGCGGATGGGCGGACGCCGAGGCCAGGCCGACGCCACCGGCCATCACCAGACCGACGCTGGGGCCGGTACAGACGCAGGCGACGACGAACAGGATCAGGGTGTGCGACAGCGCCGCGCCCACCAGCGCGACCAGGCCCAGGATCGCCAGCGCCGAACCCGCGGCGATCGAGCGTCGGGTGCCGACCCGGCTGGCGATCCAGGCACCAAGGGTCACCAACGCGGTGGAGAAGCACAGGGTCAGGCCGTTGACCAGAACATTGCTGCTGCCGAGGACATCCTGGGCGACGTCCGCGCCCATGGACAGGAACACGGCACCTACACCGAATCCGGTGCAGACGCTGACACCGGCGATCGCGTAGACGCGCCCCAGACCGCGCGGCACCCGCAGACCCTGCGGCCGCCACGGCCCGCGGGCCTCGACCGCGTCGGGATTGTGCCGGGGCAGCAACCAGGTGAGGACGCCACCGGCCAGCAGGGCCGCCGCGAGCACCCAGTAGGACAGGTGCAGCGGGTTCGGTCCGAACTGGACCAGCAGCGACCCGACCAGCAGCGCGAAGGTCATCCCCGCCGACTGGGTCGCGGAGTTGAGCGGGCCCGGGATGCGGGCGCTGTAGGGGTTGTAGTCCACCAGCGCCGCGCCGGCCGAGCCGATGACCAGGCCCACGCCGATGCCCTGCAGGACGCGTCCGACGAACACGAGCGGGACCGACGGTGCCACCGCGAAAGCCACCGTCCCGATCAACAGGAACCCGAGCCCGAGCAGGATGGCTCCGCGGCGGCCGATGCGGTCGGAGACGTTGCCGAAAATCATCAGCATGACCACCAGCACCAGCGGATACACTGCGAAAATTGAGGTCGTGACGACGGTGGAGAGGTGCCACCGAGCGCCGTAGAGGGGATAGATGATCGAGGGCGCGCTGCTGGCCCACAGCGCGAGGGTGAGTGCGTACGCCGCCGTCCAGAAGTTCCGGCGGGTCGTCACCACGGGTGATTCCGACATCAGTCTCCTGACCGAAGCTCGATGCTGACTGGAGATCACTGAAATGCCCTGACGCAACGCATCCGGGCACGGCAACACCGCCCTGGTCAACGAGGTGCCGGCAGCCGACCGAACCGGCGCCCGCGAGTCCGGTCGGCCGGATGAGTGCGCGGCCGGACTAGTCGGCGGCGGTCCGCTCGCTGGTTCGCCGACGAAGTGCTTGGGTCAGCACCGGCGTGATGTCGAGCAGTTGCCGTTGCTGTTCCTCGGTCAGGTCACCGAAGACCGCGGCGATATCGGCCTGGAACTGTTGCCAGGTCAGCCGGAGGTGGTCGCGACCGAGCGCGGTGAGGCTGATGACCGTGCTGCGTCCGTCGTCCGGGTTGGGCCGCCGCTCGACGAGACCGTCCTCGGCCAGGCCCACGGCCAGGGACGTGGCCCGCCGCGCGGCGACGTTGAGAGCGCAGGCCAACTGAGTCATCGTGCGGTCCCCGTCCTGATCGAGGACCCGGAGCAGGCGCATGCGGCTGTAGCTGACCGAGGCAGGTGGCGTGCACGCCGTGATCCAACGGCCCCACGCCGGCCCGAGTTCGGTGAACGCGGCCGCCAGCTCGGACTGCCGCGACCGGGTGGTTGAACGCCGCACCATGGTCTTGATCCTACGGCTTGGCTGCGGGTGACCACGGGTCCGCCCAGTTCCCGGTACGCCTGGCGCCGCTGTCGCACCACCAGGCGTACCGGTCACCGGGCCGGCCGCCATCCCGGCGGTCACCGTGGCGTCATTGGCCGCCGTTGATGTCAAGATCCGCACCGGTGATCCACTGGGAGCGGCCCGAGACGAGGAACGCCACCGCCTCCGCGAGATCGCGGGGGTCGCCGAAGCGGCCCAGCGGCACGTTCTTCTCCAGCGCGGCCAGCGGCGCGCCCATCGCGTCCGCGATCGTCTGCAGGATCTCGGTGCCTCCGGGCGTGTCGACCGGACCCGGCGTCAGCAGGTTGACGCGGATACCGGCCGGGGCGAGCGCGGTGGCCAAGCCCTTGGTGTAGGTCGCCAGCGCGGCCTTGGCGGCGGCGTAGTGCAGCAGTGGCGCCTGCGGCTTCTTGGCCGCACCGGTACTGATGGTCACGATCGCCGCCCCGGCGCCGGATTCCCGCAGGGCGGGCAGCGCGGCATTGACGGTGCGCACGGCCGACAGGAAGTTGATGTCCAGCGAGTCCTGCCACTCCGAGTCCGGGATCGCGGCGGGGCCGGCCATGAACACGCGAGCGGCGCCGGCGGCATGGACCAGGATGTCCAGGCCGCCCAGCGTCTGCAGGGTCTGCTGCACCAGCTGCCGCGCGCCGTCCTCGGTCCGCAGGTCCGCGGCGATGAAGGTCGAACCTTTCGGGGTGTCGTCGGTCGTGGACCGCGCGCTTGTCACGACCGTGGCGCCACCGTCGAGCAGTCGCTGCGCAACAGCAGCGCCCATCCCGCGCGATCCGCCGGTGACCAGAGCGCGCCGCCCGACGAACTCGTCGGGCAGAGAAACCGTAGGGGTGTACATCGAGCACCTTCCAAAGCAAGAACCCCGGATTACTGACGGAGGTCAGTAGTTACTGACGGGGATCAGTACATACTGACGGGGATCAGCATGTCAAGTACGCCGGGCAGGCAAGAGGTCTTCCTCACCAGGAAGACGGAAGTGGAATAGATTGCGGGGCCCGGCGCACGCCGAGGTCAGGTGCGTGCGACTGCGCGGGCCGCCACTCGCCGGCGGCCGCCAGCCACGGGGGCCTCGGGCGCCCAACCACCGCGTACTTTCAGTACTGCCCGCTCGGCGCCGACCTAACGGCGCGGCTGAAGTGGCGGCGGGTCGAAGGTGACGGGTGGGGTCACGATGGGATCGGGCACCGTTTCGCTGTAGCCGGCGACGAGATGGTCGGCGACCAGTGCGGTCAGGCGGTCGAGGTCGGCCTGTTCGGCGGCGGCAAGCAGCTCGCGGTGTTCGGCGACCATCAGGGGGATGTTGGCGCGGTCCTGCACGTAGGACTTGGTGATCCGCCGGTTCACCGGGTGGGCCCAGAGGTTGTCGACGGTCTGGATCAGGAAGTCGTTGCCGCACGGCTCCATCAGCGCCAGGTGGAACCGCCGGTTCAGCTCGAAGTGCACGGCGGCCGGCGCGTCCTGCTCGGCGGCCATCTCCTCGATCAGGCCGCGAATCCGGGCCAGTTGGGCGGGCGTGTGCCGGCCGCAGGCCTGCCGCATCGCCAGCGACTCCAGCGCGAACCGCACCTGGTAGACGTCGACGACATCGTCCTTGCTCAGGTCGCTGACCAGGTAGCCGTTGCCCGGCGACCAGGTGACCAGACCTTCCTGGGCGAGCCGGGCCAGCGCGTCGCGCACCGGGGTCCTGGACACGCCGAGTTCCTCGCCCAGCTGCTCCTGCACGAGCTGCTGGTCGGCGGCGAACTCGCCGTCGACGATCGCGTCCCGCAACGCCGCGTAGACCCGCTCGCCGAGGGGCCGGTGGTCGCGGGGCGTCTTGGGGAGCGGCTGCACGACGGTCCTTCCCTGGCTCTTGTACTCACCGTATCCAGAGCATACCTTGTATCCAGTGGATACGGAGGTGCGCATGTTTGTCCTGAACACCTGGTACGTGGCGGCCTGGTCGCACGAGGTGGGCCGCGAGCCCGCTGGCCGGGTCATCTGCGAGCTGCCGATCCTGCTGTACCGGACCGAGGACGGCGCGGCGGTGGCGCTGGCCGACCGGTGCGCGCACCGCGGCTATCCGCTGTCCGCCGGGACCCTGGTCGGCGACTCGATCCGGTGCGGCTACCACGGTTTCGCCTACGGCCCGGACGGCCGGTGCACGCACGTACCCGCCCAGCCGCGAATCCCGCCGCGCACCCGGGTGGCCGGCTACCCGGTGGTGGAGAAGGACGGCTGGATCTGGGTGTGGCCCGGCGATGCCGAGCTGGCCGATCCGGCGCTGGTCCCGGACACGCACTGGATGTCCGACCCGGCCTGGGCCACGGTCACCCACACCGTGCTGTTCCAGTGCCGGCACGAGCTGATCCACGACAACCTGCTGGACCTGACGCACGAGTCGTTCCTGCACGCCAGCACCGTGGGCGACGACTACATCTGCCGGCACGGCATCACCGTCGAGGTGGACGGCGACGTGGTGACCGTGGACCGGCTGATGCCCGGCGTCGAGGCGCCGCCGCTGTATGCCCGGACCATGCAGACCGAAGGGTTGTACGACCGGTTCCACGCCACCGAGTTCCACGTGCCGGCCTACCACGTGCTGCACTCCGGGATCACCGCGCAGGACCGGCCGCGCACGGAGGGCCACCTGATCAAGGTGCTCAACGGGATCACCCCCGTGGACGAGAAAACCACCTGGTACTACTACGCGTTCAGCCGCAACTTCGCCGTCGACGCCGAGTGGGCGACCCGGGAACTGGAGACCGGCCTGGCCACCGTGCTGCAGGAGGACGCGGACGCGCTGGCGCTACAGGAGCGCGGACTGCGGTCGCGGCCGGCCGGCGAGCGGGATGTGCTGATCGGCCAGGACGCCGGGGTGGCCAAGGCGCGGCACGTGCTGAACCGGCTGCTGGCCGCGGAAGCCGCCGAGCCCGCGCCCGTCCGGACGGCTGCCCGCTGATGCGACTGTTGTTGCGCCGCAACGCACATCGCGCCGTCGGCGAGGCGATCGAGATCGCCGCCGCGCCGGACACCCCGCGCCGGGAACAGTGGCAGTGGCACGTCCGGGTCACGCCGGTGACGGACACCTCGCCCGCACCGGACACCCTCGCGGTCGCCCTGAGCCGCGGCAACGGCACTGTCGCCGCGGTCGAGGTGACCGTCGATCCCGCCCAGGTGCTGGCCGCGGTCAGCAGCGCCGATCTCGACCGGGCGACGCGGATCGACCGCACGGCAGGAGAACTGGTCGTGTTCGTCGTCGGCACCGGCGCGATACTGGTCGAGGGCCGCCACCGACTGTCCGAACTGGACGCCTACGTGCTGGCCGGCGACGACCCGCTCACCGTGGACCTCCATCCCGACTCGGCCGAACCCGCGCCCTACGCCACCGTCCGCCTCCGCTCGACAACCCCCACCCCGCTCTCCTGGGTCCCCTAGTGTCGTGTAATCCTGCTCGTCCTGCCCGGATTCGGCGCCCAGGCGGCCAAGGAAGCAGGATTACACGACACTAGCGGCCACGAGGGGTGCCGCCGACCCTCCAGGGATCACCACTGCGAGCCGCGTCACGCCAGAATCCTTGCAACCTTTTTCTGCTCCAGGGCCTCTGTTCCTGTGTGACACATCTACTGCCTCGATCCCGCACCCGCGGGTTGCTGGTCGGCCTGGCGACCGTCCCGCTGCTCGCGCTGACGGCATTGCCGGCGATGGCGTCCGCGCCCGCCCGCGTGGCGTTACCCAGCCCGAACCTGCCCAGCCTGACCGGCACGACCACGCCACTCGACCCGACCACCCAGCTCCCGCTGCGGGTGTACCTGGCCGAACGCGCCGGACTCGCGGCCGCCGCCACGGCCGTGGCCGACCCGGGCAACCCTGCCTACGCGCAGTACCTGACGCCGGTCCGCTACCAGCAGCAGTTCGGCACCACCGCGGCCGAGACCACCGCCGTCGGCGCCTGGCTGTCCGCGCAGGGCATGACCATCACCGCGACCACCGCGCACTACATCGCCGTGACCGCGACGGTCGCGCAGGCCGACACGGCGTTCGACACGCAGGTCAGCGAGTACGACTCCACCGTCACCGAATTCGGGCAGACCTTCCTCGTCCGCGAGCCCGGTGTCGTCGGCGGGTTCTCGGTGCCCGCCACGCTGGACGGTGACGTCGCCAGTGTGACCGGGATCGACCAGCTCGACCTACCGGACCAGTCGGGCGGCAAGACCGCCGCCCTGAGCCCCCGCTCCCCTGCGGAGCGGACCGCCGCGACCGCCACAGCCGCGGCGAAAGCGAGCACCACCAACGACTTCCAGTGCTCCCGGTACTGGGGCCAGTACACCGACCAGATCCCGGCGGCCTACGGGCACACCACCGCACCCGCCCAACTGTGCGGCTACACCCCTGATCAGCTGCGGCGGGCCTACGGGGTGGGTTCGAGCCCGGACACGGGCAAGGGCGTCACCATCGCCATCATCAGCTCCGACTACAAGCCGACCATGCTCGCCGACGCGAACGAGTTCTTCACCAAACACGGCGAAGCGGGCTTCGCGCCGGGCCAGTTCGCCGACCTCATCCTCCCCACCGTGAACAGCAGCTGCGCCGACGTCGACATCCAGCCCGACCCGGAGGAACCGATCGACGTGGAGTCCGCGCACATCGCGGCGCCGGACGCGAACATCCTCAACGTGGCCACGGACTGCGACGAACTCACCAACGGCGGCTACCTCCAGACGTGGCTGGACGGGATGACCCCGGTGGTCGACCAGCATCTGGCCGACATCGTCAGCGGGTCCTTCGGCATCCAGGAGGCCGCCATCGCACCGGCGGACACCGCCGCGTGGGACCCGATCTTCCAACAGGGCGCGCTGGAGGGCATCGGATTCGACTTCTCCACCGGCGACAGCGGCGACGAGGTCGGCTTCCCGACCGATCCGAACTTCTCCGACGTGCACAACACCCAGTTCCCGGCAACGGACACCTGGGCCACGGCGGTCGGCGCGACGAGCCTGGAGATCGGCGCGGGCGGCACGGTGCTCGGCGACCAGGCGTGGGGCGACAACACGTCCGACTTCAACGCCGCCGGCACCGGCTACGTCCAGGCCCCACCCGGAACCTCCACCGGCGGTTCCGGCGGCGGAATCAGCACCATGTTCGCCGAACCCGGCTACCAGCGCAACGTCGTACCCGCCGCCCAGGCCACCGACAACGGCACCGGCCCGGCGGCCCGCACGATCCCCGACGTCTCCACCGACGGGGGCAACCTCTGGTGGATCGGGTACACCGGCGCGGTCACCGACGGCGTCTTCGACGAGATTCCGGAAGGCGGCGCGACCAGCGGCGCCTCACCACTGTTCGCCGGGCTGGAGGCCGACGCCATCCAGGCACTCGGCCACCCCCTCGGCTTCGTCAACCCGGCGCTCTACCGCCTCAACGCGACCCCGGCCGTCCGGGACATCCTGCCCGTCAACCCGGCCGACCCGCCGATCGTCCGCGGCGAGCAGCAGGGCTTCGGCCCGGTGCTGCCGAACGAGCTGGTCACCCTTGGCGAGGACACCACGCTCACCGTCTCTCGTGGCTACGACGAGTCGACCGGCCTCGGCGACCTGACGAAAT
>DATATV010000139.1:0-4431 GCA_036268615.1 Pseudonocardiaceae bacterium
CGCCTCACGATCCCCGTGCTGCTCGCCGGCCGCGTCCAACACCTCGCCGACGGTGTCGAACTCGCCCCGCAGCGGTGGCACGCCGGTCATCCGGACTCCGCGCCGAGGATGACCGTTCCGCTGGAACAGAACCACCCGCCGGTCCCGCTCACGCAGGCCAACCGGGCATCCCGCACCTGCCGGGGACCGCACTCGCCGCGCAACTGCCGCACGGCCTCGACCACCAGGAACAGCCCTCGCTGCCCGGGATGGCAGGCCGACAGGCCACCGCCGTCGGTGTTGGTGGGCAGCGCGCCGCCCAGCCGCAACCGGCCCTCGGCGACGAACGGACCACCCTCGCCCTTCTTGCAGAAGCCCAGGTCCTCCATCGTGGCGAGCAACATGTAGGTGAACGCGTCGTAGATCTCGCACACGTCGATGTCCTCGGGCGTGACCCCGGCCCGCTGGAACGCCACCGGTCCGGACACCGCCGCCGGGCCGGTGGTCATGTCCGGCCACTGGCTGGTCGACACGTGCGAGACGTTCTCCCCGGCCCCCAGCACCCAGACCGGTTTGCCGGGCAGGTCGGCCAGCCGGTCCTCGGCGACCAGCACCGCGGCGGCCGCGCCGTCGGAGCGGATGCAGCAGTGCAGCTTGGTGAACGGATCGGCGATCATCCGGCCGGACAGCACGTCCTCGACGGTGATCGGGTCGCGGTAGGCCGCCTCCGGGTTGTCCGCCGCGTTGAACCGGGCCGACACCGCGACCTCGGCGAGTTGCTCGATGGTGGTGCCGTACTCGTACATGTGCCGGCGGGCGGCCATCGCGTACTTCGCGATCAGCGTGTGCCCGTAGGGCGACTCCCACTGCAACGGACCGCGCGAGCCCCAGTTGAGGCTCGCCGTGCGCAGCCCACGGCGCAGGTCCGAGCGCGCGGTCGACCCGTAGGTCAGCAGCACCACGTCGGCATGCCCAGCGGCGATGGCGTCCGCCGCGTGCGCCACCATCACCTCCCAGGACGCGCCACCGACCGAGGTCGAGTCGATCCACCGGGGCCGCAGCCCCAGGTACTCACCGACCTCAATGGGCGGCAGGGTGCCCTGGCCGGTGGAAGCCAGCCCGTCCACCTGGTCGGGCGTGAGGCCGGCCTCGGCCAGCGCCCGCCGACTGGCCCGCGCGATCAGACCGTAGGGATTCGTCGCGACCTTGCCGGCGTCGGCCAGGGCCACCCCGGCGATCACCGTGCGGCGGTTCACTGGGCCGCTCCCGCGGTGAGCAGCCGGCCGAGCCGGTCGCGACCGGTGCCGAAGAACTGTTCCAGCACGAGTGCGCGCTTGAGGAACAGGTGCGCGTCGTGTTCGTCGGTGTAGCCCATCCCGCCGTGGACCTGGATGCCGGCGGCCGCGTTGTCGGTCGCCGCCCGGCCGGCCACGACGGTCGCGGCCAGCACCTGGAATTCGGCGTCCGGGCGGCCCGAACGCAGGCTGATGGCGGCGAACAGGGTCTGCTCAAGAGCCGCTTCCGCGGCCACCGCCATGTCCGCGCAGACGTGTTTGATCGCCTGGTTGACGCCGATCGGCCGGCCGAACTGAACCCGGGTCCGAGCGTGTTCGACGGACATGTCCCGGACCGCCTCGGCGATGCCGACCAGCACCGCCGAGGCGAGTACCAGCCCGCGCTGCCGGACGGACTCGTCGGTCACCGGCACCCAGCACAGCACCGGTACGCCCTCGGCTCGCGCGGAGTCCAGCCTGGTTCCCGGATCAACGCACTCGATGCGCTGGATGTCACTCAGGGTTTTGGTTTCCACCAACCCGGCGCCCGAATCGTCGACCACCAGCAGGTAGTCGGTCTCCGGTGCGTCGAACAGGTCGAACCGGCCGGCCAGCGAGCTGCCCTCGGTCGGTGGGCCGTCCCGGCGCTGCGCCAGGCCGACCACGGTCTCGCCGGTGACGATCGCCCGCGCCAGGTCGAGCCGGCCGGTCCGCGCGGCCAACCGCGCGCCGAGCACGGAGGCCACGAACGGGCCGGGTACCAACCGTCGGCCCAGTTCGCGGAACAGCAGCACTTCGTCGTCGAGTTCGAGCCCGAGGCCGCCGACGTCCTCGGTGGCACTGACGCCGAGCAGGCCGAGTTCGGCCGCCGCGGACCACAGCTTGCGGGTGGTCGCGGTCGGCTCGTCGCGACGCTCCCTGATCCGGCTGATCGGCAGCTGCTCGGTGAAGAACTCAGCGGCGAGGCCGACCAGTTCGAGCTGGTCGGCGGAAGGGAGAAGATCCACGGGGTGCCCTCCACCTAGCGCGGGAGACCGAGGACCCGGTCACCGATGATGTTGCGTTGGATTTCCGATGTGCCGCCGCCGATGGAGGCCGCGAACGAGTACAGGTAGTTGCCCGACCAGCTGAACGGACGGTCCCAGCGGGAGCCGGCCCGCAGGCCGTCCGCGCCGAGGATGTCCATCGCCAGCCGGGCCACCCGCTTGGCGATGTCGGCGTAGTACAGCTTGAGCATCGACCCTTCCGGTCCGGGTGTGTCCGAGCGCAGGTTGCGGCAGATGCCCGCGTAGGTCATCGCGCGTAGTGCGGCCACCTCGGCGCGGGCGGTGGCCAGCCGGCGGGCGAGCTCGTCATCGGCGATGGCCGGCCGGCGCCCGTCCGGTCCGGTGCGTTCCCGGGCCAGGGCGATGAGTTTCTCCACGGTGTCGGCCAGGCGGACCTGGCTGGCGGTGTAGGCGGTGCCGCGTTCGAAGGACAGGGTGGACATCGCCACCCGCCAGCCGTCGTCCCGCGCACCGACCACATTGGACACCGGCACCCGGACCTCGTCGTAGAAGACCTCGCAGAACTCCGAGCCGCCCTCGATCGTCTCGATCGGCCGCACCTCGATGCCCGGGGACTTCATGTCGCAGATCAGCCAGGTGATGCCCTGGTGCTTGGAGCCGGTGCGGTCGGTGCGCACGAGCAGTTCCTGGTAGTCGGCGAGCACCGCGAAACTGGTCCAGATCTTCTGCCCGCTGATGACGAACTCGTCGCCGTCCAGTTCGGCCCGGGTGCTCAGCGCGGCCAGGTCGGAGCCGGCGCCAGGTTCGGAGAAACCCTGGCACCAGATGTCCTCACCGCGCAGGATTCTGGGCAGGTGAAAGGCTTTCTGCTGCTCGTCGGCCCGGGTGATCAGCGTCGGCCCGGCATGGTTGAGCCCGACGAAACAGGCATCCACGCTGGGCATCCCGGCCCGGGCGTACTCCTCGTACCAGATCAACTGCTGGAGGGTGGTCAGCCCACGCCCGCCGTACCGCTCCGGCCAGGCGATCCCGGCCCAGCCACCCTGCCACTGGGTGTGCTGCCAGGCCAGGTCGAACGCGCGCATCGCGACGGCGTCCAGGTGTGGTCGCGGCTCGGTCGGCGCGTGCTCGGCCAGCCAGGTCCGCACCTCGTCGCGGAACTCGTGCTGTTCCGTGCTGAAATCAAGATCCACTCCGGCCTCCGCCGCTGGTCGGTGACGCGGGGGCAGCGCGGTAGCGCCGGGCGAGTTCCTCGCTGCCCCGGGCGAGCAGGGTGACGTCCGCGCCGACCACCACGAACCGGGCGCCCAGCGCCAGGTAGTGCCGGGCCGTCGACTCGGCGAAAGCGTTGACACAGGCGACTTTCCCGGCCGCTACACAGCCGGCGACAGCCTGTTCGATGGCCGCCATCACCTCCGGGTGCTCCGGCTGGCCGAGGTGGCCCAGGGAGGCGGCCAGGTCGGCCGGACCGAGGAACACCGCGTCCACCCCGTCCACCGCCGCGATGTCCTTCAGCTCGGCCAGCCCACGCGCGGACTCCACCTGCACGGTCAGGGTCAGCCCGTCGGCCGCGCCGGCCAGGTAGTCGGGTACCCGACCCCAGCGGGCCGCGCGGGCGAAGGCCGAACCGACCCCACGGATGCCCGCAGGCGGGTAGCGCATCGCGGCGACCAGGGATCGGGCCTGCTCGGCGGACTCCACCATCGGCACCATCAGGTTGTGCACGCCGATGTCGAGCAACTGCTTGATCAGCACCGGGTCACCGGACGGTGCGCGGACCAGCACGTCCACCGGATACGGCTCGACCGCCTGCAACTGCGGCAGCAGCACCGGCACGTCGTTGGGCGCGTGCTCACCGTCGATGACCAGGCAGTCCAGGCCGCCACCGGCACAGATCTCGGCGTTGTACGCGCTGCCGGACACCACCCACATGCCGATCAGCGGGCTGTCGCCACGCAGCCGCTCGGCCCACCGGCTCACTGTGCCGCCTCGAACCGGATGCTGATCGTGCCCAGCGGCCCGTAGTCGGCCAGGAACACGTCGCCGTCCTCGGCGTGCACCGGCCGGGTGAAGGACCCGGCCAGGACCACCTGGCCGGGCTCAAGGCCGTCGCCGTGCGGGGCCAGTCGGTCGGCCAGCCAGGCCACCCCGTTGGCCGGGTGGTTGAGCAC
>DATATV010000140.1:0-50182 GCA_036268615.1 Pseudonocardiaceae bacterium
ATACTCCCTGACATTCTTTCCTGGAATATCGCCTGGCTTCCATGTGCCCTCGACCTGCTGTAATTCTGTCAGAAAATAATGTATGAGCAGGTCGGCATAGTTGTGTCTTGTTGTTTCGGCCTTACTTGAGGAAGCGGCCCGCATCCCGCGAGTAGCAGCCAAGAGTTAAGGACCAAACAATGATGAATAATTCTCCATCTTTGCTCTCCATCTCTGAGGTTGCCTGGGTTCTCGGCGTCGAGCCGGACACGGTCGCCCAGTTGGTTCGTTTCGGCACGCTCCGCGCGGTGCGGCGACGTGGCCGACTGGTCATCCCGTCCAGCGCGCTTGCTCGGCTGCTCCGGGAGCACACCCACCACGGTCAGACCTCCGGTGGTGCCCGATGACCTCGGACAACGATCTCCGGTTGATCAACATCGCGTGGCGGCTGGATGGACTCCGGTGGGTACCGCGCTCTGTCCTCGCCCAGCTCGTGACCAGGGACGGACTGTGCTTCTGGGTCTACCCCGACAGCGACCCGCCCGACCCGACCGGTACCGACACGGCGGACCGGGAGCTAGCCACCCTGTACTGCGCCGGGTGCCCGGTCCGGGATGAATGTCTCGAACTGGAGTTGCGCACGGCCGGTGACCACACGGTCGGCGTGTGGGGTGCGCTGCCTGAGCAGGATCGGCGGGCGCTGTACCCGCACTGGCTCCGACGCGGTGAACGCGCCGACGACACCCACCCCGATGACACCGAGCACGGCGATACGGCGGGAGGTGAACGGCCATGACCACGATCAGCCTGACCCCGATCGACGTGATGGCCGGTGTGGGCGCGCTCGCCGTGCTGCTGTTCGTCTGGAGGTCGGGGGCGCGCCGGGCGCGTGCGGCGGTCGAGGCCGCACGGTCGGGGGCACGACTGGTGTCGCTGGTCGGACGGGTTGCGTTCAGCGCCGGGTGCATCGTCGGCGTCCAGTGGCTGACCATCACCCACCACCCCGGCGGATGGCTGCTGCTGGGCGTGTTGGGGGTGCCGTCGCTGTTGGCCTCCTACACCCTGACCCGCGCGTTGACGGTCACCACACAGGACCTGCCGCGTCGTCGGGGTGGTGGTCGACGATGACCGAACACCAGACCAGCACCCGACCGCCTGTCGGGGCCGGTGCCGAACCGGTGGAGCAGGTAGCGGCTCAGGTGGACCGGTTGTGTTGGACCGGCATCGTGTTGGGGCTGGCGTTCACGATGACCAACGTTCAGCAGTTCGCCGCGAACGGTGCCCGTGCGTGGTCGCTGTCCTGGTGGTCGGCGTGGCTGCTGGACCCCATGGTGTCGCTGGTCCTGCTGGCGATCCTGCGGGCCGAGCAGGTCACCGCGCGGCACGGGGTAGCGGCCGGTGGGTGGGCGCGGGCCGCGAAGTGGTTCACGCTGGTGGCTACCTATGTCATGAACACCTGGCAGGCGTTCACGGCCGGTTCCCCCGCGCTGGTGGTGCTGCACTCGGTGCCCCCGATGGTCGTGTTCGTCGCGGCCGAAGCTGTCACCGACCTCCGGGACAAGCTGAGCCAAGCGCTCACAGCACCGTTCATGAACACCCCCACCGTGACCGCCCCACCAACACCGCCCGTGCCGCCACAGGCGGAGCCCGCGCGGCGGACATCGTTCGCGGACTACCTGGACACAGCACGTAGGGCACGCACACCAGAGGTGATCGTGACGCCTGCGTGGGTGCGGGAGGTGACCGGCTGTTCGCGGGGTCTGTCCTCCCGAGTGGCCGCCACCCTGCGCGCCGAGGCCACCACCGACGAGACGGGGGTGAGGCCATGACCACCCCGGAAGAGTCGGCGAATCCCGCCGTTCACGATGGCTTGCCTGTGGCTGCGCAGACGCGGGAAATGGAGCGGTCCGGGCCGGTGTACGACGGGGAATTGGTGGATGTCCGATCGGCCGCGCGGTGTCGCAGGATCGTACGCCGGTTCATGAACTGGTGGCAGCGTTCACGGCGCGTGCCCAGCGTGCTCCAGTCTCGGCAGGCCGCGCTCCAGGGCTGTCAGGACGCCGTCGTGTGGCTGTTGCGTTGTCCGTTCCGGTTCGCCGGATCAGTCATGCGGGGGCTGGTGGTGTGTCTGCGTGCCTGGCGACGCTGGGTGCGGGTGGGCGACTACCGGGACGCGGCCGAGGTGTCGGAGAAGCTGGCGGACAAGTTCACCGAGATCCGTGCGTTGACTTTGTTCCGGTGGAAGGTCACCGGCGCTGCGCTGGCCGCCGGCGCGGTTGTGGTGTTGGTGGTCGATCTCGTGTACGGGGTGCGTGCCGTGTGGATCACGGCCGGTGTCGGTGCGGTGGTGCTGGCGGTCACCGGTCGCCGCAAGGACGGCGCACCGGGCCGGAAAGCGGTGTTGGCCGGTCCGCGCATGCTCACGTGGACGATGGACCCCCAGGTGTTGGTGGACGCCTTCCGGGACGCGAAGCTGATCGGCAAGGACGAAACCTTGCGTCTGGTCGAACGGGCCGGCCGTGTCGGCGACGGATGGTCCATCACCGTGGATCTGCCCGCGACCCGCAAAGCGGCCGACGTGATCAAACACCGGGACTCGTTGGCCTCCGCGCTGGCAGTCGATGAGGTACAGCTCATCGTGGAGCGGGTGCGCGGCAAGGGCGGGCACGCGGGCCGGGTGTTTCTGTGGGTGGCTGATGAGGACCCCTATGCCGGGCCTCCCTTGCGGACACCGCTACTCGATGTGGAGTGTTGGGATGCGTGGCGGCCGGTGCCCTTCGGACGGGACGCGCGGCAACGGCGGATCGATCTGCCGTTGGTGTGGACCTCGCTTCTGGTGGGTGCGATCCCTCGGCAGGGCAAGACATTCGCGACCAGGCTCGCGGCGGCGGGATTGGTGTTGGACCCCTGCACCCGGCTGTATGTGTTCGATGGGAAGGGCGGTAAGGACTGGGAGGCGGCCGAACAGGTGGCCTACCGGTTCGTGTGTGGTGACGAACTCGACCAGGTTGAGACCGTGCGGGATTACCTGATCGAGCTGGTGGCGGAGGTCCAATCGCGTTTTGCTCGGATGGCCACGTTGGATGATGAGATCTGTCCCGAGTCGAAGATCACGCCAGCGATTTCGCGGGACGCCAACCTCGGGATGCCGGTCACCGCGGTCATCATCGATGAGGTCCAAGTTTTCCTGGAAAAACCTACGCGCCAACAGATTGGCGGGAAGAAAGCAACGCTCGGCGAGTACATTGCGGACCTGCTGACCTATCTGGTCCGCAAGGGGCCGGCGGCCGGAATCGTGGTCATCCTGGCCACCCAACGCCCTGACTCGAACACCATTCCCTCTCGCCTGCGCGCGGTGTTGGGGTCGCGGTTCGCGTTGCGGGTGATGGACTGGCGAGACTCCAACATCGTCCTGGGCGAGCAGATGAACACGCGCGGATACGACGCATCAACGTTGCTGCCCAGTCACAAGGGTGTGGGGATTCTGCGGCCGGACGGCGAGACCGACGCCGGGGCGGACATGCTGGCCATGACCGTCCGCACCTACTACATGCCGAATCAGGAATGGCGGGAGATCTGCGCCCGTGGCCGGGCCTTGCGCGAGACGGCCGGGACACTGGCGGGTCATGCGTCCGGCGACGACACGGCGTGCGCGATAGATCAGACCAGTGTGGTCAAGGCGTTGGGGTCCACAGAGACGAGCGAGGCAAACCGGGCGGGCGAGGATCAGCCTGTGGACCTGTCGGAGCCGTTGGCGTCTGTTGTGGACTACTTGGGAGACGAGATCGGGAGTAGGGAGTTCATCCCCACGGCCGAACTGGTGGAAGCGCTGAACGTTGAGCCGACCTTGTTCGGTCGACAGATGCGGGATTTCGGGTGTCAGCCCGTCCGCGACTACGCGACGGGGCCGGACGGGAGGGACCGGCGCGTGCGCGGCTACACCACCGCCGCGCTCCGCGCAGCCATCGACGGCGTCCGCGCGAACGACGCCGAGGACGACCCTCGGGGCGACGAT
The DNA here is from genome assembly GCA_036268615.1 of Pseudonocardiaceae bacterium. Lineage (GTDB taxonomy): Bacteria > Actinomycetota > Actinomycetes > Mycobacteriales > Pseudonocardiaceae > DATATV01. The sequence continues at coordinate 3,995 of DATATV010000140.1, forward strand.
GACCGGTAGCCGAGTGACCGCCGGCAACCTGTCCCACGACCGGCCGCAACCCGTCCCGCACCGGGCGGTAGCCCGTCCACCCGTCCCATGTTCTCTGGACGGGTTGGTGCGACCCCTGATCAGCGAAAACACGATTCGGGACAGGTGGATAGGTAGGCGGCGAACCCGTCCAGCAGTCCCGAATCCCAGCGAAAGGACACCACATCTGACAGACCAGCCGAACCCGTCCCATGGGTCTACCAGGCAGACCACCACCACGACCTCGTCCCACAGGAGCGACAACCTTGCAACGCTTGGCACTACCGACAAGTCATCGGCCGACACGGCCGGCAACCTCCCGGACCCAGGCGACGGGGAGGACAGCGACCGGCTATCCCATCCCGGATCGGGCACCCCCGTGTCACGCGCTCAGACCGCCGCCCGGCCGACGAGACATCGGAAGAGAGGTAGTCATGCAGGACAGCCACCACGCGCGGCTACGGCCAACCTGACGGACGCCATGCCCACACCGGAACAATGGGCTCAAGAGCAGTTGAAGCACGCGCCTCCACGTTCCCGCGCGTGGGCGCGCAAGGTCGCAGCCATCTACGGCCTGGATCTCCCAGAGGAGTAGACCCCGGGCTCAGATCAACGTCCCGAAGTGACAATCCCAACACTCAGGGACTGTGATCTACCGGCCAGCCGCTGTCCCATAATACAAATTATGGGACAGCGGCTGGCCGAGCGCCGTCCCGCGTTACGCCTTTCCATTCCTATATAGATTTTTGCGAAGAATGTCGGGGCGAGTAAGGGCCTCAAGGAGATATAGGTATCCAACAAGTGCTAGATCATGAGGGAGATGCCCCCTGTGCTGGGCAAGAAGGGCGTTAATGTTATCGACCTGATTCGCCTTAATCGTTCCGTGCCCGTGGGTCGCGTTGCGCAGTAGTTCGACATATCTGGCGCTTGCCTGGCTCAAGGTAATCTCTTCGGCGTCGCCTTGCGGGTGCATCAGCCGAATTCGATTGCCATCCGGCGTTACGCCCAGGAAGAATCCATCCCGTATCCTCTCCAATGCCGCTACTGCTCGCTCGGCGGCCGGCAAGAGTATTTCTGCCGCCGGGCCAGGAATTTGGAGTCTCAACCACTCCAAAGTCTCCTTGGCAAAGTCCGGGTCGCAATTCTTGACAAGAGCGTGATTTGTTAGCGAATGGAGTGTGTCAAGGACTGTAAAGAGTAGAACGCGTCGGGCGCTCGCGTCTCTGTGCGTCGTTTGGATCGAGTACACCCTGCGGAAAAGTTGTTCTATTGTCAGCAATGCCCGCAAGTGTTTGGCAGGTTGATAGAGTCCGTGCGAATCTGTAAAAACTGCTGGGTCTGTTAGAATGCCAAACATCGTGTTGAGCCTCTGGGTCCACCATTCAATAGCCTGCGTCGCGGCGGTCGTTGAGAGTTCGGGCCTCTTAACTCGCTCTTCAGGGCCTGGCTGACTTAGCAGTTGAAGCATCTCCGAGGCATCGCTAGCCGTGCCGACCAGTGTGCACCCGAGGCTATATAGGACGACACCGCAGCCGCGATGGGCGGCGAACGCCCAGATGAATGGAGTCAGTGCGCCAAGGAGTGGACCGGTATACGAATCAAAGGTATAGACGCCCTCGTAGAGGCCCTCGGAACTTGCAAAGACAGTTTCGCCCGCAGCGGTTGCTACCTGCAAGTGTTCAGTATTGCCTTCACCGAGATCGGGATCGTAGGCAACTCGAAGTCCGACCGACGAGAACTTCGACCGTCGAATAATATGCGGAGATCGCTTAATTAGATGAACTCCGGAGTTAGCGAATACTTTCGCATCGGAGTCACTTTCTCGGCCGATGCTTCGAAGTCCGTTATAAGCGTCTCTTACAACGTCGGCCAGAGCCCCGGGTGGAGCAGTCATAGTTTTCAGGCGCCAAATATTAAAGGCGTCCACGGGGAGTCCGGTCCGTTGGGCGCGCAGTTCCCGCGACAATATTTCGTTTGGATCGATTTGCACCGTGGATGGGATTTCCGCTCTGGCAGCGTACGTTAGTCGGTCCAGTCGCGTCCACGTAGATCCTGGCAACACTAGGTGATCAACACTGACCAAGTTCGGCGACAATCCACGACGGCTTTCATTGGTCTGCAAACGCCACAGATTGTCACTCTCGGCGATCGGCTCGGCAATCAGGTCGCACCCCGCGAGGAACTCGGTTGGTTTGCCTCCGCCCAACCAACCCGGCAGCCGAAAGATTGCGTGTTCTGGGATGCCTCTGCCTGTCGCCACAGACGGAGACTACCTCCGGACTCTCGCGATCGCGGCCCGACACGACTTACGTCGTAGAGGACCTCCTATCGTCCCCGTCTGGCCGGCCTCATCGCCTGAGGTGTGAGCCAGTGGTTGAGGGTCGCTTCCGGGTGGCGTGGGTTTGTCTGGCTACGGCTCCTCTCGGAAGACCGGTGTGAGCTGGTCGGGATGGAACCGAACGCCCTTGCTCGCCGGTCCGATAATCACGGCAGTCAGGCTCCGTCCAATGGCGGCTTGTTTCTGCTCCATTGTGAAACTCGGCTTTTTCCACTCGTCCGCGAGATTAGCAATGACCCTCTTGTGTGCGTCTTGGCGGGACTCGTACTTGCGCCGTTCCCGTCTTAGATTCGCGACGGTAGTTTCCATCCGTGCCAGGCTCGGGAAGTAACGTTCCGCAGAGTATTCCCCCGCCTCGTATCGGCGCGTCGACTCCTCGATACGCAATTCCATGTCTCTGAGTTCCTTCTCATTCGGCCATGGCGGAAGGTCTTCTACCTTGATCGTCTCAATCCGCTCATGCTCCGCGATCACCAACGCCGTGATGAAGTCATCGATCGGCTCGGCCACCCGGCCGATACCACCGCATCCGCCTTGCCCCTTGGAGGGGCACCGATAGATCTCTACCAAGCTCTGGGATCGGGGATCGCGGCGAGAGGTGCCGACCATGCGGGCGTTGCATTTCCCACACCGCACGAACGGCGACAGTAGATGGTTGGTGCGATACCCCCGCCCCTTGGCGCCCAACCGGGAATGCTCAGACTGCTCAGCTGGTTTCCACGCGCGGACGACGTCCGCATATTCCTCGTCAGTAAGGATTGGTTCCCATTGACCGCGCACCGGATTGCTGGACTCGTCTTTCATGATCTCGCCACGGTACACGACCATTCCGCACATGCGCGGCCGGAGATACATGTTCCGCACCGTCGCGGCGCGCCATGGCACACCGGTCACGGTCGGGATCTTACGTTGATTCCATTCGCGAGCTATGGCGATCGGGCTCAGTCCCACGCGGATACGGGGCAGCTCTTTCCTAATATGCCCCGATTCCCGCTTGTTCAGCGTAATTCGATCCTTGCGCCACCCGAACGGGCGATTAGGCCCGCCGTGCTTCTTTCCGGCGCGCGCCGCCCGCCGTTTCCCATCGGTTACCCGACGCGACGTGTTTCGTGACTCGGAGTTGCGCTGATTGACCAGACTCCGTGCCGCATCGATACCCGAATCGGTGGACAGGTCGATATTGCCGGTCAGGCTGACCACGTACACGCCGTACAGTTCTACTGCGTCGATCAGGTCTTCGAGGATGCGCGGGTCACGGGTCGCCCGGTCGATGTCCACCACCGCGAGGGCGTTGCACTCACCCCGTCGCAGCGAGGTCAGGATGGCTTCCCAGTCCGGACGGACCACGCGGTAGCCGTAGGTGCCATCCGGCAACATGACGCGCCGTCGTTTGAACGAGGACACGTTCGGCTCGGGCACTTCCCGATCGACCCGACCGCCGATTCCGGCCACGAACGCGCGAAGGTCGCTGAGCTGGTAGTCAACCTGACCTTCACCCGGTGCGTCCTGCCCGGGGATGACCCTGGACTCTCGGGCCGACAGGACCCAAACTAGCTGGTCGGGGTCGTGTTGGATGAGTGTCCGACCCCGTTCACGAAGTGGCTGCGAAGCTCCCATGACAACGAGTGTGCACTAAAACATCCGTAGCTACCGCGACGAAGTAGCGCAGCTGACGTAGCTCCGCGATGGTCCTCCCGACCGCCGGTCCCCGATCAGATTCTACTCAGGAGAATTTATGCGGCAACTATTCCTTCCGGTCGCCACCGAAGGTAGGTTCGAGACATCTGATCAGCACGTGCCGGAAGGGTTGGTCCGCCTTGCACATCGATGTCCACGGCCACGTCACCGCGCCCGCGGATCTGTACGCGTACAAAGCCGGCCTGCTGTCCCACCGGGGCACGCACGGCCGGGGCAGCGCCGGTCTGACGAAGGAGTCGGTGACCGCCGCGCTGGACGCGCCGAACGGGAGCTCGGCAACATCTCGCACCGTCAACACCTCGACGACGCCGGTATCGACCTTCAGCTCATCTCGCCCCGGCCCTACCAGATGATGCACAGCGAGCCGCCGGCCAAGTTGGTCAACTGGTTCACCGCCGAGACGAACGACGCCATCCACCTTCCTGCCAGGTCGAACCGCGCTGCCGCGGCATGGCCGGGCTGCCGCAGAGCATGGAGACCGACCCGGCCGGCTGGACGGCCGAACTCCGCCGGTGCGTCACCGAACTCGGCTTCGTCGGCGCGGTGCTCGACCCGGACCCCTACGAGGGCACCCGACAGCCGCCCGGGCTGGGTGACCGATTCTGGTACCCGGTCTGGGAAGCACTCTGCGAACTGGACGTGCCCGCGCTGATTCACTCGGCTGGCTGTCGGGCGCCGGCACAGGAGAGCTACTCGCTGCACTTCGTCCAGGAGGAGACGCTCGCGGTGATCGGGCTGTTGCAGTCCGAGGTGTTCACCGACTTCCCGGACCTGAAGATCATCGTGTCGCACGGTGGCGGCGCCGTGCCGTATCAGCGTGGCCGGTTCTTCCCCGGCGCGCTGCGCCAGGGCACCACGTTCCGCGACCAGCTGCGCAAGCTGTACTACGACACCTGCCTCTACACCAGCGACTCGATCGAGTTGCTGGTCAAGGCGGTCGGCGTGGACCGCCGCCTGTTCGGCACCGAGAAGCCCGGCACCGGCTCGTCCCGCGACCCGGAGACCGGCCGCTGGATCGACGACATCCACCTGTTGATCGAGGACATCGAATCCTTGACCACGGACGACAAGGAACAGCTGTTCGACACGAACGCCCGCACGCTGTTCAAGCTCTGAACGAAGCCGAAAGCGGGGGCCGGTCCCGGCTCAGTGGAAGTATGCGCCGCCATCGACCACAACCGTCTGCCCGGTAATGAAACTGGACATCGGGCCGGACAGGAACCGCACCGCACCAACGATGTCCGCCGGCTGCTGGTCGCGTCGCAGCACCCGCTCGCTCGGCGCGGAGTCCCGCATGTCGGTGTTCTCGCCCTGGTTGGCCAACACGCCGTCGCTCAGGGTGAACCCCGGTGCGACCGCGTTGACCAGGATGTTGTCCTCGCCCAGCTCGCGCGCGACCGATCGGGTCATCGCGATCACCGCGCCCTTGCTGGTCACATAGTGCAGCAGATGGGCGACGCCCTTGAACGGTGTCCCCGAGGCGATGTTGACGATCCGACCGCCACCCCGCGTCCGCATCGCGCCGACCACTGCCCGGGTGACCAGGTAGCAGCCGAGCACGTTCACCTCCATCACCCGGCGCCATTCCGCCACCGGGATGTCCTCCAACGGCCCGGGGGTGAGCGTGCTGAAGATGCCCGCGTTGTTGACCAGCACGTCGATCCCGCCGAACGCGCCGGCAACCTGCTCGGCCAGGGCCGCGGTGGCCGACTCGTCGGCCCGCTCGATCGCCCGAGCCGTGTCGGCCCGGCCCATTCGAGGCACGGTCGCCAGTTCGACCCCGGTCCCCGGGTCGTGCACGGCGAACCGCTGGCCGCTCTCCGCCTCGACCCACTGCCCGTCGACGAGTGCCTGCGTGCGCAACAGTTCCCGGTCCCGCAACCGGTCCGTCAGGCTGCTCGCCGGTGAGCTGATCGTGTCGGTCATCGCGCGTTCCTTCCCGCTGTGACAAGTGCCGCGAGCCCCCGGGCGGCGCGCCGGGAACTCAGGTACCAGGGCAGTTGGAGCTCGTCGAGCAGCTCGACACACGCCCGCGCCGGGTTGGTGTACGTGTAGACGGCGATCGGCAGGTCGTAGTCGCGGCGCAGCCGCGCCAGTGCGTCCCGGTCGCGCTCCAGCCGGCCGGGCAGGGCCAACGAGGTCGCCAGGATGACCCCGTCCACCTCGCCGGAGCGCAGCAGCACCTCGACCGCCGGGGCGAAGCTGCCGCCGGCGATGAACTGCGCGGTCAGGTCGACCGGGTTGACCGGCGAACCGAAGCCGGGCATGTGCCCGGTGAGTTCGCGCTGGGTCGCCTCGGACAGCACCGGCACGTCCAGGCCGAAGTCGGCACACGCGTCGGCCAGCCAGATGCCGGCGCCGCCGGAGGTGGTCAGCACGCCGATCCGGGAGCCGCGCATCGGCGTGCACTTGGCCACCGCCCGCACGATGTCGACAAGCTCTTCTTCGTCGTTGGCCTGCATGATGCCGTGCGCGGCGAAGAGCTCCGGATAACCACCGGGCCGGCCGACCTCGTGGCCGGTGTGCGCGAGCGCACCGCGCGCGCCGGGCACCGAACGGCCCATCTTGGCCACCACGAGCCGTTTGCCCAGTTCGGTGAACCGGTCGCTGAGCGGGCCGAACCGTTCCGGCTGCTGGAATCCCTCGACCACCGCGATGACCACCTCGGTGTCCGGGTCCTCGACGAGCAGGGCGGCCACCTCCAGCGCGTCCACGTCGATCTCGTTGCCGGTACTGATCACGTAGTTGAAGCCGAGGCCCACCTGCGACCCCCACTGCGCGACGGCGAAGCCGAGGCCGCCGCTCTGCGAGACGACCGAGATACCGCCCCGACGCAGCGGCGCCCCGCTCTTGGCCGCGTCCAGGATCGGGCTGAAGGACAGCGGGGCCGACGCGGGCAGGCTGGCCAGGCCCTCGCAGTTCGGCCCGAGCACCCGCATGGATGTCGTGCCGAGCAGTTCGACGATCTCGGCACGCAGGTCGGCACCCTCGCCCAGGCCCTCGCCGAAGCCGGAGCTGAGCACCATCATGGCCACCTTGACCCCGGCGCGGGCGCAGTCGCGCAGCACACCGGGTACAAGGTTGGCCCGCACCACGACCATCGCGATGTCCACCGCCTCGGGCACGTCGGTGATGCTCGGGTAGGTCGGCAGGCCCTGGATCTCGGTGTGGGTGGGGTTGACCGGGTAGACGCGGCCGGCGAAGCCGTACCGCGCGAGCAGCCCGAGTGGCCGCCCACCAAGGCTTTCCGGGTTGGTGGACGCGCCGATGAAGGCGATGCTGCGCGGGTGTAGCAGCACCTCCGATGTCAGGTCGCGGCCGACCGGCCGCGACGTGGTCGGGCCCTCGGCTGTCAGGCCTTCAGCGGACGGGCCCTTGGCGGGCAGGTCTCCGGCGGACGGGCCTTCAGCGGACGGGTCCTCCGTGGTCGGGCCCTTGGCGGGCAGGTCTCCGGCGGGCCGGTTCTCGGCGGGCAGCGTGGATTCCGCGGGCAGTGCGCTCGCCATGTGTTGGCTCCTCGATTCGCGCTTCGGCCCGTCGGCAGCGTCCACACGCGACCCGGCCCTGGAGCGCGCCCAGGATTCTCGTAGACGGAACTTGTCGATCATAGAATCTCATCTGAAGAATTTGTAACACAGATCGGAGGCGGATTCCATGGCCGGGCCATCACTTTCGACCTTCACTGAAGTAGTAGTGGCATTTTGGCAATTGCCAACTCGACAGCACGGGTTGGAGGAGGAACATGGCCGACATGAAGCTCAAGCTCGACCTGCACGAGATCTACAACCACGGCGGGGAGATCGACCGGGCACTGCGCGCGATCATCGACGAGGCGGTGGCGAAGAAGGCACCGTTGGTGGAGATCATCCCGGGCAAGGGCTCCGGCGCGCTCAAGAAACACGTCCTGCGCTTCCTGGACCGCAAGGACATCAAGGCGCTCTATCACCGGGTCGAGAAGGACTCGAACAACTTCGGCCGGGTTTTTGTCCATTTCAAATGGAAGTAAGGTCACCGCCGCCGGATCAAATCAGTGGCCCGACCGACCGCCGGTACGAAATACTCCTCCCATGCCGACAGAAAATGGAGGAGCCAGGATGAGACTGGCCGAGGCGCTGTCAGTGCGCGCCGAGGCCACCCGACGGGTAGAGCAGTTGCGCGCCCGCATCGTGGGCAGCGCGCGCTACCAGGAGGGTGAAGCGCCCGCCGAGGACGCCGCCAGCCTGCTCGCGCAGACCGGCGAGGTGCTCGACGAACTGGAATCACTGATCCGCCGGATCAACCGCACCAACGCCGCCACCCCGCTCGGCCCGGGCACCGTCACCGACGCCATCGCCCGCCGGGACGTGCTGCGGCTGCGCCACGGTGTGCTCAGCGCGGCCGCCGACGCCGCGAGCGGACGCAACCAGCGCGGCGTGGGTCGTCAGCTGCGGTCGGAGTTGCTGTTCCTCTCCGCACTGCCGGTCGGCGAGCTGCGCACCGAGGCCGACCGGCTCGCTCAGGAGATTCGCACGCTGGACGGGCTCATCCAGCGCACCAACTGGGAAGTGGAGCTGCTCGCCTGAGGGCAGCCCCGGACGCGGGAGCAGGTAACCGTTCGGGAAGCGAGCACAACCGGTGAATCGGCCGGCTGCCGGTTCCCTCCTGGCGCGTGGCGGGCAGCGCGGGGTTCAAATCCTCTACTCACAACGCAGCCCAGCACAACGCACAGGTGATCGTGCACAGCACACAACTCATCACCGCGTGCTGGTCCCGAACGGCGAGGGTGGGAACGGGGCACCCCGCGTCAGCTCACGGTCGGCTCAGCCGACGATCATCGCCGCTGTGGCGCACGAGACACCTCGGCCGGGAAGGGTTCACCGACCCGGTCGGTTGACGTTAGTGGATTCCGAGAAAGGCACTCGGGACTTGCGAGCCGCCCAAGGCGCACATTGTATGCACCCTGCCCGACTCCTCTATAACGGTTCGACAGAGGCCACCGTAACCGGTGGCGTGGAGGTGTTTGTCATGTCGTTGAGCACTCGCTTCGGCGTGGACGTTCTCGGCATTCTTGCTGGCGGTTTCCTGGTGGCTTCGGCGTTGGCTTTCGCTGCCCCGACGGCCGGCTGGGTTGGTTTCGGTGTGTTCACCGCCTTCGCGGTGACCGGTGCGCTGTCGGCGGCCAACGCCACGCGGACCGGCACCAGGGTCGGCCACGGCATTCTCGCGCTGGTCGGGCTCTGGGGCCTGATTTCGGCGATGGTGTTCACCGGCCCGGCGCTGACCGCGCTGATCTTCGCTGACGCGCTGGCGCTCGTGCTGGTCGCCATCGTCGACCTGACGGTGCACGAGCTGAGCACCGAGCGGGTCGTGCACGAGCTTGAGGTGCACAACACCCCGGTCGTGTCGGCAGCCGCCTGATCGTCAACACGCAGTAACCCAAGGGGCGCACCGGTTCCGGTGCGCCCCTTAGTATTGCAACGGGTCGCTGACCCCGATTCTCCCACACCGAAACAAAGTCCTTAGTAGACATTGATCGACCGCGGATCGCCCTTCCCGTACTGACACTGTCACTGCGCCGACGCGTACAGTTGACAGCTCCGCGCCAGGTCCGCACCATCAGGCACGTGACCACTTCTGACCCCTCCACCGTGCTGACCTCCTTGGCCCCGTTACTGACCGGCGCGCCAGGTGACTGGGCCGCCACCGCTGGGCGCGTCGCCTACCTGTCCAGGGCCCAGGTGCTCGCCTTTGCCGTCGCGGTGTCCCGGCCGATCCCCGGACACGTCATCGAGTTCGGCACCTGGAAAGGCGGATCGACCCGGATAATCCGGGACGAGCTGGGGCAGGGCCGGTCCGGGGACCACGGGCCGCGGGGCAAGCGGATCTACACGTGCGATTCCTTCCAGGGACTGGCCGAGGACTACGAGAGCCTGAAGAAGGGAACCTTCGCCACCAAGATCCCGAAGCTGCCCGGGGTACGGATCGTCGACGGCTTCTTCGAGGACTCGCTCACCGACGAGCTGGCCACCGAGATCGGACGGATCAGCCTCGCGCACCTGGACGCGGACCTGTACGGATCGACGCTGACCGCGCTGAACTGGCTGACGCCGCTGCTCCACTCGGGAAGCGTGTTGGTGTTCGACGAACTGATCGGCAATGAGCCCGCCGAGGCCCGCGCACTGCTGGAGTGGCAACGAGAAACCGGCGTCCAGCTCGCTCTGCTCGCGCTGTTCGGTCGAGAGCCCAGCGGCAGCGGTGAGCAGACCGACCGGCGGGCACTGTTCCAGGTGGTCGGCAGCGAGAAGGCCACCGAGGCGGCGCCGCTGTTCCGAGTCAAGATGCGCCGCCGACTGACCACCTGGTACCAGTCCCGGATGTAGAACACTGCGCGGCGACCTCGCCGCCGGCCGCATCGGGCAGGTGACGCCTAACCGCCTGTGCGCCTGCGGCGTGATCCCTGATAATTCCCGAGGCGACTGAGCGGACTGGATTCGAGGCGCCGGTACACCGCGCGTTTGAGCACGCTGCGCCAATCGGCCGAGCGGACGTCGGCCCGGTGGGCATTCTTCAGATCGAATGCCGCGAATTCGACCGATTTCAGCCCGGCCGGGCGATACCACAGATTGCCGTAGGCCTGCGTTCGTTGGATCTTCAGATGGTCATAGCTTGCCTTGACGGCGTGCAGTGTGTCGTCGGCGGGCCGGAAGAGCACAATGCTGTTGTTGCGAGTCTGCTGCTTGACGGTCGTGCACCAGTCCCAGGGCAGCCAGCATCGCTCGACGTCCTGGTTGTAGCGCCAGAACTCACCAACAAAGCCCCACTGATCCTTGAACGTCATGTAGTGCGTATGAAAGTCCATACCCTCGGACCCGTCGCCGGGGTTGAGGTTGAGCATCCAGGTCACCGCCTTGCGCCGAATGTCCGGATGCGGACTGATCTCATAACCATGGAGGTACTTCTGGATACCCGAGTCGACCTGCACTTCCTCGTGGATGCCGAACTTCTCCACGAGCAGCTCCTTCAGCCGGTCCGACACGAAGAAGTCGTCCAACTCTCTCAAGATCAGACTGTCGCACCTGACAAGTCGACAAACCAGACCAAACCCCTCAGTGGCGGCATGGACGGACTTCTCACTGGCCCCTCGAAACCAATCCAGGTACTGCCGTTTTGAGGTGACACAGCCCGGAAATGGAATGATCTGGTAGCCGCGCTCGGTCAGGCTGTCGAGCAGACCCTCGGTCTCGGAACAGCTGTCGAGGCAGATCTGACGATCGTGGACAATCGCCTCGAAATGCTCTTTGGTCAGAAAGTTCGCAATCTCGACATGAGTAAACGGATCTTTCACCATCTTCGCAGCGGAGATCTTTTCCAAGAGATAATCGAACATTGTCCCAATGGCATCCATCTGCCGACTTCCTGTTATCGCCAGTGTCCGGACCGAGCGTGTTCGACCGCAGTTCCTCGACACTCGAACATCTGCACATCGCGCGCGACCAGCGTGCGTCGTCGATCACCCGCAGCGCCGCGATAATGCGGGACGCCGCACGACTACGCTCAACCCGAAACCCACCCGCGTCGATCCCTTGTGGCAACGACCCGACCAGTCTGCCAATGGAACCGCACATGAAGCCGCACATGCCGCGCACATGGTCGCCCGCAGGATCGCGCACGTGCTGTCGGCAGTACCCGGCGGTGTCCCGTGGATCTCGTTCCGGTTGCGTGGAGAAGATCCACGGGACACGGCTGGTGCTGTCCGGTTCAGTCGACCGGCGTGGCGGCGGCCTTCGCCGCGTTGTCCCCGATCGCCCCGAGGACCTGCGCCCACGCCCCGCGCGGCAGGTCGTGGCCCATCCCGGGAATCAGCACCAGTTCCGCCCCGGGCACGGCGGCCGCGGTCGCCCGGCCGCCACTGACGTCGACCAGCGGGTCGGCCGTGCCGTGGATCACCACGGTCGGCACCGTCACGTCGTGCAGGCCTGCGGTGCGATCCGGCGAGACGAGGATGGCGGCGGTCTGCCGCAGGCTGCCCAGCGGCCGGTAGGACCGGTCGTAGTTGGCGGCGATCCGCTCGCGCACGTCCGGCTCGACGATCTCGAACCCGGTCGATCTGATGATCCGGTTGCCCCGCACCCCGTTCTCGATCGCCTCGTCCCGGTTGGCGGCCGGCGGCAGGCCGAGGATCGACAGCGCCTCGGGCGTGGGTTGGCCGACCGACCGGTCGCCGGTGGTCGACATGATCGAGCACAGGCTGAGCAGCCGGTCGGGGTGGTCGACCGCGAACTGCTGGACGATCATCCCGCCCATCGACGCGCCGACGATGTGCACCTTGGTGATGCCCAGCGCGTCCAGCAGGCCGACCGTGTCCTCGGCGAGATCGGCGAGCAGGTAGGGCGCGGTGGCGGTTCCGGTGAGCAACGCCTGCAGGTCGGGCACGCCGAGGGCGTCCAGGCTGGTCGACAGGCCAGCGTCCCGGTTGTCGAACCGGATCACCCGGAAGTGTTGGTCGGCAAGCGACTGGCAGAACTCCAGTGGCCAGTCGGTCAGCTGCGCGCCGAGCCCCATCACCAGCAACAGCACCGGGTCGCTCGCCGCGCCGAAGGTTTCGTACTCCAGCTCAAGACCGTTCGACTGCACACGGGGCACTGGTAGTTCCTTTCGTCGCACTGCTCGTCAACACTCCGGGCCGGACTGCTCTTCGGACCATATCCGCAGTCGGGGCACGAGGTCGGCTGTGAACCGGCGTCCTGTCCTCAGCAAATCCTGGACGAATCCTCAACGCGTTCAGTCGAGATAGGGATCGGCCCAGCGCGGCGACGTGGTCCGCGGCGGTGTCATCGACGCACGCACCAGCACCAGCCGTGGCTCACCGGCGGCCAGCGCCTCGTCCAGGGCCGGGCCGAGCCGGCCGTCGACGCCGTCCAGGGTGACCGAGGTGATACCGAACGCGGCGGCCAGCGCGGCGAAGTCCGGTCGGCCCAGGTCCACACCCCGATGCGGGTCACCGACGTGGGTCTGGTCGTAGCGCAGCATTCCGTAACCGCCGTCGTCGACCAGCAGCACGGTCACCGGCAGCCGCTCCTGCCGCAGCACGGCCAACTCCCCCACCGCGAACATGAACCCGCCGTCGCCGCAGACGGCCAGCGCCGGCCGGGCACGCAGCGCACCGACGCCGATCGACGCGGGCAACGCGTAGCCGAGCGTGCCCCAGCCGACCGGATACTGAAGCCGGCGCGGCGCGCCGAACCGGCCGTAACCGCCGACCCAGTAGCCGGGAATGGCCATGTCCGCGACGACCACCGCGTCGTGCCGCGCGACGGCGCCGTTGACCGCGTCGAGCAACAGGCTCGGCTCTTCCGTGCCCGGCTCCCTGCGCAGGCGCGCCCAACCGGCGGTGCGCAGGCTTTCCAGGTAGGCCAATGAGTCCGCACGCTTGCCGACCACCTCGACCAGAGCCGCGAGCGCGAGCTTCGCATCGGCGAGCACGGCCGCGGTCGGACGGAAGTTCTGGTCCAGGTCGGTCGGATCGCAGTTGATCGTGAGCAGCGCGGGCGGCAGCGGCATCGTCCAGTTGCGGGTGTTCGGGCCGTCGAAGCCGGTGCCCACCGCGATCAGCAGGTCGGCGCCACCGATCAGCTCGGACACCTCCCGCTCGTGCGGCGGCAGGCCGACCGCGCACGGATGGTCGGCCGGGAGCACCCCTCGGCCGGCGAACGTGGTCACCACCGGCGCGCACAGCCGCTCGGCCAGCTCGACGAGTTCCGGTTCGGCATCGGCCTGGACCACCCCGCCACCGGCCCAGATCACCACCCGGCCGGACCGGGCGATCAGCTCGACGGCCGCGGCGAGTTGGCCGGACTGCGGCACTCGCCGGCGCGGCGCGGCCGGGGTGACCGGGAGCGCGGGCCGGTCCAGCACATCCGTCGGGACGTCCAGGTAGACCGGGCCGCGCGGCCAGGTCAGCGCCAGTTCGGCCGCCTCGGCCACTGCGGCGATCGCCGACTCGGCCGTGCGCGGCCGGAACACCGCCTTGGCCAGCGGCTCGAAAATGGCCGCCTGGTCCCGGGTCTCGTGCAGCGCCCCCCGCATGACCCCGGCCCGGGCGATCGCGGTGGAGATGTCGCTGGCCAACAGCACCACCGGTGAACCGGACGCGGCCGCCTCACCGAACGCGCCGGCCGCATTGGCCGCGCCGGGACCGGTGGTGGTCAGCGCGACACCGAGGCCACCGCTGGCCCGGGCCAACCCGTCGGCCGCGTAGACGGTGGTCTGCTCGTGTCGGACGCCCATGATCGCCGGGCCGGAGTCATCCACGGACCGCCAGAACGCCAGGTTGTGCACCCCGGGCAGGCCGAACGCCGTCCGCACGCCGGCCTGCCCGAGGGTCCGCAGGATCGCCTGTGCCACCGTCGAATCGCTGCTCATGTCCGATCACGGTAGCCGGATGGACTCAGTTGTTGTGCCAGCGCTTGTGGGTGCCCTCCTGGATACAGGTCATCGACGCGCCGGTGCTGCTGATCGCGGTCGCGCCGAGCGCCGAGCAGAACTCACCCGCGTGGTAAGCGCCGCCGGACGCGGCCGCCGTGGTGGTCGGCGCGGGTTTGGGCGCCGGCTTCGGAATCGGCTTGGGCGCGGGCTTCGGGATGGCTCTGGTGGTGGTCGGCTTCGGCGCGGGCTGGTGCGTGGTGGTGTGCGGGGCCGCGGCGACCGTCGTGGTGATCGGCGGGGCGACCAGCGCGGGCACGATCGTGGTCGGCTCGATCGTGGTCGACACCGGGGCCGCGGCCGTGGTGTGACCGGCGGACATCGGCGTGGCCGTCGTGGTGGTGATGCTCGCCGAGGTGGGCGTGGTGGCCGGTTGCCTGCCGTTGCCGAAGACGCCGACCAGCACGAACATCAGCACGATCACACCGCCGGTGATCCACGGCCAGCGGCGACGGTGCTTGCGTTTCGCCGGCACGGGTGGCAGCGGCTGGCCGTACGGAGGAACAGTCATCGGTGATCGCCTCGCCCTTCGAGTGCCCGGCCCGGTCGCCGGACGGAGACGAGAGTCCGTCGATCACTTGCTGTGACGCAGCAAACCGCCTAGTTCACTCCAATGGGCTACAAAGCGGTCGACTTCTCCACACCCTGCGTTCCCTTGAGTGCCTCGCGCACCCGGTGGTCGGCCTGCCGCGTCGTCTCCGGCTGCCGGTAGTCGCGACAGAGCCGAAGCGTCTGCGCGCACGCGTTGTCCAGGCTCATCCGGTTGCCGACCGACACGAACACCGGCTTGACCCGATCCCGGGTGCGCAACACCGCACCGATCACCTCGTCACCGTCGCGCAGCGCGGACCGGTCGCCCCGCCGGTCGCCGACCGGGTCGTACGAGCCGACAAAACGCGTCTTGGCCACGCCGATCGACGGCAGCCCGGTCAGCACGCCGAGGTGGCTGGCCAGCCCGAAGCGGCGCGGGTGGGCCAGCCCGTTGCCGTCGCAGACCAGCAGGTCCGGAACGGTCGAGATGCCCGCCAGCGCGTCGAGCAGCGGCGGAATCTCGCGGAAGGCCAGAAACCCGGGCGCGTAGGGGAAGGCCGAGCGGGTGATCGTCACCGACACGTCGACGACCTCCACCGTCGCCACGTCCAGCACGACCACGGCGGCGGCGACCCGGTCGCTGTCGGCCTCGTAGGCCACGTCCAGACCGGCCGCCGTGCGGATCGTCGCCGGCCCCGGATCGTCCAGGTCCAGCAGTGGGCGCAGCCGGTTCTGGACGGCCTCGGCCGCGGCGACCGTACTCGGCCATGGTTCGCTGATCACCGGACGCACGCCCGGAATCGTAGCGCCGGGCGCTACGCCCGCAGCGCGCCGATGATCTTGTCGGCCAACCGCTCGAAGTAGTCGTCCGCGATCTCGGTGTGCACCACGGCCAGCCGCCAGTACAGCGGCCCCACCAGGAAGTCCAGCGCCAGTTCCCGATCGGTGTCCGCCGGCAGTTCACCGCGCCCGACGGCCCGCTCGAACAGGACCGCGGCCCGGGATCGGCGCGGGTCGCGCACGGTGGTCAGCAGCGCCTCGGCGAGTTCGGGCCGACGGGTCGCCTCGGCGAACAGATCGGGAATGATCCGGCCGGCCAACGGATGGCGCAGCGCGACACTCGTGGCGGTCAGGATCGCCAGCAGGTCACCGCGCAGGCTGCCGGTGTCCGGCAGGCCGATCGCGGCCACCGCGACCTCGGAGACCAACGCGACGACCATCGCCTGCTTGGTCGGCCAGCGCCGGTAGACCGCTGTCTTGCCGACGCCGGCCCGCTTGGCCACCGCCTCGATGGACAGCCGCCCGTAGCCGACCTCCGCCAGCTCGACGAACACCGCGGCGGTGATCGCGGCGGTCACGTCCTCCTGCAACACCGCCGCGCCGGCCGGTGGCCGACCGGTGCGTCCTCGGGTCTCGGGCATGACCCCACCCTAGCAAAGCGACGATACGGTTGCGTCCCGACGTGAGGCCGCGCTAACCTCGGACGCGACGTCGAAACGGGATCGTATCGACGTAAGCCGACGAAGGAGCGCCACACCATGAAGTTCTTGTTCGACAACGAGTCCTTCTCCTTCGAGACCCTGCGCGCCGCGGGTTTCGCCAACTACGACGGCGCCGATCTCGGCGAGATCCTGGCCACCACGCGGGAGATCGAGGACGGCGACGAGGCGAGTTGGCTGCGGGCGTGGCAGGCGACCGCGCGGCGGGTCGAGCAGCGAGCCGAACAGTCGCTGGCCGCCGGGCACCGGGTCAGCGCACGCGAGGCGCTGCTGCGCGCGTCGAACTACTACCGCACTGCGGAGTTCTTCCGCCGGGCCGAACCCGCGACCGACCCGGAGGCCATCGAGCTGTCCCGCCGCTCCCGCGCCACCTTCGCCGCGGCGGTGGCCCTGTTCGACACCCCGGTGCACACCGTGACCATCCCGTACGAGGACACCACCCTGCCCGGCTACCTGTTCCTGGTCGACGACTCGGGTACCGCCCGGCCGACGGTGATCTACAACAACGGCTACGACTCCACCGCCGAGGAGTCCTACTTCGCGGTCGCGGCGGCCGCGTTGCGTCGCGGCTACAACGTGCTCGCCTTCGACGGCCCCGGCCAGGGCGCCGCGCTGCGCGAGCAGGGTCTCGTGTTCCGGCCCGACTGGGAGGCCGTGCTCACCCCCGTCGTCGACTTCGCGCTGACCCGCCCGGAGATCGCCCTGTTCGGCTACAGCCTCGGCGGCTATCTGGTCGCCCGGGCCGGCGCGTTCGAGCACCGGGTGGCCGCGCTCGTGCTGGACGACGGTGTGCACGACTTCTTCGGGGCGTTCGAGCGGGTCATGCCGCCGTTCCTGATCTCCTGGATCATCGAGGGCCGCGACGAGGTGACCAACCCGATCCTGGCCATGCTCGCAGCCGGCGACACGAATGTCCGCTGGGCGCTGGACAACGGGATCTGGGCGATGGGCGCGGACTCCGCCGCCGACTACGTCCGCCGGACCAGGGCCTACACCCTGGCCGGTGTGGCCGACCGGATCGACTGCCCGACGCTGATCCTGGACGCCGAGCAGGACCAGTTCTTCCGTGGCCAGCCGCAGGAACTGCGGAAGGCGCTCACCGCGCCGACCACGCTGATCACGCTGACCGAGGCCGACGGCGCGGGCGAGCACTGCCATGCCGGCGCGATGTCCCAGCTGCACCGGGAGATGTTCGACTGGCTCGACGACACGCTCGGCCGCTGAACCCGTTGTCCGCCAACGGTCAGCTCAGCCCGGCCGCCCAGGAGCGGATCTCGGCGAAGTGCGTCGGGCCGAGGCCGTGGTGGGGATCGACGTGGCAGAGCAGGGTGGGCAGGTCGACCCGGTCCCGTTCGAAGGCCACCCGCGGGGCGGCGTAGTCGGCGGCGTTGTGCTCGTCGTCGAACCAGGCCAGCGGCCGCCGCGCCGCCAGTGCGAGCGACCGTTGTTGTCACGAACCATGTCGGCGGTGAACTCGATCACCGGCAGTGGGTCCAGCCCGATCGCGGGCGCGATCCGCGCGTTGGCCACGTGCTGCCAGGCGGTGGCCCAGACCAGTTCCAGGCCGGTCTGCGCGGCCAGCGCGTGCAGCAGCTCGCCATGGCCGGGGTGCAGCCACACCCGATATCCCTTACGCCACCGCGTCTGCCAACCGCCGATCCAGCCACCGTCGGCAGTCTCCAGGAACGGCAGGTAACCGCGCGGCCGGCGCGGCCAGCCAGCCGCATACGGGTTGAGCGGCCCGTCCACGTCCAGCAGCAGCAACCCGCGGTCTGCCATGCCAACCCGCTTCCTCGGACGTCGCGTCGGTCGGTCAGAGCGTGAGCGTGTGGTGCAGCTGGGTGACCTGGTCGCGCCAGGACGCGCTGTCGGCGGAGGTGGCCCACAGGTCGCTGAGCTCGGAGTCGGTGGCGAGCACCCGGGCGAGTGCCCGGACGGCGACCGCGCGCAACTCCGACGGTAACTGGGGAATGGGTCTTTTCGGCCCGTGCACCGGGTCGATCCGGCCGCGACCCTGACACTGCGCGCCGACCAGCGCGGCCGCCGCGACGGCGATCGCGGCCACGTCCGCGTCCAGATAGCCGGCCACGCCTGCGGCTTCGGTCAGCGCGTACCGAATGGCCAGCGGGCGGGCCATCTCGGTGAGATCGTCCAGGTCCTCGGCGAACTCGGCGGCCTCGTCATTGTGGAAAGGCCCGGTACCCCACGTGCCCATCGGCAAGTCCCCCGTTCTGGGCTGTTCGGTCGGCGACATCTTGGCAGGGTGCACCGACGGAGTACCGGTGTAAAGCGAAAAAGCCCTGTTCACCGGCCCGACGGCGAACCGGCCCGGCCAGGCCAGGCCGACGCCCCGCGGCCCGACCGGTGGCAAACCGGTCGGGCCGCGGCGTCTGGTACATGGATTAATACGGTTCAATAATAAGGAACTCCGTCTTCATTGGACGATCACGAAACGATTAGCCAGATTCCTGGAACGTTTCAGGCCGGGTTCATGCCGGCGGGGCGAGCACGACGACCGAGTTGTGGCCGCCCATGCCGATCGAGGACTTCACGGTGATGCCGCCGGTGACCGGCGTCGGCCCGTCGAGCAGCTGCGGGTGACCAGGGGCGACCCGGGACGGCGCCGGAATGAAGCCCCGGTCGTAGCCCAGCACCCCCACCGCGACCTCGACCGCGGACGCGGCGCCCTGGCAGTGGCCGGCCAGCGGCTTCACCGAGTAGATGTTCGCCTCGGCCGGGAACAGTCGCTCCAACATGGTCGACTCGGCCCGGTCGCACTGCGCGGTGCCGGGCCCGTGCGCGTTGAGGTAGCGCACGTCGGTGCCGGACACGCCGGCGTTGTCCAGCGCGTCGGTGAAACAGCCGGCCAGGTGGGACAGGTCCGGGTTGATCGACGTGACGTGGTGCGCGTCGTGCGACATCGCGCCGCCCAGCGTCCGCGCATACGGCCGGCCCGACCGGGCGGACAGCACGAAGGACACCGACGCCTCCCCCATGATGAAGCCCCGACTGCCCTGCTGGAACGGGCGGCACGCGTCCAGTGGCTCCGCGTCGGTGATCACCACGCCCAGCTTGGCGAAGTGCAGCACATTCTCCGGCGTCGCCGACAGGTCGGTCGCGACGAACACGACATCGTCCACCACACCCGCGTCCAGCCACGCCTTCGCGGTGATCAGGCCGGCGTTGCCGGACGCGCACATCGCCGAGACGCTCATCGCCGGGCCGTGGAAGTCGTACTCCTGCATGAGGGTGGACATCGGCGTGGACGGCATCAGCGCCAGGTACTCACGCCGAGTGAGCTGTCCACCTCGGACTGTGTAGAAGTCCCGCCACAGGTCGACCTCGCCGAGCACCACCGCGTGCAGCAGGCCGACCCGCCGGCCCGGCTGCCACCCGCGCTCGCCCGCGTCGCTGATCGCCTCCCGGGCGGCCGAGCGCATCGCCCTGGCGAACCGGCTCGGACCGTCCTGCGGTTCCCCGCCGTCGGGCACGCGGGCCACCCACGCCGTGTCTCCGAGTTCCTCGCCCATTCCGGACGCCAACGTCGCGGCCGGTTTACCCGAAACCAGGCCGTCCCAGAGCGGCTCGACACCCCAGCCGTAGCCGCTCACCGCACCCACACCGCAGATTCCCACACCCTGTACAGCCATTTTTGGTCCCTCTCGCCCACTCACGGTGTGTCTCACCCGGCCGATCGGGTGAAGTCGACGCCCGCACAGGCCACACCGCTGACATTTGAATCATGGCGGCCGATTAGCTGGTTGACAGGGCCTGACCGGGGGCGGACTCGTGTTGGCCGGCCGCCGGCCGCGGGTCGCGTGGACGGCGAGCAGCCACCCGGACAACGCGCGGGCGCACCGTTCGGCCACTCCCGTGGCCGCCGGTCGGGCGGTGTGGCGGGGAGCAGCGGGAGGGCTGAAGACGTGGGACGGAGACCGACGCAGATCGCGCAGCCAGTCCCGGACGGTGGTCTCGGGCAGGCCGTTGCTGTGCGCGATCTGCCGGTAGCCAAGGCCCCGGGCGCGCGCGGCCAGCACCGCCCAGATCACCGCCGCGGAGTAGGCGCGCCGGGCGACCATCCAGTCCGGCAGCAGCACATGGGTGGCGCGGCAGGCCGCACAGCGGGCCCGCCGGGGCCGGACCAGCCGATCCCCGCTCGCGCCGAGCCGGATCGGCCGGGGCCGGGCCCGCCCCCACGGCCGCAGCGGGCCCTGGCAACCCGGACAACGCACGTTCCCCGAGCGCAGAGCCCACTCCACAGCGGACTGGTTCTGGTGGACCACACGCACGTTATTCACCCCAACACGTCCCAGGTGGTGGACAAAGTCGGTCAATCGAGCAGATTCGTCACTCCCGAAGACTGTGGAATAAGTGGATGATGTAGTAGGACTCGACAATGGCCACGGCACGGCGGATCGGACACGACATGGGGCCTGGGCTCTACGATGTCAACGGGCTCACCGGGGGCGCCAAGCTCGACCACGGACTGGTCGTTGACCTGGCGCTTTCCATGGATGCCGCGGTGATGTGGTGGATGGATTTCGCCACCGACACACTCACCTGGATGCCCGGTCTCGACGAGATGTTGGGCATGGCCGGCGCTTCTGACGAAATGATTCGCGCCCAGCTGTCCGAACTGGTCTCGCCGCTGACCGTCGCCGCACGGTCCGCCGCCGTCTGGCAGGACTTCACCCTCGAACAGCCGTTCGAGACGCCGACCGGCAAGCTGCGCTGGCTCCAGTTCCGCGCGCGCACCTCGGCCGGCACCCGCAGTTCGAAGGGTGCCAAGGGCCTGCTCGGCATCGCCACCGACGTGACCGACCGGCACGAGCACCAGCAGGCGCTCAGCGACCTGGCCGACCGCTACCGACTGCTGGTGGAGCTGAGCCCGGAGGCCGTCGCGGTGCACCAGGACGGCCAGGTGGTCTACGTGAACCCGGCGACCGTGCGGTTCCTGCGGGCGCACTCGGCTGCCGCCATCCTCGGTCGGCCGATCACCGACTTCGTCCATCCCGACTCCGCTCCCGAGATGTTGCACCGCATCGACGCGCTGGCTGCGCCCGGTGCGGCCAGTCCTCCCGCTGAGGCAATTCTCCAGCGCGTGGACGGCGACACCATGAACATCGAGTCCGTTTCGGTACGCACCACCTGGGAGGGCCAGCCGGCTTTTCAGGTGATCATGCGTGACATCACGACCCAGAGGGCCGCCGCCGCCGCACTGCGCTACCAGGCCGCCCTGGTCACTCATGTTAGCGATGCACTCATTGCTACGACTGCCGACGGAACTGTGACCAGCTGGAATCCCGCCGCGGAAACGGTGTACGGCCATTCGGCCGAGGACGCGATCGGCCAACAGGTGCAGCAGGTGGTCGGCGCCCGACTCGACCCGGAGGCCGTGCTCGCGGCGGGCGGCGTGCTGCAGGCCGTGCACCGGCACGCCGACGGCACCCCGCTGGCGATCCGGGTGTCGGCCGCGCAGATGGATACCGGCTACGTCCTGGTCTGTGCCGACGAGACCGAGAAGCGAAGGGCCGAGCAGCACTTCACCACCGTGGTCGCCGCGTTGGAGGAGGGCGTCGTGGTGGTCGGGCCGACCGGTCTGGTCGAGTCGGCCAATCCGGCGGCCGAACGCATCCTGGGCGTGCGCGAGCGGGAAGTGCTCGGCGCGCCGAGCGAACTGGCCGAGCTCTACGACGAGACCGGCGCGCGGATCGACGCGGCGGACTTCCCCGCCGCGCACACCAGCCGCACCGGGCTGCCGCAGAACGGCCGGATACTGCGGGTCAAACGGCAGGACGGCAGCCACATCTGGCTGTCGCTGAGCTGTCGATCGGTCACTCCGGACAGTGACCTGCCGCGTGCCGTGGTCGTCTCCTTCACCGACATCACCGAGCGCAGGCTGATGGACGCGCGGCTGGAGCACGACGCGACCCATGACGCGCTGACCGAACTGGCCAACCGGACGGTGGCGATCAACCGGCTCAGCCCGGCGGCACGCAACCGGCGTTCCGGGCTGACCGCGGTGCTCTTCATCGACCTGGACAAGTTCAAGGTGATCAACGACTCGCTCGGGCACACCGTCGGCGACCGGGTGCTCCAGATCATGGGTTCCCGGCTGAGCCACGAGGTGCGCCGCGGCGACCTGGTCGGCCGGCTGGGCGGCGACGAGTTCGCGGTGATCGTGCACGGGGTGAGCGGCGCGGACGACGCCGGGGCACGCGCCGAGCAGTTGCGGCACGCGCTGAGCAGACCTGTGGTCGTCGACGGGCGGCACCTGCACATCGACGCGAGCATCGGCATCGTGATCACCGACCGGGACGATCCCCGAGCCGGCGAGGACATCCTGCGGGACGCGGATCTGGCCATGTACCAGGCAAAGACGCAGGGCCGGGGTCGGCACGCGTTCTTCGACGTGGAACTGCGCGAGCGGACCCAGCGCAGGCTGCAACTCGAACAGGACCTGCGGCACGCCCCCCGGCAGGGTCAGCTCTGGCTGGCCTACCAGCCGATCATGGACCTGCGGACCGGCAGCACGATGGCGATGGAGGGCCTGCTGCGCTGGACGCATCCCCGCTACGGCGCCATCTCCCCCGGCGAGTTCATCCCGCTGGCCGAGGAGAGCGACCTGATCAACCTGGTCGGCGACTACATGCTGCACACGGCGACCGAGGAAGCGGTCGCGCTGCGCGCCAAGGACTATCCCGATCTGCGCCTGGCGGTGAACCTGTCCACCCGTCAGCTGGACGACCCACTGTTGGTCCGCGGGGTGCGGGACACCCTGTCGGTCAGCGGCCTGCCGGCCGGCGCGCTGTGCATGGAGATCACCGAGAGCGCGCTGATGCGTGACCCGGACGCCGCCGCCCGCACCCTGGACGCGCTGCGCGAACTCGGGGTGCGCCTTGCCATCGACGACTTCGGCACCGGCTACTCCTCGCTCGCCCAGTTGCTCCGGCTGCCGGTGGACACGCTCAAGATCGACCAGTCGTTCACCGCGGGGCTCGGCGAGTCGAAGGACGCGGAGGCGATCGTCACCAGCACCATCGCGATGGCGCACGCGGTCGACCTGACCGTGGTCGCCGAGGGCGTGGAGAACACGCAGCAGCTGGACATCCTGCGCGAACTGGACTGCGACCAGGCCCAGGGCTACCTGCTGGGCCGACCGACCGCGGCGAAGAACCTGTAGTTCAGAGCCGGAACACCCGACGGGCGTTGCCGGCCAGGAACAACGCGGTGGTCTCCTCGTCCAGGCCGAGCGTGTCCAGGTGCTCCAGCGCCCGGCTCGCGGTGATCATCGGGTAGTTCGTCCCGAACAACACCTTCCGCCGGCCGCGCCCACTCAGGTACTCGACCAGCTCGCTCGGGTAGCGGCGCGCGGTGTAGGCGCTGGTGTCGATGTGGACGTTGGGATGTTTGTCGGCGACCGCGATCATTTCGGTGGTCCACGGGTAGCCGATGTGCCCGCAGACGATCGCCAGTTCGGGGAAGTCGATGGCCACCTGGTCGATGTAGGGAATCGGCCGGCCGGTCTCCGAGGGCCGCAGCGGGCCGGTGTGGCCGACCTGGGTGCAGAACGGAATGCCGAGTTCGACGCACGCCGCGTAGAGCGGGTAGTAGAGCCGATCCGTCGGCGGCAGCCCCCACAGCCACGGCACGATCCGCAGCGCGACAAAGCCGTCCTCGGTCACCCGCCGACGCAGCTCGCGCACCGCCGCCATCGGCCGGGTCAGGTCGACCCCGGCGACCGCACGCAGCCGGTCCGGGTGGGCCGCGACGAACCCGGCCACCTCGGTGTTGCTGATCAGTTCGCCCTGCGGCCCGTACCACGCGGCGGTGAGGCCGAGCGTCACGCCGCCCTCGTCCATCGCGGCGATCGTGTTGTCCAGCGAGGTCGTGCCGGCCAGCGTGTCCGCGCCGATCCAGCGGCGCAGCGAGTCGAACATGTCGTGCTCGACGTGCCGCCTGGTCGGGTGCTGGAGCCAGGCGTCCACGATCTCCGGCAGTGCGGTCACAGCTGTCGGCCGATCTCCCAGTGGTGGCCGAACGGATCGACCAGCCGGCCGATGTGCCAGCCGTGCGCGTCGTTCATCGCCACCACCTCCGTCGCGCCGGCCGCGCGTACCTGCTGGAACAGCGAGTCGGGGTCCCCCACCGAGATGATCATCCGAACAGGCCCGGGGGCGGCCGCGTCCGGGTCGGCGGAGACCCAGAAACCCGCACCACCGAAAGACAGTTGCGCCACCTCGACCGTGTCGGGACTGCTCTCGAAGCGATACGACTCCACCGCGTCGAACGCCCTCCGGTAGAACTCGACCGCCTCGGTCGCGTCGCGAACCGAGATCCACGGCGCGATGTGCGCCGGTTGACCGCTCATGCCGAACGCCCCCTCTCGGCTGCCGCCCACACCGTAGGGCACCTGGTGACGCTGGTCCACCAGGAGCATCCCGGTTGCGACCGGCGGAGTAACCGGCCGGCCGGAACCAACGGCAACACGGTGGTCGACAAACCGAACGCTGTTCTAAAATTGCCGAACGTGCTACACAAACTCCGTGCATCCCCGGCGTCGTGGAGCATCTGCGCCGCCGTGAGCGAGCGGAGTGACATGATGACAGCAGCTCATCGTTGGCCTAGAGCCTTTGTCGCACCAGCAGTACTGGCCGCGACGTTCGTGGTGACCCTGGGCATCGCCAGCACCCCGGCGGCCTCGGCGTCCGCCGCCACACCGGCCGCGGTCCACCCGACCCGGCTGAGCCTGACCTCGGTGTCCAACCCGCACCCGCAGCTCGTCAGTGGCGGCCAGGTGTTGGTCGAGGCGACGCTGCCCAGCGGCGCGCACCCGAGTCAGGTCCGGATCACCGAGAACGGCCACGACGTCACCTCGGCCTTCAAGGCGGAGCCCGACGGCACCCTGCTCGGCCTGGTCCAGGGCTTACGCGAGGGCGGCAACCAACTCGTCGCACGGGTCGACGGCCGGGGCGCGGGTGCGGGCCAACAAAGCCAGCTGCGAGTGGACAACCACCCGATCACCGGCCCGGTCTTCTCCGGCCCACAGCAACTGCCGTTCTACTGCGAGACCACCGCGTTCGGCCTGGCCCCGGCAGTGCAGCCGGACTGTAGTGCCCCCACCCAGGTCAGCTACGAGTACAAGAACACCGCAGGCGCGTTCGGCGCACTCGCCGATCCGGCAACCCGCCCGGCCGACCTGGCCACCGCGACCGTCAACGGGCACGCCGTGCCCTACATCATCCGGGTCGAGCGCGGCACCATCGACCGCGCGGTCTACGAGATCGCGGCCCTCGATGACGGCACCGCACCGACGCCACTGACCAGGGACAAGAGCTGGAACGACACTCTCGTCTACACCTTCGGCGGCGGCTGCAACGCCGGTTACCACCAGGGCAACAGCACCGGTGGTGTGCTCAACGACCAGTTCCTGGCGGAGGGTTACGCGGTCGCCTCGTCCAGCCTGAACGTCCTGGACAACAACTGCAGCACAGTGATCTCCGCCGAAGCGGCCATGATGGTCAAGGAACACTTCATCGAGACCTACGGCCCGGTCGCGCACACGATCGGCTGGGGCGGCTCGGGCGGTGCGATCCAGCAGTACGAGATCGCCGACAGCTACCCGGGAATCCTGGACGGCATCATCCCCGGCGTCTCCTTCCCCGACCCGCTGAGCACCGCGGGCCCGGTGGACGACTGCCGACTCTTCGACGACTACTTCGCCGGTCCGGGCGCCACCTTCACGGCCGCCCAGAAGCTCGCCATCGTCGGCTACACCGACTACGAGACGTGCGTGTCCTGGGACGAGACGTTCGCCAGCCGGTCGACCGCGACGGACAGCTGCAACGCCGCGATCCCGGTGGCCGCGCGGTGGGACCCGGTGACCAACCCCAACGGCGTGAAGTGCAACGCGAACGAGCAGTTGGTCAACCAGTTCGGCCGCAACCCGAAGACCGGTTTCGTGCGCAGCACGCTGGACAACACGGGTGTGCAGTACGGCCTGGACGCGTTGCGGCAGGGCCAGCTCACCCCGGCGCAGTTCGTCGCGCTCAACGCGGGCATCGGCGGCATGGACATCACCGGCAAGGTCGTCGACCAGCGCAGCGCAGCCGACCCGCGCGCGCTGAGCGCCGCCTACGCGGATGACCTGATCAACAGCGCCGGCCAGGGCCTGCGCCAGACCCCGATCATTGACCAGCGCACCGACCTGGACCTGGCCGGTTTCGGCAACGACATCCACACCACCGAGTGGTCGTTCGTGATGCGCGCCCGCCTCCAGCAGGCCAACGGCACGTCCGCCAACCAGGTCATCATCGAGAACCAGCCAACGGCGGACGAGCAGAACGCGGCCAGCAGCTACGAACTCGACGCGATGAACCGCTGGCTGACCGCCATCGACGCCGACAACTCCGGCCGCAGCCTGCCCACCAAGGTGATCACCGACAAGCCGAAGGACCTCGGCGACGGCTGCTACCTTTCGGCAACCCAACGGGTGCAACAAAACGTGACCGACCCGGCAACCGGCCAGTGCGCCGCGACCTACCCGGTGGCGAGCAACACCAGGATGAGCACCGGCGAGTCGCTGCAGATGAACACCCTCAAATGCACCCTGCAACCCCTGAACTTCAACAGCTACAACGTCACCTTCACCACAGCGGAAAAAGCCCAACTACGCGCGGCGTTCCCCACCGGCGTGTGCAACTACAACAAGCCAGGCGTAGGCCAACAAAAGCCGATAGCCCCCTGGCTCAGCTACGGCGACGAACAAACGGGGCTAACCCCGCCAACCCCGATCCGCTGACACACCCTTCATCACGATACCCAGCGCAGTAGCGTTTTGTGTTGGTGCGTCAAGGTTTGGCCCGCCAGGGCCAATCGCAGAAGGCGGCGCGAAGCGACCTTGACGCACCAACACAAAACGTCAGAAAGAAGGAATCACCCAGCAGCAGAATCATCAAATTCGGCCTGGACAGCCAGAATGTCCAGCGCATGATCCCGAAGCCACCCAAACAAATCAGACAACGACGCACTGGTGCCCGCACCCATAGGCGTCAACCCATAACTGACCTTGGGTGGCGTAGACGGCTCGACAGCCCGCCACAGCAGGCCATCCCGGACCAAGGTCCGCAACGTCTGGGACAGCATCTTCTCCGAGATGCCCTCGATCCGCTCCCGCAGCTCGTGGAACCGCAGTTCCTTCTGCCGCAGCGCGATCAACACCCACACACCCCACCGACTGGTGACGTGGTCCAGCACGGTCCGCGCCGGACAATCGGAGTGAAGCACGTCACTCATGTCATCGACCGACCACCCGGCGAACTGCTCTCCACCCTGCACGTAGGGAGCTTACCTCCAGGTACGTACTTCCCAGAAGTAAGCCGCTCCCCCACCGTTGACCCAGCACCACCGAAGCAACGGACCAACCCAGGGGAAGCAGCTCATGATCGTGGTAACCGGAGCGACCGGAAACGTCGGCGGCCCTCTCGTACAAGCACTCGCAGCAGTGGGCGAGCAGGTGACAGCGGTGTCCCGCAGCGCGACCGAAGCCTCGGCGAACGTCCGCCACCAACCAGCCGACCTCACGCGACCGGACACCCTCCGACCAGCCTTCGACGGCGCCGACGCGCTCTTCCTTCTACTCCCCCCGGGCAGCGAACAGACCGACCCGCAAGCCGTCCTCGACGCCGCGAAAGCCTGCGGGATCACCCGAGTGGTGCTGCTGTCCTCACAAGGCGCCGCCACCCGCCCGAACAGCCCGGCGCACGCCCACCTGCGCGGCTTCGAGGCCGCGCTGCACAACTCAAGCCTGGACTGGACGATCCTGCGACCAGGCGGCTCCTACACCAATTCCTTCGCCTGGGCGGAAAGCGTTCGCAGCCAGCGACTCATCGCCGCGCCCTTCGCCGACATCGCGTTGCCACACCTCGACCCGGCCGACATCGCCGGCGTGGCCGCCGTAGCCCTGCGGGAACCAGGACACTCCCGACAGATCTACCAGCTCACCGGCGCGGCGGCGATCACACCGAGGCAGCAGGCGACGGCCATCGAGGCCGCGCTGGGCAGCCCGATCCAGTTCGTCGAACCGACCCGAGCTGAAGCCCGGGAGCAGCTGCTTCGGTTCATGCCCGAGGCGATCGCTGATGGCACGCTGGACATCTTGGGCGCGCCGCTACCGGCCGAACAGCTGGTCAGCTCGGATGTGGAGCGGATTGTCGGCCGTGCGCCGACTGGGTTTGGTGCCTGGGCGGCGAACAGTGTCGAGGTTTTTCGGTAGCCAAAAGCCGGCCGGGTGGCGCGCTGTCGATGCAGTGGGACAGAAGGTCGCTTCACTCCTGGTCCTGGAGCGTCGCGGGCGCGACAGTGGAACAGAGGTCGCTTCGCTCCTGGTCCTCCCGCGCCGCTGGCGCGGCAGGACCCCTGGAGTGTCGCTGCCGCGACAGCGCCTCACCGAGGCGTGACCTCGCCCATCTCTCCCCAGCCGGTCTGGCCGGCAGCCTGCACGTTGATGATGCTCGGCTTCGCGGCCACCACATCGGGCATCCAGGAGATCGCCTTCTGGAAGTGGTCGGAGTTCACGTGGGCGCCCGCTGCGTCGTCCTGGAACGCCTCGACCAGTACGAACGTGTTCGCCTCGTCGACGCTGCGGGACCACTCGAAGAAGATGTTGCCCGGCTCAGCCCGGGTGGCCTGGGTGAACTCGTCCACCAGCGACAGCCATTCGTCGCTGCGTTCCGGACGAATCTTCCATTT
Organism: Pseudonocardiaceae bacterium; assembly: GCA_036268615.1. GTDB lineage: Bacteria > Actinomycetota > Actinomycetes > Mycobacteriales > Pseudonocardiaceae > DATATV01. The sequence continues at coordinate 33,290 of DATATV010000140.1, forward strand.
CACCACGATGAAGATCATCGGTCGCGTCCTTCCGGGTCTCGCCTGGGCCGGATGGCGGGGCGCCGTACGGCCATTCGTAACACTCCGGTTCATCACCTTAACTTGACCAAGGCCGGGCCGACACCACCGCGCAGGCACGAGGTTCGCCCGGGCCAACCACGATCACTCGACCGGAGCATTTGTACGGCCAAATCTGTCCGACCCGTCACTCCTGTATTGACAGTGCGAACCCGGCTTGCGAGATTGGCCGTACATTCGGTCCGTATCGATCTCCACGTGGTCCGATGTGGACGAATCCTGGGGGCCATCGCCGTCGCACAGGGAGCTGCCTGCCATGTCGTTACCACTGCCGTTGCCGCTGGCCGGAGTCACCGTGGTCAGCCTGGAGCAGGCCGTCGCGGCACCGTTCGCCACCCGCCAACTGGCCGACCTCGGTGCCCGGGTGATCAAGGTCGAGCGGCCCGGCGGCGGCGACTTCGCCCGCCGGTACGACGAGTCGGTGCACGGGCAGTCGAGCTACTTCGTCTGGCTCAACCGGTCCAAGGAGTCGCTGACGCTGGACCTCAAGTCCCCGGCCGGCCGCGAGATCCTGGCCGACCTGCTGGGCGGGGCCGACGTGGCGGTGCAGAACCTCGCGCCCGGCGCGGCCGAGCGGCTGGGCGTGGACGCGCGGTCGCTGACCGAGCGGTACGCCCGGCTCATCCCGTGCACGATCTCCGGCTACGGACCCGACGGACCCTGGTCGGACCGCAAGGCCTACGACCTGCTGGTGCAGTGCGAGACCGGGCTGGTCTCGCTCACCGGCAGTCCCGACGAGATGGCCAGGGTGGGCATCTCGGTGGCCGACATCGCCGCGGGCATGTACGCCTACTCCGGCATTCTGACCGCGCTCTACCGGCGGGCGACCACTGGCTGGATCGCCGCGGTGGACGTGTCGCTGTTCGAGGCGCTGGCCGAGTGGATGGGTTCACCGGCGTACTACACCCAGTACGGCGGCCGGCAGCCCGACCGGGCCGGCGCCCAGCACGCGACCATCGCGCCCTACGGACCGGTGACCACCGCCGAGGGCGACACGGTGCTGCTGGCAATCCAGAACGAACGCGAATGGCGGCCGTTCTGCGAGATCGCGCTGGCCGACCCGACACTGGCCGACGACAGCCGGTTCGTCACGAACACCGCGCGGGTGGCCAACCGGCCCGTCCTCGCCGACGTGCTCGACCGCCGGTTCCGCACACTGCCCACCGCGACCGCGCTGGAGCTGCTGGACCAGGCCGGCGTGGCCAACGCGCGGATCAACTCGGTGGCCGACTTCCTCGCCCACCCGGTGCTCGCCGAGCGCAACCGCTGGCGCAAGGTCGACACCCCGGGTGGGCAGATCGCGGCGCTGCTGCCGCCGGTCAACCTGACCCACGTCGACCCGGTGATGAACCCGGTGCCGGCGGTCGGCGAGCACACCGACGAGATCCTGCGCGGCCTCGGCCGCGACGACGCGGACATCGCCGCGCTGCGCGCCGACGGCGTGATCTGACCACACGAAGGACTGTCCCGTGAGCAACCTGAGCGACGAAGAACAGGCGATCGTCGACACCGTGCGCGACTTCGTCGACCGCACGGTCCGGCCGGTCGTGCGCGAGTTGGAGCACGCCAACGAGTACCCGGAGCTGCTGATCGAGCAGATGAAGCAGCTGGGCATCTTCGGCTTGGCCATTCCCGAGCCCTACGGCGAGGTAGCGGTGTCCACGCAGTGCTACGTGCGGGTCACCGAGCAGTTGGCCCGCGGTTGGATGAGCCTGGCCGGCGCGATGGGCGGCCACACCGTGGTGGCCAAGCTCCTGCTCGACTTCGGCACCGACGAGCAGAAGCAGCGTTACCTGCCGAAGATGGCCACCGGCGAGATCCGCGCGACGATGGCGCTGACCGAGCCCGGCGGCGGCTCCGATCTCCAGGCGCTCACCACCAGCGCCCGCCGGGACGGCGACGGCTACCTGGTCAACGGGTCGAAGACGTGGATCACCAACGCCCGCCGCTCCCAGCTCATCGCCCTGCTCTGCAGGACCGACCCGAGTGCCCGGCCACGGCACCGGGGCATCAGCATCCTGCTGGTCGAACCGGGACCGGGCTTCACCGTGTCCAAGGATCTGCCGAAACTGGGCTACAAGGGTGTCGAGTCCTGCGAATTGTCCTTTGTGGACTATCGGGCGCCGGCGGACGCGCTGCTGGGTGGCAAGGAGGGCCATGGGTTCGCACAGATGATGAAGGGCCTGGAGATCGGCCGCATCCAGGTGGCCGCCCGGGCGCTGGGCGTCGGCCGGGCCGCGCTGGACGACGCGCTGCGCTACGCCCAGGAGCGGGAGACCTTCGGCAAGCCGATCTGGCAGCACCAGTCCGTCGGCAACCACCTCGCCGACATGGCGACGAAGTACACCGCGGCCCGGCAGCTGGTGCTGCTCGCCGCCGAGCGTTACGACGCCGGGGACCGGTGCGACCTGGAAGCCGGCATGGCCAAACTGTTCGCCTCGGAGGCGGCCATGGAGATCGCGCTGGACGCGGTACGGGTGCACGGCGGTTACGGCTACTCCACCGAGTTCGACGTGGAGCGCTACTTCCGGGACGCCCCGCTGATGATCGTCGGCGAGGGCACCAACGAGATCCAGCGCAACGTGATCGCCGCGCAGTTGGTCGCCCGAGGCGGCGTGACACCGTGACCGCGGCTGGCACAATCGGCCGCGCGGACGGGGGCACGGTGAGGCGGAGATGGTGACCAGGGCACCGGCGGGCGAGGCCGCCTACAAGATGCTCGCCCGGGAGCTGCGCGCGGCGATCCTGCGACACCGTTATGCCGACGGCGCCCGGCTGCCCACCGAGGCCGAACTCGCCGAGGAACACCGGGTCAGCCGGCAGACCGTGCGACGCGCCTTCCACGACCTGGTCGCCGAGGGCCTGGTGCACCGGGTACCCGGCCGGGGTACCTTCGCCGCGCCGCGCGACGGTCAGTACCTACGGCAGTTCGGCTCGATCGAGGACCTGATGGGCCTTTCGTTGGACACCCGGCTGGAGGTGCTGCGACCGCTGCGCCGGCAGATCAACGTCGAGGCGGCGAGCCGGCTGCGGCTGGACAGCGACGCCGTGCACACCATCGTGTTCCGCCGCACGCACAACGGCGAGCCGTTCTGCCACACCGCCGTCTACCTGCATCCAGCCGCCGGGGCCGCGCTGGAGGACCTGCCCGAGGTCGGTGCGGCCGGCGCGACCAGCGACGTGACCATCATCGGCCTGCTGGACACCCGCCTGCCCAGCCCGATCGCCGAGGCCGAACAGAGCATCACCGCGGCCGCCGCGGACGAGACGCTCGCCGCCGCCCTCGGCTGCCGCCCGCACGACCCGCTGCTGCGCGTCGACCGCACCTACCTGACCACCGACGACCAGCCGGTCGAGCTGGCCATCAGTCACTTCTTGCCGGCGCAGTACTCCTACCGGGTCAAGCTGCGGCGCAGCCTGAGCTGAGATCAGCGAGCGGGTGTCAGCCAGACAGAGCGTCGGAGAACCCGAAACCCTGCCCGCCCCAGATTGGCCGCACTCACCGAATCCGGCCGGGCGGTCGCGACCGCCAGCGCGCAGCCCGCGTCAGCGGCGAGCCGAAGGCGATGCCGCAGCAACCGAGACTGCGCACCCCGCCCCCGAAACGCCGGCAGGGTCGACGCACCGCCGAGCACCGCGACATCCTGATGGATCGTCATCCCAGCGGCGGCAACCGGCACGCCGCCGGCCAGGACAAGAAACCGCCGCATCACCGGCAGTTCGTGCTCCGCCCGGATGAACGCGGCCACCATTCCGGCCACCCCGTACCCGGCCACCAGGACGTCCAGAAAAGCACCGACCGCAGCGGCAGCAACAACGTCCGGTTGCACCTCCGGAACCGACGCATCAAGTCCCCGGACGGCCAGCACCCGATCCTCGGTCCGCACCAACCCCGCCGCCAGCAGCAGCGCCTCCCCCGCCGCCCCCAGTCCGGTCGATACCAGCACCGCCGGCCGGACGCCGTTCCACACCGACGCGTTCACCACCTCGACCGCAGTGCCCACGGTCTCCCGCGTCACTCCGGACACCGTCGAGAGGAAGCCCAACCCGGAACCGGCGGCCAACACGGCCAGCACACCCGACTGCTCCCACACCCGAAACTCCCCCGGCAGACCCGCGGCCGACGACGCCGCGCAGGCCAACTCCATCCGGAGGTGCAGCGCCCGCTCCGCCCTGCTCACCTCGTTCACCGGCACAACTCCAGCATGAACGCCCTTGTCCGGCCATCGGATTCGGTGCCTCGATCAGGTTCCGTGACGGTCGATCCACCGAGTCAGCAACTGGAGGTACCCGGGTGCCAGCTGGATCGTTCCGGACGTCTGGATGCGGTGGTCGGCGCCGGGGAACACCCGCACGGTCAGCGTCGCCGACAGCGGACGGCTGGGATGACACGCGGCAGCGGTGAACAGGTGGACGCTGTCGACGACCGGGACCAGTTGATCGGCGGCGCCGAAGATCGCCAGGTGCGGACAGCGCAGGCGCAGCGCGTCCGGGACGGGATCGTGGTCCTGTTTGCGCTTGAGGAACTCCCAGAGCCGCTCGTCCACGTCGGCCCAGTAGTACTCGGTGAAGGCCGACGGCGCCGCGGCCGAGCCGACAATTCGGGTCGCCTCGGCGAAGTCGGCGTCCCGCCGACCGGCCTCAATGAGCCGGTCGTACAGGGCCAGGCTGCTGTCAATGTCCTGCTGCGTGGCCAAGTCGTCCGTCCGCAGCACAGTGGCCAGGGCGTACCGATCCTGGCTTGCGGGAGTCATCCCGGGACAGCTGTTGGTGATCACCCATGGCACCTCGGCGCGGGCGGCGGCGTGCAGGGCGACCCAACCGCCCTCGCTGTGCCCGAACAGTCCCACGTCGTCGACCCGGACTCCGGGTTGCGCGCGGAGGAAATCCAGCGCGACAAGGGCATCGCCCGCGAGACCGGCGAGGGTCGTGTCCCGCCACTCGCCGGACGACGCCCCGACACCACGCTTGTCGTAGGACAGCACAGCGATCCCGGCGCCCGCCAGTTGCCGCTGAATCGCCGGGAAGTACCCGTCGTTGGTGCGGTCCGCCGGCCCGGACCCGCCGACCATCACCACGCCGGCGAACGAGGCCCGGTCCGGCACCGTCAGCGACCCACCCAACCGCACATCGGCACTGGTGAACGTCACCTCACGGGGACGCAACCGGGCCGACACGAGATCAGTATCCATGGCCGGCCAACCTCTCTGACTACGATGGGCCGGGTACTACCAACGAGTAACACCGACCGACCCGCCGTGGTGGAGGTTTCGTGACCGAGCCTGCTGTGCAGCCGCATGATGTGCTCGGCAACGAGACCCCCGGCTTCGACCGGCTGCACCACGACGCGTTGGAGAGCGGGGAGTTGGCCGGCGCGCTCGCCCTGGTCACCGAGGGCCAGCGGTCACTGGCCGCGGAACTCGTGGTCAAGTTGAAGGACACCCGGCTGCTGCGCACCGGGGTGCCCACCGCGCTGGGTGGTCCGCAGGCCCCGCCGGGGGCGATCCTGCGCTCGGCCGAGACGATCGCCCGGGGCGACATGTCCGCCGGCTGGTGCGTGTCGATCGCCGCCACCAGCAGCCTGCTCGCCGCGTATCTGCCGGCCGAAGGCGCCAGCGAGGTGTTCGGCGAGCCGCAGTCGGTGGCCGCGGGCGTCTGGGCGCCCGGCGGGCAGGGCAAGCCGGTGGACGGCGGGGTCGTGCTGTCCGGCCGGTGGTCGTTCTGTAGCGGCATCGCGCACTCGGACTGGCTGTTCGCCGGCTTCCTGCTCGGCACGCCGGACGGCCCACTGATGCGGGTCGCCGCGGTGCCGACCGCGGAACTGGAGATCCTGGACACCTGGCACACCGGCGGTCTGCGCGGCACCGGCAGCACCGACGCGGTCGCCACCGAGGTCTTCGTGCCCGAGCACCGGCTGTTGTCGGTGCTCGACGGGCCGCCCGCGGACGCGTCGCCGCTCCACCGGTTCCCGCTGTTCGGTTTTTTCGCGCTGTCCATCGGTGCGGCCACGCTGGGCAACGCCCGGGGCGCGATCGACGACCTGGTCGCCGTCGCCGGCAGCAAGAAGTCCTTGGGTTCCAGCCGTTCGCTGGCCGAACGCACCACCGTGCAGTCCGCGGTGGCCCAGGCCGAGGCCGCGCTCCGGGCCGCCCGGCTGCTGTTCTTCCAGTCCGTCGAGGACGCCTGGCGCGCGGCGCAGCAGGCCACGCCGGTGTCCGACTCACTCCGGGTCGGCCTACGACTGGCCGCCACCCACGCCACCCGCACCTCGGCCGAGGTCACCCGATCGATGTACGACCTGGCCGGCGGCACCGCGATCTACGAGAACTCCCCGCTACAGCGCCGGTTCCGGGACGCGCACACGGCTACCGCGCATTTCCAGGTCAGCGCGACCAGCTACGAGGTGCCCGGCCGGTTACTGCTGGGCCTACCCACCCGGACCGAACAGCTCTGACCGGCGTTTTGTTCACTCTGGTAAAGGAAATCCGCTGATGACCCTGGTCAACGCCCAATACCGACTCGCCGCCCACCCGGTCGGCCTGCCCACGCCGTCCGACTGGGACTACGTCGAGGAACCGGTGCCGACGCCCGGCGACGGCGAGATCCTGGTGGAGGTCGAGTACCTCTCGCTCGACCCGGCGATGCGCTCCTGGATGAACCCCGGTCGCTCCTACATCCCGCCGGTGAAGATCGGCGAGGTGATGCGCGCGGCCGGCATCGGCCGGGTCGTCGAGTCCAACAATCCCGACTTCCGGGTCGACGCGTTGGTCTCCGGAGCGTTCGGCATCCAGAACTACGCGGTCTCCAACGGCCGGGGCGTGCTCCCCATTGACACGACGCTGGCCCCGGCCCCGGTGCACCTCGGCACGCTGGGTCACAGCGGCTTCACCGCCTACTTCGGCTTGCTGGACATCGGCAAGCCGCAGCCCGGCGAGACGGTCGTGGTGTCGGCCGCGGCCGGTTCGGTGGGCAGCATCGTCGGCCAGATCTCGAAGATCAAGGGCTGCCGGACGGTCGGCATCGCCGGTGGCCCGGACAAGTGCCGGATGCTCGTAGAAGAGTTGGGGTTCGACGCGGCCATCGACTACAAGGCCGGCGACCTGCGCGGCCAGTTGCGCCAGCACGCACCGGACGGCGTGGACGTCTACTTCGACAACGTCGGCGGCGAGATCCTGGACGCCGTGCTGGCCCGGATCGCCCGCGGCGCGCGAATCGTGATCAGCGGCGCGATCTCCCAGTACAACGTGACCGAGGGCGTCAAGGGCCCGGCGAACTACCTACAGTTGCTGGTGCAGCGCGCATCCATGACCGGCTTCGTGATCTTCGACTACGCCCCGCGTTTCCGGGAAGCGGCTGCCGAGCTGGCCAACTGGCTGCACGAGGGCCAACTCCAGTCCCGCGAGCACGTGGTGGTGGGCGGCATCAAACTGTTCCCCGAGACGCTGCTCAAGCTGTTCTCCGGCGAGAACACCGGCAAGCTCATTCTGGCGGTATGACCGACGGGTCGTGGTCGTGCTGCGGCATGACCACGACCCCACGGTCGAGGTCCACGCCCAACGGCGGCGCCCCCTCAGCGTCCTCGTCCCGCATCATCGACCACGAATCCCGGTGGTCCAGCTCGGTCCGCTTGGACCCGTAGAAGAGCGCGGTGATCTCGTTGACGTAGACGGCGGAGAGCGGCGTGCCCGGCCGCTTCCGCCGATTCCGCGGCAGCGACTCGTACCCGGCGAGCAGGACCACGAGCACAACCGCACCCGGAATGCCAAGCCCCAACGCCATCGACATCGACATGCCGGGAAAACGACCCAACCTCACCAGAAGTTCCACAGGAACAAGGAGACGACGGCGCGAAGTTCGCAGGAACGAGCAGACCTTCGACCGCCCTACCCCTTCATGCCGATACCAAGCGCCCTGACGTTTGTGGTGGCGGGTCACGGGTTGGCACGAAGTGACAATCGCCGCCAGGCGACGCGCAGCGCCCTTGAGGCGCCACCACAAACGTCAGACGATCGCGCATCGGGAAGAAGGGACCCACCGCAGAACTGGACCTGGCTTGCGCGTGTGCCAAGCTGACCAAGCCGCCCGGTGCGCGCCGCTCGGCCGCGACAGGTAAGAGGTCGCTTCGCTCCTGGCGCTTGCGAGTCGCCGCGCGACAGCGCCGCCCCTACCCGACCGGGTTCGCCGAAGCATCCATCCGCTCGATGGACCCGGTCATATGCTCCTCGATCAGCCGAAGCAGCCGCCCCTCGTCCCCGTCGGTGATCGCATCAACCAACACCTGATGCTCCCCGACCAACTCCTCCGGCTCCGGATACTTCTCCTGCAACGCATCCAGACACATCCGCGTCTCCACCAACAACGTCTGCGCCATCCGCTCCAACCGAGGACTTCCGGACGCCCGCACCAGCGCGTGATGAAACGCCTGGTCAGCATCACTCATCGCGACCCGGTCCCGTCGAGCCGCGGCAGCCATCAGACCTTTCAGAGCCTCGGTCAGCTGAACGACGGCCTCGCCGCGGTTGGCCGCCATCAACAGCTGGCAGGCGGCCCGCTCAATGGCCAGCCGCGCGAGGTAGACATCCCGCACGTCGCTCTCGTCCAGGGTGATCACGAACAAGCCCCGGTGCGGCTCGCTGCGCAACAGGCCTTCCTGCACCAGGCGCTGCATGGCCTCGCGCAGCGGCCCACGGCTCACCCCCAGCCGGGCGGCGAGTTCCGACTCCCCCAGCTGCGATCCGGCCGGCAGCGATCCGTACATGATCGCCGAGCGCAGTTCCTCGGAGATGATCTCCACCGTGGAACGCCTCGGCACTGGCTCCAACTCACCCAACCGGCCCACGACCGGCCACCTCCTCGGCCGCTCCCGACCATCGGAACAGGGTACCGAGTCCGGGTCGCGGGGTGTCATCCCCGGCCAGTCGAAGACCGGCCCACACGCTCACCTGGTTCGCGGTGAGCACCGGCTTGCCCAGTCGGCTCTCCAGGTCGTCCAGCCAGGCCACCGTGTGCAGCGCGGTGTCGGGCACCAGCACCGCCTCCGCGTCGGGGTGGTCGTTGGCCGCGACGAACTCCAGCAGTTCGTCCCGGCCCAGTCTGCCGACCTCGGCGGCGGTGATCACGCCCCGGCAGGACAGCGCGACGACCTCGATGCCCGCGTGGCCGAGGAAGTCGACGAACCGCTGTGCCACGTCGGCCGGATAGGTGGCGGCCACCGCGACCCGGCGCACGCCCAACTGGCGGACCGCGTCGACGAACGCGAACGACGTGCTCGTCGCGGGCACGCCGGCGGCCGCCCGCACCCCGGCGACCTGTTCGGTGGCGCCGTCCCAGCCGAACACGAAGCTGCCGCTGGTGCAGGCCCAGATGGCGGCGTGCACACCGAGCGCGCGGAGTTGGTCCGCGCCCTCGGCGAGCACGTCCTGCCCGCCGACATCGAGCAGGGCGCCCACCCGGTGCGCGTCCTCGCGCATCAGCGTGTGCACCACCGGCAGCCGGACGTCCCCGAGCAGTCTCTCCATGGTCGGGTAGTCGTCCTCCGCGCTGTAGCCCGGGTAAAGGAAACCGACCGTGGGAACCATCCGCATCTCCACTCGTGTTCTCGATTTTGTCCTACGTCGTCCAGCTCACGCGGCCGCCGGGCGGCCGCGCTCGACCAACCACTGCTCGGCACCCATCGCCGGAAACCCGATGGCGCGCAGTGCCGAGCACATGGTCACCTGGTTGGCGGTGAGCACGGGTTTGCCCAGCGAGCGCTCCAGCGGCGCGATGATGTCGTAGGTCGGCACGTTCGTGCAGCTCACGAAGACCGCGTCGGCGTCCGGGTGGTCCACCGAGCTGACGGCGTCGGCCACCTGCGCGTAGCCGACCTTCCAGATGTGGCTGAGCAGCCCGAGCCCGAAGCTCGCGACCACCTCGATGCCGTGTTCACCCAGAAAGGTGATCAGCCGTTCGGTGACGCTGTCGATGTACGGCGTGACCACCGAGATCCGGCGTGCGCCGAGCAGCGCGAGCGACTCGACCAGCGCGCCGGAGGTGGTGGTCGCGGCCGGCGCGCCGGCCGCCTGGATGCCCTCGGCCAGCGCCCGTTCGCCGGCGGCCCCGTAGACGAAGCTGCCGGACGCGCAGGCGTAGGCGACGACCAGCGGCTCCGGGGCCAGTACGTCCCGGGTGGCTCGCCGGACCGACTCCTGGTCGGCCAGGGAGGCGGCCATCTCCACGGTGACCGGCACCGGGACGAACGGCAGCCGGGTGAGGTAGAGCGACACGTCGTCGGGAGCCCATCGCCACAGCTCGCGGTCCAGTGCGAAGTCGAACGGCGCGACCACGCCGATCCCGTGCTGGGCAAGGGGTTCCGGGCCGGTGACGATCTCAAGGAGACGTGGTCTGTGCTCCGGTGCGCCGACGACCGGGCTGATGTCAGGTGCCATCCCGCCGCCCCTAGCTTTCGAGCCGGTCGTACACCAGGCGCTCGCCGACCGCGCCGGCGCGCCACACATCGTTGCAAGCCTCAGCCATCCGGTCCAGCCCGTCCACGATCGTGGCGTAGACGTTGCCGGGCACCCAGCCGACATCGCCGTTGAGCAGCAGGTTGTTACGTCCGTAGAAGATCGCCAGGTCGATCACGCCGGGCAGGGTGGCGATGCCCTTCTCCTCCTTGAACTGCCGGTCGAGCATGCCACCGGGAAAGGAGAAGTACATGACATCGCCGGGAATCGGGGTGACGGTGGGGTTCTCCAGGCCGACCTCCTCGGCCGCAAAACGTTCCACCATCGTGTACAACTCATTACGCGCGTACTTCGCGTGATAGGCGTCGCCGCCCAGCGGCAACGCCTGCCAGACGGCCTCGCAGGTCCGCGGCGCATCCTTGTCCAGCAGTTCTGCCACACAGGAGACGCCCCGGCGCGCCAGGGTAATGCTGATGTGCCGTGTCACACCGAACCTCCAATTGGACTTTTCCCTTGGAGCGCCTTGGGATCCGTCCTGGCCAGAGTGCCGGAGAATGGTCCCCGGGTGCGGTTGCGACGGTCTTGCAGCACGCGAGCGAAACTGATCAGCGAGAGCGGCCGTGAACCCGCTGATTGTTGACAATCATACGAGCCGTCCCTACCGTGTCAATGCCCCCGAAAGCCTCTTTTTTTGCGAGCAGGTAACGAAGTTCAGCCAACCGAGGGAGTCTTACTGGCATGGCCGATCCAGACTTGCCGGTCGCGGTGGTCCTGCTGGACGAAACCGGCCCCCCGGAGACGGTGGTCGCCGACGGACTGGCCGACGTCCGTCACACGACCGAGTCGGAATTGGCTGCCGCGCTGCCCGGAGCCGAAATCCTCTTCGTGCTGAACTTCCGGTCGACCGCACTGCGTTCCGCCTGGCCGCACGCGGACGCGCTGCGCTGGGTCCACCACGCCGGGGCCGGGGTGGACAAGCTGCTGTTCCCCGAACTGGTGGCCAGCCAGGTCACCGTGACCAACTCCCGGGGCGTGTTCGACCAGCCGATCGCCGAATACGTGCTCGGCCTGGTGCTCACCTTCGCCAAGGGCCTGCACACCACCGTCGGGCTACAGCAGCGACGGCAGTGGCAACACCGGGAGACCGAACGGCTGACCGGCGCCCGCGCGCTGGTCGTCGGCACCGGACCGATCGGCCGGGCCACCGGCCGGCTGCTCGCCGCGGCCGGACTGGTGGTCAGTGGCGTGGGCCGGGTCGACCACCCGGCCGACCCCGACCTCGGCGACATCCGTGCCTTCGACCAGCTGTCCCAGGCGCTGGCCGAGGCCGACTACGTCGTGCTGGCCGCGCCGCTCACCGACACCACCCGGCACATGATCGACCGGACCGCGCTGGCCGCGATGAAACCCACCGCACGGCTGATCAACGTCGGCCGCGGCCAGCTCGTGGTCGACGCCGACCTGCTCGCCGCGCTCGCCGAGCAGCGGATCGCCGGCGCGGCCCTCGACGTGTTCGCCGACGAACCGCTGCCACAGTCCTCGCCCTGGTGGGACGCGCCCAACGCGATCATCTCGCCGCACATGTCCGGTGACGTGATCGGCTGGCGGACCGAGCTGATCGAGCTGTTCCTGGCCAATCTCGCCCGCTACCGTCGCGGTGCGGCCCTGCGCAACGTGGTTGACAAGAACCTTGGCTACGTGCCGTCGGCACCGCTGGCCGGATCGACGGGAGCACCATGACCGACGAGCGCGTCCACCTGACCGCCGCCGAACTGCTGGCCGGCTACCGCGCCGGCACGCTGTCCCCGGTGGAGGTCACCGAGGCCGTGCTGGCCCGGATCGAGGAGGTCGAGCCGGCCGTCAACGCCTTCCGACTGGTCGCCGCCGACGACGCGCTGGCCGCCGCACGGGAGTCGGCCGAGCGCTGGCGGCGGGGCGAACCCCGTGGGCTGCTGGACGGGGTTCCGTTGTCCGTCAAGGACATTCTGCTCACCGAGGGCTGGTCCACGCTGCGCGGCTCGCGCACGGTGGACCCCGACCAGCCGTGGACCGAGGACTCCCCCGCCGTGGCCAGGGTGCGCGAGCACGGGGCGATCATGGTCGGCAAGACGACCACCCCCGAGTTGGGCTGGAAGGGCGTCACCGACAGCCCGGTCAGCGGCATCACCCGCAACCCCTGGGACACCGACCGCACGCCCGGCGGGTCCAGCGGTGGTGCCGCCGCGGCGGTAGCGCTGGGGATGGCCCCGCTCGCGCTGGGCACCGACGGCGGTGGTTCGGTGCGCATCCCGGCCGGCTTCACCGGCGTGTTCGCGCACAAGCCGACCTACGGCCGGGTGCCGCACTATCCGGCCAGCGCGTTCGGCACGCTCGCGCACATCGGGCCGATCACCTGGTCGGTCGAGGATGCCGCGCTGCTGCTGGACGTCCTGTCCGGACCGGACCCGAGGGACTGGTCTGCGTCGGCACCGACGCCCGACTCGATGCTCGCGGCGAGCGGCGTCGGCGTGGACGGGCTGCGCGTCGCGTTCAGTCCGACGCTCGGTTTCGCCGACGTGGACCCGGAAGTAGCCGCGCTGGTGATCGACGCCGTGGCCGCGTTCGAGGAGCTGGGCGCGCGGGTGGAGCAGGTCGACCCGGGGTTCGCCGACCCGGTCGAGGACTTCCACGTGCTCTGGTTCGCCGGGGCGGCCAAGTCGACCGAAGCACTCACTCCGGCGCAACGGGATGGACTGGACCCTGGCCTGGCCGAAATCGCCGAACAGGGCGCCCGGTACTCCGCTGTGGACTATCTGACCGCGACCGCGCGCCGGATGGACCTGGGCAGGCTGATGGGCCGGTTCCACACCGAGTACGACCTGCTGCTCACGCCGACCCTGCCGATCCCGGCGTTCGAGGCCGGCCAGGAGGTGCCGACCGGCTGGGCGCAGCCCCGCTGGACGAGTTGGACGCCGTTCACCTACCCGTTCAACCTGACCCAGCAGCCGGCGGCGAGCGTGCCGTGCGGGTTCACCACCGCGGGGCTGCCGGTCGGGCTCCAGGTGGTCGGCCCACGGCACGCCGACGGTCGGGTGCTGGCCGCCTGCCGGGCGTTCGAAACCGCCCGGCCGTGGCAGTCGCACCGACCGTCACTGTCCTCGATACACGCGGGATGAACTGCGGTTATGTCTGCGAAGCCGATCACCAAAGATCGGCCCCGGTTGACCCGAATAGCCGAGCGTCCTAAGTTCGTAACGTTCTAGCGTTGAACGACGATTACGAGGGGCCGTAACCCATGACGGACGATGGCTGGTCGAGGCGTACCTTTTTCCGGCGAACGGCGATGCTCGGCGCGGTCGCGGTCGGCGGCCCCGTTTTGTTGTCCGCGTGTGCCAGCACCAGCAGCGGCGGTAGCGACGCGCTGGCCAACGCCAAGAAGGCCGGCACCATCAAGATAGGGATCGCCGGCGAGCAGCCCTACGGCTACACCGACGCCGGCGGCAAGGTCACCGGCGAGGCCCCCGAGGTGGCCAGGGCCATCTTCAAGAACCTTGGCGTGGCCAACGTCCAGGCGCAGCAGACCGACTTCGACGCGCTCATCCAGGGCCTCAACGCCGGCCAGTACGACATGGTCGCCGCCGGCATGGACATCACCGCGACCCGCTGCAAGAGCGCCACCTTCTCGGTGCCGGACTACACAGCACTCGTCGCTCTCCTTGTCCCGAAGGGAAATCCGCAGCAGGTCATCGACTTCGCCACAGCCAAGGCCAAGGGCGTCAAGCTCGCCGTGGAGACCGGCGCGGTGGAGAAGGACTATGCGACCTCGGCCGGCATTCCGGACAGCCAGCTACAGGCCTTCGAGTCGCCCGACGAAATGCTCTCCGCGGTGACCACCGGCCGGGTCTATGCCGCGGTGCTCACCGACATCTCGTTCAAGACCCTGGTCAAGCAGAACCCGTCCGCGAATGTCGAGGTGGCGCCCGGTTTCGCGCCGGTGATCAACGGCAAGAAGCAGGGCGAGACCGGCGGGTTCGTGTTCCGCAAGGACGAGACCGACCTGGTCAACCAGTTCAACCAGCAGCTCACCACGATGCACCAGAACGGCGATTGGCTCAAGATCGCCCAACCCTTCGGCTTCAGCGCCGGCAACATCCCGGGGCCGGACGTGACCACGGCGAGTCTGTGCGCAGCGAGCTGATCGCGGCGACGGGCTGATGTTCGCCAATTTCGGACATTTTCTCAGTGTGTTGTCCCAGGGTCTCGTGCCCACCGTCGAGCTGACTGTCGGCGGCATCATCCTGGCCACGGTGATCTCCTTCGGTATCGGCCTGGCCAGCCTGAGTGGCTCCCGGACGGTCCGGGTGATCGTGCGGATCTACGTCGAGGGCTGGCGCGGCACGTCCGAGGTGGTCCAGCTGTTCTGGATCTACTTCTCGCTGCCGCTGCTGCTGGGACTGCGGCTGATCCCGCTGTCGGCGGGCATCATCGTGCTGGGGCTCAACCATGGCGCGTACGGCGCGGAGATCGTCCGCGGCGCGGTGCAGTCGGTGCCCCGGGCGCAGTTCGAGGGTGCGGTCGCGCTGAACCTGACGCCGGCCCAGCGGATGTTCCGGGTGATCCTGCCCCAGGCGCTGGTGGAGATGCTGCCGCCGTTCAACACGCTGTTCATCCAGCTGCTCAAGGCGACCGCGATCGTCTCGCTGATCACCGTCCCGGAGATCACCTACCAGGGCAAGCAGATCCTCGAACCGGTCTACAGCGGACAAATGCCGCTGATCCTGGGCATGGTGCTGGTGATGTACCTGATCCTGGCGATCATCATCACCACCCTGATGCGACTGGCCGAACGAGGGGCCGCCGCCCGGGTCGGCCGGGCACCGGTCGGCCGGGCGAACGCGCTGGGCCGCGGCGCTCCCGGGGCCGCGTGATGGACGTCTGGGACTGGGGTTTCGCCTGGCAGATCCTGCCGCAGCTGCTCAAGGGCCTGCTGACCACGTTCGAGGCGACGGTGCTCGGCGCCGTGCTCGCGTTCGCGCTGGGCCTGGTGCTGGCGCTGCTGCGCCGGGCCCGCATCCCGGTGGTCAGCCAGGTGGTGTGGCTGTTCATCGAGTTCGTCCGCAGCACACCGCTGTTGGTGCAGCTGTACTTCCTGTACTTCGTCTTCCCGGTGGCCTTCCACATCACCCTCAGCTCGCTCACCGTGGGCGTGCTGGGGCTGGGCGTGCACTACGCGACCTACACCTCCGAGGTCTACCGGGCCGGCATCGAGGGCGT
The DNA here is from genome assembly GCA_036268615.1 of Pseudonocardiaceae bacterium. Lineage (GTDB taxonomy): Bacteria > Actinomycetota > Actinomycetes > Mycobacteriales > Pseudonocardiaceae > DATATV01. The sequence continues at coordinate 49,066 of DATATV010000140.1, forward strand.
CCCGGTAGGACAGTGGGAGGCGGCCACCGCGCTGAGCCTGCCAAGGGCCCGGGTGTGGACCGGGGTGATCCTGCCGCAGGCGATCCCCCGGGTGCTGCCGGCGCTGGGCAACTACGTGATCTCGATGTTCAAGGAAACTCCCCTGCTGCTCACCATCGGCGTGCTCGACCTGGTGGGCCAGGCGCAGGCGGCGGGTTCCGAGGCCTACCGCTACGTCGAGCCGTTCACCCTGGCCGGCGTGCTGTTCCTGGTGTTGAGCTATCCCTCCTCGGTTCTGGTACGAAGGCTGGAGCGCCGTGTCCGACAACCCTCCTGAGACCACTGCCGGTCCGCCGCGCGCCGACACGATGATCTGCTTCGACGGCGTGGTGAAGCGGTTCGGCGCGAACGTGGTGCTGCGCGAACTGGACTTCTCGGTGAAGCCGGGCGAGCACGTCACGCTGATCGGCCCGAGCGGGTCGGGCAAGACCACCATCCTGCGGCTGCTGATGACCCTGGAGCGGGTCGACGCGGGCACCATCCAGGTCGGCGACACCTACCTCAGCCACATGCGGCGGGGCGAGAAGTTGGTGCCGGCCAACGAGAGTCACCTGCGCGAGGTGCGCCAGCGGATCGGCATGGTGTTCCAGCAGTTCAACCTGTTCCCGAACATGAACGTGCTGCGTAACCTCACCGAGGCGCCGATCCGGACGTTGAAGCTGCCCCGGGACGAGGCCGAGGCGCGGGCCCGGGAACTGTTGGAGCTGGTCGGCCTGTCGGACAAGGCGGACGCGCACCCGACCCAGCTCTCCGGCGGCCAGCAGCAGCGGGTGGCCATCGCCCGGGCGCTGGCGATGCGGCCGGACGTGCTGCTGCTGGACGAGGTGACCTCGGCGCTGGACCCGGAACTCGTCGCCGGGGTGCTCAACGTGCTGCGGGAAGTTGCCAACAGCACCGACATCACGCTGGTGTGCGTCACCCACGAGATGGGCTTCGCCCGGGACATCTCCGACCGGGTGCTGATGTTCGACCAGGGTCAGGTCGTCGAGGAGGCCCCGCCGGAGAAGCTGTTCACCGATCCCGACCAGCCCCGCACCCGGGAGTTCCTGCGTGCGGTGCTGGACCGGGCGTGACCTCA
>DATATV010000141.1:0-35134 GCA_036268615.1 Pseudonocardiaceae bacterium
AACCGAACCGCGAACCCGGCCGGATAGGACCCGCTGGTCATCAGGTCGACCTTCTGCAGTTCGTAGGGCATCGCCAGCGGCCCGGCCGCCAGCGCGCGCACGAGCGTGTCGTGCTCGATGCCCACGTCGTCGCACAGCGCCAGCACATCGCTCATGGCCACCGTCGCCGCGGTCATCCACGCGTTCACCACGAGTTTGAGCGCGCTGCCCTGCGTTCCGGTGCCGACGTGCAGCACCGTCGAGCCCAGGTCGGCGAGCACCGGACGGGCCCGATCGACGACGTCCGCCGCACCGGACACGAGCCACACCAGCGTGCCGTTGAGCGCGGGCCCGGTGCTGCCCGAGACGGGCGCGTCCAGATAGGCCACGCGGTGGGCGGCGGCGAGGTCGGCCAGCGCGCGGGCACTGTCCGGACCGACCGTGCTCGCCTGCACCCACACCGCGTGCTCGGCCAGCGACTCGACGGCCGAGGACATCACCTCGGTGACCGCCTCACCGTCCCGCAGCACCGTGAACACGACCGCCGCACCCGTCACCGCCTCGGCGACGGTGTCCGCCGCGCGCACGCCGGGCGCTCCCGCAGCGGCGACTCGTGCCTTGTCGGCCGTGCGGTTCCAGAGTCGGACCTGGTGGCCGGTGTGGCCCAGCCGGGTCGCCATCGCGGCGCCGAGGGCGCCCGCGCCGAGTACCGCGATCGTGGACAGCTCAGACATCGACTTCCTCCCGTCAGGTTCTGACCACCCGATGGTATCTATCTTGTATCTATGCTTCCAGTTGATGTGACCGATTGCTCAGCAGCCCGGGTAGGCGGCGTGTACCAGGTCGATCAGCGCGGTGGTGGCGGCGGACTGTCGGCGGTTCGCGGCGGTGATCAGCGAGACCGAGAAGGTCGGTTCCGGGCGGACCGGGCGCAGTGCGATCCGACGCCTGTCCACGACAAGTGACGGACTCAGGAACGCAACCCCGAATCCCGCCCTGACCAGGTCGATCACCGTCGGCACGTCGGCCACCTCGACGGCGATCTCGCGTTGGATTCCGGCGTCGCGGAACAGTCGGTCGGCGGCCAGCCTGGTCCCCCAGCCCGGCGGGAACTCGACGAACCGCAGGCCGTCCAGCTCAGCGACCGGAATGGACCGGCGCCGGGCCCACGGGTGATCGGTCGGGCAGGCCAGCCGCATCGGCTCGACGGCCAGCGGGTGCACGGTCAACTCGGGTGGATAGTCGGCCGGCAGCGCGGCGAACGCCAGGTCGAGCCGGCCGTCGAGCACCCCGTCGGCGAGTTCGACCGAGCCGCCCTGGGCCGGACTGGGCACGATGCGCACCGCAGGTCGCTCCCGCTGGAAGCTGGTGAGCAGGCTGGCCAGGTCGATCAGCGCGAGCGAGTGCATGATGCCGACGCGGACGGTGCCGCGCACCCCGCCGTGCACCGCGGCGACCGCATCCCGGGCCGCGTCGGCCGCGGCCAGCGTGCGGCGCGCCTCGACCAGCAGGGCCTCGCCCGCGTCGGTCAGTTCCACCTGGTGGGTTGTGCGGTCGAACAGCCGACCACCCAGTTCCCGTTCCAGCGAGCGAACCGACACCGACAGCGCCGACTGGACCAGATGAACCCGTGCGGCGGCCCGGGTGAAGCTGCGCTCCTCGGCGACGGCGACGAAGTGTTCGAGATGGCGCAGTTCCACAGTCATGCTCCAGATCGATAACAGTCATATGATGTCTTCGTTGGACAGCATAACCGCGGCCGCGCACCCTGGTAGCCGTCAAGCAATTCCTCACTCGGGAGACCCGCCGCATGTCCTCCACCATCGCCCGACCCTCCGAAGTCCACATCAGACGGTCAGCCGCCGGCCATCGGCGCCATCACTCGTTCGGTTTCTGGGTGGCCGCACTGGCTTTCCTGGTGAACATGGGGTTCTCAGCCGTGCCGACGCCGCTGTACGTGCTCTACGAACGGCGGGATCACTTCTCCACCATCATGGTCACCGTCGTCTACGCGGTGTACGCGGTCGGCGTGATCGCCAGCCTGTTCCTCGCCGGCCATGTGTCCGACTGGATCGGCCGCAAGCGGGTGTTCGTACCGGCACTGCTGATCAACGTCGCCAGCGGGCTGATCTTCCTGCTCGCGCCCAGCCTGCCCGGACTGCTCATCGCCCGGGTGGTCTGCGGTGTCTCGGTGGGCCTGACCACCGCGACGGCAACCGCCTACCTCGGCGAGTTGCACACGGGTCGGTTCCACGGCACGACCGTCTCACCGCGGCGCGCGCAGGTGGTCGCGACCGCCGCGAATCTCGGTGGCATCGGCGTCGGGCCGCTGGCTGCCGGGCTGCTCGCCCAGTACGCGCCCCAACCACTGCGGTTGCCGTATCTGGTGTTCGGGCTCGCGCTGCTGGTGCTCGCCATCCTCGTCGCGGTGTCGCCGGAGACCGCGACGCGGCCGCAGCCGACCCCGCGCTGGCGGCCGCAGCGGATCGCGGTGCCCGGGCACGCCCGCCGAATGTTCTTCGCCGCGACCGCGGCGGGCCTGGCCGCGTTCGCCGTCTTCGGCGTGTTCAACTCACTCGCGCCGACATTTCTGGCCGGCACCCTGCACCAGACCTCGCACGCACTCGCCGGCGCGGTGGCCTTCGCCGCCTTCGCCGCAGGTGCCCTCGCCCAGATCGCGCTCAGCCGAGCGGGCACGACAGTCACCCTGAAGTCTGGTCCGCTGCTGCTCATCCCAGGACTCGCCCTGCTGGCCGCGGGCATGTGGCTGCCCAGCCTGCTGCTGTTCGTGATCGGCGGGGTGGTCACCGGTGCGGGCGGCGGCCTGGTGTTCCGGGGCGCGCTGGCCGCGGCGGGTGCCACCGCGCCGCCGGAGTCGCGCGCCGAGGTGCTGTCCGGCTACTTCCTGGGTGCCTACATCGGATTGTCGCTTCCCGTTGTGGGCCTTGGCATCGCGACGCAGTACCTGTCCGCGCGACTGGTCATGCTGGTGTTCGTGGTGCTTGTCGCGGTCGCCGTGCTCGGCTGCACCAGGGCCGTACTCGGCACCACCGCAACCGTCACCGCAACCGCCTCGCGGCGGCGCGACCAGTAACAACCGCGGGTGGCCGGTTCAGGACAGTCTGTCGGCCATGTCTTGTTCGTGTGTGGCCCGACGCCGTAGAACCAGTCCCGGAATTGAAACGTTTCTGTCAGAGTCGAGGAGACGCATCCGGTGAGATGGTTCGGGTTGCCCCGTGGCCGCCGTCCGCACGTTGTCGTGTTCGTCGCAACCGTCGTGGCCGCGCTCGCGGTTCCGGTGGCCGCCCCGGCCGCGTCCCTCGGCGGCCCACCGGGTTTCGGTGGCACCGCGCTCGCGCCCAGCTACCTGCGGGTGGCCGGCCAGGCGTCGGACGTGCTGGTCGGCGAGTCGAAGCCGACGCTGTCCTGGACGGTGAACGACGCGGGTCGGGCGGAGTCGCAGACCGGCTACGAGGTCCGGATCGACCCCGGCTCGATGAGCCAGGGCGCCGGGCACGGCCGGGTCTGGGACTCCGGCCGGGTCAGCTCGCCCAACTCGACCAACGTCGCCTACACCGGGCCCGCGCTGGCCAGTGACCACACCTACACCTGGTCGGTGCGCACCTGGAACAGCCAGGGCCAGGCATCCCCGTGGTCGACGACCATGTCGTTCGACACCGCGTTGCTCGCGCCCGCCGACTGGTCGGCCTGGTGGTTGCAGGTCGGCGACGGAGCGCTGGTCCGCGGCGACTTCACCGTGGCCAAGCCGGTCGCGCACGCCCGGCTGTACTTCGCGGCGCAGGGCCTGGTCGAGCCGCACCTCAACGGCGCCCAGGTCGATCCGACCGAGGTCCTCGACTCCTCGGTCACCGACTACTCCTCCCGGGTGCTCTACCGCGACCTCGACGTGACCAAGCAACTTCGCCGCGGTGCCAACGCCTTGGCCTTCATGGCCGGCAAGGGCCAGTTCTCCGGGCAGCCGACTTTCGTGGCACAGCTGGACATCACCTACACCGACGGCTCGACCGCCACGTTCGGCACCGACCCGTCCTGGAAGGCGGCGGCCGGCCCGGTGACCGGTGACGACTTCTACTACGGCGAGACCTACGACGCCCGCAGGGCCGTCACCGGTTGGGACACGGCCGGATTCGATGACAGCACGTGGGCCGCGGCGCACGCCGTCGCGCCCGCGGCACACCCGCAGAGCCTCGCGCAGGGCAAGCCGGTCACCGCACTGGACACCACGAGCTGCTGCGGCTGGTCGCCGGCCGCGCTCACCGACGGCATCGACGGGTCCACCGACGCGTCCGAGGGCTATCACTCGGCGATCGAGACGACGGCCGAGAACACCAAGTGGGTCCAGGTAGACCTCGGTTCCGACCAGAGCATCCGGCAGCTCCAACTGTTCCCGGCCCGGCCGACCAACGACACCGCCGGTGACCTGATCGGCGCCGGCTTCCCGGTGCGCTACGAGGTTCAGGTCAGCGACGACCCGACGTTCGCCACCGCGACGACCGTGGTCGACCACACCGACGCCGACCAGCCCAACCCCGGCCTCGACCCGGTCGTGCTGCCCGCCGATGTCACCGGCCGGTACGTCCGGGTCACCGCGACGAAGCTGTACTGCGACTCGGTGGGGTGCGAGCTGCGGCTGGCCGAACTCGGTGTCTACGGGACACATCCGGCCGTGGTCGACTCCGGGCTCACCCAGTTGCAGCCGGACACGACCCCGCCGACCCGGGTGGTCAAGACCCTCCAGCCGGTCAAGGAGACCCAGCCGGTCGCCGGCGCCCGGGTCTACGACTTCGGCCAGAACTACACCGGCTGGGTGACGATCCAGGCGGCCGCGCCGGCCGGCACGACGGTGAACATCCAGAAGGGCGAGATCCTCGACGCCACCGGGCAGGTCACCACGTCCAACATCAGTTTCTCGGCGTCCGACCCACCCCGGCAGACCGACCACTACACGTTCAGCGGCACCGGAACCGAGACCTACGCGCCGCACTTCAACTACGCCGGCTTCCGCTACGCCGAACTGACCGGCCTGCCCGCCGACGCGAAGGTCACCGTGACCGCCCAGGTGGAACACAGCGACGTCGCCACGACCGGCCAGTTCAGCACGTCCGATCCGCTGCTCGACCAGATCCAGGGCGCGGTCGCGCAGACCCAGCTCAACGACCTGCAGTCGATCCCGGTGGACTGCCCGACCCGGGAGAAGCACGGCTGGCTGGGCGATGCCGGCGACTCCGACCAGGAGGCGATGAGCAACTACGACATGCAGTCGCTCTACACCGAGTGGCTCGGTGACGTGAACACCAGCATCAACCCCGACGGCAGCATCCCGTCGGTGGCGCCGGCCAACGGCGGCCAGAGTTCCTGGGCCACCGACCCGGCCTGGGGCACCGCGTATCCGCAGATCATCTGGGACTCCTACACCGAGTACGGCGACACCGGGCTCGTCCAGGCCGACTACACCCACGTGAAGGCGTGGGTGGACTACCTCGGCACGATCAGCGACAGCGACCACATCGTGGTCAACTCCCCCATCGCGTGGGGCGATGACTGGCTGTCCACGGTCAGCACCCCGCACGACTACTTCCAGACCGGTTTCTACTACCTGGACGCGACCCTGCTGGCCAAGATGGCCGGGGTCACCGGCAACAAGGCCGACGCCGCCAAGTACTCGGCCCTGGCCACCCAGATAGCGGCCGGCTTCACCAGCCGCTACTTCGACGCCAGCACCGGCGTCTACGGCACCGGCACCCAGCTGTCCTACGCGATGCCGCTGGTACTGGGCATCGTGCCGGCCGGCCACCAGCAGGCGACCGTCGACAAGCTGGTGCAGGACATCGCCGCACACGGCAATCACCTCACCACCGGCTTCGTCGGCACCACGTTCGTCTTCCAGGCACTGGGCGAGAACGGGCGCAACGACGTGGCGCTGGCGATCGCCCAGCGCACCGACTACCCCAGCTTCGGCTACATGGTCACCCAGGGACCGGGCACGATCTGGGAGAAGTGGGTGGACTCCTCGGCGCCGGACGGCACCTCGTCCAAGGACCACATCGGCCTGGGTGGCTCGATCGGCCAGTGGTTCTACCAGCAGCTGGCCGGTATCCAGCCGGGCACCAACGGGCCCGCGATCAGCACGCTCACGCTGGCGCCCAGCGTCGTCGGTGACCTGACCTCGGCGTCCGGGCAGGAGCGGACCGTGCGCGGGACGGTCCAGAGTTCCTGGCAGCGCAACGGAAACACGCTCACCTATCACGCGCGGGTGCCGGTCGGGACGACCGCGACGATCCAACTCCCGCTGCTCGGCGGAGCGCAGTCGACCGTGCTCGAAGACGGCCGCACGATCTTCGTCGGTGGTCGGCGGGCGCAGGCCGACCCGGGGCTGACCACCGGCAAGGCGACCGACCAGGCGCTCACATTGACCGCCGGTTCGGGCGACTACACCTTCACCGTGCTCGCGCCGCGCGCGCCGTTCAGCAGCCTGAGCGTCACCGCGAGCACGCCGGCGCCGATCACTCCGGGCAGCACCGGCGGCGATCTCAGCGCCGTGGTCGAGGGCCGGTCCACCAAGGCGGGTTCGGCCGTGCTCGGCGCGCAGGTGCCGGCCGGCTGGACGGTGTCCGTGTTGCCGGCACGGCTCCCGCTCACCGCGGCGAACACGGAATCCGTTGGCACGCTGCACATCACCGTGCCGACCGGGACCGCGAGCGGGAACTATCCGGTCACGGTGAAGGTCACAGCGTCGGACGGCACAGTGGCCAGTTCGACGGTGACGGTGCCGGTGTTCGGCACCTGGGCCGCCGGGACCACCGCGTCGGCCTCGACCGAGCACGCGCCCAACGTGGTCAACGGGGCGACCCGCACCTACGTGGCCGCGAACACGATCGACGGGAACTACCAGACGTTCTGGAACGACGACACCCAGAACGTCTACCCGGACACGCTCACCATCACCGCGCCGAGTCCGACAACGCTCAGCGGAGTGGGCTTCGCGTCCTTCCCCGACGGCGTGCCGACCGACTTCACCGTGCGGACCTGGAACGGGTCGGCATGGGTGACGCAGGCCGGCGTGTCCGGCAACTCCTCGGTGTACCGCTGGATTCCGTTCGCCACCCCGGTGACGACCAGTCAGGTGCAGGTCGTGGTGACCGGCACCCAGGACGGTTTCACCCGGGTAGCCGAGCTCACGCCCTGATCCGGTAACCACCCACGACGCCCCGGCTGGCCCTGTCGCCGGCCGGGCGCCGTGGGCTAGCTTCAGCATTGGTCTATACCAGTCGACACAGTGGTCGACATGACGGAAGGCAGGAGTCTTCATGCGGAAGACAAGGCCATACCGGAAAGCGGTCGCCTTAGGGGCGGTGCTGATAGCCAGCCTGGCCATTCCCATCTCCGCCCAGGCCGCGCCCACGCAGGGCAGCAACCCGGCCTGTCCCTGGGTGGGCTCGCACGCGCCGATCGACACCCGGGTATCCGAGGTGCTCGCGCAGATGACGCTGGACGAGAAGATCACCATGGTGCACGGGGCCGCCGGTTCGGCCTACACCGGTTACGTGCCCGGCGACTCCCGACTGTGCATCCCGGCGCTGAAGATGCAGGACGGCCCGGTCGGGGTCCGGATGAACGACACCACCCAACTGCCGGCCGCCGCCGATGTCGCCGCGTCCTTCGACCCGTCGGTGGCGCAGTCCTACGGCTCGGTGATCGGCTCGGAGGACAAGACCAAGGGCGTGGACGTCGACCTCGGCCCGACCATCAACATCGACCGCGACCCGCGCTGGGGCCGCGCGTTCGAGTCCTACAGCGAGGACCCCTACCTGGCCGGCCAGATAGGCGCGGCCGACATCGACGGAATCCAGTCCCAGGGGGTGATGGCCCAGGTCAAGCACTGGGCCGTGTACAACCAGGAGACCAACCGCAACACCACCGCGGACGACGCCGTCGTCGACGACCGGACCGTGCACGAGATCTACGCGGCCGCGTTCGGCACCGTCGTGCAGGAGTCCGACCCGTCCTCGGTGATGTGCTCGTACTCCACCATCAACGGCACGTACGCGTGTGAGAACGCCTACCTGAACAACATCCTGAAGAACGACTTCGGCTTCTCCGGCTTCATCACCTCCGACTGGGGCGGCACGCACAGCACGGTCGCCTCGGCCAACGCCGGGCTGGACATGCAGATGCCCGACGACTCGTACTTCGGCACCGCCCTCAAGCAGGCCGTGCTCGCCGGCCAGGTCCCGCAGAGCCGGGTGGACGACATGGTCACCCGGATCATGCGCGAGGAGTTCCGCTTCGGCCTGTTCGACCGCCCCTCACCGGACACCCCGGACGCGGTCGCCTCGACCCCGGCCGACGTGCAGGTGGCCAAGCAGGCCGCCGAGGACGGCACGGTCCTGTTGAAGAACCAGGGCAACGTGCTGCCGCTGAGCACGAGCAGGACGCACTCCATCGCGGTGATCGGCGACGGCGCCGGGGTGGACACCATGAGCGCGGGCGGTGGCAGCGCGACCGTCGCGGGCACCGGCACGGTGACGCCCTACGACGGCATCAAGGCACGGGCCGGCGCCGGCACCACGGTGACCTACGCCCAGGGCAACCTCAGCTCGACCGGATCGCTGCCCACGATCGACAGCTCGTATCTCACTCCCCCGTCCGGCGCCGGCCACGGCCTGCAGGGCGACTACTACAGCAACGAGACGCTGGCCGGCACCCCGGTGACCAGCCAGGTCGACCCGCAGGTGTCCTTCGCCTGGAACGGCGCGGCACCGGCGGCCGGCGTGCCGGGCACCGACTTCTCGACCAGGTGGACCGGCTCGCTCACCCCGCCCGCCACCGGCACCTACACCTTCGGGCTGACCAGTGACGACGGCAGCCGGCTCTACGTCAACGGCCAACTGGTGATCGACAACTGGCGGGACCAGGCGGCGACCACCGAGACCGGCCAGGTCACGCTGACCGCCGGCACGCCGGTGCAGATCGAGGTCGACTACTACCAGGGCACCGGCGACGCCACGGTCAACCTCGGCTGGGAGCAGCCGGGCAACGACCTGGTGGCGCAGGCGGCGGCGACCGCGGCCAAGTCCGACGTGGCCATCGTCTACGCCAACGACTTCGAGTCCGAGGGCAGCGACCTGGCCAACATCGACCTGCCCGGCGACCAGAACGCGCTGATCGAGGCGGTCGCGGCGGCCAACCCGAACACGATCGTCGTGCTGAACACCGGTTCCGCGGTGACCATGCCGTGGCTCAACCAGGTCAAGGGCGTGCTTGAGGCGTGGTATCCCGGTCAGCAGTCGGGCAACGCGATCGCCGCGCTGCTCTACGGCGATGTCAACCCGTCCGGCAAGCTGCCGGTCACCTTCCCGACCTCGCTCGCCCAGGTACCGGCGTCGACCGCGGCACAGTGGCCGGGCGTGAACGGTCAGGTGGACTACTCCGAGGGTCTGGACGTCGGCTACCGCTGGTACGACGCGCAGAACCTGCAACCGCTCTACCCGTTCGGCTACGGCCTGTCGTACACGAACTTCGCGTTCTCCGATGAGCGCGTGGACGGTTCGACGCTGCGGGAGAACGGAAAGCTCACCGTCACCGCCGATGTCACCAACACCGGCCGGGTGGCAGGCTCGGAGGTCGCCCAGCTCTATCTGAGCGACCCGAAGTCGACCGGTGAGCCGACCGATCAGCTCAAGGGTTTCCAGAAGATCGATCTCAAGCCGCACCAGACCAAGCAGGTCACCTTCCAGGTCACCGCGCAGGACGCGTCCTACTGGAACACCGACGCGCAGGCGTGGGCCCTGGGCACCGGTCGGTACACCGTGCGCATCGGTGACTCCTCGCGAAACCTGCCGCTGTCCGGTTCGTTCTCGGTCAACCAGACGACCGGTCCGCGCTACACCACGGTGAGCGCTCCGACGATCGCGTCCGGCGCGAGCACGGTGTCGGTGCGGACCACCTTCACCAACGGTGCCACCGAGCCGGTGGCGGGCGTGTCGACGGGCCTGACCCTGCCGGCGGGCTGGAAGGCGACGCCGAAGACACCGGCGTTCTTCGGCATCGTCCGATCTGGTCAGTCGGTGTCCACGACCTGGTCGGTCACCGTGCCGACCGGGGCGAGTGCGGGCGCCGCCACGGTGACCGGGGTGACCCGCTACCTCGGCTCGCCGAAGACATCACCGGGTGACGGCTCGGCGACGATCCAGGTCGCGTACGCGAACCTCGCAGCCGCGTTCACCGATGTCGGCGTCACCGACGACGCGAACCCGACGCCGGGCAACCTGGACGGGGCGGGTTACAGCTTCTCCGCGCAGTCGCTGGCTTCGGTCGGGGTGGCGCCCGGCGGCCCGGTCACCAGCGGTGGGGTGAACTTCACCTGGCCGAACGTGCCCAGCGGCCAGCCGGACACGGTCACCACCAAGGGTCAGGTGATCGCCTTGCAGGGTTCGGGTTCGGCGTTGAACCTGCTGGCGGCCGGCACGAACGGCACCCAGAGCGGCCCGGTCACCATCACCTACACCGACGGCAGTACGTCGACCTCGACGGTCACCGTGGCCGACTGGTTCAGCAACAAGGCGGTGCCGGGCTGCACACTGGTGGTCACCGCACCGACCTGGAACCGGCCGGCGGGCAGCACGTATCCGCAGGACCAGCCGGTGAGCCTGTACGCGGCGGCGGTGCCGCTGACCGCGGGCAAGCAGCCGGCCTACGTCACGCTGCCGACCATCGCCGGTCTGCACGTGTTCGCCGACACGGTCAGTTGAGCCGGGGGCCGGTAACCCTTGCGACGCAAGGGTTACCGGCCACGCTCCGCACCCGGTCGACCACGGGTCCGGGATAGCAGAACAGGTCGTGCGGGTGCGACACTTGCAGCCGTGCCCAGGAGCCCGCTCTTGACCACGAGCGCGCTCGTGTTGATCGCCGTCGTCGCTTTGTTGGGTGGCGTGTTCGGCGCGACGGCATCCCATCCAGCGGTGCGCCTCGGCCGCCCGGTGGCCAGCCACCCGAGCGAGGCGGCCGGCCGCCCCGACCGGCCGCTGCTCGCGGTGATCGGCGCGTCGGTCTCGGCCGGCGTGGGGCCGGGTGCCGCGGCCCAGGCATGGCCCCAGGACCTGGCGCGGATGCTGTCCTGCCGGCTCGCGGTGAACGCCGACCCCGGGGCCGGTTACGTCAGCCCGGGCGACGGCCACCGTGGCCCGTTCACCCGGCTCGCGGCGGAGTTGGACCTGGCCCGGATCGCGCCGACCGCGGTGATCATCCAGGGCGGCCACGACGACATCGGCCGGCCGCTCCCGCTGATCTACACCGAAGTCGAGGCGTTGGTGCGCACGATCCGCCGCGAGTCGCCCACATCGGCCCTGGGAGTGCTGACCGTCTTCGGCACCGGCGACATCCCATCCGCCGCTGCCCTGGCGACCAACAGCACCATCATCGCGGCGGCCCGACACGCCGATCCGCACGTGCTCGTCTTCGATCCGCTGGCCGGCCACTGGCACTTCGCCCGCGTCGCCGACCACCTGCATCCCACCGCGGCCGGTGACCAGTGGATCGCGGCGCAGCTGGCGTCGAGGCTGGGGCCCGTGCTGCGACCGGTCCGGAATCCGGCCTGAGCCGACACCTGGCCTCTACAGATGTGTAGATATTGTAGACTCGTTCGGTGCGAGGACGGTCGCCACGCCGTAGGCCAGGCAAGCTGGAAGCTGATGTCCTGGCAGCGCTGTGGGCGGCGCACACCCCGTTGACCGCGAGCGATGTGCAGGCCCGGCTGGGCGGTTCGTTGACCTACTCGACCGTCGTCACCATCCTGTCCCGCCTGCACGCCAAGGGCATGCTGGAGCGCGAGGCGCACGGCCGGGCCTACGCGTACCGGCCGATCTCCGACGAGTCGGGGCTGGCGGCGCGCCGGATGCGGCAGGTGTTGGATTCCGAGGCGAACCGGCGACTGGTGTTGGCGCGGTTCGTATCCGATCTGTCCGATGAGGATGAATCACTGCTCCGGTCGCTGCTCGACGAGCAGCCGCCGGAGGACGACGACCGGGGCTGACCGACGCCCGGCACCACCACCGAGCACGCGCCCGCCGCGGCGGCTTCGCTTTCTCGTCGGCATCGGGAACCAATCCGACATTTTACAAGTTTGTAGAATTGCGCGCCCACCGAGCGGGACCACCTCACGGGCAGTTCACGGCGCCACCAGTTACCTTCTACACCCTTGTAAAAGTAGTGGAGGTAGGCACATTATCGACACGACGATCCAAGCGACCGCTCCGCGGACGACGACCGACCGGGGTTCCGAGCCATCGAACGGCCCGGAACCCATGCTGGCCGATGAGAAGTCAGCCACCCAGGTCCTACTGGTGAAGCTGTTCACCGTGGTGCCGTTCGTGGCCGTGCTGGCCGCGATCCCGTTCGCCTGGGGCTGGGGGCTGAGCTGGACGGATGTCGCCCTGACCGTCGTGTTCTACTTCCTCACCTGCCTCGGCGTCACCGTCGGCTTCCACCGCTACTTCACCCACGGCGCGTTCAAGGCGAACCGTGCGCTGCGGATCGCGCTCGCCGTCGCCGGCAGCATGGCGATGGAGGGCCCGGTCGTCGACTGGGTCGCCGATCACCGCCGGCACCACGCCTTTGCCGACCGCGAAGGCGATCCGCACTCGCCGTGGCGCTTCGGCGACTCACCCCTGGCACTGGCCAAGGGGTTCTGGTTCGCGCACGTCGGCTGGCTGTTCGAACGTGAGACGACCAACCCGCGCCGGTTCGCCCCCGATCTCCTCGCCGACCGCGACATCCAGCGGGTCGACCGGCTGTTCCCCGTGCTCACCGTGGTCACGCTGCTCAGTCCGGCGCTGATCGGCGGCCTGCTCACGATGTCCTGGTGGGGCGCGCTGACCGCGTTCTTCTGGGCCAGCCTCATCCGGGTCGCCGTGCTGCACCACGTCACCTGGTCGATCAACTCGATCTGCCACCTGATCGGCAACCGCCCGTTCCAGGCCCGGGACCGCTCGTCCAACTTCTGGCCGCTGGCCGTGCTGTCCTGCGGTGAGTCCTGGCACAACTCGCACCACGCCGACCCGACCGGCGCCCGGCACGGCGTGCGCCGCGGCCAGCCGGACATCTCCGCCCGGGTGATCTGGCTGTTCGAGCGGTTCGGCTGGGTGTCGGACGTGCGCTGGCCGCGCCCCGAGCGGCTGGCCCGGCTGGCCGCGGACTGAGCTGCACCACCCGCCCCCGTTGTTCTCGACGTGCACGAGCATCCGGGCGATGCCCGGCCTTGACAGTGGGCGTGGGTGGCGAGGCCGGGGGCCGGCACCGCCACCCACGTCCGTCTCAGAGTTGCGGCCACTCCCTGGCAGCGGCCCGCTCCGCGCCGATCGTGGTCGACTCGCCATGGCCGGTGTGCACAACGGTGTCGTCCGGCAGCGCGAAGAGCCTGTCCTGAATCGACTTCACGATGGTCGGATAGTCCGAATAGGACCGACCGGTCGCACCGGGTCCGCCGTGGAAGAGCGTGTCGCCGCTGAACACGACGCCGAGCGTGGGCGCGTAGAGGCAGACGGCACCCGGGGCGTGGCCGGGGGTGTGCAGCACGGTCAGGTCGGTGCCCGCGATGCCGAGCGTCTGACCGTCGGTCAGTTCGCCGTCCGGGACCCGGTCAGGATGGGTGAGTTCCCAGACGATCTGATCGGCCGGGTGCAGCAGGATCGGCGCGCCCGTCCGGTCGGCCAGTCCAGGTGCGGCGTTGACGTGGTCATTGTGCGCGTGAGTGCTGACGATGGCCCGCACGGTGCGGTCACCGACGGCGGCGGCGATCGCTGCCGCGTCGTGAGCGGCGTCGATGACCAGTACCTCAGTGGCGTCACCGACCAGCCACACGTTGTTGTCCACCTCCCAGCTCCCGCCGTCGAGCTGGAAGACCCCCGAGGTCACCACGTTTTCCACCGTCGCCGCCATGCCCGAACTCTAACGTTCCGCGGCCGGCGGTCAGGAAGTTCCCGCCCGGGTCCGGGTCACCGCGCTGGGCTGGGCAGGCGGCTGACTGTCGGAGTTGGTCAGGGTCGCGTCGCTCCTGGCCCTCCCTTGTCGCTGGCGCGACAGGGCCCCTCATCTGGTTCGGCGGTTGAACAGTCGCTTCGCCCAAAGGTAGCTCAGCAACGAGATTCCGACGCCCCAGGCGATCGCGATGATCGCGTTGTCGCCGAGCGGGGTGCCCAGCAGCAGGCCGCGCAGGGTTTCGGTGATCGGCGTGAACGGCTGGTACTCGGCGAACCACCGCAACCCGGTCGGCATCGACGCGGTCGGCACGAAACTGCTGCCCACGAACGGCAACAGGGTGAGGAACAAGGGCAGGTTGCTCGCGGACTCGACGGTCCTGGCGACCAGACCGAGGGCGACCGACAGCCAGGTGACCGCGAACGTGATCAGCGCCAGCACCCCGATGGCGGCCAGCCAGCCCAGCGGTCCGGCGGTCGGCCGGAAGCCGATGGCCAGCGCGACGCCGGCGACGATCACGATGCTCAGCAGGGTCTGGATCACGCCGCCCAGCACGTGCCCGGTGAGCACGGAGACGCGCGCGATGGCCATCGTCCGGAACCGGGCGACGATGCCCTCGTTCATGTCCGTGGCCACCGAGACCGCGGTGGCGGTGGCCGCCGAGACGACAGTGAGCAGGATCATCCCGGGGGTGAGGTAGTTGAGGTAACCCTGCCGACCGCCGCCGCCCGCCAGCCCGGCGCCGATCGCGCCGCCGAAGACGTAGGTGAACAACAGCAGGAAGACCACCGGCAGGCCGGCCTGCGACACCGTCATGGCCGGGTAGCGCAGCGTGTGCCGCAGGTTGCGGCGCAGCATGGTCGCGGAATCGGCGACGGCATAGGAAAGCGTGCTCATGACTGACTGACCTCCGGTGTGCTGGGATGGCCGGTGAAGGCGAAGAAGACATCGTCCAGATCAGGGGTGTGGATCGACAGGCTGCCGACCTCGATCGACGCGCCGCCGAGCCGGTCGAGCAGCGCACGCAATGCGGCCACGTCGCCGTCACCGGGCAACTGCAGGGTGAGCGCCTGCTCGTCGCCGGTGGCCTCCGGGAGCAGCCGGCCGGCGGCGGCGAAGCCGTCCGGGTCGGCGAACCGCAACCGGATGTGCCCGCCCGGGATGCGCCGCTTGAGCTCCTCGGGCGTGCCCTCGGCGACCAGCCGGCCGTGGTCGAGCACGGCGATCCGATCGGCGAGTTCGTCCGCCTCGTCCAGGTACTGGGTGGTCAGGAAGACGGTGACGCCGTCGGCGACCAGGTTCCGGACGATCTGCCACGTGGCGTGCCGGCTGCGCGGGTCCAGGCCGGTGGTCGGTTCGTCCAGGAAGATCAGCCGCGGCCGGCCGACCAGGGTCATCGCCAGGTCGAGCCGGCGGCGCATGCCACCCGAGTAGGTCGAGGCGACCTTCTTCGCGGCGTCCACCAGGTCGAACTGGTCGAGCAGGGCCGCGGCCCGACGCCGGCCCTCGGCGCGGTCCAGGTGCAGCAGGTCGGCCATCAACAGCAGGTTCTCCTGGCCGGTGAGCAGGTTGTCCACCGCCGAGAACTGGCCGGTGACGCCGATCGCGGCGCGCACCGCCTCCGGCGCGGTGGCCAGGTCGTGGCCGGCGACCCTCAGGTCACCGGCGTCGGCCCGGATGAGGGTGGACAGGATCTGCACCATCGTGGTCTTGCCGGCCCCGTTGGGGCCCAGCAGCGAGAAGATCGTGCCTTCGGCGACGGTCAGGTCGATGCCGTCGAGCACCACGTTGGTGCCGAAGGACTTCCGCAGTCCGGCGACCGAGATCGCCGATCTGGTCGCGGTCGTCGTGGTCATCTTCATCTCATTTCCAGTGGCAGGAACGGCGGTCAGGAACGGCGGATGACGATGTCGCCGAAGCCGGTGCGGGCGCGCACGTCAACGGTCTCGTCGGTGGGTTCGGGGCTCTCGGTGACGGCGAGTTCGTTGCGCACCCGGCCGAACTGGGTGTGCACGTCGAGCCGGGCGGCGGTGCCGGCGCGGATGCCGATCTCGATCTCGCCGTTGCCCGTCTTCAGCGAGGCCGAACCGCGAGTGACCGAGGTGACCCGCACGTCACCGTTGGCCGAGTTCGCGTTGACACCGGCGGCAGCGCTGTCCACCGAGATGTCCCCGTTGGACGTGTTGGCCCGCAGTTCGCCGGTGACCTCGCCGATCAGGATGTCGCCGTTGGCGTTCTTGAGCACCGCGGTGCCGTCGATCCGGCCGAGCCGCATCTTGCCCGTGCCCGTCCGGACCTCGGCATGGCCGGTCACCTGGTCCACGGTGATCGTCCCGACGGTGGTCAGGTCGACCGCGCCGGTCTCGTCGAGCTGGATGTCCCCGGTCGCGATCTTGATCCGGCAGTCGCCGAGGCGCCCGACGCTGCGGAACGCGCCGACCGCGGCGTCACCCTGCAGGCTCGACCCGATCGGCAGTTCGACCGTCACGTCGATCGAGCCGACCTTGCCGAACACGCCGATCCCGCGCTGCTTGGGCGCCTTGACCAGCAGCCGGCCCGCCGTGAACTCGACCCGGGTCTGCTCAGCGGCCCGCACGTCCAGGTCGTGCGAGCCGTCGCTGGGCCGCACGTCCACGATGGTGTCGGTGCGGGCGCTCGCGGTGATCCGAACGTCGCCGATGGCGACCTCGATCGTGGCCGAGATCGGGTCCGGGGTGTCGAAAGTGGGCATGACGGTCCTCCAGAAGGGGTTGGCTGGGACGCCCCCGTCGGCGGGGGCGTGACTGAGTGGTGCGGGTGTGGCGGGTGCGGCTAGCGCACCCAGCCGGTGAGGTGTTCGCCGCCGCGCGGGGCGCGCCGTTCGGTCCGGCCGGCGCGGCCGCCACGGTCGTCGCCCTCCAACGCGGCTGAGGCCGCTCGGACGAGCCACGCGTTCACCGAGAGACCGGCGTGCCCGGCGGCCTCCTCGATCCGGCCCTTGAGGTGGTCGGGCAGGCGGAAGTTGATCCGGGCCATCGCGCCGTCGTCACCGTCGGGCGGCGGGAGGTCGACCGGAGCGGGGGCCGGGCTCGGCTCGTCGAAGGTGTACTCGATGGGCGGCGGCGTGACCACGAAGGTGGGCTCCCGGCCGCGCAGGCGGAGGTCGACCGACCCGGGCGCGAGATCCCGAGTGATCTCGTCCGCCGCCGCGGACAACACGTCCAGCAGGGCCAGTCGGGCCGCGGATTCCAGCGGCCCGGTCAGCCGCTCGGCCAGGGCGCGAGCGTCGTCCCCACCGGCCTCGGCGGCCACCGCGAGCTGCTGGCGCAGGTTGTCGACGTATGACGTGAGGTCCATGACGCCATCATGGCACATCGATGGCGCCATGCCAAGCCATAGTGGCGCCGATTGGCGCCCAATGGCGTCTTCGCTGGTCAGGTCATGATCACTCGGTGCCCGATGGCAAGCTGAGCCGGCACCGGCTGACCAACAACGGCAAGTGGCGACGCCCGCCGGAACGGCAACGGGCGGCGCCACCGCCACGACCTAGCCGATCGACTGCTGGAGCGCGCCGGCGATGATGGCGCCGCTGGTCATGTCCAGCGCGGGCTCACTGGTCTGCCAGGACCGCACGTCGTCGACGTACTCGCCACCGTGGCCGGTGAAGGCGGTGTACGAGTCGTTCTCGCACTTCTTCATGCCGTCCTGAAGGTCACCCAGCCCATCGCTGAAGTTGTCGGTTCCGTTGGGGCCGTTGACAACCGCACCGGTCTCGACCGGGCCGGCGCCGTTGGTCGAGCCGGACAGGTTCGGGATCTGTGAACCCATGCAGTCGGGGAAGGTCGTGCCGGCGCCGACCATGAAGCTGGTCCCCCACGCGTTGTCGCCGAGCAGCCAGTCCCGCTGCTCGCCGGCGAACGCCGCATACTGGGCGTCGCCGCTGGCCTTCTGGTACATCGCCTCGGTGGCGATGAAGCCGAAGGTGTGCGAGTCCACGTCGAAGTTGGTGTAGTCACCGCCCTCGTGGAAGATGTCCGCGGTCGCGACCGAGGCCACCGACGCGACCTGCGCCTTGAGGTCGGCGATCAGGGCCGCGCTGGTCACCGCGAGGCCGGACGGGTTGCCGGCGGCGGTGATCGCGGTCAGCAGGTCGGCGTGCGCGAGTGCGCTCACGTCGTAGAGGTTGAAGGTGTCCCCGCCGGAGTCGGACTTGAGGTAGTCCGCCGCCCACGTCGCCGCCTGGGTGAGATAGGGCTGGTAGGTCGAGCTGGGGTCACCGAGAACCTGCTGGGCCCTGGCGATCTCGGTCGCGCCCAGTTCCATGTCGTCGTGCCAGCTCGACTCCGGGTAGTAGGCGGTGGGCAGGGTCGAGCCGAGCGTGCTGGACGGACTGGTGTTGGCCATCGCGTAGAGCGAGGTGGCGTTGGCCAGTTCGGTCGCTGCCTGGCTCGGGTTCGACGGCGCGTCGGCCTGGGCGGCCAGAGCGAACGCGGCGGCGACCCGGCCGACGATGTCCGGGTCGATCTTGGCGCCGGGCGCCGCCGCTTCGAAGACCGGGCGGTGGGCGGCGGCGTAGTTGTCCGTGCTCTCGGTGTCCGAGTCGTCAGCCTGGGGCAGTCGCCACAGGTCGTGGTCCCCGTAGAACGTGGTCTCGTTGCCGCTGCCGATGCCCACCTGGAGGTACAGCGTCCTGGTGGTCGGGTTCCACATCTTGTTGAGCCAGTTCGTGCCGTACTGGGCCTCGGCGGTCAGCGCGGCGGGCGCGTTGCTGCCGAGCGCGAGCGCCGAGGCGTAGAGCAGGTCGTCGGCGTAGGACGCGGTGAAGGTGAACTTGAGGTAGTCCCCCGCGTCGAACCAGCCGCCGGACGCGTCGACCGGGCCGCCGATCTTCGTCAGCGAGGACCCGTTGATCACATCGCCGTTGTCCCCGGACTTGAACTTCGGGTCCTGGTAGACGCTGGCACTGGCGTCGTTGAGGTGCGCGGGCTTGCGGTTGAGCGGCCCGGCGAGCACGTTCGAGCCGTCCCGCTGGTTCTGGAAGAACGTGACGCCGTCACCGACCAGCGTGCCGTAGAGGCCGCCGGCGCTCTCGATCTGGAAGGCGTCCGACGAGGCGCTGATCGGACCGCTCGTGACCAGATGATAGGTGCCGTTGGTGGCCACGCCCGAGAAATCGATCGGATACACGTCGGGATAGGCGGAATTCCACGAACCCCGGCTCGTGCCGGTCACCGTGCCGCTGGCCACCGCGGTGCCGGCCGAGTTGAGGACCTGGTACTTCTCGCCACTGACCGCCGAGTTGGTCATCAGGTAGGCGATCTTGGTGTCACCGGGCAGGTAGCCGACCTGGTCGACCCGGAGTTGGCCGGTGGTCGCGGCGCCGGCGACCGGGACGACAGCCAGGGCGACGCCCACGCCGACGGCCAGAACCGTGGCGGTGCGCCGACCCCGGCGGTGCCGGCCCGGCTGTTGCTCCTGCTGCGTGCGAGCTGACGATCTCATACGGGGCTCCCCGGAGATTAGTTAGTCAGTCTTCCTTATAGGAACACGCGAAGAGTACTGAGTGCGTCACACAGGGTCAAGACTCCGATCGGCCGCCACCGCCGCCTCGTGCACGATGGCGGCGTTCGCCGTGCCGGAAACGCGCTCGTAAGGCGCCCGGTGCCGCTCGCCGAAGACCACCGCCAACGGCGACCAGATCAGCACCAACACCACCGCGAGCCCGAGCGCGACCAGCACCAGCAACCGGCCGGGATGCTGGTCCAGCCCCCGGTAGCCCAGAGTCAGCGTCAGGTAGAGCAACCACAGCGGCGAGAGCAGCAGGCCGTAGCGGACGAGCAGCGCGAGTGGGCCGGCACGTCGGCCGTCCGCGCGGTCGATCCGCAGCAGCATCGCCCGCTTGCCCGGGGTCGACCGGGTCACCGCCGGGACGAGCACGAACCAGACGAACGCGAGCACCAGGATCGGCCCGCCACGGTGCTGGCGGCTCTGCTCGAACAAGGTGAGCAGGCCGAAGCCGAACGCGAGCAGCACGCCGAAGCCGAGCGCGTCGGTGATCAGCGCGAACAGCCTGCGGGTGACGGTGACCTGGCCGGCGTACCGACGCCGCTCGCGGTCGGGGGCGAGGCTGGGCAGCACCCGGACCAGCGGGCCGGCGAGCAGCCAGCCGACCAGCGCGCCGCTCGTGTTCAGGATCATGTCGTCCACGCTGAACAGCCGATAGGGGCACGGGTAGACGAACCACATGCCGGTCAGCTGGGTGAGTTCGAAGAAGAACGAGACGCCGAACCCGATCAGCACGGTGCCCACGAGTCGGGTCCGGTACAGGTAGCGCAGGAAGATGCCCAGCGGCGCGAGCATGACCACGTTGAGCGCGGTGCCCCAGAGCACCGAGTTGTGCAGGATCGCCGCGACGCCCCAACCCCCGCGCTCATGCTCCTCGATCACCTGGACGAAGTAGAACGGCCGCAGTTGGGGGCTGCTCGCGTAGGTGTGCCCGGCGCAGTAATCAGCGTTGCGGGGCAACGGAATCACCGTCTGCAACGCGATGGCCAACAGGTAGAACAGGAAGAAGTAGAAGACCACGCTCGTCCAGCCGCCGGCGCGGCCGCGCCGGCGATAGCTGACGAAGGCGACCGGCAACATCACCACCAGGACGAGAATCGGGAACAGCACCAGCGCTGTCTTCACCGGGAGCAGGTAGGTGGCGATCACGGAGGGTGTTCTACCCCGTCGGGCCTGTCATCAAGCAGCCGGGCCGCTCAGATGGTGCCGTGGTGCTGGAGATAGCGGAACATCGCGATGCCGGGCAGCACGGGCAGCCAGTAGGTCAGCAGCCGGCTGGTCAGCACGGCGGCCACCGCGGCGGTCGGCGCGATGCCCAGCGTGGTCAGTCCGGCGATGGTGATCGCCTCGACCGCGCCGAGACCACCGGGCACGGGCACCAGGTGCCCGAGGGTCTGACCGACGACAAACGCGGTGAGCACACCGAGCAGCGGGAAGTGCGGGTCGAACGCGGCCAGGCTGGTGGCCAGCCCGAGCGCCGAGAGGATGAGGTAACCGAGCGCGCCGCCGAACAGCTGGGTCGCCCGGACCCAGTGGTGCAGCGTCGCGAGCAACTCGCGGGCCAGGTCGCGGGCCGGTCGCATCAGCCGGTGGCGGCCGAACGGGGTGACCAGCACGCCGACCAGCACGGCAACCACGCAGGCGAGAGCGAGCAGCACCGGCCAGCCGGTCGGAACGTGCACGTCGGGCAGCGTTTCGGTGCCACCCACCCCGAGGATGCCGGCGACCCCGACGACACCGGACACCACGCCGGTGGCGGTCAGGTTGAGCACGGTCACCCCGGCCGCGCGCGACCGGCGCATGCCCCGCCGCTCAAGGAAAGCGATGTTGATGCCAAAGAAACCGACGCCGCCGGGCGTGGTGCGCCCGGTGAACGCGGCCGCGATCTGCACCCCCATGGTCTGCCAGAACGGCAGCGGCAGGTGGCTGGACCCGAGGATCGACACGCCGGACAACCCGATCGCCAGGAACCCGGTGACGACCGACGCGGCGAGCCACCACCGGTTGGCCTGGCTCAGCAGGCCCAGCACCGCGCTCATGCTGGACAGCTGGGGCGCCAGCAGGTACACGGCGGCGCCGCCGAGCAGCAGTCCGGCGACCGTCATCGGCCGTACCGGGGACCGGAAGCTCGGCAGCGGCCGGTCGATCCGGTCGGCCAGCGCCTCGCGCAGCTCGACGAGCAGGTAGCGCCCGCCGGCCAGCTGCTTGCGGATGCCGCGCGGCAGCGCGAGCGGCTGGAGGTAGACCAGTGCGGCTTCCAGCTGGTCGGCGGTGAGCGCCCGGCACGCACTGGTCACCGCGCGTTCGACGCCGACCACCGCGGTCACCGAGACCAGCGCCTCGGCCAGGTCCTGGGCGCTGCGCGCGGGCTCCGCGCCGGCCTGGCCGAAAGTGAAGTCGAGCAGCCAGGGGCGCCCGTCGGTGTCCACGAAGATGTTGTTGGCGCGCAGGTCGTGGTGCGCGATCCGGGCTTCGGCCAGCGTCGCGACCTGAGCCCAGATCTCGGCGAGCAGCGCGTCGTCCACGTCTGCCAGCTGCGGCAGCCGACGACCGGCGATCTGCTTGCGCACCAACAGTGGCGAGCCGTGCTCGGTCCGGCAGGCGAGCACGACCGGCGGGGTGCGCACGCCGGCCCGCTCGGCGAGCAGCCCGACAAACGCCTCGTGGTCGGCCTCGTGCTGCGCGGTGGACAGCCGCGGCTCGCCCTGGGTGTCCAGTGAGGCGAGCATCCGGCGCAGCCGGTGCCACGGGCCGGCCCGCCGGTGCAGCCGAAGGACCACCTTGACCCGCAGCACGTCGCCGGTGGCCGAGTCGACCGCGAACTCCAGCGGCCCGCGCCGGCGGTGGGACACCGCCGTCACCCGCATCGGCGCCAGTCCACTGAGCAGCAACGTCTGCCGGACCACCTCCTCGGAGGTCTTCTGCCCCGGCGCGCCCCACAGCAGCCGGAACAGCACGCCGACGCCCCAGCCGAGGAACACCCCGGCGAACGCGTCCAGCGGCAGGTGGTGGCCCAGCGCGACGTCGGCGACGCCGACCAGCATGGTGAGCGCCCAGGCGAACGTGCGCGCCAGCGAGCCGAGGTAGGCGCCGGACACCGCGCAGAGCGCGGCCGCGATGGCGACCCGCGCGTCCGGCACGGCGAAGCCGGCCAGCACGCGCGGGTCGGTGAGCAGCACGGCGGGCACCGGCCGGCTGCCCAGGATGTCGTTGATGATGAGCGCGAGGCCCCAGGCGAGCGTGCCGGCGGCGACGAGCTGAAGGCCGAGACTGATCCGTTTCAGGTACAGCGCCAGCCCGCTGACCACCGCGATGGCCGCCCACGAGCCGACCCAGCTCAACCCGGTCCACACCGGCAGGGAGCCCGGCGGGACCTTGCCGAGCTGCTGGAAGACGGCGATCTCGACCGGGTTGATCGTCGGGATGAGCGCCAGCAGTGAGCACAGGGTCAGCACGGCACCGGCGCACACCAGCCGCACGACGTCGCTGGGGCGCCGACCGACCGACCACCGCCACCGAGCCGCCGGGCGCACGCCGGCCGCGCCCATCCGCCGACCCGATAGCTGGCTGCTGCCGCTCACAACCCTGACTCAACCCTCTCCCGGCCGCCCAACCGCCGACGACACGAGTATCCCGCCTGTCCGGCCAACCGGCTGGCCTGTTCAGCGGACCCGTGCACAGGTTTGCGTCCGGTGCGGACGGACGTCAGGGAGCAAACGGGCGATCGGGCCACCATGGGTAGAAGTCGGGCAGGTCGGCGGACACCCGGTTGGGGAACCGGGCCTGCCGTTTCTCCAGGAACGACGTGACACCCTCCTTGGCGTCCGCCGACCGGCCGCGGGACTCCATCAACCGCGAGTCGACCTGGTGGGCGGCCATCGGGTGGTCCGCGCCGAGCATCTGCCAGAGCAGTTGCCGGGTGAGCGCGACCGACACCGGCGCGGTGTTGTCCGCGATCTCCCTGGCGAGCGCGTACGCGGCGGGCAGCAGGTCGTGCGGCTCGTGCAGCGAGCGGACCAGGCCGGCCGCGAGGGCCTCGTCCGCGCCGAAGATCCGGCCGGTGGCCGCCCACTCCATCGCCCGGCTGATCCCGACCACCCTGGGCAGGAACCAACTCGATGCGGCTTCCAGCACGATGCCGCGCCGGGCGAACACGAAGCCGAACCGCGCCGTCGTCGAGGCGAGCCGCACGTCGGCGGGCAGCGTCATGGTGACACCCACACCGACCGCGGGACCGTTGAACGCGGCGATGACCGGCTTCATCGACGCGAAGATCCGCATCGAGACCGTACCGCCGCCGTCCCGGTGCATCTCGCCGTCCGGGTAGTCGAACGTCGCGCCGCCGCCACGCAGGTCGGCGCCGGCGCAGAACGCCCGGCCGGCGCCGGTGAGCACGACGGCACGGACCTCGTCGTCGGCGTCGGCGTGGTCGAACGCGTCGATCAGCTCCCGGGCCATCTGCGCGGTGAAAGCGTTCAGCCGGTCCGGGCGGTGCAGGGTGATGGTCAGCACGCCCTCGGCCACCGCGTAGCGGATCTGCTCGTCGTCGGCGGTCACGCGAGCAGTTCCAGGATGGTCGCGTTGGCCTGGCCGCCACCCTCGCACATGGTCTGCAGGCCGTAGCGGATTCCGTTGTCGCGCATGTGATGTACGAGCGTCGTCAGCAGCCGCGCACCCGAGCCGCCGAGCGGGTGGCCCAGCGCGATCGCGCCGCCGTTGGGGTTGACCGACTTGGCATCGGCGCCCAGTTCGTGCAGCCAGGCCAGCGGAACGGGGGCGAACGCCTCGTTCACCTCGAACGCGCCGATCTCGTCGATCGACAGGCCCGACCGGTCCAATGCCTTACGGGTGGCCGGGATCGGCGCGGTCAGCATGATCACCGGGTCGGCGCCGGCCAGCACCGCCGTGTGCACCCGGGCGATCGGGGTCAAGCCGAGTTCTTTCGCCTTCGCCGAGGTGGTCATCAGCAGCGCGGCGGCGCCGTCGGAGATCTGCGAGGAGTTGCCCGCGGTGATCGTGCCACCCTCGGGTTTGAACACGGTTTTCAAGCGGCCCAACGCCTCCAGCGTGCCTCCTCGACGAATACCTTCGTCCACGGCCACGATTCCGCCGTCCACCGGGACCGGCGCGATCTGCTCGTCGAACCGGCCCTCGTCCTGCGCGGCAGCCGCCTTCTCGTGGCTGGCCAGGGAGAACTCGTCGAGCTGGGTACGGCTCAGGCCCCACCGCTGCGCGACCATCTCCGCGCCGATCCCCTGGTTGGGCCGGACACCCTCGTAGCGGGCGGCGAACCGGTCGCCGAACGGGTCCGCGCCCTGGGACGAGGAGCCCATCGGCACCCGGCTCATCGACTCCACCCCGCCGGCCACGACCACGTCGTACTGGCCGGCGATCAGCCCCGCCGCGGCGAAGTGCACGGCCTGCTGGCTCGATCCGCACTGCCGGTCGACGGTCACCCCGGTGACGGTCTCCGGCCAGCCCGCGGCGAGCAGGGCCGTGCGGGCGATGTCGAAGGTCTGTTCGCCGACCTGCGACACGCAGCCCCACACGACGTCGTCGACGAGCCCCGGGTCCGTTCCGGTGCGCTCGATCAGCGCGCCGAGCACGTGCGCCGAGAGGTTCACCGGATGCACCCCGGACAACCCGCCGTTGCGCTTGCCCACCGGGGTTCGCACCGCTGCCACGATCACCGCATCACGCATGACTCGCTCCTGTGGTCCCTGTCCCGAATAGCTGTCCGACCGCTCAACGCGGGATGATTTCCCTTGGCAGACCAAGGATTCGCTCGGCGATCACGTTCCGACTCACCTCCGAGGTGCCGCCCGCGATGGTCATCGCGCGCTGGAACAGGTACTGGAAGGTGAGCGCGGGCTCGCCGCCGATGACCGCCGCCGCGCCGGCGATCCGCATGCCCAGTTCGGTCACCCGCTGGCCGTGTTCGGCGGTGAGCACCTTGGTGACGTTGCCCTCCACCGACGGTTCCGCGCCGGCCACCGCGCGCTCGACGACCCGCAGGTTGATCAGCTGCATGGCCAGTTCCTCGGCGATCGTCTCGCCGATCTCCCGGGCCAGGCCGGCGTCGCCGGGTGCGTGCGCCGCCCGCAGCGCCGGCAGGTCGACGGCGGTGAGCGCACCGGCCCGGGCGCGCCCGCCGCCGATGCTGACCCGCTCGTTGGCCAGCGTCGCGCGGGCCACCGTCCAGCCCTCCCCCGGCGCGCCGACCACGTCGTCGTCGGACACGAACACCCCGTCGAAGAAGATCTCGTTGAACATCGACTGGCCGGTGATCTCGCGCAGCGGCCGGATCGTCACGCCGGGCGCGGTCAGGTCGATCACCACCGCGGTGATCCCCCGGTGCTTGCTCGCGTCCGGGTCGGTCCGGATGGTGGCCAGGCCGCGCTGGCAGTTGCGGGCGTTGGACGTCCACACCTTCTGCCCGGTCACCAGCCAGCCGCCGTCCACCCGCACGCCCCGGGTCTGCACGGCGGCGGCGTCTGAACCGGCCCCCGGCTCGCTGAACAGCTGACACCAGGTCTGCTCGCCGAGCAGGCCCGGCCGGATCCACCGCTGGATCTGCTCCGGTGACCCGGTCTGGGTCAGCGTGAGCAGCACCCACCCACCGATGCCCAGTTCCGGCACATCGAGGTCGGCGAACTCCTGCTCGATGACCAGCTGCTCGGTCGGTCCGGCCTGCCGGCCCCACGGCCGAAGCCAGTGCGGCATCAGGTAACCGTCGTCGACGAGCAACTGCCGCCGGTCACCCGGGTCGGCGGCCCGATAGCGCTCGGCGAACTCGCGGGCGGCCGCGCGGTACTGCTCGGCCTCCGGCGGCAGCACCACCCCGAACCGCCGGCGCACGCCCTGTTCGGTGAGCACGCCGACATCGTCGGCGGCCAGCTCGATCGGGCCGGCCAACGCCGCCAGTGCGGTCGCCCGCCGCAGGTAGAGGTGGGCGTCGTGTTCCCAGGTGAAGCCGATTCCGCCGTGCAGCTGGATGTTCATCCGCGCGTTGCGCAGGTAGGCGTCCAGCCCGACGGCCGCCGCGACCGCGGCCGCCAGTTCGCCCTCCGTGCCGGGTCCGACGCGAGCCGCGTCCCAGGCCGCCGCGACCGCGAGTTCGCTACGCACCAGCATGTTCGCCAGATGGTGCTTGACCGCCTGGAAGCTGCCGATCGTCCGGCCGAACTGCTCGCGCACCTTCGCGTACGCCAGCGCCGCGTCGAGGGTGACGCGGGCACCACCGGCGGCCTCGGCGGCGGCGAGGGTGCGGAGCACCCGGGTCGCCTCGGTTGCCGCGCCGGCCAGCACGGCACCGGCACCGCCCACGACCAGCCGGGCGACACCCAGCGACGGATCGAGGCCGGCCACCGGCTCGACCCGCACGCTCGCATCACGCAGCAGCACGATGTCGGCGCCGCACCGCACGGCGTGCAGCCCGGCCCACACCGCACCCAGCGCCGGTCCGCCGTCACCCCGGGCGACGCCCTCGACCTGCTCAACCGCGCCGGTCAGCGCCAGCGAGGCCAGCAGGCTGCCGTCGGCCAGGCCGGGCAGCAGTTCGGCCTGCTGCTGATCGGTCCCGTGCGAGGCGACCAGCGCGGCGACGACCGCGGTCGACAGCAGCGGGCCGCCGTAGACCTCGCGGCCGACGCTCTCCAGCACGATCGCGAGTTCGGCCAGCCCGTAACCGGAGCCGCCGTACTGCTCGGGCAGGTGCAGGCCCGGCCAGCCCAGATCAACCAGCTGTTTCCAGAGCGGTCCGGGATCGGCGCCCGGCGGCGGCGGTGTCTCCACGGCCCGCCGGGTCGCGGCACGCACGCCCTGCTCGACCGCGAACTCGCCGGCCACGTCGCTCAGTGTCCGGTGATCCTCATTGATCGCCATAACCATGTTCGGGACCTCTCTGCCTGTTTCCAGTCGCAGATCCGTTGTAGGAGAAGCCTAACCGCACCAACCCCGCCGTGGCTCCGACCTGGACGGCCGGTCGGTGCGAGCGGATGATCGGGACAGCGGACCGCTGATCGAACCGAATCACCGGACCGGGCAGGTCAGGCGTGATCAGCGTCCAATGGTGACAGTCGTTACAGCGCCACACAGCGGCCGGGAGTTACGCTGCGTGGCCGAAGTTTCTCGACCGAGGGGAATCCGTGGAGAGTTCGCTCATCCCCGCCACCGGGCGTCCGGACCTGTCCCGCACCGAACGCCAGCACTACCCGCTGTGGCACGAGATCCCCACCCGCTTCGGCGACCTCGACCCACTCGGGCACGTGAACAACGTGGCCACCGTGCGGTTGTACGAGGAATCGCGGATCTGGTTCAACCGGCGGCTACAGCAACATGCCGCCGAAGGTCTACAGCGACTCGTGCTGGCCGGGATGAACGTGCACTACCTCGCCGAGACCCAGTACCCCGACCCGGTGGAGGCCGGCATCGGCGTCGCGCGCATCGGTCGCAGTTCCTACAGCCTGGCCCAGGTTCTCTACCAGCGCGGACGTTGTGTCGGGCTGGCCGATTCCACCCTGGTGCACGCGCCGGCGACCGGCGTGCTGCCGCTGCCCGACGCGTTCCGCGCGGCGCTGGAGGCGGTCCGGCTGACCTGACCGGCGGATGTCCGCGGCTGTCCACTGTGGTCCGACCGGTCGCTACCGGGCACCGTGCACCAGCACGGGCGCGTCGGCGACTCGCCGCAGCCGGGCCGGTTGCCGATCCTCGCCGGCCGCGGAGTCGGGGATCTGCCAGGCAACCTGACCGAGGTCGACCAGGTGGCTCACGTGCGCGGCCGTCTCGGCGAGCGCGGCGAACCGCATCGCGCCGACCTCCGCCCACGGCCGGGACCAGGTCAGGTTCTCGGCCAGCTGCCAGAGCGTCGGCGTGCCGAGTTCGGTGACCACGTCGACCAGTTCCCGGCAGCGGTGGTCGTGGTGCTCGATCAGTTGCCGGGTGCGCACCGCCAGACCGCGGAACCGGTACTCGTGCGCAGGCAGCGCGTCGTGGTCGTCGAACTCGCCGACCCGCTCCAGCGACTCGATGAACCGGCGCAGCGGCGAGTTGGTCAGTCCCGGCTGCATCCCGATGTTCGGCGTGATCCGGGGCAGTACGTGATCGCCGGTGAGCAGCAGCCGTGCGTCCGGTTCCTGGAGACACAGGTGGCCCGGCGTGTGCCCGGGCGTCCAGATCGCCCGCAGCCGCCGGCCGGGCAGCGGCACCAGGTCCCCGTCGTCGAGCAGCACGTCCGGCTCGGCCATCTCGATCGGCCGGTTCGCGCCCGGATCGACCTGCTTGCGCTGTCCGGTGACCTCGGTCGGCGGTGCGCCGCTGCTGAGCAGCATCCGGGCCATCGCGTCCCGGCGGCCCTCGGCCGTCTTCGCGGCCACCCGGTGCGGCAGGGTGTCTCGCTCAAGTGGGTGCATCGCGACCCACGCACCGGACTCCGCACGCAGCCGGGCGGACAGTCCGTGGTGGTCAGGGTGGATGTGGGTGGCCACGACGCCGACCACGTCGGAGACCGAGACGCCGGCCGCGGTGAGGCCGGCGAGCAGCGCCTGCCAGCCCTCGTCGGTCTGCCAGCCCGGGTCGACCACGACCACGCCGTTGTCGCCGGGTACGAGGTAGCTCAGCGTGTAGCGCAACGGGTTGTCCGGAATGGGCACCGGAACCGACCACAGTCCGCCGGAGATGCGCTCCACCGGCGGCAGCGTGCGCTGCTGCCAGGCGAGATGCTGCTCGGTACCCAGCACGGTGATCGCGGTACCACTCCCGTTGGCTGGACTGGCTGCCATCGCTCACCGGCTTCCTAGACGCGAAACGTCGGAAATAGTATCGACCATATCCGGGCACTCAGGGCCGAACAACACGCGCTTCGTCACATGGTCGGCCCGGCCGCCGGACCGTTTGGATAGGTTGGACATTCAGCAGATCAGCCGAGCCGGAGGAAGTCCCGATGAGCGAGGACGTACTGGTCGAGCAACGCGGCCGGATCCTGATCATCACCATCAACCGCCCGACGGCCCGCAACGCGATCGACGCCTCGGTGACCACCGGCGTCGCGGCCGCGCTCGACGACCTGGACGCGCGCGACGAGCTGTCCATCGGCATCCTGACCGGCGCGGGCGGCACGTTCTGCGCGGGCATGGACCTCAAGGCGTTCCTGCGCGGCGAGAACGTGACGCTGCCCGGCCGGGGACTCGCCGGCATGGCCGAGGCACCGCCGCGCAAGCCGATCATCGCCGCGGTCGAGGGATACGCGCTGGCCGGCGGCTGTGAACTGGTGCTCGCCTGCGACCTGGTGGTCGCCGCCGAGGACGCGAAGTTCGGCATTCCCGAGGTCAGACGCGGCCTGGTCGCCGCGGCCGGCGGCCTGCTGCGACTCCCCCGGCGCATCCCACCCAACATCGCCATGGAGTTCGCCCTGACCGGCGACTTCTTCCCCGCTCAGGACGCCCACCGCTACGGCCTGGTCAACCGGCTCACCGAGCCGGGCGGCGCGCTCGCCGGCGCCCTGGAGCTGGCCGAGCGGATCACCGCGAACGCACCGCTGGCGGTGCGCGCGACCAAGGAGATCATCAACCGGTCCGCGGACTGGACCAGCGACGAGGCGTTCGCCCGGCAGGCGGAGATCACCGCGCCGGTGTTCCGGTCCGCCGATGCCCGGGAGGGCGCACAGGCATTCGCCGAGAAGCGCGCGCCGGTCTGGCAGGCCAAGTGAGCGCGCCCGCCGGGTCCGGCCCGACCGTCTCCGAACCAGGGCTGGCGGTGCTGCTGGACCTGCTCGATCTGGAAGATCTGGAACTCAACCTGTTCCGCAGCCGCCAGTCCGCGGCGCCCGGGCGCCGGCTGTTCGGCGGCCAGGTCGCCGCGCAGGCCCTCGTCGCCGCCGAACGAACCGTGCTGGCCGAGGCCGCCGCTCACTCGCTGCACGCCTATTTCCTGAGGCCGGGTGACTCGGGTGCGCCGGTGGTGTTCCGGGTCGACCGCCTGCAGGACGGCCGGACCTTCCGCCGCCGACGGGTCACCGCGATCCAGGCCGGCCAGCCGATCCTCTGCCTGGAATCCTCGTTCACCGCCGACCGGTCGACCGCTGACCACCACACGACCCGCCCGGCCGCGCCGGACCCGGCCGAGTGCCCGGAGACCGACTGGCGGGTCCAGGGCAACGGCCTGCGCCCGGACCACGCGTTCGACCTGCGCGCGGCCACCACGCAGACCGGCATCGTGCGTCCGTTCGTGCACGACCTGTGGTTCCGGACCAGGGGGTCGATCGACGGCGCCCGGGTGAGCCCGGCGGCGGTGCTCACCTACGTCAGCGACCTCACCCTCGCCTCGGTCATCCTCCGACCGAGCGGGCGGACGGATGTCCGGGGGATGACCTCGCTGGACCACGTGCTGTGGTTCCACAACGAGGTACGACTGGATGACTGGCTGCTGTACGCGAAGACCACTCCGGCCGCCGGACACATGCGCGGACTGGCCCAGGGTGGCATCTTCCACCGGGACGGCACACTGATCGCGTCGGTCGCGCAGGAGGGTCTGATCCACGCCGACCGATAGTCCGCAACACCGCAGGCACCATCGAAAGGGGTCACGCATGGCCGGTCCACTCCACGGGTTGCGGGTCGTCGAACTCGCCGGCATCGGCCCCGGCCCACACGCCGCGATGCTGCTCGCCGACCTCGGCGCCGACGTGGTCCGGGTGGAGCGACCGATCCCCGGCTTCGACCCGACCGGAACCCACGCCGACCACCTGCTGCGCAACCGCCGCTCGGTGGCCGCCGACCTCAAGTCCGACGAAGGCCGTGACCTCGTCCTGCGCCTGATAGCCAAGGCAGACGTGCTGCTGGAAGGCTTGCGACCCGGAGTCGCCGAGCGACTCGGTGTCGGCCCGGCCGACTGCCACCAGATCAACCCCGGCCTGGTCTTCGGCCGGATGACCGGCTGGGGCCAGGAAGGCCCACTGGCCGCCCAGGCCGGCCACGACCTGAACTACATCTCCATCACCGGCGCACTACACGCGATCGGCCGGCCGAACGAGCGCCCGCCGGTGCCCCTCAACCTGGTCGGCGACTTCGGCGGCGGCTCGATGTTCCTGGTCGCCGGCGTGCTGGCCGCCCTGTGGGAACGGCAGCGGTCCGGCCGGGGCCAGGTGGTCGACGCGGCGATGGTGGACGGCGTCGGCGTGCTGGTCCAGATGATGTGGGCGTTCCGAGGTGCCGGCGGCTGGACCGACGAGCGCGGTGCCAACCTGCTGGACGGCGGTGCCCCGTTCTACGACACGTACACCTGCGCCGACGGCCGGTGGATCGCCGTCGGGGCGCTGGAATCGCAGTTCTACGCGGCTTTCCTGACCGGCCTCGGCCTGGCCGAGGAGGACCTACCCACCCAGTTCGACCGCGCTGGCTGGCCGCGCCTCCGCGCCCGGTTCACCGAGGTGATCATCACCCGGACCAGGGACGAATGGGCGAAGGTCTTCGCCGGGACCGACGCGTGCGTGACTCCGGTGCTGTCGTTCGAGGAAGCCACCACCCACCCTCACCTCACCGCCCGAGAATCGATCATCACGATCGACGGGGTACCGCAAGCAGCCCCGGCACCACGGTTCTCACGTACCCCGACGGCAAAGCCGGTCCCACCCAGGCAACCCGGCGCGGACACCGAAGCAGTGCTGGCCGACTGGGACGCGTAAGGACGAGCGGAAAGCGTCCAACGACCGCACTACGCCCTTCATCCCGATACAAAGCGCCACGACCATCAGACAATCGCGCAATCGGGAGGAAGGGACCACCCGCCCGAACCGGACCTTACTCGCGCGTGCACTGATCCGGACAAGAACCGGAGTGGCGCGACGCTCATCCAACGACGAAAGAGGGTCGCTTCGCTCCTGGCCCTCCCTCGTCGCTGACGCGACAGGGCCCTCCCAGTGCTAAGCCAACCCCCGCAAAACCCCAGCCGGAGCCCTCCCCCCGCCGATACTCGCCGCCATCTCCACGACATGCCGAGTCCGCCGAACCTGATGCACCCGAAACACCGCAGCCCCCCGATAGGCCGCGATAGCCGTGGCGGCAAGCGTGCCGTCGACCCGCTCGGAAACGCCGACCCCCAGCGTCTCCCCCACGAAGTCCTTATTGGACAGAGCCATCAACACCGGCCACCCGGTGGCAACAAGCTCATCCAACCGCCGCAACAACAACAGCCCATGCCAGGTGTTCTTGCCAAAGTCATGAGTAGGGTCGATCAACACCCCGGCCCGCGGCACCCCGAGCGCGACAACCGCCTCGGCCCGCCCGACGGTCTCGTCGATCACCGCCCGAACCGGATCGGCAGAGGACACCCGGAACGGCAGAGGACGTGGTTGCGCACCGCCGGTGTGTGAACACACATAACCGGCACCGAACTCCGCGGCGACCTCGGCCAACCGGGGATCGGCCCCCGCCCAGGTGTCGTTCAACAGATCGGCCCCGGCCTCGCAGACCTGGCGGCCGACCTCATGCCGCCAGGTATCCACGCTGATCACCAGCTCCGGGAACCGCTCGCGAACAGCCGCGACGAACGGCACCACCCGGCGCGCCTCCTCGGCCACGGTCACCTCACTGCCCCGGCCCGCCTTCACCCCGCCGATGTCGACCAGGTCGGCCCCCTCGGCCACGGCCTGCTCCACCGCCGCCATCGCACGCTCGTCGGTGAAGGTCGCGCCCTGGTCGTAGAACGAGTCCGGGGTCCGGTTCACGATCGCCATCACCAGGGCACGGTCGCGGACCAGCCGCCGTCCGCGAAAAACCAGTTCCATCCGCACCCGTTCCGTCGCAGTTCCGCGCCGACGACCACCGTCGTCACCACGCCAGCTTCGCAACCAGGTCCGATCTCCCGCACGCCAGCCCCGGGCGGACCACCCGAACGGCATCCACCGGGAAAACTTCCCGCAGCCCGCGCCCTTGCCTCTTCGGTGGCGGCTGCCCATGATGGGAGGACGCCCACGACAGCGGTTCGCCGCTGCCCAACGAGGAGGTTGGGGTGACGGCAGTCACAGTTGTTCCGACGCTGGCCGCCGGGCGCCCACTCAGCCCTGGTCCCATCGCAGTCGCGACCGCGCCCAGGATTCCCACCGTCCGGCCGTTGACCAGCCCGCCGGTGACGAGCTCCTCGACCCATCCCACGATGCCGAGCGCCGTAGAGCTGCGCTGAGACAAGGAGAATCGGATGAAGACCAAGGCAGCTGTGCTCCACGGTCCGCACAAGCCGTTCGAGATCATGGAGCTCGATCTCGACGGCCCGCGCGACGGCGAGGTGCTGATCAAGTTCACGGCCGCCGGGTTGTGCCACTCCGACCTGCACCTGATCGACGAGGACCTGGTACCCCGGTTCCCGATCGTCGGCGGACCCGAGGGCGCGGGCATCATCGAGGAGGTCGGCCCGGGTGTCACCAAGGTCAAGCCGGGCGACCACGTGGTGTGCAGCTTCATCCCCAGTTGCGGGACCTGCCGCTACTGCTCGACCGGCCGGCAGAACCTGTGCGACATGGGCGCGACCATCCTGGACGGCTCGCTGCCGGACGGCACGTTCCGGCTGCACGCGGGCGACACCGACCTGGGTGGCATGTGCATGCTCGGCACCTTCTCCGAGCGCGCGACGATCTCCCAGTACTCCGTGGTGAAGGTGAACGACTGGCTGCCACTGGAGACCGCGGTCCTGGTCGGCTGCGGGGTGCCGACCGGCTGGGGCAGTGCCAACTACGCCGGTGGCGTGCGGGCCGGGGACACCACGGTGGTGTTCGGCATCGGCGGCATCGGCATCAACGCCGTGCAGGGCGCGGCGGCGGCCGGCGCGAAGTACGTGGTGGTCGTCGACCCGGTGGCGTTCAAGCGGGACACCGCGCTCAAGTTCGGCGCGACACACGCCTTCGCCACCGCCGACGAGGCCGCCGCCAAGGTGGCCGAGCTGACCTGGGGCCAACTCGCCGACCAGGCGCTGGTCACCGTCGGCACGGTGGACGAGCACGTGGTGACCGCCGCGTTCAACATCATCGGTAAGGGCGGCACGCTGGTCATCGCCGGCCTGGCCAACCCGGAGAAGCTCACCGTGCACGTGTCCGGCGGCGTCCTCACGCTCTTCGAGAAGACAATCCGGGGCACCCTTTTCGGCTCGGCGAACCCGCAGTACGACATCCCCCGGCTGCTCGGCCTGTACGAGGCAGGCCAGCTCAAGCTGGACGAACTGATCACCCGGCGCTACACCCTGGAGGAGGTCAACGAGGGCTACCAGGATCTGCGGGACGGCAAGAACATCCGCGGCGTGATCACCTACGAGAGCTGAGTAGCACCAAGCGGCTGGGCTGGGGGTGCCGATGGCACCCCCAGCTCCGGTCAGCTCGAATAGTCCTTGACGACGCCGGCGATGGTGGCCAGGGCGCTGAGGTGCTCGTCGACGGTGTCCAGGCCCGCGCCCATGGTGT
The DNA here is from genome assembly GCA_036268615.1 of Pseudonocardiaceae bacterium. Taxonomy (GTDB): domain Bacteria; phylum Actinomycetota; class Actinomycetes; order Mycobacteriales; family Pseudonocardiaceae; genus DATATV01. The sequence continues at coordinate 34,961 of DATATV010000141.1, forward strand.
TGACCGACACGTGGGTGGCGCCGGCCTGCTGCCACTGGCCGAGCCGGTCGGCCAGCAGGCCGATGTCGCCGCGCCAGCTGACCCGGCCGTCCATGCCGATGGTGCCCGGGTCCCGGCCGGCCTCGGTGGCGGCCGCGGCGATGACGGACTGCGCTTCGGTCAGCTCGGGACCGG
>DATATV010000142.1:0-11077 GCA_036268615.1 Pseudonocardiaceae bacterium
GCCGCGCCGAGGCCGAGCTGGACAAGCTGACGCACAGCTACACCGACCGCATCGACGACGCGGTGCGCGCCAAGGAATCCGAACTGCTCGAGGTCTGAAGAGCAGCCCGCCATGACGTCGCCCCGCCAGCCCGGCGTCCGATGGCTCGCCGACCCGAAGGCGGGCGAGCCGGTCAAGGCCACGGCGCCGTCCCCGGAGCCGGGCAAGGCCGCCAAGGCCGGCCGCAACCTGCCGGCAGCGGTCGGCGTCGGCGTGGGGCTCGGCGCGGTCATCCTGATCACCCTGTTCGCCTACCGGCCGAGCTTCGCGGTGCTGGTAGGGGTGTGTGTCGTCTACGGCAGCTACGAGCTGGCCAAGGCACTGCAGACGGCCCGCATCCGGGTCGCGCTCACACCGGTGCTGATCGGCGGCGCGGGCACCACGGCCGCGGCCTGGGAACGCGGCAGCGGCGGCCTGGTCCTCGGCGCCCTGATCACCGTCCTGGGCGTGTTCGTCTGGCGCATCGCCGACGGCGCCGACGGATTCGCCCGCGACGCCACTGCGTCGGCGCTGATCATCTTGTACGTGCCGACGCTCGCCGGGTTCGCCGTGCTGATGGCGCACCCGCACGACGGTGCGGGCCGGATCCTCGCGTTCGTCGCTACGGTCGTGTGCAGCGACACCGGCGGCTACGCCACCGGGGTGCTGTTCGGCAAGCACCCGCTCGCGCCCATCGTCTCCAAGGGCAAGACCTGGGAGGGCTTCGCCGGTTCGGTGCTGGCCTGCTCGGCCGCCGGCATCCTGTTCATGACGCTGACCTTCCACCAGGAGTGGTGGAAGGGGCTGCTGTTCGGCCTCGCGATCGTCGTGACCGCGACCCTCGGCGATCTCGGCGAGTCGATGATCAAGCGCGACCTGGGCGTCAAGGACATGGGTTCGCTGCTGCCCGGGCACGGCGGGCTGATGGACCGGCTCGACTCGTTGCTTCCGTGCGCCGCGGTCGCCTACCTGATCCTGGCCGGCTTCGCACCGCACTGATGGCGGCCGGAGTCGACGACACCGTCAGCAGCGGGAGGGGCGAGGTGCGGACGAGCCTGGCGGGGTGGCTACGGACGTTCCGGCCCCGGTCGCTGCCGTTCCGCGGCGCGGACTACCCGCGCGGCGGGCTGGGTGCGCTGGTCGGCATAGTGCTCGCCACCTATGCGGGCAAGGTGTTCGACATCGGCCCGGCGGCGCTACCGTTCATCGTTGCCCCGATCGGCGCCTCGGCGGTGCTGCTGTTCGCCGCGCCGGCCAGTCCGCTCGCGCAGCCGTGGCCAGTGGTCGGCGGCAACGTTGCGTCGTCGCTCGTCGGTGCGGCCTCGGCCCGGCTCTTCGACGACACCGCGCTCGCCGCGTCGGTGGCGGTCGGGGCGGCCATCGCGCTGATGATGCTGCTGCGCTGCCTGCATCCGCCGGGCGGGGCGTGCGCGCTGTTCGCGTCGGTGGGCGCGCCGGCCGTGCACCAGCAGGGCTTCGCGTTCGCGGTGTTCCCGGTGGCGGTGAACACCGTCGTACTGCTCCTCATCGCGATCGCGGTGAACAACCTCACCGGCCGGCGCTACCCGCACGTGCCGGCGGCCGCGCCGCGCGGCGTCGGCACCGACCCGGCACCCAGCCAGCGGATCGGGGTGCTCACCGACGACGTGGCCGCGGCGATCGCCCGGCTGAACCAGGGCCTGGACATCCTGCCCGAGGATGTCGTCGCACTGATTCGCGACGCCGAGGCGCACGCCCTCGATCGCCGGCTCGGCCAGCTCAAGGTGGGCACGGTGATGGCCCGCGACGTGCTCACCGTGTTGCCGTTCGAGACGGTCTACCGGGTCCGGCTGATCATGAACCAGCACCACGTGAAGGCCGTCCCGGTAGTGGACGAGGAGCGGCGGGTCGTCGGCATCGTCACGATCTACGACATGTTCAACCTCCAGCTGGCCAACCTTGACCCGGCGAGCAAGATCATGACCAGCCCGGCGACCACAATCGGCGCGGACGAGCCGGTGGCCGAGCTGGTCGCGCTGATGTCGGACGCCGGGCTGCGGCACATCCCGGTCGTCGACGCCGACGGCCGGCTGGCCGGCATCGTGACGCGCAGCGAGCTGATCGCCGTGCTGAACCGAGCCCTGCTGAGCGCGCCCGGGCCACTCGGGTGAGCGCGTTGTCGGACGGTGCTGGGACGCTCGCCGGATGAGCGACGAGATACGGACAGTGCAGGAACTCCTCGACGCGAGCTTCGCGCGCGCGTCCGAGCACCTGCGTTCGATCATGACGCCGGAGCGCCGGCTCACTGCCGAGCGGCTGGTGGCCGAGCTGCCCTGCCCGGCCGTGCTGAACATCGCCACGGTGACCGCGCGTGGCGAGCCGCGGATCTCGGCCGTCGACGGACACTTCCTGAACGGGCACTGGTACTTCACCACCGCGGGCGACTCACCGAAGTCCGTGCAGCTCGCCGCCCGGCCCGCGATCAGCGCCGCGTTCACGCCGCGGGACGGCTACGGGGTGTTCTGCCACGGACAGGCGGTGGCGCTCCCGGCCGGCCCGGAGCGGACCATGATCGCCGAGCACTTCGCCGAGGTGTACGGGCAGTCGTTCGAGGAGTTCGGCCCGGACATCAGCTGCGCGCGCATCGACGTCGACTGGCTGGTCGGCTTCGCGATGACGGCCGAGGAGGAGGTCGAGATCGAGCGGGCCCGGCAGGAGCGCGCGGCCCGGCGCGCGGAACGGTAGCGCCGCGGGATCTGGGACAATAGCCGCTCGTATGAGCGCACTCCCACTCGTGTTCACCGCCCCTCGGCGTGCCGCGCCGCCGGCGCATCTTGCCGACCTCGACGCCGGCGCCCGCCGCGCCGCCGTGGCCGCACTCGGGCTGCCCGGCTACCGCGCCGACCAGCTCGCCCGGCACTACTTCACCCGGTTCGAGGCCGACCCGGCCGCGATGTCCGACCTGCCGGCCGTCGTCCGGGCCGAGCTCGGCACGGCGTTGCTCCCGCCGCTGCTGACCGAGGTGCGCACCGTCGGCACCGACGCCGGCACCACGCGCAAGACACTCTGGCGACTGCACGACGGCGCGCTGGTCGAGAGCGTGCTCATGCGCTACCCGAGCCGCACCACGGCGTGCATCTCCAGCCAGGCCGGCTGCGGGATGGCCTGCCCGTTCTGCGCCACCGGTCAGGGCGGCCTGAGCCGCAACCTGTCCACCGGTGAGATCGTCGAGCAGGTCCGCCAGGCCGCGGCGGCGGCCCGCGACGGTGCGCTCGGCGAGCCGACCCGACTGTCCAACGTGGTGTTCATGGGAATGGGCGAGCCGCTGGCCAACTACAAGCGGGTGGTCGGCGCGCTGCGTCGGATCATCGAGCCGGCTCCGGCTGGCCTCGGCATCTCGGCGCGCGGGGTGACCGTGTCCACGGTCGGGCTGGTACCGGCGATCGACAAGCTGACCGCCGAGGGACTGCCGGTGACGCTCGCGGTGTCCCTGCACACACCGGACGACGAACTGCGGGACACCCTGGTGCCGGTGAACAACCGCTGGAAGGTCGCCGAGGTGCTGGCCGCGGCCCGCCGCTACGCGGACGCCACCGGCCGCCGGGTGTCCATCGAGTACGCCCTGATCCGCGACGTGAACGACCAGCCGTGGCGGGCCGACCTGCTCGGCAAGCTGCTGCGCGAGCGGCTGACCACCCGGCTGGTGCACGTGAACCTGATCCCGCTGAACCCGACGCCGGGCAGTGAGTGGGACGCGAGCCCCCGCCCGGTCCAGGACGAGTTCGTGGACCGGGTGCGCGCCGCCGGGGTGGCCTGCACGGTCCGCGACACCCGGGGCCGGGAGATCGCCGCCGCCTGCGGCCAGCTCGCCGCCACCCAGTCGTAGGACCCGTGAGTGGCGAGTTGGGTCAGGACCCAGCTCGCCACTGACGGGCTGTCGGCTACAGGCGCTCGCCGGTGTCCGGGTGGAACAGGTGCAGCTCGTCGCTGGTGGTGTGCAGGCTGATCTTGTCGCCGATCCGCGCACCGGAGCGGCCGGAGCCCCGTACGACGATCGACTCCGACGGATCGGTCACCAGCTTGCCGTAGATGAACGCGTCGCTGCCCAGTTCCTCGACCACGGTGATCTCGGCCGCGATGCCCTGCTCGGAGCCGTTGGTGGTGTTCGACGTCCACTGCTCCGGGCGGATGCCGAGGGTGACCGTCTTGATCCCGGCCGCGCTGATCGCCGACCGCTGGGCGGCGGTCAACCGGACCACCTGTCCGCCGAGGCGGACGCCCTCCTCCTCCACCGGCACGGTGTAGAGGTTCATCGCCGGTGAGCCGATGAAGCCGGCGACGAACGCGTTGCGCGGGATGTCGTACAGCTCCGCCGGCGTGGCGAACTGCTGCAGCTCGCCCAGCTTCAGCACCGCCACCCGGTTGCCCATGGTCATCGCCTCGACCTGGTCGTGGGTGACGTAGATGGTGGTGACCCCGAGTCGCTGCTGCAGCGCGGCGATCTCCGCCCGGGTGCCGACCCGCATCTTGGCGTCCAGGTTCGACAGCGGCTCATCCATCAGGAACACCTGCGGCTCGCGCACGATGGCCCGGCCCATCGCGACCCGCTGCCGCTGCCCGCCGGACAGTGCGCGCGGCTTGCGGTCCAGGAACTCGGTCAACCCGAGCACCTCGCCGGCCGCGCGTACCTTCTTGTCCCGCTCCTCCTTGGACATCCCGCGCATCTTCAGCGGGAAGTCCATGTTCTCCCCGACGGTCTTGTTCGGGTACAGCGCGTAGTTCTGGAACACCATGGCGATGTCCCGGTCCCGCGACGGCACGCCGACCATGTTCTTGCCACCGATGCGGATCGCGCCGTCGTCGATCTCCTCGAGACCGGCGAGCATGCGCAGCGCGGTGGACTTGCCGCAGCCGGACGGCCCGACGAACACCACGAACTCGCCGTCCTCGATGTCGAGGCTGAGTTTGTTGACCGCGGGCTTCGCGCCCGGCGTGTAGATGCGCGACGCGGAGTCGTAGACGACCTCAGCCACGGTTACACCTCTTCCTGTCGCACGTTGGGCGTGTTGGTTGTTGTGGTGTCCGGTGGCCGGTCATTTGACCGCTCCGAAGGACAGGCCCTGGACCAGCTTGTTCTGGGCGACCCAGCCGGCGATGACCACCGGCAGCGCGGCCAGCGTGGCCGCCGCGCACAGCTTGGCGAAGTAGAGCCCCTCACTGGTGATGAAGCCGACCAGGAACACCGGCACGGTGCCGGCCTGGGCAGCGGTCAGGTTCACCGCGAGGAAGAACTCGTTCCACGCGAAGATCACGCAGATCAGCGCGGTGGCCGAGATGCCGGGCGAGACCAGCGGCAGCACCACCTCGCGCATGGTGCGGCCGATCGAGGCGCCGTCGATGCTGGCCGCCTCGAGCAGCGCGCCCGGGACCTCCAGGAAGAACGACCGCATCATCCAGATCGCGATCGGCAGGTTCATCGCGGTGTAGAGGATCACCAGGGTCCAGATGTTGTCCACCATGTGGATCTCGTTGACCACGATGTAGATCGGCACGATGGCGGCGACCACCGGCAGCATCTTGGTGCTGATGAAGAAGAACAGCACATCGCGGGTCTTGGCGACCGGCCGCAGCGACACCGCGAATGCGGCCGGGATGGCCAGCAGCAACACCAGGATGGTCGAGACCACGGTGGCGAACAGCGAGTTCAGGAGTGCCGGTCCGGCGCCGGAGGCGAGGACCTCCTTGAACTGTTCCAGGGTCGGTGAGAAGAACAGCTTGGGTGGGCTGGTGTAGGCGTCCGCTTCCTGTTTGAACGCGGTCAGCACCATCCACAGCACCGGGAAGAAGAAGACGATGCCGACCACCCAGGACACGACGGCCATGATCACCGGGCCGGTGGAGCTCTTCCTCGGCCGGGGTTCGGAGTCCTGGGCGGCCGCGCTGCGCCCCGCGGGGGCCGTTGTCGAGGTGCTCATCAGACTGACCCCTCGTTTCCACTGAACGTGCGGAAGATCAGCCGGAGGGCGAATGTGGCCACGATGGTGGTCAGGATGGCCACCACCACGCCCATCGCCGCCGATTGGCCGACATCGAAGCCCAGGAAGGCTCGCTGGTAGATGTAGAAGGGCAGGTTGGAGCTGGCGATACCCGGGCCGCCCTGGGTCATCATGTAGATCGTGTCGAACGTGTTGATCAGGTAGATGGTGCCCAGCACGATGCCCAGCTCGATGAACCGGCGCAGGTGCGGGATGGTGATCTCCCGGAAGATGGCGAAGTTGCTCGCCCCGTCGACCCCGGCTGCCTCCAGCACATCGCCCGGCTGGCTCTGCAACCCGGCCAGGATGAGCAGCATCATGAAGGGTGTCCACTGCCAGACGATCGCCATCATCACCGCGGTGAGCGGGAACGAGGAGATCCAGTCGGTTTTCCCCGCCCCGAACGGGCTCAGGACGAAGTTCACCAGGCCGTAGGTCGGGTCCAGCAGGGTGGTCTTCCACAGCAGCGCCGCGGCCACCGGGGTGATCAGGAACGGAGTGATCAGCAGGGTGCGGACCACGCCCCGGCCCGGGAAGGCCCGGTTCAGCATCAGTGCCAGCAGCAGCCCGAGGGCCACCGCGATCAGCACCGCGCCCACGGTGAGGACCACGGTGTTCAGGGTGACCCGGCGGAACTGGCTGTCGGTGAACACCTGCACGTAGTTCGACAGCCCGACGAAGTGCCGCGACCCCGGGCGAACCAGGTTCCACGACTCCAGCGAGTAGTAGATCGTCACCACGAACGGCAGCTGGGTGATGATGAACGTGAACACCAGGGCCGGGAGCAGTGGGAACCGGCGGGACCAGCCGTCGGCCTTGGAGCCAGGCCCGTGCTCGGGCCGCTTGGCCGCCCGTTTCGGGGCGGTTGCCGCTTCGATGGTGGTAGTCACTTCGCCGCCCCCTTGTAGGTGTCGCCGACGGTCTGGGCGTACTTCTGGGACTCCTGCAGCGCGTCAGCCACGCTGGTCTGGCCGGCGATCGCGGCACTGATCTGCTGGCTCACCCGGGTGCCGAGATCCTGGAACTCCGGGATGGAGACGAACTGGATCCCGGTGTAGGGCACCGGATTCACGGTCGGGTGCACCTCGTCGGCGTTGTTCATCGCGTCCAGGGTGGGTTGCAGGTACGCGGCGGCGGCCTGGCGGTACTCCGGGATCTGGTAGGTGGAGTTCCGCGAGCCTGGCGGCACGTGTCCCCAGCCGAGCCTGGAGCCGACCAGGTGCATGTAGTCCTTGGAGGTCATCCAGGACATGAAGTCCCACGCCTCGTCCTTGTGCTGGGACGTCTTCGGGATGGCGAGCGACCAGGTGTAGAGCCAGCCGGAGTGCTGGGTCTTCTCCACCGGGGCGGGCACGTAGCCGACCTTACCGACGATCTTGCTCGAGCTCGGGTCCTCCAGAGCGGTGACCACCGAGGTCGCGTCGTACCACATGGCCACGTTGCCCTGGCCCATCAGCGTCGCGCACTCACCGAAGCTGGACACCGCGGGGCCGGGCTCGCCGTAGTCGCGCACCAGGTTGACGTAGAAGTCGACAGCCTTGCTGGTCTCCGGCGAGTTCAGCTGGGCGTCCCAGTTCATGTTGTACCAGCTGCCACCGAAGGTGTTGATCACGGTGTCCAGCGGGGCCATCACCTCACCCCAGCCGGGCAGGCCGCGCAGGCAGATCCCAGCCATGCCGGTCTGCTTGTTGTCCAGCTTGGCCGCGAAGTCGCGGACCTGGGTCCAGGTCGGGTGGTCGGGCATGGTCAACCCGGCCTGGGCGAACAGGTCCTTGCGGTAGGCCAGGAAGGAGGACTCGCCGTAGAACGGCACCGAGTACAGGTTGCCCTGGTAGGACAGCGCGTCGCGGACCTTGGGCAGGAAATCCTGCGGGTCGTAGCCCGGGGTCTTGTCCGCGTAGGGCTGCAGGTTGACCAGCCAGCCGTCGGCCGCCCACTGCGGGGTCTCGTAGTTGCTGATCATCACGACGTCGAACTCGTTGCCGCCGGTCGCCACCGAGGCCGTGATCTTGGCCCGGGCCTGGTTCTCCGACAGGCTGACGAACCTCACCTGGACGCCGGGGTGGGTCTTCTCGAACTCCGGGACCAGTTTGATCGCGTCCTGCATCTGCGAGTTGGACACGATCGCCACGGTCACGGTCTTGGTGTTGTCGCCGCCACCGCCCAGTGCGCCCGCACCGGCACAGCCGGCCATCGCGAGCGCAGGTAACAGAAGTGCGGCGATCAAGAACACCCGCCACCGGCGCGGTCTACGCTCCAGGTCCGGTCGAGGTAGCAGCTCTCGCGCTGGGGCCACGTTGCCCTCCTCAGGGTTTGACGCCGGCGGACGCGCTTGACGTCGCGGCCGTGGTGTGAGTCACAGCCAAAAGTAAGATACGGGCGGCGTAAGCGCTTGCGCAACCGCTTGCGGAGTAGTGTTGTGACATAGGCCACGGTCGGACTAGTCGCGATCGTGTGCGCGGACGGCTGGAGGTGGCCCATCGCGACGATGGCGGACGTGGCACGCCTCGCCGGTGTATCGGTGGCGACCGTGTCACATGTGCTCAACGGGACCCGGGCGGTGCGCCCGAATACCCGGGACCAGGTGCTCGAGGCGGTGCGCAGCGCCAACTACACCCCGAACACGGTGGCCCGCTCGCTCGCCACCGCCCGTACCACGACGATCGGGCTGGCGCTGTCCGCAATCTCCAACCCGTACTTCGGCGACCTGCTGCGTTCGATCGAGAACACCGCCTCGGCCGCCGGGTACACGGTGCTGCTGGCGGACCCGAGGGACGAGCCGGACTACGAGCTGACCGTGGTCCAGCGACTGCAGCAGCGCCGGGTCGACGGACTGGTGCTGGCCCCGTCCGGTGAGCCCACCGCCGCGCTGGACTACCTCACCGAACACCGGCTGCCGACCGTGCTGGTGGACCGGCTGATCGACGCGGGACTGGACCAGGTCGGCTCGGAGAACATCCGCCCGGTCGCCGAGCTCGTCGAGCACTTCGCCGAGCGGGGACACCGGCGGATCGGGCTGATCGCCGGGCACCGGGGACTGGCCACCACGGTGGAGCGCAGGGACGGCTACCTGCTCGGGCTGCGGCGGTCCGGACTGGCGGCCGACCAGGAGCTGATCGTCGACGGCAACTCCGAGACCGAGGCGGCCCGCCTGGCGGTGCACCGGCTGCTCCGGCTGACCAGGCCGCCCACCGCGATCATCGCCGGCAACAACACGATGACCATCGGCGCGCTGTCCGCGCTGCGCGAGGCGTCGGTCCCGGTGCCGGGCGGCATGGCGTTGGCCGGGTTCGACGACTTCCCGTGGGCCGATCTGTTCCAGCCCGGCCTGACAGCGATCGCCCAGCCGTTCGTCGAGATGGGCCGCCGGGCGGTCGAGCTGCTGTTGGCGCGGATGGCCGACCCGGCCGCGCCCCAGGTGACCGTGCGGCTGCCGCCGGCGTTCGTGCACCGGGACTCCTGCGGTTGCCCGGACCGGCTCCGCCGGCGGCCGATAGCGGGGGCCTAGAACGGGGTCCTGGAACGGGGCCCACCGTGCTGTGCCGAAGCCGGCTGGATGGGCCGAGGGGCACGCTGAACGGATTGGGTGCGCAAGCGCGTTGTTCCCGGCAGCGCTGGATCCGATACTGCTGGGCATGACGAACGCGCGGCTGGTGGCCGGAGTGGACTCCTCGACCCAGGCGACCAAGATCGTTGTGGTGGATCTGGAGACCGGCGAGACCCGTGGGGAGGGACGCTGCGCCCATCCGGCCGGCACCGAGATAAACCCGGGTGAGTGGTGGTCCGCGCTGGTCAAGGCCGCTGAGGGCAACCTGTTGGATGGCGTCGAGGCGATCTCGGTGGCCGGCCAGCAGCACGGCATGGTGTTGCTGGACGGCGACGGCGAACCGGTCCGGGACGCGCTGCTGTGGAACGACACCCGCTCGGCCGGCGCTGCCACCGACCTGATCGATGAGCTGGGCGGCGCGGAGAAATGGGCCACCGAGGTCGGCACCGTCCCGGTCGCCAGCATCACCGCCACCAAGCTGCGCTGGACCGCGCGCGCCGAGCCCGAGGTGGCCGACCGGGCCCGGCGGGTGCTGCTGCCGCACGACTGGCTGACCTGGCGCCTGGCCGGCCGCCCTGCGGAGGCGGTCACCGACCGGGGCGAGGCGTCCGGCACCGGGTACTGGTCGACCGTCTCCGGGCAGTACCGGCCGGATCTGCTGCGGATGGCGTTCGGCCGGGACCTCGAGGTGCCCCGGGTCTGCGAGCCGGGGGAGCGGGCCGGCACCGCGACGGAGCTGGGCGGCCAGCTGCTGCTGGCCGCCGGCACCGGGGACAACATGGGCGCGGCGCTGGGCGCCGGGGCCGAGCCCGGTGACGTGCTGGTGTCCATCGGGACCAGTGGCACCGTGTTCGCCGCGCACGACCGGCCGAGCGCCGACGCGTCCGGTGTGGTGGCCGGGTTCGCCGACGCCGCGGGTGGTTACCTGCCGCTGGTCGCGACGCTCAACGCGGCCCGGGTGCTACGGGCCGGCGCCGACCTGCTCGGCGTGGAGCTGGCCGAGCTGGACCGGCTCGCGCTGTCCGCCGAGCCGGGCGCGGGCGGGCTGGTGCTGCTGCCGTACCTGGAGGGTGAGCGCACCCCGAACCGACCGGACGCCAGGGGTGCCCTGGCCGGGCTGACCGGGGCGAACGCCACGCCGGCGAACCTGGCCAGGGCCGTGGTGGAAGGCATGCTGTGCGGCCTGGCCGACGGCTTGGACGGGTTGGTGGCGCAGGGGGTACCGGTGCGCCGGGTGCTGCTGCTCGGCGGGGGCAGCCGCTCAGCCGCCGTGCAGGCGCTGGCGCCGTGGGTGTTCGGTGTGCCGGTCACGGTGCTGGCTCCGGCGGAGTACGTGGCACTCGGCGCCGCCCGCCAAGCCGCCTGGGCGCTCACCGGTACCGCGCCCAGCTGGCCCCGGCCCGAGGAGGCCAGCGTGGCGCTGCCCGAGGGCGCGGTGGACAGTGCCGCCGCCGTGCGGGCCGGCTACGCCGCCGTCCGAGGCTGACGCCGTGTGGGG
>DATATV010000143.1:0-7656 GCA_036268615.1 Pseudonocardiaceae bacterium
GCGCCGGGCACCGAGCGCACCAGCGGGGTGAGCTGCCTGTGGATCCCGCTGGACGCGGACGGGGTGACCGTTGCGCACACCCTCGGCATGGGCTGCCTGCCACTGGGCTGGGGTTCGATCCACTTCGACGACGTGTTCGTGCCCACCGCGAACCTGGTCGGCGAGGAGGGCCGCGGCTTCGCGGGCGCGATGCACCACTTCGACTTCAGCAGGGCAGCGCTCGGGCTCATGTGCCTCGGTGCTGCCCGGGCCAGCGTGGAAGAGGCGGCCGCGTACTCGTTGCACCGCAAGGCGTTCGGCCGGCCCATCGCGGCCAACCAGGGCGTTTCGTTCGCCATCGCCGAGCACGCCACCTACCTGGAGGCCGCCCGATGGCTCTGCTACCGGACGCTGTGGGCGCGAGCCGAGGGTAAACCGCACACGTCCCTGGCCGCGATGAGCAAATGGTGGCCGCCGCAGGTCGCCAAGGACGCGATCACCTCGGCGATGACCATCCACGGCAACCTCGGCTACGCCGCCGAGCTCCCGCTGCAGCAACGGCTGCGCGACGTGCTCGCCTACCTGGTGGCGGACGGCACCGGCGAGATCCAGAAGCGGATCATCGCCGCCGGCATCCTCGGCCCTGTCGCGGCCGGGCGCTGACCATGGCACCGGCCGTCGGTGTCGACGTGCACGACGTGATCCTCGAACCGGACGCCGCCGGGCTGCTCGCCCGTGCGGTCGACGCCGGTCTCGACCACCTGACGGTCGGCGACCACATCAGCTTCCACGACGGCACCGGATTCGACGGCCTCGTCTCGGCGACCGCCGCGCTGACCATGCAGCAGCGCCTTCCGGTGCACGTCGGGGTGTACCAACTCGCGCTGCGCCACCCGGTGCCGGTGGCCAGGCAACTGGCCACGATCAGCCAGCTTGCGCCGGGCAGGCTGGTGCTCGGCGTCGGAGTGGGTGGTGAGGACCGCAGCGAGGTGCTCAACTGCGGTGTCGACCCGGCGACGCGAGGCAGGCGGCTGGACGAGAGCCTCCGGGTGCTGCGCGCGCTGGCCGGCGGTAAGCCGGTCGACCACGACGGCGAGTTCTTCCAGTTGGCTGCGGCGACCATTCGGCCTGCGCCCGATCCGCCGGTGCCGATCGTGGTCGGCGGCCGGGCCGACGCCGCGATCCGCAGGGCAGCCGAGCTGGCCGACGGCTGGGTCGGCATCTTCGTCGCGGCCCGCCGGTTCACCGACACCGTCGCCCGCGTCATCGAGCATGCCGAGACCGTGCGGCGGCGGCCGACCTGGTTCGGCTTGAACGTGTGGTGTGGGCTGGACGACTCGCCCGCCGTGGCCCGCGAACTGCTCGCCACCCGGCTGAGCGAGCTCTACCGGCTGCCGTTCGAGCGGTTCGAGCGGGTCTGCCCGGCCGGCACACCGGAGCAGGTCGCGGAATGGCTCGCCCCCTTCGTGGCCGCGGGCTGCCAGCACATCACGCTGATCCCTGCCGCGAGCGGCTGGGCTGCCGGGATCGACGCGGCGGCCGAGGTGCGCGCCCACCTGCACGCCATCACCTGATCGGTGCGCTCGCCCACTGCTTGCGCAGCGCGTTCTTGTCGATCTTGCCGGACTCGTTGGCCGGCAGCGCTTCCGTGCGCAGCCACCACTGCGCCGGCACCTCGAACCGGGCCAGCCGGTCTGCCGCGAACGCGGCCAACGCGTCCTCCAGTTCCGCGTTGCCCACCTGCGTTCCCGGCGCGACCTGCACGATCGCGGCGACCCGCTCGCCGAGATCGGCGTCCGGCACCCCGATGACCGCAACATTCGCCACCGCGGGATGGGTCAGCAGGGCCGCCTCGACATGGGCGGGCGCGATGTTCTCGCCACCACGGATGATCAGGTCCTTGATCCGGCCGGTCACGTAGAGCAGGCCGTCGGACAGCAGGCCGAGATCGCCGGTGTGCACCCAGCCGTCCGCGTCCACCAGGTCCGCGTCGGCGCCACCCCAGTAGCCGACCATCTGGCCCGGCGTGCGCACCACGATCTCGCCCGCGGCCGCCGGGTCGGCCGGGTCGATCCGCAGTTCCACCACCGGGAGCGGGGCCCCGGACGTCGTCGGGTGTTCGGCCATCACCACGCCGGACGCGGACGCGACCGTGCCCCCGGTCTCGGTCATCCCGTAGATGGTGGACATGCCGCGGCCGGCATTGGGGAACGCGGCACGCAGCCGCCGCACCAACTCGGGCTGAACGGGGGCACCGCCCATCGAGATCGACCGCACGGAGGTCAGGTCACGGCAGGCCAGCGACGGGTGGTCGAGCACCCGGGAGGCCATCGTCGGCACAGCGCCCCACCAGGTCACCCGCTCCCGCTCGATCACGTCCAGCACCTGTTCCGGGTCGAAGCGGCCCTCCAGGAACACCAGCGTGTTGCCACCGAGCAGGGCCAGCAGCAGCGACTGGAGGCCGCCGATGTGGAACAGCGGCCCGCTCTGCAGGCTCACCGCGGGCCGCCTGGCCGGGTCCACCTGCTGGGGCAGCCGGCCGGACACGGCCAGCAGGTTGTGCAGGTTGGCGATCACCGAGCGGTGTGCCAGCACGACCCCCTTCGGCGGCCCGGTGGTGCCGGCCGTGAAGACGATCACCGCCGGATCGTCCTCGTCGCCGGTCGGCTGGGGGACCGGCTCGGCCCGCTCGTCGGCGTCGACCCACCCGCGCACGGCCGACACGTCGACCTTGGTGTGTCCGCCGGGTAGCAGATCGCGGCGGCGTTCGTCGGTCACGATGATCGAGGGCTCGACCAGTCTGACGGCGTGAGCCACCTCGTCGCGGCTCCACCAGCCGTTGCCGAGGCAGACCACGGCACCCAACCGCACGCCGGCCACGAGCGTGATCACCCACTCCGGCGAGTTGGGGGTGAGCAACAGCAGTCGGTCGCCGGGCCGCAGGCCCGCGTCGTGTAGCCGGGCGGCCACCCTGGCCACGGCGTCGAACACATCACCGAAGGTCAACCGGCGTTCGCCCTGTACGAGATACACGCGGTCGGTCCAGCGGGCGGCGTCCAGGAGCAGCTCCGCGACCTGGTGGCGGCGCCGTTCGTAGACCCGGAACGGGATCGGTCCGGGCCGGATGACGATGTCGGTGCCCCAGTGCATCGGTTCGTCGCCCACGTCGCCATCCTTACCGCTGGCGACCGGCGTCGCCAGATACTCGACAACTAGACTATCTAGTCCTAGGGTATTCCTTATGAGCGTGGATGACCAGGTGGCCGCCATGCCACAGGCGGTGATCGACGACGGGATGCTCGACGCGATGCGGGCGAAGGTCGGCGCGCGGCTGCGTATCGACCACTCGGTGAACAACGACTACGCCTCCCGGGTGGCGGTCGCGAAGTTCACCGGCGGCGTCGGCGACATCAATCCGCTGTGGACGGACGCCGAGCACGCCACCCGATCGCCCTACGGTGCCCCGGTGGCGCCCCCGTCGTTCGTGATCGGCTGCTTCTCCGGTATCCAGTTCGGCTGGCCGGGGCTGGGCTCGTTCCACTCCAGCAGCCACATCACCTTCGACCGCCCCGTGTACTGGCGGGACACCGTCGAGGCGGAATGCGTCTACGAAGGCTTCGACGGTCCGGCGCCGAGCAGCTTCGCGGGCCGCACGGTCACCGACCGGTTCACCAACGGCTACCGCAACCAGCACGGCGAGACCCTGGCCACGATCCACTGGCAAGTGATCAACTTCGAGCGCGGCTCGGCGGCCGAGCGCACCGGAAAACGCAGCTCGGCTCCTGTGTTGCCGCACCCGTGGACGCCGGACGAGTTGGCGCGGATCGAGGACCAGGTG
This sequence comes from Pseudonocardiaceae bacterium, assembly GCA_036268615.1. GTDB lineage: Bacteria > Actinomycetota > Actinomycetes > Mycobacteriales > Pseudonocardiaceae > DATATV01. The sequence continues at coordinate 3,818 of DATATV010000143.1, forward strand.
CTGGCCGAGCGGCCGCGCGGCACGGAGCCTCGCTGGTGGGAGGACGTTCGGGTCGGTGACGCCCTGGACATGCTCACCAAGGGCCCGATCGGGATGACCGACGAGATCGCGTTCGTCGCGGGCGGTGGCACTCCCATTCCTCGGCTGAAGGCGCACGCCGCCGCGCTGCACGACTACCGCGCGCACCCCGCCTGGGCGTTCCGCGATCCGGTGAGTGGCGCGCTGGAGCCGATCTACTCGGTGCACTACAACCTCTCGGCCGCCCGTGCGATGAGTGTGGCGGCCCAGTACGACGTCGGGTTCCAGCGGCAGTGCTGGCAGATCCACCAGCTGACCAACTGGTGCGGCGACGACGGCTGGATCAAGGAGGTGCGCTCGGAGTACCGCCGCTTCGTGTACCACTCCGACGTCGTCGAACTGCGTGGCGAGGTGACCGGCAAGCACGTGGACGGCGACGGCGAGCACGTCGTCGAGATCAGCACCACCGCCGTCAACCAGCGTGGTGAGACGGTGATGCCCGGCTCGGCGGCGGTCGCGCTGCCCAGCAAGGCCGAGAACTCGTCGCCTGCCGGCCGTCGGGCGCGGACGTGACACTCCCACTGGACGACTTCGTCGCGGGAGCCCGGCAGTTCCTGGACGACAACTACGCACGCAAGGCGCCTGAGCGGCAGGCGTTCGTGTGGGGCGAGGGCAGCGACGAGGTCCGGGTGTTCCAGGAACCGGACCCGGTTGCCGAGGCGGACGCCCTGCCGGCCATCCGGGCGTGGCGCTGCGCACTGTGGGACAACGGCTTCGGCTGGATCGCGGGCCCGACCGAGTACGGTGGTGCCGGCCTGCCCGGCGCGTACCAGCGCGCGTTCGAACAGCTCACCCGCGAGTACGCGGTGCCCGGCGACGGCGCGCTCACGGTCGGGCTCGGCATGATCGCGCCCACCATCCTGCGCCACGGCACCGACGAGCAGAAGCGGCACTACCTGCCCGCCCTCTGGTCCGGCGAGCTGATCGCCTGCCAGTTGTTCAGCGAACCGGGCGCGGGCTCGGACCTGGCGGCGGTGTCCACCCGAGCCGTGCGCGACGGCGACGTCTGGCGGATCAGCGGGCAGAAGGTGTGGACATCGGGCGCCCACCTGGCCGACCTCGGCGAGATCATCTGCCGCACCGCCGACGGCCCGCGCCACCACAACCTCACCGCCTTCCTGGTCGACATGCACGCCCCGGGGGTCACGGTCCGGCCGCTGCGCCAGATGACCGGGGGAGCGGCGTTCAACGAGGTGTTCCTCGACGGCGTCGAAGTGCCCGACACCGCGCGGCTCGGCGAGGTGGACGAGGGCTGGCCGGTCGCGCTGACCACGCTGTCGCACGAGCGCAATGCCATGGGGCACAGCGCTTTCGGCGGTGCCGGCATCCTCTCCACCGAACGGCTGGCCGAGTTGGTGCGCCATGCCGGTGCGGCCGACGACCCAGCGGTGCGGCGGGCGTTCGGCGAACTCGTCATGCACCTGCGCGTCGCCCGCTACACCCAGCAGGTGATGGGCGCGCGAGCCCGCGCCGGTGACGCCCCGGGGCCCGAGGTCGCGCTGAACAAGCTGGCGTTGTCGGCCAACATGGCGCGGCTGGGCGAGTTCGTGGCCAGGGTGCTCGGTCCGGCCGCGGTCGCGGACACCGGCGACTGGGGCACCTATGCCTGGACATCGGTGATTCTTGGTGCGCCCGGCTACCGACTCGGCGGCGGCACCGACGAGGTGTTGAAGAACATGATCGCGCAACGCGTCCTCGGCCTGCCGAGAGCGACCTAGAGATGAGCCAGGACGGTCTCGCACTCAGCGACGAGCAACGCGAACTCGGCGCGACGCTGCGCCGGTTCCTCGCCGACACCGGAGCGGCACGGTCATTCGCCGACACCGACGACGGCTTCGACCGCGCTGTGTGGACCAGAGTGGCCCGTGAGCTGGGCATCCAGGCGTTGACCATCCCGGAGAAGTTCGACGGACTCGGCCAGACGTCGCTGGAACTCGCTGTGGTGCACGAGGAACTCGGCAGGGCCCTGCATCCGGCGCCGCTGTTGGCCACCCAGGCCGCGACGGATGCCGTCGTGCTGTCCGGTGACGACGCGGCGTGCGCCGACCTGCTGCCCGCCATCGGGTCCGGCGACACCATCGCGACAGTCGCCATCGACGGCGTCACCGCGGAGCGCGTCGGCGCCGGCTGGGTACTGTCCGGGAGCCGGTCGTTCGTGGTGTCCGGCCACATCGCCGACATCGTGCTGGTGTTCGCCGGCGACAGCCTGTTCGCGGTGGATGGCGCAGCCGCCGGCCTGCGCCGTACTCCTCAGGAGTCGCTGGATCTGACCCGACGGGTGGCGCGCCTCGATTTCGACCGGGTGGCGGCCAGGCTGGTCGGCGTCGAGGGTGCGGCACCCGCTGTGCTCGCCGGGACGGTCGACCGGATGCTTGCCGCGCTGGCCGCCGAACAGGCCGGTGGCGCCGCTGCCTGCCTCGAGTCGGCCGTTGCCCATGCCGGCACGCGGACCCAGTTCGGTCGCCCCATCGGGTCGTTCCAGGCGATCGCCCACAAGTGCGTCGACATGCTGCAGGGCGTGGAGTTCGCCAGGGCCTCGGCCCGGTACGCCGCGGCGGCGCTGGCGGGGGACTGGCCGGACGCGCCGGTCGCGGCCCGGGTGGCCGCGTCCTACTGCGGCCAGGCGTTCCGGGCCGCGGCGACCGAGACCATCCAGGTGCACGGCGGGACCGGCTTCACCTGGGAGCACGACGCCCACCTCTACTATCGCCGCGCCTGGTCGGCCCAACAGCTGTTCGGTGGCCCGCAGGACCACTGGTCCGCCATCGCCGACCACATCGGACTGTGAGCGCTCCGGGGTAACCGGCAGAACCGGATGGTGTGTTCCACTTCTGTATGATCAGACGCACGGTGTGTCATCCACCGTCCCGGCCCGCTGATCAGGAGTTTCCTTGATGCGTATCGGCTTCACCCTCCCGCAGTTCGCTCCGCTGGCCCACCAGGCCGACCAGGTCGCGCGATTCGCACGGCAGGTCGAGGAGCAGATCGGCGCTGACAGCCTGTGGGTGGGTGACCGCCTTCTCTCGCCCGTCAACCCGACGGTGGGTTACGGCGGTGGCAGCACGATCCCGGCGCAGTTCAACGCGATCCTCGACCCGTTCAGCCTGCTGACCGTGGCGGCCACGGTCACCGAACGCGTTGAGCTGGGCACCAATGTCCTCAACGCTCCGTGGTACCCGCCCGCGTTGCTGGCCCGCTCGCTCACCACCATCGACGTCCTGAGTGCCGGGCGCCTGCTGCTCGGTTTCGGCGTGGGCTGGTCGCCGGAGGAGTACGAGGCCGCCAACGTTCCGATGAACGAACGCGGTGCCCGCCTCGACGAGTGCCTCGACGCCCTTGCCGCGCTGTGGACCACCGAGCCCGCCGAGTACCAGGGAAAACACTGGACCGTGCCGGCCACCCGGGCAGAGCTCAAGCCGGTGCGGAAGTCCGGACCGCCGATCTACCTCGCCGGGTTCGCGCCGGCCGCGCAACGCAGGATCGCCCGCCGCGCGGACGGCTGGCTGCCGGTCCATCGCCCGGGCTCCGGGACCTTCGACCCGGACCGTGCCATCACCGCGCCGCTGGCCGCACTTCGCCGGTTGGCCGAGGAGAACGGTCGCGATCCGAACGAGCTTCGCACCGTGCTGCGCGTCTACCCGGTCGAGGGAGCCGGCGTCGAAGAGTGTGCCGAGACGCTCCGCCTGGCCGGGCAGGCCACCGAGGCCGACCACGCCTTCGTCGACCTGCAGTGCATCGCCGAGAACGTCGACCACGCACTG
>DATATV010000144.1:0-21145 GCA_036268615.1 Pseudonocardiaceae bacterium
CGCGGGCTTCGCGGTGTTCACCGTCGCCTCGATCCTGCTGTCCTTCGACCCCTTCGACGGCGGCCACGGAGCGATGTGGCTGATCGGCTGGCGGGTGTTGCAGGCCGTCGGCGGGTCGATGTTGATGGCGAACTCGGCCGCGATCCTGACCGACGCCTTTCCCAAGGAGCAGCGCGGCTTCGCCCTGGGCATCAACCAGGTGGCCGGCCTGGCCGGGATGTTCATCGGCCTGGTCGCCGGCGGCCTGCTCGCGACCTGGGACTGGCGGGCGGTGTTCTGGGTGAACGTGCCCGTCGGGGTCTTCTTCACGGTGTGGGCCTACCGCACCCTGCGCGAGACCAGTCAGCGCGGCGGCGGCCGGATCGACTGGTGGGGCAACGTCACCTTCGCGGTGGGTCTGAGCGCGGTGCTGATCGCGGTCACCTTCGGCCTCCAACCCTACGGCGGACACACCATGGGCTGGACCAACCCGCTGGTCGACGGGCTGATCGTCGGCGGACTGCTACTGCTGCTGGCATTCGTCGCGATCGAGAACCGGGTCAGTGCGCCGATGATCCAACTGGGTCTCTTTCGCCTGCGGGCCTTCACTTTCGGCAATCTGGCCGGCCTGGCCATCTCGATCGGCCGCGGCGGGATGCAGTTCGTGCTGATCATCTGGCTGCAGGGCATCTGGCTGCCGCTGCACGGTTACGACTACGCCAGCACACCGCTGTGGGCCGGCATCTTCATGCTGCCGCTGACCGCAGGCTTCCTCGCCGCCGGGCCGGTCTCCGGATATCTGTCCGACCGGATCGGCTCCCGGGGCCTGGCCACCGGCGGTGCGGTGCTGTTCGGTGCCAGCTTCCTTGGCCTGATGCTGCTGCCGATCGACTTCAGTTACTGGATCTTCGCGGTGCTGATCGCCCTCAACGGGATCGCCAGCGGCATGTTCGCCTCCCCCAACTCCTCCTCGATCATGGGCAGCGTGCCCGCGCGGTTGCGCGGTGTCGCCTCCGGGATGCGCTCCACCTTCCAGAACTCCGGCACCGCCGTCTCGATCGGCGTGTTCTTCTCACTGATGATCGCCGGGCTGGCCAGCCGCCTCCCGCACACCCTCACCAGCGGCCTGCAACAGCAGGGCGTCCCGACCCAGGTCGCCACCCAGATCGGCGGCCTGCCCCCGGTCTCATCCCTGTTCGCCGCCCAACTCGGCGTCAACCCGATCCAGCACCTGCTCCAGCCCAGCGGCACCCTGGCCCACCTGACCGCGGCGCAGCAACAGGCCCTGACCGGACGCGAGTTCTTCCCGAACCTGATCTCCGGCCCGTTCCATTCTGGCCTGGTCGTCGTATTCGCCTTCGGCGCGACCCTCGCCTTCCTCGCCGCGATCGCCTCCCTGCTGCGCGGCACCGGCAGTCCCGCCGCCACAGCCCCGGAACCGCACGCGGCAGCCAGCGACGGTGCCCCGACTCCGGCAACCGGCGACGACCAGCACACCCCACCGCCGGCCGAGACCGCCGCCTCCCCCGACCCCCGCAACAATTCGTCCGCACAGGAGAAGCAACCTTGGCACTGACCACGATCGACCCCACATCCGCGCTCGTCGTGATCGACCTGCAGAAGGGCATCGTCTCCGCCCACCCCGGCGATGCGGTCACCGCTGTCGTCGAGCAGGCGGCGCGGCTGGCCGCCGAGTTCCGTCGGCACGGCCTGCCCGTGGTCCTGGTCAACGTCACCGGACGCGCGCCCGGACGCACCGACGCCGGCCGGTCCGGAGGCGGCACCGCGCTGCCGGCCGGCTGGGCCGACCTTATCGACGAACTCGACGTGCAGCCGACCGACCACCTGATCACCAAGCGGCGGCGCAGCGCCTTCCACGACACCGGCCTCGACACCCTCCTGCGAGATCTGGGCGCAACTCAGATCGTGCTCGCCGGAATCGCGACCAGCGCGGGCGTCGAGTCGACCGCACGCTCGGCCTCCGACCACGGCTACCACGTCGTGCTGGCCACCGACGCCATGACCGACACCGACGCCGAAGCCCACCGCCACAGCATCGAACGCGTCTTCCCCAAGATCGGCGAAACCGCCACCTCTACCGAGGTCATCGAGAAGGTCGAGGCAACCCGATGAGTCCGCTCGGTCGACTTCTGCACAACCGCAGGGCAGGCGAGACCCACCTGGCCTGGAACCTGCCCCAGCTTCAGGGACCGGAACAGCTGACCCTCACCAGCCGGAACTTCGAGGACGGCGCTGCCATACCGCTGGCGCACTGCGCGAAGACCATCCGCGGCGACGACCTGTCCCCACACCTGGCCTGGACTTCGCTGCCACCGGGTGCCGCACAGCTCCTGCTGGTCGTCGAGGACGTCGACGTGCCCATCGGCAAGCCTGCCGTGCACTGCGCCGCCCTGATCGACCCGGCAGTCGGACAGCTGGAACCCGGCGCCCTCGCCGGGAAACAGCCCGGCCCCGGGGTGCGGGTGCTGCGGTCCACCATCGGACGCGGCTACCACGGTCCCGCACCCATCAAGGGTCACGGGCCGCACCACTACGTCTTCCAGCTGTTCGCCCTCGAAACCCCCCTGGACAGCAACCCCGGTACGGCGTCCCCGGACCGGCCCCGACCCCGCGCCCTGCTGTCCGCCATCACCTCACCCGTCCTCGGCCGGGGCCAACTGACCGGCGTCTTCGAGCGCTGACCTCGCCGGGAGAACGGGGTCTCGTGGTAGCTCGGAGAGTGGCTACGCCAGGAAGCGATCCAGGAGGCCCCGTTCCGGCCGGTGCTAACGCGACAGTGCCGCACTCAACGTTTCCGCGGAAACATTCCCACCACAGGAAACCACCACAATCCGACCGGTAGGACCAGCCCGAACCGCCCGCCCGGCCGCGGCAAAAGCAACCCCGGCCGACCCCTCGACCAACTGATGCTCCAGATCGATCACCCCCCGCAGAGCCGCCCGAATCTCCTCCTCCTCAACCAACATCCACTCGTCCACAAGCGACCGACACAGCTCAACCGTGATCGATCCGTCCTCAACGGTCCCGGCCGTGCCATCGGACAACGTGGGCAATCCGTCCACCCCAACCGCCTGCCCGGCTCGCACCGAAGCGATCATCGATGCGTCATTGGCCGGCGACGCCCCACAGATCCGCACCCCGGGCAAATACTGGCGAAGCACCGATGTGATCCCGCTGATCAATCCACCGCCACCAACGGCGACGAACACCGCGTCGACTGCCCGGCCGGCCAACTGTTCAACCAGCTCGACACCGATCGTGCCCTGCCCGGCGATCACGTCCGGATCGTTGTAGGGCGGCACATAGGTCAAGCCGTGCTCGGCCGCGTACTCCCGGGCGACCAACTCCAACAGGCCGGAATCCCTGCCCTGGCTGCGCACCTCCGCACCGAATCGGCGGATCGCCGCCACCTTCACCGGCGCCGCGTTCTCCGGCACGAACACGATGCCCTGGCCGCCCAGCACCGAAAGCCCGTGCGCCACACCAAGTCCGTGGTTTCCGGAGGACGCGGTCACCACGCCCCGGGCGCGCTGTTCCTCGGTCAGCGTGAGCAGCTTGGCCAGCGAACCGCGCGCCTTGAACGAACCGGTGCGCTGTTGGTGCTCGCACTTGACCAGCACCTCGACACCCCACTGGTCGCTGAGCCCGGCGAACTCCACCAGTGGAGTCAACACGAGGTGTTCGCGCAGTCGCGGCGCGAACTCTTCGGCTCGTTTCGCCAGATCCGTCGAGGTCACTGTCCTGTCGGCCGCCGATGCCGTTGCCTTGGCGGCGCGCCGCTCAGGCGAGCGAACCGGGTCGCTTCGCTCCTGGCCCTCCCGCGCCGCTGGCGCGGAAGGGCCCAACACGAATTCGACAACCGCAGCGTCGTAGGCACCCAACCCGCACTGATCGGCGACGGTGATCTGCTCGGGACCGGTCCGGCCGACCGAAGCACCACTGACCACATCGGACAGTTCCACGACCTGATCCGTGCGCAGTACCCCGGCGGCGAGCGCGTGGTGCAGCTCCCCGCTCTCCGCGCAGTCGCGGACGCTGTCGGCGACCACCAGATCGGCGCGGCCCAGCACCTCGGCGTCGAGTTCCTGCTTGTCGGCGAAGTCCGAACCCATCGCGGTGATGTGCGTGCCCGGGCGAAGCCATTCGGCGCGCACCAACGGTTCCCGGCTCGAAGTCGTCGTCACGAGAATGTCGGCCGCCTCGACGGCCGCCCGTACGGTGTCCGCGACGACCACCTCGATGCCCAGTTGCTCGGACATCTCGGCCGCGTACCGGCGGGCCTGGTCACTTCGGCGGGCCCAGACGTGCACCTTGGTCAACTCGCGGACCTCGGCGAGCGCGGCCAGCTGGAATCGCGCCTGGCCACCGGCGCCGAGCACCGCGGCGACGTGCGCGTCCGGCCGGGCGAGCAGTTGGGCCGCGAGCGCGCCCGCGGCGGCGGTGCGCAGGTCGGTCAGCCAGCCGTGGTCGGCCAGTTGTGCGTGCAGGGCGCCGGTCTGGGCGTCGAGCACCATGATGAAGCCGTCGTTGACCGGCCGGCCGGTCGCCGCGTTGCCGGGAAACCCGGTGGCCACCTTGAACACCAGGTACGGGCTGCCGGCGAAGGCCGCGCCCTTGACGTGCACCTCGCCCTCGGTGGTCTGCAAGCCGAGCGGGACGGGCACGGTGACCTCACCGGCCGCGAGGCGGCGCAGCGTCTCCCGGACGACGGCCAGCGCGTCGGCCCGGCCGATCGCTGCCTGGATCGTGTCCAGCTCGATCAGCCGGGTTTCGACGGAAGTCATGTAGACAGAATATCCAGATGAGACACTTTGTCTACGGGTTGCTGGTCACCTGGTCGCCCTCGCGCACGACCCGCAGCAGTTGGTAGACAGTGGCCCGGCTGATGCCCAGTGCAGTGGCCACATGAGTGGCCGCCTTCCGGGTGGCGAACAGGTCCTGCTCGTCCAGCACCCGGACGATCTCCAGCCGATCCGGCCTGGTCAGCGCGTCGCGGGCGAGACCGCGGGTGCGACACCAGTCATCAACGGCCAGCGCGATCTGCTCGCGCCAGTCCCGCTCGAACAGCGCGGGCGGGCGCGGCTGCACGGGAGGCGTGGCGATGGCGGTGAGCGCGGTGACAATCCGGTCCAGCGGCGAACGGTCCAGGTTGATGCAGAGCAGCCCGCGACTCTCCCCGTCACTGTCCCGCACGATCGAGCTGATCGAGGTCAGTCGACGCCCGTCGAGAGTGACCTTCTCGTAGGGCCCGAGCACCGGACCGTCCGCCGGGTCGATCGGCTCCTCGGCGAGTAGCGAGGGATCACCGGGCTGCCGGGCGGAGAATCCGTTCCAGATCCGCACGATCGTGTCGGTGGCCAGATCGTGCAGCACGACCTCGCCATGGGGGTACAGCAAATCCGCGACCGCCTGACAGGTCGGCGCCATCACCTCGGCCCAGGCCGGCAGTTCCGCCATGCGCACCACGGTAGCCGAGTGCGCACCTCGTTCCTCGCACCCATGAGACCGGTCGCTTCGTTCCTGGTTCTTGGTTCTTCGTTCTGGTGCGCTGCTTCAGACCGCAGGTCACAAGAGAAGTCGCTTCGCTCCTGGTCCTGGAGCGTCGCTGGCGCGACAGGACCCCACCTGGTCCAGCCACTCGCCGAGCATCGACCGCTCGACCGGGCTCAGCCCACCGGCCGACGCGCCCTCCTCGGCCAGCGCGGCCGACAGCGCGACCGCGAGCGTGCGCGCGGAATCGGCGGCTGCACCGGCCGGTTCGTCGGTGACCAGGGCCGCGAGCAGAGCGTCCCGCACGCCGGTCGACAGCGTCAGATCGACGGCGTCCGCGGGCTGGGCGATCAGGCTCAGCGTCACGCCGGAGTTCGCCGCGACGAACTGCCGGGCCGCGTGCGCCGGGCCGACCCGCAGCCGGCCCTGCCGGGCCACCTCGGTGAACAGGTCGAGCAGCATCGCCTCGGCGTTCGCGGTCAGCGTGCACGGCACGCCGGGCTGGATCTGCCCGTAGAGCAGCACGTAGAAGGACGGATGTTCGAGTCCGAACCGGACGTGGTCGTCCCAGCCGTCCCGGATTCGGGCCACCGGGTCGCCCTCGGTGGAACGCGCCTGGCCGGACTGGACGTACTGGGTGAAACCGTAGTTGACCACCGCGTCCAACAGGCCCTGCTTGCTGCCGAAATGGTGGTAGAGCGTCGGCGCCTGGACGCCGGCGCGCTCGCAGATCGCCCTGGTGGAGACCCGTTTGCCGGCCGTCTCCTGCTTGTTCGGCGACTCGTCCAGCAGTTGGGCGGCGGCGAGCAGCAACCGGTCCCGGGTCACACTCGACCTTGGCCGGTCGGGGGACTGCGCCTGCGCGGTCATCCCTTGAGGATAGCGTTACAGCGGCCGTGGTTACGTCTGTAACGCAGCCGGTCCGGACGACCGTTTTGACCACTATTGCCGCGAATAGTCCTGCCTGTCACGTCGTTTCAACGCGACCGCCGCACATCGTTCACCTACAAACTGTAGGTGTAGCTTTGGAGAGACGAGTTCGCTGACCCATCACGAGCGCAGGAGTGTTCCGGGGTGAAAATCGCCTTTGTCACCGAGACCTGGCTGCCATCGACAGATGGGGTGGTCACGCGACTGACCGCGACCATTCGAGAGTTACGTGCCGCCGGTCACGACATACTGGTGATCGCGCCGAAAGGTGGCGAACCGGACTTTCTCGGCGCCACTGTTATCGGTGTGCCGAGTATTGGATTTCCCGGTATCTACGGCGGTAAACGCTGGGGAATTCCGCTGCCCAGAATCGGCCGTTATCTGCGCGAGTTCGAGCCCGACGTCGTGCACGTGGTCAATCCGCTGCTGATGAGCATCAGCGCCGTGCTGGCCGCCCGCCGGCAACGACTGCCGCTGGTCGCCTCGTACCACACCGACGTGGCCCGATACGCCACCTACTACCGGCTGGGCTGGCTCCAGCCGGTCATCTGGTGGGTGCTGCGCCAACTGCACGGCCGGGCCGCGGTCAACCTGGCCACCTCCCGGATGACCTGCGCGCAGCTGCGTGACCACCGGATCGACCGGGTCAGCCTGTGGCGCCGCGGCGTGGACCTCGACCTGTTCCGACCGTTGGCCGTCCGCGAGCCGGCCGACCGGCCGACCGCGCTCTACGTCGGCCGGATCGCCGCGGAGAAGGGCCTCGACCGGCTGGAACCACTGGCCGACCCGGAACACAAGATCCGGCTGACCCTGGTCGGCGACGGGCCGTATCGGACCGAGCTGGCCCGCCGGATGGCCGCGCCGACGATCACCTTCACCGGAATGCTGCACGGCCACGAACTCGCTGACACCTATGCGAACGCCGACGTTTTCGTCTTTCCGTCCACTACGGACACTCTCGGTCTGGTGCTGATCGAGGCACTGGCCAGCGGCCTGCCGGTGATCGCCGCGGACAGCCCGGCCAGCCGGGAACTGCTGCGCGACTGCCCAGTGGCCCGACTGTTCCCGCCGGAGGAGGCCGACCGCCTGCCCGAACTCATCCGGGACGTGCTGAGCAGTGGCTCACCGGCCTCGTTGGGTGCGCGGGCCAGGCAGGAGGCCGAGACATGGAGCTGGTCGGCGGCCACCGAACAGCTGCTCGACCACTATCGAACGGCCGTGAGCGGGCCCCGGCCGGCCGCCGTCCCGGTGCTGAGTTGACAACCGGCGCGACACCGGCCGAATCGCGTTGACCTGTCCCTGTGGGGAGGTACTGTTTGTCACGCACACCCCGAGCGGGAGGATGTCAGTGGACGCGGCCGGCCCCAAACGTTCTCGGCGGGCTGCCGGTGAGCTGGAGTACGAGGTGTTGGCGGCGCTCTGGGCCGCACCCGGTCCGGTCACCCCACGCGAAGTGCAGGCCGCGCTCGAACGTGAACTCGCCTACAACACCGTGCAGACGATTCTGGTGCGGCTGCACGACAAAGGGCTGGTCCGCCGGACGAGCGAGGACCGCGCCCACCGCTACTCGCCGACCAAGGAGCCGGCCGAGCTGACCGCGGAACGCATGCACGTGCTGCTCACCTCCGGCGAGGACCGACGCACCGTGCTGCACCGGTTCGTCGGCACCCTGGACCCCACCGACGAAAAACTCCTACGCGACGTCCTGGAACAGGCACACAAACCACCGACCGAATGAACTGGGTCCTGTCTCGCCAGCGACAAGGGAGGACCAGGAGCGAAGCGACCCTCTTTGAGGACGCGCTGCGGGCGATCGCCACCGCCGAACCCACCACGACACCGTGGACCCGGTCCACCACCGCTGAGCCGCCTCACAGCTGGCGGGTCAGCTCAGCCTGGTTGTCCTGCAGCCAACGGAGTTGACCGGCGGTGAACTCCAACACGTCGGCGGCTCCGGCGGCATCGACCGGCCAGTACCGGACGTGCTCGACCGAGGCCAACCTGCTGCGCCACAGCGCGGGCAGGATCGCCAGCCGATCGGTAAGGCCGTAGGCGTCCAGGAACAGGCGCAGCCGCCGCCCCAGGTCCGGCAGCGGCCCGAAACCGGCCTCCCGCAACTGTTTCGCCGGCGCCAACGGGACGAACGCCCAGGCCGCACCGGCCAGATCGACGACCGGATCGACCGGTCGGGCGGCGTCCCAGTCGATGAAGCCGACCGCGACGCCGTCCCGGTAGACGGTGTTCCACGGGCCGAGGTCGCCGTGCGAGACGACCTCATCGACCAGCGGCGGGTGCGGGTGGAAGCGGTAGCCCACCTCGGTCGGCCGGAACCCGCGCGCCGCGTCGTGCAGCCCTCGGATCAGGGCCGCGACGCTGACCAGGGCGGACTCGGTGCGGACGGCTCGCGGCAGCCGGTGCCCCCGCCCCGGTTGCCACTGCGGGTCGTCGGCGACCACACCGTCAAGGTAGGACAACACCTCGCGGTCGCTCTCGACGCCCAACAACCGCGGCGCACCGGTGAACCCGACGCCGGCCAGGTGGCGCAGGTACTCGTGCACGGCCGGCGACCACGGTCCGGTCGGCCGGCGGACCTGATCGCCCCGACGGATGATGCCGTCGGTCATCCGGCCGCCGGTCAACGGCACGTCCACGGGCCGCCCGGCGGCGGGTTCGGCTTCCACCCGACCAGTATCGCCCGGCCCGGTCAGCCGTCGGAGCGGCGGCGGTGCAGGCTGAACTTCTCGAACACCGACAGCTGGCCGGACGGCTTGTTCACGTTGTAGTAGGTCACGTACATCGTGGTGGTGTCGCCGGGGCGACGGCCGGGGTCGACGGTGAACGCGGCGAAACCGTAGGGGTGTTCGAGGTCGCGTACGGCGCTCCAGACCGCCTGTTCCTTGACGTGGGTGGAGACGCGCTTGCCGGTGGTCGGGTCGGCCGTCGCGGACACCGCGGTGATCACCTTGCCGGTGCCGTCGGTGAAGAAGCTCTGGTTGGTGGTGCCGGAAACGCCGCCACCGCCCAGGATCATGTGCACCGTGCCGTGGCTGGAGTCGATGTTGTCGGTCGCCCCGGAGGCCGGGTCCGGGGTGAGCGTCTCGCTGCCGGCGACCACCCCGCGCACGGCCAGCGAGCGCTCGCGGCGATCACCGAACTGAACGTCTACGGACCGCTGGTTGCGATGCAGGCGGTGCTGCCGTCGATGCGGATGCGCGGGGGAGGCGTCATCGTGAATGTCAGCAGCGGGACGACGTCTCGAACCGCACTCGGCCGAGTCGGTGGCCGACGCGATCCTGGGGTTGATCCGCACCGGCGAGGCCGAGGCGGTACTCGTGCCTGAGACGCTGCGCCGGGGGCGCTGATGCCCATCGGCACCCGGGTCCAGCGGGTCATCGACGAATTGGTCGAGTCCGGCGCGGCTTCTGCGGTCGTGCATGTGTTGGTGGAGCAGGGAAAAATCGACTACGACACCCGGCTGGTCGAGCTGTGGCCGGAGTTCGGCGCGCACCGCAAGGAGGCGGTGACCGTGCGGCACGTGCTCACCCACTCCACCGGGAGACCGTGACCGGACCGTTCGGGATCGCCGATGAGCTGCATTTCGGGATGCCGTTGGCTGAGCAGGGCCGGTTGGGCCGGCTGGAGGACGACAGGCCCGCACCCACTGTGGAGGCGGACCTGCCGATGTCTCGGGTCACTCTGCCCGGTGTGCTGCCCACCGCCGGGTTCGGTAGCCGCGCCGATGTTCTTGCGGCCGATATTCCCGCTGGTGGCAAGACTTCCGCGCGGGCGATCGCGCGGGTTCATGCCGGACTGTTGGGGGAAGCGGATGGCGTGCGGCTGATTTTCGGGTACGGAGACCACGAGCGTGTTCGGGATGGCCGGGGCGGGTGGGAGTTACGCCTACGGGGACACCGCGAGTGGATTCGCGTTCGCGGTCACCAAGAACCGGCTCACGGCGAATCTGGACGCGGTTGCCGCCGTGCGTTCGGTCGTGTCCGGGAGCCGCTAACCGCTGCGTAGTCGGGCGAACAGTCGCCTCAGCAGGGGGCGGCGGTCGGTGAGGCCGAGTAACAGCAGCGGGTGGGTCGGGTCGTCGGGGTGCCAGCTGACCGGGGCGGCGATCCGGCGATCGGACACGATCCACCAGTCCGCGGAACGGGCGCGGCGACCCGCCCAGCGTGGGCGGTGCCAGGTCAGGTGGCCGCTGTTGGCGAGTGTTTCGGTGAGTAGCCGCCGGTTTCGGCTGCCGGCCGGCAGGGCGTGGGTGTCGAAGCGGCAGCGGGTGAGCAGTCGGCGTGGGCTCAGTTCGAACAGCTCGCTGGCCTCGTGGATGCAGGTGGTGGCGTCGAACGGGCGGGCGCCGCTACCCGGTCGGCAGGGCAGGCAGTACTCGTCGTGCGCGCCGGCCACCAGGTAGAAGTCCGCCTGGCGGGTGCCGCACCACTCCGGCGGCCGGGACCGGGCGTGGGCCGTCGGGGCCAGGCGGGCGACCAGCTCCTGTCGGGCGCGGGCCGGGTCGGGGTGGCCGCCGCAGCGTTGTTGGAATCGTTCGACGGCATGGGTCAGCACAGTGATCTGGGCCAGGAGTTCCTTGCCGCGCAGGCCCAGTGGGTCGATCCGGTGGCCGGGGCGGGCACCGGGGACGGCCAGGCAGTTGGTCGCGATCCACTTCTGCTCGCCGTCGCGGTCCTCGGCCAGCGGCAACGCCAGCACACCGTCCACCAGCACGAACTGGCCGGACGGGCTGCGTCGGCCGGTCAGCGGCGCCGGCAGGTCGCTGGTGAGGACACCGTGTTCGGCGACCAGGTCCAGCAGCCAGCGGCGGGCCTCGTCCCGGCTGGGAAGGTCGAAGGTCTCGGTGCAGGCGTCGGCGCAGCGATTGGTGATCACTACCGGCCACGTCTTCCTGGGCACTGTTCTCCTTCGGCTCCGGTCCAGTTTCCTCGGGTGGTGTCCGGGCCGAGCAAGCAGGCTCCAACGGGATACGCTGCCTGCTCGGCTGCACCGAAGCAGGGAGCCCGGACATGGACACGGTCACTGTCGACGGCAAGGTCATCGCCTACCGGCAGAGTGCGGGTGAGCAGCGGACCGTGGTCCTCGTCCACGGCAACTCCGCCTCCAGCCGCACCTGGCAGGCCCTCCTGGACGGGCCGTTCGGCCGGCGGTTCCATTGTCTCGCCCTGGATCTTCCCGGGCACGGCGACTCCCCGAGGCTGAGCGACAAGAGCGGCTATTCGGTGCCCGGTTACGCGGCGACGGTGGCCGGGTTCGCCGCCGCGCTCGATGTCCGGGACGCTGTTCTTGTCGGGTGGAGCCTTGGCGGGCACATCGTGCTGGAAGCGGCGCCGCTGCTGGGTGAGGTCGCCAGCGGGCTGATGATCTTCGGTACCCCGCCGATCAGCTCCGGCGCCGATCTGGAGAGCGCGTTCCTGCCCCATCCGGCGACCGCGAACGGGTTCACCGGCAACCTCAGCGCGATGCAGGCACGGGACTACGCGGCCGCTTTCCTGCCGCCGGGGTCATCGCTGCCGCTGGCACCCTTCGTCACCGACATTCTCCGTACCGACGGCGCTGCCCGGACCGGACTGGCGACGAGCCTCGCTGAGGGGCGGGCCGCGGACGAGGTGGCGATCGCCGCGACGCTGCGGCAGCCGCTCGCCGTGGTGCACGGGCGGGCGGACCAGTTGGTCAGCCTCGCGCACATTCAGTCGCTCAGTATGCCGACGTTGTGGCGCGGCACCGTGCAGCTACTCGACAACACCGGTCACGCCCCGCACGAGGAACGGCCCGAGGAGTTCCGCGGGCTGCTTGAGGAGTTCATCGCGGAACTGCCGAGCCGCTGACGCCCTCACCAGTTGCCACGGTGGTCGGGGACGAGGAACACCAACGGCAGCACGCCCACCAGCAACAGCACCGCGAAGACGAAGAACACGTGTGCCTGGGCCATGCCGGCGTCACTGCTGCGGGCGATGATCGCCGTGGTCACCGAGATCGCGACGATCGAGCCGGCCTGACGGAACATGCCACGCAGACCGGCGATCGCGGCCACCTGGTCGGGCGCCAGTTGCAGGCTCGCGTTGTTCGACGCGGGCACCGACAGGCCCATGCCGACACCGGTCACCGCGGCCGCGATGGCCAGCCAGACGTAGGGCGACAGGTGCGGTGTCGAGGACATCAGGAACATGCCAGCGGACAGGATGACGAAGCCGAGCACCATCGGCAGCCGGTAACCGGTGCGGCGCAACGTCATCACCGCGATGCCCGCCACGCAGATCATGCCCACCGCCCGCGCGGTGAGCAGCGTGCCCGCGCCGAGCGGCTGGATGCCGAACCGGGTCTGCGCGTACAGCGACACGAGCGCGGCGAAGCCGAGGGCGGCCGCTCCGTAGAGCAGGTTGATCAGGTTCATCACGCCGAAACCGCGCCCGCGCAGCAACCGATAGGGCACGAACGGAGTCGGGAACGTCCGCGAGTGCCGGACGAACGCCCACCCGGCGGCCAGTGCGATCAGCTCGGAGACCAGGAAAACCGGGCTGTAGAGCGGAATTTTGCCGCTACCGAGATACGTGATGCCGAACATCGCGAACAGGATGAGCACGCCGAGCAGCGCGACGCCGCGGATGTCGATGCTGCTGGTGCGGCGGGGCGAGTTGGCCGGGATGAACTTCCACGCGAGCGCGATCAGCACGATGCCGATCGGCACGTTGACCAGGAAGATGCCGCGCCAGGACCAGAACGCGACGAACACGCCGCCGATGATCGGGCCGACGATGCCGCCGATCGGCAGGATGCTGGTGAACATGCCCAGCGCGCGGTCGCGGTCCTTGCCGAAGTGGTCGGACACGATCCCGGTCGCCGAGGGCATGAACGCGCCGCCACCGACCGCCTGGACCAGGCGCAGCACGACGAGCAGGTAGATGTTGCCGGAGAAGCCGCACGCCAGCGACGCCACGGTGAACACGGCCGCGGAGATCAGGAAGACCTTCTTGCGGCCGTACATGTCGCTGATCTTGCCGGCCATCGGCATCGCCAACACCTGGCCGAGCGCGTAGATGGTGATCGTCCAGCCACTCCAGTTGATCTGCGCGTGCAGTTCGTGCTGGATGGCGGGCAGCGCGGTGGCGACGATGGTCTGGTCGACCGAGCTCATGAACAGGCCCATGGACACGATGACGAAGATCAGCCCACGCCGGGCGAGTGGCTCGCCCGCGGCCGCTGTCGCCGTGGTGGTGCGCGCCGGTCCGTTGTCCAGCGCGCTCACTTCGTGGGTCCGGTACTTGTCCTTCGACTGCCGCGCACGCGGCGCGCCAGCAGGCTCAACCGCGGCCGGATCGGCTTCTCGTCATAACTCACATTCTGTTACGATACTTGCTTGCCAGCAAGCATTCAACACCCCGGAGGTGTGATGGACGTCGAATTGGTGGCCCGCCTGCGTTCGGTCATCAGCCGGCTCGCCCGCCAGCTCAACGAGACCTCCACCGGCGAGGGACTCACCCCGAGCCAGTACTCGGTACTCGGGCTGGTCCGCTCCAGCGGCCCGCTCGGCCTGGCCGAACTCACCGAACTGGAGGGCCTGAACCCCACCATGCTCTCCCGGATCGTGCGGCGACTGGACGACGACGGCCTGATCAGCCGACTGCCCGACCCCAGCGACCTGCGCGCAGTGCGGGTGGAGGTCACCCCGGCCGGCGTCCTGGTGCACGAGCGCATCCGCAACCAGCGCACCCGGGTGCTCTCCGAGTGCCTGGACCGGCTGCCCACCGACACCGCGAACACGCTGCTCGACTCCGTCCCGGCGATGGAAGCCCTCGCCGAGGCGGTGAAGTCACCGCCGAAGGCCGAGACGTACTGAGCCGCCCCACCTCGCCCTGAAATCCGCCCGGCCGAACCTGGGTGACGCCTGTCACTGTCCGCATGTACGCCGTACATGTACATTGCATAGGAAGTCACCTTTCGAGCCGAAGGCAACCCCGATGAGTAGAAACAGCCCCTGGGCCACCCTGGCGGTACTGGCCATCGCCCAGTTCGTCGTGGTGTTGGACGTGACGATCGTCAACGTCGCGCTCCCCCACATCCAGAACGACCTGCACTTCACCGGCGACAACCTGCAATGGGTGGTCAGCGCGTACACGTTGCTGTTCGGCGGTTTCCTGCTGCTGGGCGGTCGCGCCGCCGACCTGCTCGGGCGCCGGCGGATCTTCGTGGCCGGCCTCGTCCTGTTCGGCGTCACCTCGCTGGGCGCGGGCCTCGCCTCCTCGCCCGAGATGCTGATCGTGCTGCGGGCGGTGCAGGGACTCGGCGGCGCGATGCTCTCCCCCGCCGCACTGTCGATCCTCACCGTCACCTTCGCGCACGGCCGCGAACGCAACATCGCGATGGGCATCTGGGGCGGCCTCGCCGGGCTGGGCGGCACCCTCGGCGTGATCGCCGGCGGCCTGCTGGTGGACGCGCTGAGCTGGCGGTGGGTGTTCTTCGTGAACGTGCCGATCGCCCTCGCGCTCGTGCTGGTCACCCCGCTGATCGTGCGGGAGAGCCGGGTCGGCACCGACGGCCGACGCACCTTCGATCTGACCGGCGCACTGCTCGGCACGGTCGGCCTGCTGTCGGTCGTGCTCGGTGTGATCCGGGCCGAGCCGCTGGGCTGGTCCTCCGCCGAGGTGATCGGCTTCCTGGTCGCGGGCGTGGTGCTGCTGGGCGCCTTTGTCCTCGCCGAGTCGCGGTCGGCCGCCCCGCTGGTGCCGCTGTCGCTGTTCCGGTCCCGCGGACTGAGCCTGTCCAGCGCCGCGCTGGCCCTCAACGGCGCCGCGTTCCTGGCCATGTTCTTCCTGACCGCGATCTTCCTGCAGCAGGTCCGGCACCTGTCCGCGCTGGCCACCGGGGTGGAGTTCCTGCCGATGGGGTTCGCCGCCATCGCCGGCGCGGTGGTCGCCTCGCAGCTGGTCACCCAGTTGGGCACCCGAACGGTGCAGGTCGGCGCCGCGGTGCTGAGCGTGGCCGGGCTCGCGTTGCTGGCCCAGGCCGGCGCGACCGGTTCCTACGTCACCGAACTGCTGCCCGGACTCGTGCTGTTCGGCGTCGGCATCACCAGCCTCGGGGTGCCCGCGCAGATCTCCGCGATCGCCGAGGTCGGGCACGACAACGCGGGCGCGGCCTCGGGCGTGGTCACCGCCGGCTACCAGGTCGGCGGCGCCCTCGGGCTCGCCGTGATCACCACACTGTCCACTTCGCACACGACACACCTGCTGACCACCGGGTCCGGCGAACAGGACGCGCTGGTCGGCGGGTTCCACACCGGGCTGCTCGTCGCGGCGGTGTTCGCCGCGGTGAACGTGTTGCTGGCACTGGGTTCCCCGCGACTGCGTCCGACCGCCAAGCTGGTCGCCGAGGCCGGTGCGGCAGCCTGACCGAACCGGTCGAGCGCCCGGCGGCCCGGTCAACTCCGACCGGGCCGCCGGGCCACCGCTGATCCATTGTGGACAGACTTGGATCGTCGGCCGACCTTGATCCCGAACGCTGTCCTATACGCGGTATGGTGAATTCATGGCGAAGCGGACCGAGGCCGCGGTGCGGGAACGGCTCAGTCGGGAGACGATTGTCACCAGCGCGCTGGCCCTGGCCGACCGGGAGGGCCTTGAGGCGGTGACCATCCGCCGGCTGGCCCTGGACCACGGGGTCACCCCGATGGCGCTGTACTGGCACTTCAAGGAGAAGGAGCAACTGCTCGACGGCATCGCCGAGCGGCTGTTCGCCATGGTCGCGCTGCCCACGGTCACCGACGGTGCCTGGGACCAGCAGTTGCGTGACGTGCTCGACGCCCTGCTCGCCGCCATCCGCCCGCACCCCGCAGTGGCCGCCCTCGCGCCGCCCCGGGTGCTCTCCTCCGAAGCGGGCCTGACGCTGGCCGAACGCGTGCTCGGGTTGCTGCGCACGGCCGGGTTCAGCGCCGAGCAGGCCGCCCAGGTCGGCAGTTACCTGCTGTGGGCCATCATCACGCTGGTCACCGCCGAGCCGGGGCACGACCGCACGGCCGACCCGGAGGCGCACGAAGCACACCTGCGTAACAAAAAGGCCACGTTGAGCGCGTTGGAGCCACAGCGTTATCCGAATGTGATCGACTCGGTGGAATCGCTGGTGACCTGCGCCGATGAGGATTCGTACTTCAGCACGGGCCTTGACCTGCTGGTGGAGGGCACGCTCGGAATCCTGCCGGCACAACCGCCACGGAGCGGTCCAGTTCCGGCGTAGGCTGACATTTATGTCCCCAGTTGAGTGTCGCGCCCGAAGCGAGGGCGAATAGACCGTGATAGGACTGGTCAGCTGGGAACGACTGCTCATCGGCCGGATCAGCGACGGCGACGGTGACGCGCTGCTCGAACTGCGCGACCGGATCGGCGACGCCGTCTCCGCCCGGGTGCAGCAGATCACGAACGACCACCTGGTGGCCATGTTCGTGACCGCAGGGGTGTTCGCCCGGCTGTGGTCCTGCCCGGCCGAGTTCGACGTGCGCGACCCGCTGGCCGCGCTGCTGGGGCTCGCCGAAAAGCGGTCCTATCAATGGCTTGCCAGCTCGGCCGGCGTCTGGTCCACCCCGGAACGTCCCGCACCGGAACGGTCCGTGGGTGAACGGTCCACAGCGGACGCACCATTGTGGATTCCCCGCGTCGCGGAGGAGCCCGAACCCGAGTGGTCGTGACCCTTGGTGTGCCGCGTTTTTCGGACACCGGGCTGGTGGTCTGATGCCCACGAGCACGCGCACCTCCCTCGACTTCCGACACCTGCTCCGGCTGTCCGACGACGTCGGCCTGTTCGAGCACGCCAGCGGTCCGGTCCCGCGCCGCGAACACGGCTACCGCCTCGACGACGTCGCCCACGGCTTGGTGGTGCTCAGCCGGGAGCCTCAGCTCAGCCCGGACCTGTCGCGCTTACAGGAAACCCTGTTCGCCTTCACCGCACACGCCCACCAGGACGGGAATTTCCACCACCGGCTGGGTTTTGATCGCCGCTGGCAGGATTCTCCCGGGCTGGGCGAGTGGTGGGGTCGCGCGGTCTGGGGCCTGGGCAGTACCGCCGCGCACGCCGATCGGGCCTGGCTGCGCGCCGAGGCCCGCGCACTGTTCGACAGCGCCGCGTTGCGAAGATCCCGGTCGACCCGGGCCCTCGTGTTCGCCGGACTCGGCGCCGCCGAACTGCTCGCGCGCTATCCCAAGGACGAACTCGCCCGCGGCCTGCTCGACGCGGCGGTCACCGCGATCGGCCCGCTGCCCGGTCAGGAGGACTGGCCCTGGCCGGAACCACGGTTGGGCCAGAGCAATGCCGCGATCGCCGAACTGTTGATCACCGCGGGCTCCTTGTCGGCCGGGCCGGAGGTGCTGGCCGACGGGCTGCGCGCCCTGGACTGGTTGGTGGACCGGCAGACCTTCCGTGGCCGACTGTCCGTGGTACCCGCCGACGGCTGGGATCGCGACGACGGGCCGCCCGGATTCGACCAGCGGCCGATCGAGGTGGCCGCGCTCGCCACGGCATGCGCCCGCGCACACGCGGTTACCGACGCACCCCGCTGGGCGGCCACCGTCCGGTTGGCGCGGGACTGGTTCCTCGGCGTCAACGACCTCAGCACCCGGCTGGCCGACCGGGACACCGGCGGGTGCGCGGACAGCCTCGGCGCCGAGGGCGTGAGCCGCAACCAGAGCGCCGAGTCCACCCTCGCGCTGCTGTCCACGTTCCAACAGCAGCTCTGAGCGCTACGAGGGGGTCAGCGCCGGCTGGCGGGCCCGCAGCGGGGCGCCCACCTCGTGCAGGTGGCGCAGCACGTGGCCGTAGGAGCTGAACAGACCGCACTCCGCGTAGCTGATGTCGTGCTGCACACAGAACTGGTACACCAGCGTCTGGGCGTGCCGCAGGTTCGGCCGCGGCATGCTCGGGAACAGGTGATGCTCGATCTGGTAGTTCAACCCGCCCAACAGGAAGTCCGTCCACACGCCACCGCGCACGTCCCGCGAGGTGAGCACCTGCTTGCGCAGGAAGTCCAACGTGTGGCCCTCGCGCAGGGTGGCCATGCCCTTGTGGTTGGGAGCGAACGAACATCCCATGTAGACACCCCACAAACCCTGGTGCACCACGATGAACAGCACGGCCTTGCCCGGCGAGAGCACGTAGAACACGCCGGCCAGGTAGCCGACGAAGTGCACGACCAGCAGCAGCTTCTCCGCGTTGCGCGCCTTGACCTCGCCCTTCCAGACCGCCCGGATGCTCGACCAGTGCAGGTTCAGCCCTTCCAGCAGGAGCAGCGGAAAGAACAGAAACGCCTGATACTTCGCCATCCAGCGGAGAAAACCACGGCGGGCGTCACCCTGGCCGGCGACCATGGCCAGCACGGCGATGTTGACGTCCGGGTCGTCGTCCTCGTGGTTGGGGTTGGCGTGGTGACGGGTGTGTTTGCCGATCCACCAGCCATAGCTCAGGCCGACCAGTCCACCGTGGATGAGACCGACCGCGTCGTTGGCGCGGCGACCGGTGAAGATCTGCTTGTGCCCGGCATCATGGCCGATGAATGACAACTGGGTGAACACAATGGCCAGGAATACCGCGGTGAACAGTTGCCACCAGGAGTTTCCCAGAAAACCGAAGACGACCCAGGCGCCGATGAAGGCGGCGACGTTCAACGCGCCCTTGATGGCATAGTGGCCGTGGCGACGGCGTAGCAACCCGGCTTCCTTGATGGTGCGGGACAATTCCGCGAAATCACTACCCGGACCACCACCCCCGACGGGCATCGTGGCAGTGTCACTCGGGGTCATCCAAGACCTCCTGGTCACGTCTTACAGCGCACCGGGGGCTCGGGTGGCGAGTCGCGGTGTCCGCGACGTTTCTTCAGCGTACGCGAAGGGGCAAGGTCACTCGGGCCCGGTGGCATAGCGGCTGAGCCGCTGGGTCAGTTCGCCCCGACCGCCCGTTGTCGCGCCGACCGCCCCCGGACGATCCGACTCGCCGGCCCCGCCACTGACGACCGCGCGGACGAAGCCGGCGACCGTGCGCGGCTCGGGCACCAGATCCGACCCACCAAGGGTGGCTACGACCACCGGTTTCTCAGCGGGGTCGGTCTCCACTTCGATCGACCAGCCACGCTCTTCCGTCCAGACCAACATCAGGTCGTGTTCGGGGTGCTCGGGCCGGCGGCGGGCCAGACCGAGGTAGGCGGTGGCGGTGTCGCTGATCTCAAAACTGGTGCCCTCGGCGGACACCCCGATCGCCGCGGCGACGGCCCGGACGTACCCGGCCAGGCCGCCGGCCAGCGGTCTGCTGGTCTCGGGTTGGACATTCATGGCGACCAGGGTAGAGGGTCGTGCCCGCTCATGCCGCTGTGCGTCAGGCCGTCGACTCCCCCGCAAGGGTTCCACACGCGACGACACCGGGCCAGGAAACGGAGACCGATCCGGGCCGTCCGTCCCTAATGGACAGACGGGTGGACGATGGTGCCCCTTGCGGTGGCCGGACCGGCCGATCGGCTGCCGGGACAGAGGTGACGACGTGCGGCGAGCAGCCCGGATCAACCTCGGTCTCACGACGATCCGCACCCGGGTCGGACCGGCGCGCCGGCCGGGATCTGCGCGGCGGGCGCCGGTGACCGCACCGGTGGCGCCGGCCGCGGTTCACCCGCCGGCCGGCGCGACCGTGATCGACGTACTCGACCCCTACCGCGAGCGGCGCTCGGGGGACACACTCAATGGCAGACGAGCCCGACCGCGACGGTTGGCTGAGCGCCGTACCGCTGGCGCGCAGCGAGGTCCACCAGGTCACCGACATGATCGTCGCCCGACCGGACGCCGGCGCCGAGGTCGCCCTGGCTCGTCCGCGTTCGCCGCCGAGCAGCCCGTCGACCGGGCCGCCCGCGACGTGGTGGACCGCACGCCGCGCCGCACCCAACCGAATCCGACCCGAGCCGTCAACCGAGGAGTTCCGATGAGCGTGGACCCGGCTCGCCACGAGCAGGCGTTGGCCGCCGCCTTCGTCGGTCTGGCGGACACGCTGGTGGCCGACTACGACGTGATCGACCTGCTGCACCGACTGGCCACCGAGTGCGTGCACCTGCTGCCGGTCGACGCGGCCGGGCTGCTGCTGTCCGATCAGCGCGGCAGCCTCCGGGTGGTGTCCTCCTCCAGCGAGCAGGCCCGGCTGGTCGAACTGTTCCAACTGGAGGCGAACGAAGGCCCGTGCCTGGAATGTTTCCGCACCAGCCAGCCGGTGGCCGCCGCCGACGGGGCGGAGATCCGGGCACGCTGGCCACGATTCGCCGTTCGGGTCGAGCGGGAGGGGTTCCGGTCGCTGCACGCGCTGCCGCTGCGGCTGCGCCGGGACACCATCGGCGCGCTCAACCTGTTCCGGGTCGAGCCGGGCCGGCTCAGCGCCGACGACGCACAGCTCGCGCAGGCCCTCGCCGACGTGGCCACGATCGGCATCCTGCATGAGCGCGTGCTGCGCCAGCACGAGGTGGTGGTCGAGCAGCTACAGGGCGCACTGAACAGCCGGGTGGTCATCGAGCAGGCGAAGGGGGTGCTGGCCGAGCGCGGTGGGCTGGAGATGGGCGACGCGTTCACCGCGTTGCGGAGCTACGCCCGGCAGCACAACCAGCGGCTCAGCGACGTGGCCCAGAACGTGGTCGAGGGCAGCCTCGACACCGGCGACATGCTGGAGCGGCACCGCCACTGACGGTGCCGCTCCAGACCAC
>DATATV010000145.1:0-4131 GCA_036268615.1 Pseudonocardiaceae bacterium
CCTGAGCGCGCTCCCCCCCACGCTTCGGACGGCGAAGACGACTCTCGACAAGGTGCCACCGGTAGCGGATGACGTCGTTCCGCTGCTGCACGACCTGGACCCGGCCACCGAGCGGCTCAAGTCGGTCGCCGGCAACCTGCACCCCCTGTTGCACGACCTGCGCCCGGCGCTGCACGACCTGCGGCCGACCATCAAGGCGCTGAACGAGCTCCTGGACAACACCCCGGGCCTGTTCGATGACTACAACGACGTGGCCCCGGGCCTGACCAAGGCCCTGGACAACCTGTCCGAGCCGCTGGACTTCCTGCGGCCGTACACGCCGGAAGCCGTCGGCTGGCTGTCCAACTGGAACTCGGCGTTCTCCAACTTCGACTCGAACGGCCACTACGCCCGCATCTTCGTGCAGGCAGGCGCCGGCGACCCGACCATCAACCCGGGCATCGTGCCGCCGGGTGTCCGGGAGAGCCCGTACCCGCTGCCCGGTCAGAACGGCGGGACTCCCTGGACCGACGCATTCGGAAGCGGTGTGCGATGAGTAGGCAACCGTTCCCGATGCAGGTGTCGAAAGCCCGTGTGGTGGCCGTCGCGCTGGTCGCGGTCGGCAGCTGCACGGCTGGCGCGGGCAGCTACGCGATCCAGGCCAGCCAGGAGCGGACCATCGTGGTCGCGGAGTTCCGCGACGCGTCCCCGATGCTGGTCGGCAACGACATCAAGCTGCACGGGGTGAAGGTCGGCGACGTGGCCGGCATGACCGAGGAGAACGGCATCGCCAAGGTGGCCCTCGACCTGGGCCCCGAGGCGCTGCCACTGCACACCGACGCCCGGGCCACCGTACGACCGGTCAGCCTCCTCGGTGAGCGGTACATGGACCTGGACACCGGCACCGCCAACGCCCCGCTGCTCAAGACCGGCGGCGTGATCCCGGTGACCCAGACCGGCCAGAACGCCGACCTCGACGAGGTCCTCAACGTCTTCGACGACAAGACCGGTCAGTCGCTGGCCGCCTTCGTCGCCGTACTCGGTGAGGGCATGCGGGGCAACGGTGCCGACCTGGACGGCGCGATCAAGGCCCTCGCCCCGGCGATGACCCAGACCGACCAGTTCGTCAAGGTGCTGCAGTCGCAGAACGCCACGCTGAACAGCCTGGTGGACAACCTCCAACCGGTGGCCTCCTCGCTGGCCCAGGACAACGGCAAGACCATGGACAGCCTGGTTGCGTCGACCAGTTCCCTGCTGAACACCACGTCGACCAACGTGGCGGCGCTGAACGACACGCTGCAGGAGCTGCCGAGCTCGCTGGCCGCCGCCCGGCACACCCTGGGCAACCTGGCCGACGCGGCGGAGGACACCACGCCGCTGCTGCGCTCGATCCGGCCGACGACGGACAACCTGAAGGACATCAGCGGCGAGCTGAAGCACTTCTCGAACTCGGCCGACCCCGCACTGGACAAGCTGGTGCCCGTGCTGGACAAGGGCACCGAGATGCTCAAGCAGCTCAAGCCGGTGGCCCGGGAGCTCCGCGCGGCGGGCCCTGACATGACCGACACCGCCAAGGGCCTGCGGCCGATCGTCGAGCAGCTCAGCGGCAACATCGACAACGTGCTCAACTTCATCCGGTACTGGGCGCTGACCACGAACGGCAAGGATGGTCTCTCGCACTACTTCCGGGCGCACCTGAACGTCGAGCCGACCGCGGCCACCGGCAACATCCCGGGCGGCATCGGAAACGCGGGCCTGGGCGGTCGGGACCCGGCACCGGACTCCGGCCACCCGGCCAACCACGGCCCGGGTGTGCCGACCGGACTTCTCGCCCCGGACAACTCCGGGGACGGCAGCGCGACCGGGCTCAATGAAAAGCAGGAGAGCGGCGCTCTCGGCTTCATGCTGGGAGGTGACCACTGATGGTCAAGCGGTCGGTAATGCGCCGGCGTCGAGCCGTTGTGCTCGGCGCGGGTGTACTGATCTTCTTCTTCGCCCTGGTGACGCTGTCCCTGATCTCCCAGCAGGGTCTGCCGTTCGCCCCCCGCACCACGGTCAAGGCGGCCTTCGAGGATGTCGGTTCGCTCCGTACCGGCGACGACGTCCGGATCGCCAACATCCGGGTCGGCTACGTCCAGCAGGTCGACCTGGTGGACGCGACCAACGCGCCCAACGGGCAGAGCAAGCTGGCTGTCGCCATTCTGCGGCTGGACGGTGAGCGCCCGGTCTACAAGAACGCACAGGCGATCACCGCATCGGTCGGTGCCCGGTCCGCACTGGGCCAGAAGTTCGTCGAGCTGAACCCGGGCGACCCGTCCGCCGGGCTCTTACCCGCTGACGCGGTGGTACCGGCGGTACACACCGTCGGCGCGCAGGAGATCTCCGACGTGCTCTCGGTGCTCGACGTGCCCACCCGCCAGGCCATCGGGTCCTTCGTCCGCAACGTGGGCGGCGGGCTGGCCGGGCACGGGCGCGACTTCAACCTGGCCGCGGCCGCGTTCCCCGACGTACTGCCCGACCTGGGCACCGTCTCCGACGCGTTCTCCAACAACGGCGGGCGGGACACCGCTTCGCTGCTGCGCAGCACCAACGAGCTGTCGGTCTCGTTCATCGGCCGGCAGGAGCAGATCGGTCAGCTGCTCGGCAAGCTGGACAAGACCTTCGCCGGTTTCAACGCCGACAACGGCGCGCCGCTGGCGCAGACCCTGCAGACCGCGCCGGACTCGCTGCGCCAGACCCGCGCGGCGCTGCAGTCCCTGGACGGTCCGCTGGCGAACACCGCGGTGGCGGCGAAGGACCTGCAGCCGGGCGGCGACGCGCTGGGCCGGGCGACTCCGGACTTCCGGGGATTCCTGGTGGACAGCCGGTCGCCGCTGGACAAGGTGCCCGGTGTGTCGGATGACGCACGCGGTCCGATCGACGACCTGAAAGGCACCTTCGAGGATGCGCAGCCGTTGGCTCCCATGCTGAGCGACGCGTTCGGTCGGGGTGGCGCGTTGGCTCAGATCATCAGCCCGTTCTCCCCGGAGGCGTCGCTGTTCTTCACCAACGCCACCGACGCGCTCAAGGTCGGTAACGACAACTACCACGCGCTCCGCGTCGACACCGGCGTTGGCCACGAGCAGGCCTTCGACGCGATCTCGGCGCCGATCCGGGACCCGCTGCAGAGTCGTGACCCATATCCCGCACCGGGTGAGGCCGCCAAGCAGAGCCAGGGCCTGCCGGGCGTTCCGCAGACGGGGAGGACCGGAAGGTGAAGAACTTCTTCTTGAAGATCTTCGGCGGCCCGGTGGTACACGGGCACCGGACGCTCTCCGCCTGGAAGCTCGGACTGGGCTTCCTGGTCGGCGTGCTGATCATCGGCTGGGCGGTGTTCAACAAGGCCCAGGTCACCACCTGGCTGCACCCGGGCGAGACGATCAAGGTCAACTTCGCCAGTGACTACCGGCTGCGGCCCTACTTCAGCCAGGTGAAGATCGCCTACGTGCCGGTCGGCATGGTGACCGGCGTGGAGCAGAAGGACGACGGGACCGCGATGGTCGACGTCAAGCTGTACAACGGCAGCCGCGACCGGCTCGGCAGCGAGCCGTCCGCGACGATCCGCCCGACCACGATCCTCGGTGGCAACTACTTCCTCGACCTGGAGCCGGGCGGGGACCGGGGACGGTTCAACGACGAGGTGATCCCGGTGACCCGGGCCCACCTCCCGGTCGAGCTGGACAAGGTGGCCAAGGCACTGCAGCCGGACGCGCTCGCCGGCATGAAGGGCACGATCGTCAAGTTCGACGAGACCCTGGCCGGGGGCGGCACAGCGGCGCTGCAGCGGCTCGCCGCCGATGCACCGTCCTCGCTCGGCCCGACCGGCGAGGTGCTGGACGCGCTGCGCGGGACCGACCCGAACCACGACCTGACGAACGTGGTCAGCGGGTTCGAGGCCACCGCGAGGGAGCTCGCCGAGCCCAAGGGCCGGCTGGACTCGATCCTGAGCGACCTGGCCGCCACCAGCGCGGTGTTCGGCAACCGCAGCCAGGACTTCTCGGCCACGCTGGACGAGCTGCCCGACTCGCTGCACACCGCCGATCGCGGCCTGCACCGGTTGAACAAGACACTCGACGTGCTGCAGGACACCGCGAGCGACATCCGGCCCAGCGC
>DATATV010000146.1:0-50072 GCA_036268615.1 Pseudonocardiaceae bacterium
CTGGAGCCACTGCGGGAACGCGTTGTTGGTGGACTCCCAGTAGCTGTTGGTGTTGTTGTCGTTGGCATTGCCAGGGCCGTAGCTCTGCACGTAGCCGGACGTGGTCATGGTCTTGCCAAGGGCCAGGTTGGTGTTGGGCGGCGGGGGCGGCGGGGTGCCACCGCCGCCGATCGTCACCGTGCCGGTCAGCGGCAGGTCCCGCGATGACGAGCCGACCGAGATGGTGTTGGCGCCTGCCGCGTTGACCCAGCCGTTGTTCCAGTACTGGAAGCTCTGCGCGTTGAGCACCAGGCTGACCTGTTGGCTCTGCCCAGGGTTCAACGTGACCCGCTGGAATCCGCGCAGGCTGTTCGGCGGTTCCCCGGTGCTGCTCGGTTCGCCAACGTAGACCTGGGCGACCTCGGACCCGGCGACCTTGCCGGTGTTGGTGACGGCGAAGCCGACCGTCACGTTGCCGCTGGCATCGGGCTGCGACACGGTCAGGCCGGAGAAGCCGAAGCTGGTGTAGGACAGGCCGAAGCCGAACGGGAACAGCGGGGTCTCGTGCTGGCTGTCGTAGTAGCGATAGCCGACGTCAACCCCCTCCGAGTACTGCACCTGCCCGTTCTGCCCCGGCCACTGGGCCTGTGTGCTGGCCGGGACCTGGGCCAGCGACTGCGGGAAGGTCACCGGGAGCTTGCCGGAGAAGTTCACGTCGCCGTAGAGCAGCGCGGCGATGGCGTTGCCGTCCTCCTGGCCCGGATACCAGTTCTCGATGATGCCCCGGACCGAGTTCGCCCACGGCATGGTCACCGCAGAACCCGAGTTGACCACCACGACCGTGTTCGGGTTCGCCGCCGCCACATCGCTGACCAACTGGTTCTGGTCGCCGGACAGGTCGATGTTGGGCAGGTCGGCGCCCTCACCCTCGGCGTTGTCCACGAACACCACCGCGAGGTTGGCCGCCTTGGCCGCGGTCACCGCCTGGGCATCCAGGTTCTGGTTGGGCACCTGCCAGCCGAGGTTCACCTGGCTGCCGCCGCCGTCCTGGAAGTAGTCGACCTCGATGCTCGCCGGCTGGCCCGCGGTCAGCGTGATCGTGCCGGTCCTGGTCGTGGCCGGCTGGTCGGCCCAGTTGTTGATCACCTGTTGGCCGTTGACGAACAGTCGGCTGCCGTCGTCGCTGGTCAGTGAGAACGTGTAGCTGCCGGTGGTCGGCGGGGTGATGCTGCCGGTCCACTTGGCCGACCAGTTGTCCGCCGGCACGCCCGAACCCGGCGACAGGCCACCCCAGTTGAAGTTGACGTTCGGGTCGACCCGGGTCGCGATCGGCGTGCCGGACAGGCTGTTTCCGTTGTAGTACTGGGCGTACAGACCGGGGCCGGTGCCCTGGGACGGGGTCAGGTACGAGCCGTCGACGATCTCGCCGTTCGGCGAGGCGTTGCCCTGCGCGTAGTTCACGGTCACGCCGCTGCCGGCCCGCGTCTTGATGCCCTGGTAGGGGGTGACCACGTAGGGCGCGTTCACGTGCGCGCTGCCGTTGCCCGCGGTCATCGCGTTCGGGCCGGCGTCGTCGCCGATCACCGCGATCGACTTGGTGGCCGAGCCGATCGGCAGGGTCGTGTTGCTGTTCTTGAGCAGCACGCTGCCCTCCTCGGCGACCTGCTTGGCCACCGCGGTGTGCGCGTCGGAGGTCACCACGCTGGTGGTGGTGCCGGTCTGGGTGGTGTCGAACAGTCCGGCGGCGAACATCGAGGTCAGGATGCGGCGCACATGGTCGTTGATGGTCGCCTGGGAGACCTGCCCGTTGGCCACCGCCTGGGTGAGCGGGTCGCCGTAGTAGGTGTCCCCGGTCATCTCCATGTCCAGACCGGCGTTCGCCGACGCGACCGTGGAGTGGGTGCCGCCCCAGTCGGAGGTGACGAAACCGGCGAAACCGAGGTCCTGCTTGAGCTGGGTGGTCAGCAGGGCGCTGTTCTCACAGGCGAAGGTGCCGTTGACCTCGGCGTAGGAGCACATCACCGAGTCGGCGCCGCCCTGTTGAACGGCGGCCTGGAACGCGGGCAGATAGATCTCCTGCTCGGCCCGGTCGGAGACGACCGCGTCGTCCTGCGTGGTGTTGCGGTAGGTCTCCTGGTTGTAGACCGCGTAGTGCTTGACCTGCGCCATCGGCCCCTGGCTCTGGATGCCCTGGACGTCGGCGGTGGCCAGTTGGGCGGCCAGGTAGGGGTCCTCCGAGAGCGACTCGAACGACCGGCCCCAGCGGGGGTCGCGATCGATGTTGATGGTCGGGCCGAGGTTGACGTTGGCGCCCTTGCCCCACTCCTCGTTGCCGATCACCTGGCCGTACTGCTGCATCAGGCTGGTGTCCCAGGTCGCCGCGCCGGCCACCGGCGCCGGCAACTGGGTGACCCCGGTGACGCCGTCGGCCACGCCGGCCGGACCGTCCTGCAGGTGAAGTGCGGGAATGCCCAGCCGGGCGTTGCCGTCCACGCACGCGCCCCAGTTGCACGACGCGCCCTGGTGCATCATGTCCAGCTTCTCGGCCTCGGTCATCTGGGCGAGCAGCTCGTTGGCCCGGTCGACCGGCGCCTGGGCGGCGTTGAGCCAGGCCCGGTCGGC
Organism: Pseudonocardiaceae bacterium; assembly: GCA_036268615.1. Classification (GTDB taxonomy): domain Bacteria; phylum Actinomycetota; class Actinomycetes; order Mycobacteriales; family Pseudonocardiaceae; genus DATATV01. The sequence continues at coordinate 2,602 of DATATV010000146.1, forward strand.
CGCGGCCTGGGCCGAGGGCACCGCGCTGAGCAGACCGACCGCGAGCAGTCCGGTCAGCAGCACGGGGAGCAGGGCGGGTTTTCTCATGGTTACCTCACCATCGCGGGGAAGCCGGTTCACGGAAAGACCTGGAGTTCGGAGACCTGGCCGGCCGGCCAGCCGGTGTTGGCGGTGAAGGTGAGCCGCAGGTACCGGGTCGACGTGCTGGGCACGCTGATCGTCACGGTGTTGCCGGTGGCCGGGTTGAACGTGTAGCCGGCCGGGCCGACCACGGTGCTGAAGGTGGAACCGTTGGTGGAGCCGGAAACCGACAGTGTCTGGGTCCGGGTGCCCCACGCGGTGGCCGGCGGCAGGTCGAGCACGATCCGGCTGACCGGGTCGGTCACGCCGAGGTCGACCTGGAGCCACTGCGGGAAGGCGTTGTCGGTGCTTTCCCAGTAGCTGCTGGAGTTTCCGTCCACCGCGTTGGCCGGCGCGTAGGTCTGGGTGGACCCGCTCGCGCTGACCGGCCGGCCCAGTGCGAGGTTCGTGTTCGGCGGGGGAGCGGCGGTCGTGGTGGTGGTCGTCGTCGGGGGCGGGGTCGTGGTGCCGGTGTGGTCGAACTGCGACACCCAGTACCGGGTCCGGTCGAGGTAGGCGGTCTGCGACGCGGTGCCGGTGGTGCCGTAGGCGCCCTGGTAGGTCAGGTAGCCGTAACCGGCCGGCGGGGTGGAGCTGGCCGGTTCGACCTGGGAGCCCTCGTGCCACTCGTTGAACGACGTGATGGACACCCAGCTCGGGTTGCCACCGATGCTTGGCGTGGTCGCGTTGGTCCACTCCTGGTCGTAGGTGGCGCCGTTGTCCCGGTCGAGCGTGGGAGTAGTGTTGCCGGGCACCGCGCGGTCGTCGAGATAACCCGGTCCGACCGAGGGCGCCCAGACCATTCCGTGGGTCTGGCAGTACGCGCCGACCCCGGCCCAGCCGCCCGCGGTGTCCGCGGCGATCGCGTCGTAGGTGTACATCCCGTTGAAATGCGCCACTTTCGACGTGTCGGTGGTCTGCGCGAGCACGATGTTGCTGCCGGTCACCGCGTCCAGCGCGGACCAGTCGGTGATGTCCAGGCTGTCGAAGACGTAGAAGGCCGGCTTGTCGCCGTGCGTCGGATCGCGGTAGAACGCCGGGCTGGCGCCGTAGCTGCTGTTGAGGTAGTTGATGTCGGAGACGACCGACGCGGCGGTCCGGCCGGTGTAGGGCTCGATGTGCCAGGCGACCTTGATGCCGTACCGGGCGGCCTCGGCCAGCACCCCGGCAGCCAGACTGTCCTCATAGGACCCCTGACCCCACCAGCTGTAGATGAGCACACCGACGCCGGATTCCTGAATCCAGGCCATCTGCTGGGCCACCGCGCCGGTGTAGTCGGCCGAGTCGTAGGCGCCGCTGACCGGGTAGTAGTTCGAGCCGATGTCCTCGGGCGGGTTGTGGCCGCCCTGCTGCCAGTGCCGCCACGCGCCGGACACGGTCGGGTTGCCGTACCAGGGGTAGTAGAAGAACTGCACGTCCGAGGAAAGTCCGGTGGCCGCCGCGGTGGTGGCCGGTCGGCTGCCGGTGGCCGGTTGGTTGGCCAGCGCGGTGAGGCCGAGCGCGCCGACCAGCGCCGCGGTCAGGACGACGAGCAGGGAAAGGCGCCAACGTCGCATGGGCGGTTCTCCTCGGGCGCTCGGAATTGTTTTCCGGCAGCCGAGTACACCGGCACCGGTCAGGTTTTCCGGCGACATTCGATTTACGCCGGCAGGACACGTGGTTAATCGGGAGGATACATATTGTCAACATGTGGCCGCAAGACAGCGACGAGCTACCGCAACTTTCCTACTTTAACGGTTAACTGTGGGCCGGTTGGACCCGTCAGGGCGTGGACCTGCGACGTGACGAACAACGCTGGAAAACTGCCGGCTGATTTGCGCTCCGGCGTAAGTCGCTTGCCGGAAATCGCAATCCTTGCGTAAAAGTCCGACCGAGGTGAAATTGTTCGAAAGCTCAGGTTCGGATGATGCTCGCCCGCCAGGCGGGCACGCCGTCCGGCTGGATGGTGGTCTCCAGTCCCGCTTCGTCAATCGACTCGACTTCCCAGCCCTCGGCGAAGCTCGCCCGGATCTCCTGCTGGCTGACCCGGCGCGGGCCGAGCCCGGGGACATGCTGATCGCTGAAGCAGAGCAGAAAGAACCGGCCGCCGGGTGGGATCGCGGCGCGCAGGCTGTCCACGTAGCGGACCCGGTCGTTGTCCTCGAAGACGTGGAACAGCCCGCAGTCCAGCACGGTGTCGAACTGCTCGCCGAACTCGGCCAGCTCGAACGCGTTCCACACCGCGAACCGCGCCGACAGGTTGCGCTCGCTCGCCTTGCGCCGGGCGATCTCGATCGCGGCCGGTGCGCCGTCGACACCGACAGCGGTCAGCCCGAGGGCGGCGGCCAGCAGTGCGTGTTCCCCGGTGCCGCAACCGACGTCGAGCACCCGGCCGCGCAGCAGGCCCGCGTCGGCGAGCTGTTGGAAGGCCGGCTGCGGCCGGCCGATGTCCCACGGCGGGGTGCCGCTGTAGGCGGAGTTGAAACCGCTGCTGCCCAGCGGCAGTGCGCCGGCCAGGCGGCGGGCGAGGAATTCCAGTGTGGCCACCAGTTCGCGCAGCCGCTCCGGGTCGTCCACGCCGGTCGCCGCGGCCAGCGGCTCGTCGATCGACCCGGCGGACCGGTCCACCGTTCGGCGTCGGCTCGGTGTGACCAGGGTGCGGCGCCGGTCGGCCGGGTCGGTCTCGGTGGTCACCACCTCGCGCTCGCGCAGCCGGGACACCGACGTGGAGACGAGGCTCTGCGGGAGGCCGGTGCGGTCGACGATGTCGGTGATGGACGTGCCGGGGTGGTCGAAGACGTCGGCCAGGATCAGTTGCACGCTGCCGGGCACCGACTGGAAGCCCACGGCCTTCGGCATGGCGTCCCCGCCGACCTTCATCAGCTTGCGCCCCAACAGGTAGAGCTCGAATCCGTTCATCCGCCCATGATGCATCCGAGCTGATGCATCTGTCCAGATGTATCAGGCCAGATCGTTTTCTGCCGGAAACGGTGTCGGCCGGGGAAAGCAGCGGGTGAACCGGGTCGCCGCCCGCTGGTCGCCGGCCAGCCGCACGTCGCCGGCCTGAACCGCCTCGGCCAGTGGGCGGCCGCCGAAGACGATCGACCGCAGCGTGCCGGGGTCGGTGTCCAGTGTCGCGTCCGGCTCGGCCGCGCCACCCCTGGCCACCTGGAACGTGCCCTCGCCGATCTCCGCGCGGAACCGGTCGGCGGCGAAGCGCAACTCGACCCGGATCGCCGAGCGGCCGGCCGATCGGGCGTCGAACGTCGTGCGCAACGCGAAGACGAGCGCGTCCACGCTGAGTTCGCCGCCGGTGTCGGCGGCGACCCGGCTACCCCACCGGCCCAGTTCGAGCAGGATCGGTTCGAGCGCGCGGCCGCGTTGGGTCAACTCGTACGCGGTGCCGCCGGCCGGCGGGCCGAGCCGGGTGCGTCGCAGCACACCCGCCTCGGCCAGTTCGCGCAACCGTTGGGACAGCACGTTCTGGCTCATCCCCGGCAGTCCTCGACTGAGGTCGGTGAACCGCTTCGGGCCGAACAGCAGTTCGCGCACGACCAGCACGGCCCAGCGCTCGCCGATCACGTCCAGCGCCCGCGCGGTCCCGCACGGGTCCTGGTAGCTGCGCTTCGTCGACTCACCTCGCGGCATCGTTTCCCCCTTGCGGCTCCGGAGTTGTTACTCCTAATGTAGGAGAAAGCTCGGGAGGTGTACATGACTTATGTGCTCGTGCACGGTGCCAGCAGTGACTCCGCCTACTGGCAGCTGCTCACGCCGGAACTGCGGGCGCGCGGGCAGGACGTGGTGACGATGGACCTGCCGGTCGCCGACGACTCCGCCGGCCTGGCCGAGTACGCCGACACCATCGTCGAGGCGATCGGCGACCGTACCGGGATCGTGCTGGTGGCCCAGTCGATGGCCGGTTTCAGCGCGCCGCTGGTCTGCGACCGGCTGCGGGTCGACCTGCTGGTGCTGCTCAACGCGATGGTGCCGGCACCGGGCGAGTCGCCGGGGGACTGGTGGGCCAACACCGGCCAGGCGGCGGCCCGCGCCGAACTGGCCGTGCGACAGGGGCGCGACCCGAAGGCGCCGTTCGACCCGATGGTCGACTTCCTGCACGACCTGCCGCCCGAACTCGTGACCGAGATGATGAGTTCGCCACCGATCGGCCAGTCCGACACCCCGTTCGTCCTGCCGTGGCCGCTATCGTCCTGGCCGGACGTGCCGACCCGGTTCCTGCAGGGCCGCGAAGACCGCTTCTTCCCACTGGAGTTCCAGCGCCGGGTGCTGCGCGACCGGCTCGGTCTCGAACTGGACGAACTGCCCGGCGGCCACCTGGCGGCTCTGAGTCACCCGCGCGAACTCGCCGCACGGCTGGAGAGCTACCGCACCCAGCTGACCGCTGACTGACCGATTGTGTTGACCCGGTCGCGTTTCTGATCGTCTCCCGGCTCCGGTTCTGAGCGTTTTCTGAGATCCGCTGATCATGCTGAGCGGGTTGTCGGAAATCGATTCAGTCAGGAGACCGGAGCGTGTCGAACGACGTGCTGGACTACTTGGTTGTCGGTGCCGGACCGGCCGGCCTCCAACTCGGTTACTTCCTTGAGCGGGCCGGGAGCAACTACCTGGTGACCGAGGCGGGGGCGACCCCCGGCACCTTCTTCCGCACCTTCCCCCGGCACCGGACGTTGATCTCGGTCAACAAGGTGCACACCGGCTGGGACGACCCGGAGCTCGACCTGCGGGTGGACTGGAACTCGCTGCTCTCCGACGACACCGACCTGCGGTTCACCCGGTACAGCCCGCGGTTCTTCCCCGGCGCCGACGACCTCGTCGGCTACCTCGGCGACTTCGCCGGCAAGCACGGGCTGCGGGTCCGGTACGACACCCGGATCACCCGGATCGCCCGCCCGGACGGACCGACCGGCGACTTCGTCGCGACCGACCAGCACGGCGTCGAGCTGCGCGCCCGCCGGGTGGTGATGGCCACCGGCGTGACCGAGCCGCACCTGCCCGATTTTCCGGGTGTCGAGCTCGCCGAGCCGTATCCGACGGTCACCGTCGACCCGCAGGACTTCGTCAACCAGCGGGTACTCGTGGTCGGCAAGGGCAACTCCGCGTTCGAGACCGCCGACAACCTGATGGAGACCGCCGCGGTCATCCACGTGGCGGGTCCGCACACGCTCAAGCTCGCCTGGCGCACGCACTTCGTCGGGCACCTGCGCGCGATCAACAACAACATGCTGGACGCCTACCAGCTCAAGCTCCAGCACGCGGTGCTGGACGGGAACATCAAGTCGATCACCCGGGACGGCGACGGCTACCGGGTGACCTTCGGTTTCGTCCGGGCCGAAGAGATCATCAAGGACATCCACTACGACCGGGTCATCCTGTGCACCGGTTTCCGGTTCGACGCCAGCATCTTCGCGGCCGAGTGCCAGCCGGAGCTGGCGATCGACAACCGGTTCCCCGCGCAGACCACCGCGTGGGAGTCGACCAGCGTGCCGGACCTGTACTTCGCCGGCACGATCACCCAGGTCCGTGACTTCAAGAAGTGCACGAGCGCGTTCATCCACGGCTTCCGGTACGGCGTGCGCGCGCTGCACAAGCACCTGGCGCAGCGCTACCAGGAGCAGCCCTGGCCGCACGAGACCGTGGTCGACGAGCCGAGCGCGCTGACCGAGGCCGTACTGGCCAGGGTGAACCGCTCCTCCGGCCTGTTCCAGCAGTTCGGCTTCCTGGCCGATCTGGTGGTGCGGCGGGGCGACGGGACCGCCGCCTACTACGAGGAGGTGCCGGCGGACTACGTCGGCACCGACGGTTTCCAGGACGCGACGGACTACTTCCTGGTCACCCTGGAGTACGGCCCGGACCACGACAAGATCGACCCGTTCGACGTGACCGTGCGGCGGATCACCCAGTCCGACGCCGAGCACGCCGACGAGGGTCACTACATCCACCCGGTGGTCCGGCACTACCGGGACGGCGAACTGGTCGGCACCCACCACCTCACCGAGAACCTGGAGAACGAGTGGGACCGCCCGCTCCATCGGAACGGGCTCACCGGCTTCCTGCGCCACGAGCTGACCCCGGCGAGCGTCTGAGATGACCGCCACGGTGACGACCGAACTCGGATCGGTGCTGCGGACGGTGGCCGACTACCACGAGGCCGCCCGGATGCGGCTCGACCCGGTGCACTACGACTTCTTCGCCGGCGGCGCCGGGGACGAGATCACCTTACGGGCCAACGAGAGTTCGCTGGGCCGGCTGCGACTGCTGCCCAGGGTGCTGCGCGGCAGCGACACCCGGGACCTCGGGGTCACCCTGCTGGGCCACCGGGCGAGCCTGCCGATCCTGCTCTCGCCGACCGCCTTCCACCGGCTGGCCCACCCCGACGGCGAGCTGGCCACCGCCCGCGCGGCCGCGGCCGCCGGCGCGATCATGATCGTCAGCATGGCCGCGACGACCGCGGTCGAGGAGGTGGTCGCGGCGGCCCGCTCGGCGGTGCCGGCGGGCGACCCGACCCTGTGGTTCCAGCTCTATCTCCAGACCGATCCCGCGGTGACCGAGGCGCTGGTGCGCCGGGCCGAGCGGGCCGGGGTGCGCGCGCTGGTGGTCACCGTCGACTCGGCGGTGTTGGGTCGGCGCGAGCGCGACGACCGGCACGGGTTCCACGACCTGCCGGCCGGGCTGCGGGTGGAGAACCTGCGCGGTCTGCTCGGTGACGAGCCCGGCCACGTCCGGCAGATCGCCATGTCCGCCGAGTTCTCCTGGGCCGACATCGACCGGCTGCGATCGATGACTTCGCTGCCGGTGCTGCTCAAGGGCGTCCTGCACCCGGCCGACGCGCTGCTCGCGGTGGAACACGGGGTGGCCGGGCTGCTGGTGTCCAACCACGGCGGCCGGCAGTTGGACAGCGTGCCGGCGACCGTCGACGCGCTGCCCGGCATCGTCGCCGCGGTCGACGGCGCCATCCCGCTGATCATGGACGGCGGCGTCCGGCGCGGTACCGACGTGGCCAAGGCGATCGCCCTGGGTGCCACCGCGGTCGGCGTCGGCCGGCCGGTGCTCTGGGGGCTCACGGTGGGCGGCGAGGCGGGCGTGCGCGGTGTGCTGGATCTGCTGCGCACGGAGTTCGATCACACGCTCGCGCTGTGCGGCGCCGCCGCGCCGGCCGAGCTCACCGCCGATCAGGTGCGCACCTACTGACCCCACCGGCAAGGAGTACGCGTCGTGGCCGGGTTTGTCCTTCCGCTGATCATCGTCGTCATCGTGCTCGCCCTCCTGGCCTCGCTGCCGTACTGGCTGCCGGCCAGGGTGGTCGCGCTGCGAGTGCTCGTCTTCGCCAGGGTCAACGGCGAGGAGGGCGTGCCGGTACCGGGTAGACGCCACGACGTGGGCCGGTTCCGGTCGCTCTACGCCAATCCGGCGGCGAACGGGCGCAGCCGGGGCGCGGGACTGTCCAACCTGTTCTGGTACTGGCTGGCGCCCGGCCCGGAGGTGCACCAGGAACACCTCGAAGCGGGGCCGCGCTACGACGAGGTCGCCCGGATCACCCGGCAGATCCTGGTGCGCGGCAAGGAGGAGTCCGAGCGGCTCACCCAGGCGTGCGTCACCAGGGTGCTCGACGAGCTGCCCGACCGCGCCCAGCGGACCGTGCGGCTGCGCGACCTGATGATGCCGGTGTGGGCCGAGCTGTACTACGAGCTGGTGTTCGGCACGCGCTGCCCGCCGGACGTGCGCCGGCTCATCGTGGCCAACGCCGACGACGTGGTGACCGCGCTGAAATGCTGCGGGCTGCGGCACATGCGCCGGCGCGAGCGGATGACCGAGTACCTGCGCCAACAGCTGGGCGCGGGCACGATCCCGCACCCGCTGCCGACGCTGCTCTCGGCCGAGGAGACCGCGCAGTACCTCCAGGGCACGTTCTTCAACACGGCCGTCGTGCAGATGTCCGAGGCGATGACGCACCTGGTGCTCGCCGTCGCCGAACACCCCGACGTGCAGGCCCGGTTGGTCGCCGACCCGGCGGACACCGACTTCCTGGACCGGGTGATCGACGAGACGTTCCGGATGTACCCGCTGTTCGGCATCGCGCACCGGATCACCACCGCGGACATCGACACCGGGCCGGAGCTGCTGCCGGCCGGATCGGTGCTGCTGTTCAACTATCCGGAGTACCACCGCGTCGGCTACGACCACTCCGAGGTCTACGACCCGGACCGCTGGCTGACCCTGGCCGCGAAGGACAGCAACTTCATCCCGTTCGGCGTCACCGCGAACCGGGCGTGCCCGGCGCGTGGCCTGGCCCCGGTGACCATGCGGGTGGTGCTGCGCGAGGTGCTGCGCCGCTATCAGGTCGCGTCCTCGGCCGCGCACACCAGGTCCATTCCCAACCGGGGACCGTGCCTACTCGTCGACCGGCGGCTGGCCCCCGGCCCCCGGCGTGGCTCGCTGGCCCGGCTGCGGTTGGCCGACCGGTGGGCGGATGTCTGGCGCAGCCTGACGCAGCTGGTGTTCGGCAGCTACATGGTCTGGGACGCGCGGCGCAAGAGCCTGTGTGACAACTACTTCGCCCAGCTCGGCGACGGAACCGAGGGCGGGACGACCAAGATCGACGCTGCCGGCGGTGGGGCGGCCGGCAGCGTCGCGAGCGGCCGGTGCCCGTTCCCCGGACCCGCCGATTCCGCGCCCCGACAGAAGGAAGGAGATCGGGCATGAGCATCACCGCTACCGCGCCGGCTTTTTTCCTTGCTGTTGTGGTCATCCTGTTGGCGTGCAAGGTGGTTTCCTGGGCGGTGAGCCGGGTCGGGCAGGCACCGGTGGTCGGCGAGATGATCACCGGCGTACTGCTCGGGCCGTCTCTGCTGGGCCTGCTGTGGCCGGCCAGCCAGACCGACCTGTTTCCGACGGCGATCCGGCCGCTGCTCTACGTCGGCGGCCAGTTCGGCCTGGTGGTGTTCATGTTCCAGGCCGGCTACGAGTTCGCCGCACACCGGCCGCGCGGCGCGATCCGGTCGGCCGGGCTGGTCTCCTCGGCCGGGACCACCGTGCCACTGGTGCTGGGCATCGTGGTGAGCCTGTTGCTGGGTGGCTGGGCCAACACGTTCCTGCCGAACGTGCCGCTGTGGGTGTCCGCCGGGTTCGTCGGGGTGGCGTTGGCCATCACGGCGTTCCCGATGCTCGCCCGGATCATCTCCGAGCGCGGCCTGGCCGGTACCCGGTTCGGCTCGATCGCGTTGGCCTGCGGGGCGATCGACGACGTGGTCGCGTGGATACTGCTCGCTGTCGTCGTCGGCGCGGCCGCCGGCAGTGCCGGGCCGATCGCGCTGGCCGTTGGCGGGGCCGCGGTGTTCGCCGCGCTGATGTTCACTGTCGGGCGGCGTTTCCTGTCCTGGACGTTGCTGCGCAACCGGATCACCGAGGACCAACGGCTGCTGGCGACGGTGATCGTGCTGTTCGCGGCGGCGTGGTTCACCGACCGGGTCGGGCTCTACGCGGTGTTCGGCGCCTTCTGCGTCGGCGTGGTGTTGCCGCGGGGGGAGATCGCGGACCGGATCATCGCCGCGGTGTCGCCGGTCACCCGGTTGGTGTTCCTGCCGTTGTTCTTCGTCTACTCCGGACTCAACACCAAGTTCGCCCTGTTGGGGCAGCCCAAGCTGTTGGTGTTCACGCTGGCGTGTGTGGCGGTGGCTATCGTGGGCAAGCTCGGGTCCTGCTGGGTGGCGGCCCGGTTGGCCGGCGAGCCGCCCGCGGTGGCGGTTCGGGTCGGGGTGTTGATGAATGCCCGCGGACTGATGCAGCTGATCGCGCTGAACGTGGGCCTACAGGCCAACATCGTCTCCTCCCGGTTGTTCACCGCGTTGGTGGTGGTCGCGCTGGTCACGACGGTGATGACCACGCCGTTGCTGTCCCTGGTCGACTGGCGGGAACAGCGGAGTACCGCGCCGGTGGTGCCGGCTTCACCCGCCGCGCTGGCCGGAGCCGGGGTCGCCACGGAGGGGGAACAGACCTGAGCGCCGCTACGCCACGGTCATCGCGAAGATGTGCATCGCGGTCTGGCCGTTGGTCACCGCGCTGCTGACGTGCGGCAGCACCACCGTGGCCACCGACTTGGTCGGGTCCAGGGCCACCGTGGCGGCGAAGATGTCGCCGGTGTGGGCGTAGGTGGTGTTGCCCTGCCGGTTCTGGTAGGTCGAGTTGACGGCCACCTGTTCGCCCGACGGCGCGTTCGCGGTGAACCAGTCCGGCGTGCTCAGGGTGAAGGTCGCGGTGCTGCCGTCGGCGTAGATCACCTGGCCGGTGCCGGTGGATGCGCCGCTGCTGCCGGACACCAGGAAGCCAAGGGTGTGGCCGGTGGCGTGCAGGGCGATGTACTGGCCCTCGGCCGCCGTGTTGTCGTTGGTTCCGGCGGCCACGTTCGGGAAGGTGAAGGCGAGGCCGGCCGAACTGATCGTCGCTCCCGGGCCGGCTTTCGCCGTCGTCAGTGCCTGTTCGGAGAAGCTGGCGCCGTTGCCGTCGAAGTTGCCCGGCGCGGTGTTGGTGTCCGCGGAGATGCCCACGTTGTCGAACGAGGCCGCCAGCGAGGCGAAGCTCGCCGGAGCGTCCAGGCCGATCTGCACCGGGCCGAGGTGCTTCGCCGCGGCGGCCTTCGTCCCGCTCACCTGGGCGAAACTCAGCGAGGTCGTGAGGTTCGCGGTCGGCTCGATCAGGTAGGAGTGGCCGGCCACGGCGTTGAGCGTCAGCGTGGCCGCGGTGCTCGGCGCGACCACCACCGCGCCGGACGAGCCGTCGACGATCTGCACCGACTGGCCCGACCACGGGCTGCGGATGGTCATGGGGTGACTCGTGCCGACCACGAGCGCCGCCGTGGTGATCGTGCCGTTCTGTACCTGCACGTCCACCTTTGTGTTGCTGCGCAGGGAAACCGTGCCGGCAACGGTCCAGCTTGCCGGCCACGCCGGCGCGATCCGCAGTGTTCCGTCGTAGTCGGTGGCCAGTGCCTCGTCGATGGCGGTGCCCACGGCCGCGGGCTGCTCGATGTAGGGCTCGTCGCCGGTGCCGCCCTGCCAGGAGCCCAGCCCGGAGATGTAGGACTGGTACTTCTCGGTGAGGGTGATCAGGTTGGACTGCACCTGCGCGGGTTGGTCCAGTCGGGCGGCCTGGACCGCGTCGAAGCTCCAGTCGGGGTTGTCCTGGTTGGGCCGGAAGGTGAAGGTGCGGTTCGCCAGGGTGGTCAGCGTGCCGGAGTTGTCGGTGATCACGCCGTAGGGCCAGACCGGCTCCAGACCGGTGTTCTCGCTGTTGTGGATCGTCGCGGTCGGCTGGAACGAGTCGCCGATCACGTCGGTGCCGGCCGCGTCCGCCGACGGGGTGAGCAACTGGGTGTGGGTCGACTCGTCGGTGCGGGCGTAGGGCTCGATCTCGGTTTCCGCCGTGCGCACCTTGGCCACCAGCGCGCTGTCGGTGTTGAGCAGGGTGGCCGCGGCCACCTCGGCCGGGAACAGCGCCGCGTCGGCCGCCAGGTCGGTGGTCGGGTCCTGGACGTTCCACTGGTTCTCGTGGGCGTTGGCGACCGCGTGCAGGAAACCGTCCGAGCCGACCGTCTGGTAGGCGAGCAGGAATGTCACCGACTGCTGCATGAGCGGGTAGTACTTGCGCAGGAAGGTGAGGTCGCCGGTGTCGAGGTACTGCTGCCAGATCCACAGGCTCAGCTCGGCGCCGGTGGTGATCGTCTCGCCGTTCCAGGTGGGGGAGGCGGCCAGGTCACAGGACGCGTTGCCGGCCGGCGGACTGTCCTGTTGATAGCCGTTTCCGTTGTAGCGCATGGTCTCCGGGATGCAGATGCCGGCCTTGCCGCCCATGTTGGCGGTGGTCCACGACTCCAGGTTGGCGAGATTGTTCAGGTACAGGTCGAAGATCGGCAGGTTCAGGGCGAAGTTGCCGGAGCTGGTGTTCGTGGCGATCTGGGTGCGCAGGTTCCAGAACCACGTGCCGGCCGGATACCAGTCCTGTTGGTCCTGGCTGAAGTCGAACATGTCGGCCACGCCGGCCTGGCTGCCCGGGAAGCGGCCGCGCATCGACGCCGCCTCGGTGTAGAGGTACAGCGTGCGCACGCTCTCCAGGTAGTTCGCGCTGCCGTCGGCGGAGGACATCTCGACCAGGCCCGAACCGGCCCAGAACCCGTTCCACCAGGAGGACTGGCTGCTCAGCAGGCTCGCCAGCGCGGTGCTGGCGTCCGAGCCGAACAGGCTGGTCGCGGTGGTGGCCGCGTTGCCGCCGCTCCACGCCGGAGCGCCGACGACGATCCGGAAGGCGCCGTTGGTGTTGGGCTGGAAACTGACCCGGACCGACTCGGAGTTGACCACCGATGCCGCGACGTTGCGGCCGGCCGCGGTGATCGCGGCGAGCGAGCCGAAGGTCTGGCCGGAACCGGTGGTCGCGGTGTTGTCCACCCACGTCTCGGCCAGCGTGCCGACGGCACCGGAGGCGGCGGCCGTCGGGCTGCGGCCCGACCACAGGTTGATCGTCGCGGTCTGGGCGGTGTTCGGGTTGGCGCCGGTCACGTCGACGACCAGTTCGTCCTTGCCGGCCGGCACCCACGCGTTCATCGTCATGCCGCCGCCGGACTCGGTGAGCACGCCGTTGTACACGTCCAGGGTGCCGGTGAAGTTGCTCGCCGTGGTCATCGCGGCCAAGCCGGGGATCTGGAGCTGGCCGGGCGACTTGCGGCCGGGCATGGTGTCGGTGCGGTTGAGCTGTGCGGTGAAGCCGTTCGCGGCCCATTCGGCGACGCCGAGCGACCCGTTGCCCAGTGGGAGGGACTGGGTGTTGGCGAGGTTGGGCGCGCCGAGCACCACGTCCGAGCGGCCGACCACGCCGCCGGTGTTCTCCGCGAAAGCGCCGTTCTGCCAGGCGGTCGTGTTGGTGCTCGCCGCCGCGATATGGGCTGCGCCGGCTGTCAGCAGCGCGGCCACCACGACTGCCGCGACGGGTGCGGCGATGATCCTGCTCAGCCTTCCACTGCCCGACACAGGCCCTCCTCGTTGCGGTCCTGTCGCGCGTCAGCACCCGCGCTCGCCCGGAATACATCCGACCTCTTTGTAACGCGCGCGGGCGTGGCTGTACATAGTCCGTTCCATGGTCCTGTTTTGTCCGCCTACGGACAATGCAGGTCAGGCTGTTTTTCGCCGATTCATCCGACGAATATCTGTGAAAAGCTCGTTCGCTACTCGGCCCAGATGCCTCGGACGTGTCGGATGTGGCCGTCCATCAGCCGGCGGGCACCCTCGGCGTCACGGGCCTCGATCAGGTCCAGCAGTTCGGCGTGCTCCCGGGCGGACTGCACCAGCTCGTCCCGCTCGGCCAGCCGGCGCAGCCCGTAGATCCGCGACCGGGAGCGCAGCCCGCGCACCGTCTCGACCAGGTGCGGGTTGCCGACCAGGGCGAGCAGGGTCAGGTGGAACTCCAGGTCGATGGCGACGTGCGCGATCAGGTCGCGGCGGGCGGCCGCGTCCTCGATGCCGGCGGCCAGCGGGCGCAGCCGGGCCAGCACACCGGCGTCCACGCCCTCGACGGCGAGCCGGTGCACGGTGGGCACCTCGATCAGCGCGCGCAGCTCACTGAGGTCGTCCAGGTCCTTTTCGGACAGTTCAGTGACCCGGAAACCCTTGTTCCGGACGATATCGATCAGGCCCTCCTTGGCCAGATCGAGCATGGCCTCGCGGACCGGAGTGGCCGACACGCCGAACTGACCGGCCAGACTGGGCGCCGAATAGACCTCGCCGGGCCGCAGTTCGCCGGCGATGACCGCCGCCCGCAGGGTCTGGCTGATCTCCTCGCGCAGGTTGCGCCGCTCGCCGAACGAGGGCAGCGCGGGCGCGCGGTGATCGTGCATGGTCACGGGCGCGCTCCTCGGGTGGTCTGGTAGGCGGTCGCGGCGATCACCAGATCCTCCCACGCCATTCCCACGCTCTTGAACAGTCGGGGGCGGCTGGCATCGACGGTCGGCCGGCCGTGAACGAGGTCGGCGAGTTCGATCAGAGCGGCCGGATCGCACGCGCCGGCCGCGACGGCGAGCACCACATCGCCCGCCTCGCGCAACGCGGTCGCGCGCGCCTCCACGACCACGGTCGAACCACCGACGGTCTGCTCGTCCACCTCGCGCGCGTCGGGCTCGTGCGAGCCGACCGCGACCACGGTCGCCGTCGCGGGCAGCAGCGAGCCGTCGAACAGCGGTTCGCGGGCGGTCGTGCAGCACGCGACGAGGTCCGCCGTGGCCACGTCAGCGGCGGTGCCGGCCCGTACGTCGAGGTCCGGTCCGGCCAGTTCCGCGGCGAACGCGGCGGTGCGGGTGGGGTCGCGGGCGACGACGACCACCTGCCGGACCGGGCGGACGGCACACAGCGCGGCCACGTGGCTGCGGGCCTGTGGCCCCGAGCCGAACACCACCAACCGGCTCGCGTCCGGTGCGGCGAGTTGGTCGACGGCGAGCGCGGACACCGCGGCGGTGCGGACCGCGGTCAGCGCGACCCCGTCCAGCACCGCCAGTGGGGTCAGCGTGGGCCCGTCCAGCAGCAGGTAGTTGCCCTGAATACGGGGCCGGCCCAATCCGGGGTTGGCCGGCGCGACGGTGGCCAGCTTGACCCCGACGTGGTCGCCCCACTCGGCCGGCATCAGCAGCACCTGCCCGTGCCGCACCGGGATCACCGCCCGCGCCGGGTCCGCCGCCGGGTCGAGGCCGGCGGCGAGGGCGTCGCGCAGGGCGTCGATGGCGGTGCGCATCGGCAGTGCCGCGGTCACCGCGTCGGCGTCGAGCACGGGGAGTCCGGTCACAGCTGGAATCCCGCCGGGAACGGGTCGTCCGGGTCGCGGAAGTACTGCGCGGTCCCGGTCAGCCAGGCGCGGCCGGTGATCGTCGGCACCACCGCCGGCAACCCGCCGACCATGGTCTCCTCGACCAGCCGGCCGGTGAACTCGGTGCCGATGAACGACTCGTTGCGGAAGTCGGTGTCCAGCGGCAGCTCACCCCGGGCGTGCAGCTGGGCCATCCGCGCGCTGGTGCCGGTACCGCAGGGGGACCGGTCGAACCAGCCCGGATAGATGGCCATCGCGTGCCGGGAGTGCCGGGCGGTCGAGTCCGGCGCGGCCAGGTAGACGTGGTGGCAGCCGGTGATGTCCTGGTTGACCGGGTGCACCGGCAGGTCCTGCTCGTCGATCGCGGCCATGATGGCCAGCCCGGCGTCCAGAATGCGCTGCTTCTCGCTGCGGTCGAACGGAATACCGAGCTGGTCCAGGCCGAGAACGGCATAGAAGTTGCCGCCGAAGGCGAGGTCGTAGCGCACCTCGCCGAAGCCGGCCACCCGCACCGTGCGGTCCAGGCCGAGCACGAACGAGGGCACGTTGCGGATCGTCACCGCGCGCGCCGCGCCGTCCCGGACGGCGACCTCGGCGACCACCAGTCCGGCCGGGGTGTCCAGCCGGATGGTGGTCACCGGTTCGGTCACCTCGACCATGCCCGTCTCCACCAGGACGGTGGCCACGCCGATGGTGCCGTGCCCGCACATCGGCAGACAGCCGGACACCTCGATGAACACCACGCCCCAGTCCGCGTCCGACCGGGCCGGCGGCTGGAGGATCGCGCCGCTCATCGCGGAGTGCCCGCGCGGCTCGAACATCAACAGCTGCCGGATGTGGTCGAGGTGCTCGACGAAGTACTGCCGACGGTCGAACATGGTCTCGCCGGGGATCACGCCCACCCCGCCGGTGATCACCCGGGTGGGCATGCCCTCGGTGTGCGAATCGACCGCGTGGAAGAGGCGGTTGGCGCGCATGGATCAGTCCAGTCCCTCGGCGAGAGCGGCCTCGGTCGCCTTGCGCACGACGGCCTCCTGCTCGGGGCTGAGCGGCACGCGCGGCGCCCGGCACGGGCCACCGTAGCGGCCGACGATGTCCATGCTCAACTTGATCGCCTGGACGAACTCGGTCTGCGAGTCCCAGCGCAGCAACGGATGTAGCAGTCGGTACAGCGGCAGCGCGGTGTCCAGGTCCCGCGCGGTGGCCGCGGCCCACAGTCGCGCGCTGGCCCGCGGGAACGCGTTGGGGTAGCCGGCGACCCAGCCGGGCGAGCCGCTGATCGCCAGTTCCATGGTCACGTCGTCGGACCCGCAGAGCACGTCCAGGCCCGGGGCGAGCTCGGCGATCCGGTAACTGCGCCGCACGTCGCCGGAGAACTCCTTCACCCCGACGATCAACCCCTCGGCGTGCAGCTCGGCGAGCAGCTCGGGCACCAGGTCGACCTTGGTGTCGAACGGGTTGTTGTAGGCCACGATCGGCAGGCCGGCCTTGGCCACTTCCCGGTAGTGCGCGACCACCGCCCGCTCGTCGGCGCGATAGGCGTTGGGCGGCAACAACATCACCGCCGGACAGCCGGCCTCCCCGGCCTGCTCGGCCCAGCGTCGCGACTCGGCCGCGCCGTAGGCGGCGATGCCGGGCATCACGGTGAACCCGGCGGGCGCGGCCGCGACGGCGGTGGTCACCACCCGGGCCCGCTCCTCGGTGGTGAGCGTCTGGTACTCGCCGAGCGAACCGTTCGGCGTGACGCCGTGGCAGCCCTGCGCGGCCAGCCAGGCGACGTGCTCGGCGTAGCCGTCGAAGTCGACGGTGAGTGGGTTGGCCTCGGTCGGTCGCAGCGGCAGAGCGGTCGCGACAAGGACGCCGTGCCACGGGGTGCGCGCGGTCATCGGGACTCCAATCCGGGTCAGCCCTCGGCCAGGGTGCCGAGGGTGATGGGGGCGGCGATCGGGCGGGTGCTGATGCCGAGCAGATCCTGCTCGGTGGTGGGGCGGCCGCGCAGGTGCGCGACGAGGCAGGCGGTGGCGTAGCCGCAGACGCGGCCCTGACACAGGCCCATGCCGGGCCGGGCGAGCAGCTTGACCGTGCGCGGATCGGTCGCCCCGAGGTCCACAACGGACCGGCGTACGGTGTCCACCGACACCTCCTCGCACCGGCACAGCTCTGTCTCGCCGTCCAGCCAGCTCAGCCAGCCGGGCCGGACCGGGTAACTCGCGTGCATGGCGGCGGCGAACGAGCGCAGCGCCGAGCGCCGCCGCAGCAGTCGGCCCACCGCTCGGCGGTCCGGCACCGCGGCCACGGTCCGGTACGCGGCGTGCCGGCCGGCCAGTTCGCCCTCGACCAGGGCGAGCGGCGCGCCACCCACCCCGCACACCTCGCCGGCGAGATAGACGCCGGGCACGCTGCCGCGCTGCTGGTCGTCGGCGACCGCGACCAGACTGCCGTCGGCATCCAGCCGGGTGGCGCAGCCCAGTTGCAGCGGGATCTCCAGCTGTGGCGTGAAGCCGTAGCCGACCGCGACGGCGTCGCAGTCGAGTTGCGACTCGCTGCCCGGCAGCACCCGCCAGTCGGCGTCCAGCCGGGCGACGGTCGCGGTGTGCACCCGGTCGACGCCGTGCGCGGCGATCACCGTGCTGCGGGTGCGGTAGGGAATCCGGTGGCGCAGCAGGGTTCGCAGGTAGCCCGCGCCCTCGGCGAGCTTGTCAAGGTTGGTCAGCACCGCACCGGGATGCCGAGCGAATCCGTCCGGCGACCCGGCCTCGAACACACCGATCACCCGGGCGCCCGCCTCGGCCAGCCCGGCCGCGACCGGCAGCAGGAACGGCCCGGTCCCGGCCACCACGATCCGCCGCCCGACCGAAACTCCCTGGCCCTTGAGTAGCGCCTGTGCGCCGCCTGCGGTGAACACGCCGGGCAGTGTCCAGCCCGGGAACGGCAGCTGCCGGTCGTAACCGCCGGTCGCGACGATCAGCGTGGTGGTGCGGATCTCCCGGCCGTCGGTGATGTGCACGGTGAAGCCGTGGTCGGCGCGGCTGACGTGCCAGACGGCGTGCCCGGGGCGGAAGTCCACCGGTCCGGTCAGCACGGCGCTGCGCAGCCGGCGCAGGGTGGACCAGTGGTGGTGGCCCGCGCCGGTGTCCTCGTCCCGGTGCCGCCAGTACTGGCCGCCGACCCGGTTGCCGGCGTCGAGCAGGGCGACCCGCGCGCCCGCTGTCCCGGCGGCGACGGCCGCGGCCAGGCCGGCGGGACCGGCGCCGAGCACGGTGACGTCGTAGTCGGCGTTGTTGCTGTCGGTGTTGTTGTTGCTGGTCGGGCTACTGGGCGAGGTCGGCACGGCCGGCTCCCTCCTGCGGCTCGACGCGGTCGCCGGAGCGCACCTCGGTCAGGCAGGCACGCTGGTTGGCCCGCCCGTTGACGGTGACCAGGCAGTCGAAGCACACCCCGATCCCGCAGAAGATCCCGCGCGGGGCGCCGTTGTGCCGGGTGGTGCGCCAGGACCGGTAGCCCGCCGCGATCAGTGCCGCGCCAACGGTCTGCCCGGCCTCGGCGGCGATTTCCTTGTCAGCGAAGGAGAATCGGTAACTCACGCGGCCTCCTCGGCGAACCGGTCGGGGCGGAACGGGTGCAGGTCCAGGTCCGGTGTCGCCCCGGTGATCGACTGGGCGATCAGGTGTCCGGTCCCCACGGACAGGCCGATGCCCGCGCCCTCGTGGCCGCACGCGTGCACCAGGCCGACTACTCGGGGGTCCGGCCCGATCACCGGCAGATGGTCCGGGCAGTACGGCCGGAAACCCAGATAACTCCGCAGCAGCCCCACTTCGGCGAGGAACGGGAACAGGTCGATCGCGTGCCCGGCCAGCGCGCGCAGCACCGGCAGGGAGACCGCGCGGTCGAAGCCGACCCGCTCGCGGCTCGCGCCGATCAGCACCGTGCCGGCCGCGGTGCCCTCGACGACCACCGAGGTCTCCAGGCCGGCGTCGCCGCTGGCGACATTGGCCACGTAGTCGGCGGAGTAGACCTTGTGTCGAACCGCCACCGGCAGCGGCTCGGTGACCAGGATGAATCCCCGGCGCGGCAACACCGGCACCGGCGCCCCGGCGAGCGCGGCGATCTCGCCGCCCCAGCTGCCGGCCGCGTTGATCACCCAGCCGGCGGCGAAGTCGCCGTTCCCGGTGCGCACGCCGGTGAGCCGGCCGTCCGCGCCGGTCCGGAAGCCGAGTACCTCGGTGTCGGTGTGCAGGCTCGCGCCCCGGTCGCGTGCCTGGCGGAGCAGTTCCGCGGCCGCGAGCATCGGCTGGACCTGCATGTCCTGCGGGTAGAACGCGCCGGCAGCGGTGTCCCGGGTGAGGTTGGGCTCCAGGTCGCGCAGTTCGGCGGGGGTCAGGTCGACCGCGGTGATGCCGTGCTCGCGCTGCTCCTTGGCGAGCGTGGCCAGGCCGGTGGCGGCCTCGGCGGTCCTGGCGACGACGACGCCACCCTTGTGCTGGAGTTCGAGGCGGTCGGCGCCGACCTGTTCACCGAGCTCGACCCACTTGCCCACGGACAGCAGCGCCAGGTCGAGTTCGGCGCTGGGTTCCTTGTCCGACACCAGGATGTTGCCCTCACCGCCGCTGGTCGTGCCGGCGGCGACCGGTCCCCGGTCGAGCACGGCGACCCGCAGGCCGGCCGCGGCGCAGTAGTACGCGCAGGCGGCACCCACCATGCCGGCCCCGATGACCAGCACGTCCACCGGCGTCCGCACAGCAGCCATGTCAGTACTATGTCACATGGTACTTAACGATGACAGGTGCCGGACCCGTCGAATATTCCCGGTCGGCCCGGTCGGCCGCTGATTTCCCAGTAGTTGGCCGTTCCGGTCGACCGCCGGAAGTTGTCCCAGAATGGGGAGAAAGCCCCGACGGCCCGAAGGGACACGGCGGATATGCCTGCGGAGATCGGATCTGGCTTGCGGCTCGCGGTCGCCCTGGACGGCGCCGGCTGGCATCCGGCGGCCTGGCGCGAGCCGGACGCCCGGCCGGACGAGCTGTTCACCGCGCGGTACTGGACCGACCTGGCGCGCACCGCCGAGAGCGGCCTGCTCGACCTGGTCACCATCGAGGACTCGCTGAGCTGGCAGTCCAGCCGCTACCACCAGCCCGACGGCCGCACCGACCAGGTGCGCGGCCGGCTGGACGCGGTGCTGATCGCCGCGCGGGTGGCGCCGCTGACCCGGCACATCGGGCTCGTGCCGACGGCGGTGGTCACCCACACCGAGCCGTTCCACCTGTCCAAGGCGATCGCCACCCTCGACTACGTCAGTGGCGGCCGCGGTGGCGTGCGGGTGCAGGTGTCCGCGCGCACCAGCGAGGTGAACCACTTCGGCCGGCGCGAGTTCCCCGACTTCCGGCTGGAGAACGCGCGCGAACCGGACCCGGCCGGTGTGCTGGTCGACCTGTTCGACGAGGCCGCCGACTACGTCGAGGTGCTGCGCAGGCTGTGGGACAGCTGGGAGGACGACGCCGAGATCCGGGACGTGGCCACCGGCCGGTTCGTCGACCGGGACAAGCTGCACTACATCGACTTCACCGGCCGCTGGTTCTCGGTCAAGGGGCCCTCGATCACCCCGCGACCACCGCAGGGCCAACCGATCGTCGCCGCGCTGGCGCACGCGACCGTGCCCTACCGGCTTGCCGCGCGGTCCGCCGACCTCGTCTTCGTCACCCCGCACGACACCGACCAGGCGACCGCGATCCGCCAGGAGATCCGCGCCGAGCAGGAGTCGATGGGCCGGCCGACCGAGCCGCTGCATGTGTTCGGCGACCTGGTCGTCTTCCTGGACGACGATGCGGCCACCGCCCGCGACCGCAAGGCGCGGCTGGACGAGCGGGCCGGCGCCGAGTACACCTCGGACGCGGTCGTGTTCACCGGCACGCCCGCCGAACTCGCCGACCAGTTGCTCGACTGGCAGACCGCCGGGCTGACCGGTTTCCGGCTGCGGCCGGGCACCCTGCCGCACGACCTGACCGCGATCACCACCGGACTCGTGCCGGAACTCCAGCGGCGCGGCGCCTTCCGCACCGCCTACGAGGCAGACACCCTGCGCGGCCTGCTCGGCCTGAGCCGCCCCGCCAACCGCTACGCCGGCTCAGAGGTCCTCACGCGATAACTGTTCGGCTCGCGGCGCCCAGGTACGCGATCTGCGGCGTTGTCGTCGGTCACCGTGGCTCCGCCACGGCTCCCTCCTCCGCCTTGCCGCTCACGCACCCGGACCCCACTCCCTGATCGAACGCCATCGCGCCAGGACCTCCAAGGAGGATCGGATGAGCAAGCCCCTGAAGCAGATCCACCTCGCCGCGCACTTCCCGGGCGTCAACAACACGACCGTGTGGAGCGACCCCGAGGCCGGCAGCCACATCGAGTTCAGCTCGTTCGTGCGGCTCGCGCAGACCGCCGAGCGGGCGAAGTTCGACTTCTTCTTCCTCGCCGAGGGCCTGCGGCTGCGGGAGCAGGCCGGCCTCATCTACGACCTGGACGTGGTCGGCCGGCCGGACACGTTCACCGTGCTGGCCGCGCTGGCCGCGGTCACCGACCGGCTCGGGCTGGCCGGCACGATCAACTCCACCTTCAACGAGCCCTACGAGGTGGCCCGCCAGTTCGCCTCACTGGACCACCTGTCCGCCGGCCGGGCCGCGTGGAACGTGGTCACCTCGTGGGACGCGTTCACCGGGGAGAACTTCCGCCGGGGCGGTTTTCTGGCCCAGGACCAGCGTTATGCGCGGGCCGAGACGTTCATGCGCACGGCATGGGAGCTGTTCGACTCCTGGCGCGGCGACGAGATCGTCGCGGATCGCGAGTCCGGCGTGTTCGTCGGCGACCCGAACGCGGGCGCGTTCGCGCACCACGACGAGCACTTCGACATCAGCGGCCAGTTCAACGTGCCGCGCAGCCCGCAGGGCCGGCCGGTGATCATCCAGGCCGGTGACTCCGACGACGGCCGTGAGTTCGCCGCGGCCACCGCCGACGCGATTTTCACCCGGCACGGCACACTCGCCGCCGGCCAGGAGTTCTACGCCGACGTCAAGGGCAGGCTGGCCCGCCACGGCCGGACCGACCGGCAGCTCAAGGTGCTGCCGGCGGCCACCTTCGTGCTCGGCGACAGCGACGCCGACGCGCAGGAACGCGCGGACGTCATTCGCCATCAGCAGGTCAGCGGGCAGACCGCGATCAAGTTCCTTGAGCAGTTGTGGAACCGCGACCTGAGCGACCACGACGCGGACGGCCCGCTGCCCGAGTCCGACCCGCAGGTCGGCGAGAACACCATCGCCCGCGGCCGGGCCAGCGTGCGGATGTACCGCGACCCGCTGGCCATCGCGAAGCAGTGGCGGGAGCTGGCCGAGGCGAAGAACCTGTCCACCCGTGACCTGATCATCGAGGTCACCGGCCGGCAGACGTTCATCGGTTCGGCCCGGACGGTCGCCGACACGGTCAACGAACTCGTCCAGGCCGACGCGTGCGACGGGTTCATCCTGGTCCCGCACGTCACGCCGGGCGGCCTGGACGAGTTCGCGGACGGCGTGGTCCCGCTGTTGCAGGAGCGCGGTGTGTTCCGCGCCGACTACTCCGGCGAGACCCTACGCGACCACCTCGACCTTGGCCCGGCCCAGTAGCGGGTCACAGCGGCAGCAGGTTGTCGCTGGATTCGAGGTCGAGCAGGTGCCGTTTGGCCGGCAGGCCGGCGGCGAATCCGGTGAGCGAGCCGTCGGCGCCGAGCACCCGGTGGCACGGCACGACGATCAGCAGCTGGTTGCGGCCCAGCGCGGCGCCCACCTTGCGGGCGTCCACCGGCGGCCGGTCGAGCAGCTTCGTGAGCTGCCCGTAGCTCACCGTGCTGCCGTAGGGCACGTGCTCGGCCAGCGCGGTGGCGACCGCCCGGCCGAACTCGCTGGTCGTGCCGTGGTCCACCGGCACGGTGAACTCGGTGCGGTCACCGGCGAAGTACTCGGTCAGCTCCCGGCCGGCGCGGTCAAGCCAGTGTCGTGCCCGCTCGGCTGTTTCCTTGTCCTCGCCAGGTTCTGCCGTGTCAGACTGTCCACTGTGGTTGATCAGGCAGTGGGTCAGGCCGTGCTCGGACGCGGTCAGTGTGATCGTGCCGAGCGGGGTGTCCAGGTGCGTGGTCAGCTCGGTGTTCATGTCCGGTAGACGTCGCCGGGCCGGCGAACGTGAGCTGTCCGGGCGCCGGTGTGACGACCGTTACTGTCTTCAGTCGTGATCTCACGTTCACCCGGACCGGGGCGTCTACCAGGTGTGACGCGGAAACCCTTCGAGCAGATCGTGGCCGAGCACGGGGCGGTGGTGCTCCGGGTGTGCCGGGCCGTGCTCGGGCCGGCCGACGCCGACGACGCCTGGTCGGAGACGTTCCTGGCTGCCCTCCGCGCCTATCCGGAACTGCCCGAGGGCGCGAACGTCGAGGCTTGGTTGGTGACCATCGCCCACCGCAAGGCGATCGACGAGGTGCGCGCCACCCGGCGGCGGCCGACGCCGACCGAGGAACTGCCCGAGCAGCCGACCGAACCGGCAGCGCCCGACGCCGAACTCTGGGCCGCACTGGCCGCGCTGCCGACCGTGCAGCGGCAGGCCGTTGCCTATCACTACCTGGCCGGCCTGCCCTACGCACAGGTGGCCGGGATCGTCGGCAACAACGAGACCGCCGCCCGCCGCGCCGCGGCCGACGGCATGAAGAAACTTCGCACGGTGTATGGGAAGGAGGCGGACCAGTGACCGGATTGGGTGATGCCGAACTGCTCGCGGGGCTGCCGGTGACCGACGAGCCGGCACTGGCCCGGCTGCATGCCCGGCTGGTCGGCGCGGCGCAGGCCGAGGGCCTGCTGGACGTGGCCTACCGCACGATCGACAGTCCGGTGGGCTCGCTGCTGCTGGCCGCGACCGAGCAGGGGTTGGTCCGGGTGGCGTTCGCCCGGGAGGACCACGACCAGGTGTTGGGTCGGCTCGCCGAGCGGATCAGCCCACGCGTGCTGCACGCGCCGGCCCGGCTGGACGCGGTGGCCCGGGAGATCGACGAGTACTTCGACCACCGCCGGGATCTGTTCGACCTGCCGTTGGACTTCCGGCTGGCCACGGGATTCCGGCGCGAGGTGCTGGCTCACCTGCCGGAGATCGGCTACGGGCACACCGCGAGCTACGCGGTGGTCGCGGCGGCCGCGGGCAGCCCGAAGGCGGTCCGCGCGGTGGGTACGGCGTGTGCGACCAATCCGCTGCCGATCGTCGTGCCCTGCCACCGGGTGGTGCGCAGTGACGGCGGCATCGGCCAGTACCTCGGTGGGGTGGACGCCAAACGGGCGCTGCTGACGCTGGAGGCGCGCTGAGCGCGGTGGCCGAACAGTACGCCGCGAACGGCGCAACGACTGTTGCGACATGTGCTCGCCGGAAGCGTGCGCGGGATGGAGGTTTGATGACCACGACCAGGACGACCCCGACCAGTCGGCTGAATGATCTCGACTGGGACGGCGTCACGGCCGAGCTGGACGAATACGGCTGCGCGCCACTCGGCGCGCTGCTGACCCCGGCCGAATGCCGTGCGGTGGCCGGGCTCTACGACGAGGTGGACCGGTTCCGGTCGACCATCGACCTGGCCCGCTACCGATTCGGATCTGGCCAGTATCGGTATTTCGCCGAGCCCTATCCGGAACTCGTCGGCGAACTCCGCGCGGCCTGTTATCCGCGGCTGCTGCCGATCGCCCGGGACTGGGCGAACCGGCTGGGCCGGCCCGCACCGTGGCCGGACACCCTCGCCGAATGGCTGGAGATGTGCCACGCCGCCGGCCAGACCAGGTCCACCCCGATCCTGCTGCGCTACCAGTCGGGCGACTGGAACGCGCTGCACCGCGACCTGTACGGCGATCTCGTCTTCCCGCTCCAGGTGGTGATCGGCCTGGACGAGCCGGAGGTCGACCACACCGGTGGCGAGTTCCTGTTGGTCGAGCAGCGGCCACGGGCGCAGTCCCGGGGCACGGCCACCCTGCTGCGTCAGGGCCATGGCCTCGTCTTCACCACCCGGGACCGGCCGGTGCGCTCGGCGCGTGGCTGGTCGGCCGCGCCGGTACGGCACGGTGTCAGTGCCGTGCGTTCCGGAATCCGGCACACGCTGGGGCTCGTGCTGCACGACGCGGCCTGACCCCGCCCGAGCCCATCGAGCCGATCGAGCCCGCCGAGCCGGCCGGGTCCACCGTGGACTCGGCGGGCTCAGTGGGCGCCGTGGGCTCGCCGCGCGGAGAGGGGAATTCGTCGCGCCGGTGTTTCCGCGCAGCGGTTACTGCAAATGCCGTTCTTGCTCCGGAATTCGGCGTCGACCGGCATCGTGCCGGCGCGATCAAATGGTCGAGACGTCTGCACGTGCAACAGCCCCTTCCCTTCGGCGCGGATTCGTGCACACTGGGGGACGGCGCCGAAGACCCGCGTTCTCGGCAGCCGGGTCGCCGCCCGTCGGGCGAATCTCCCGCGTATAGCGTATCGACCGCGATACCGGCAAGGGTCGATGTGCCTCCGGTCGGCCGGTAGGTTTGTCCTAGGTATTTCATGGAAATCCTGATAGCGCCGGCACAGGCCCTGAAATTGTCATTTCTGCCAGCAACCGTTATATCAGCGTTATGATCGCGAACCGCTCTCTGGCTGTCGTCGAGACGGATAAATCGGACATATTTTCGTACGGTTTCCGCTGGAATCCAGATACCTACCGTTATCATCTTGCAGCGAGACGACGGATTTGTAGCGATTCTGGTGACCCAAGGTGACGGTATTCAGCCCATGGGGCCGCCGTTCGATCTCTGTTGCTCCGAACGGGTGGATTGCACCGATGAATCGGACCAGCGCGACCGACTCGGTAACTGGTCTTCATCTGGGTGTAACAACGTCTCCCCGGGGTCGATACGGAGATGGAAACGATGCGATCCGGATCGTTTTGCCCTGGGGAACCATCACTACTAGTTCGCGCGAATACGTGCGTGAACGGAGTCATCGTGCGTCTGAATGGCCGACTGAGATCTGTGGGTGTCGTTGTTTCGGCGGCGTGCGTATTGGTCGGCCTGTCCGCGGCCGCCGGCGCGGCCGCGACACCGGCGCCGATCATCAATCTGAACGTCCTCGTCGTCTCCGACGGAACTCCGTGGGTCCAGGCGATCCAGGGTGAACTGACCGCCGAAGGTGTGCCGACGACCGTCGTCAATCTGGCGGATTCCGCCCGCCCCGCACTCACTTCGGCCTATCTGTCCGATGTGGTCGGTGCGGTGCCGAGGGCCAGGTTCGAGGGCGTGGTGCTGCCCAACCAGGCGCCCACCCAGTTGTCCGCCGACGAACTCACCGCGTTGACCTACTACGAACAGCAGTTCGGCGTGCGCCAGGTGGACAGCTACGTCTACCCGAACTCCACCGTCGGGCTGACCGCACAGTGGGCCGGCACGATCGACGGCAGCACCGCCGCCGTCACCCCGGCGGCCAACGCGGGCGCCTTCCGCTATCTGTCCGGGCCGGTCGCCATCGAGGACAACGACCCCGCCGTCAGCGAGTCCTACGGCTACCTGGCCACCGCGCTGCCCGACGACCCGACCACCGGATCGCACTACGAGCCCTACCTGACCGAGACGATTCCCGGCACCAGCACCCAGGGCGCCCTGGTCGGCGACTACACCTCCGGCAGCCGCGAGCAACTGGTGCTGTCCTTCGCCTACACCCAGGCACAGAGCCAGTTCCAGCTGCTCGGCCACGGCATCGTCGACTGGCTGACCAAGGGCGTGCACCTTGGCTACTACCGCAACTACTTCACCCTGGACGTCGACGACGTGTTCAACGCCGACGACCGGTGGAACACCACGCTGCACTGCACGCCCGGCAACAACGACTGCCCGCCGGGAACGCCGGACACCACGCCGATCCGGATGACACCGGCCGACGTCAGCTACGCGGTGAGCTGGCAGCAGCAGAACAACTTCCGGTTCAACCTGCTCTACAACGGCGGCGCGAGCGACGACCTGGTGGCCGACACCGGCTCCGATCCGCTGCTGCCCGCGTTCCAGGCGGTCGCCGGCCAGTTCACCTGGGTCAACCACACCTACGACCACGAGTTCCTCGGCTGCATCCAGGACTTCACGGTCATTCCCTGGCAGTGCGTGACCGATCCGGGCACCGGCCGGACCGAGTACCTGGACGAGACCGAGATCAACAGCCAGATCAACAAGAACATCCAGTGGGCCGGCCAGCACGGCTTCACCATCGACCCCACCGAACTGGTCGCCGGTGAGCACTCCGGCACATTCATCCTGCCGCAGCAGCCGGCCGACAGCCCCAACTTCCTCGCCGCGCTCCAGGCCGACGGGATCAGGTGGCTGGGTCTGGACGCGTCCCGCGAAGCCGACCAGCGGCAGGTGTCCTCGGCGCTGGGCGTGCCCCGGCACCCGATGAACGTCTTCTACAACGTGGCCAACCCGGACGAGGAGGTATCCGAGTACAACTGGATCTACACCTCGCGGGCCGACGGCGGCAGCGGTGTCTGCGAGGACAATCCGGCCACCACGACGTGCATCACGCCGCTGGAGCCGACGACCGGTTACGCCGCCTACATCGTGCCGATCGAGAGCCGGATCGCGCTGGGGCACATCCTGGCGAACGACCCCCGGCCGCACTACGTGCACCAGTCCAACCTGGCCGAGGGCCGGATCATCTACCCGGTCCTGGACAGCATCCTGGCCACCTACCGCGGCGAGTTCGCGGCGAGCACGCCGATCGTCAGCCCACGCCTGTCCGCGGCCGCCCAACTGCTGCAACAGCAGGACCAGTGGCAGGCGGCGCTGACCGCCGGCAGCGTCACCGCGACCTATCAGGGTGGTCTGGTCACCGTCAGCGGACCGGCCTCGGTGCAGGTGCCGGTCACCGTGCCGACCAACACCCGGGTGAACACGAGCTCGGGACCGATCTTCGGCCAGTCCTACGCGGGGGAGCAGTCGGCGTACACGACCACCGGCAGCACCGGCAGGCTCACCCTGGCTACTCCGGCCGCGAGTCCGGCCACCGCCAGCGGGCACACCTGGACGCTCGGCCCGGCCACCGGCGGCCCGCTGGCCGGCGGCGCGCTCGCCGGTGGCGCGACGGCCCCGACGGTGGCCACGCCGTCGGTCGGCGCGCTGCTCAAGCAGCAGACCCGTCAGCCGGCCACCCATCGTGCCGCGGTCGCCCCGGAGCTCAACCAGGCGAGCACGGCCGTGGTGGCCCGGTCGGGCCCGGTCGCGGGCGCGCAATCCACCCGGGGCAGACCGGGTTCGGTGCGACCGGCGCCATCGGTCTCGCCGACCTGGCAGTCCGGTCCCGTCGTTCGTCGGCCCTTCTAGGCACGCGGGCATGGATGTCGCGCTGATGACCGAAGGCACGTACCCGCACAGTTTCGGTGGCGTGAGCGTGTGGTGCGACCAACTCGTGCGCGGGATGGAGCCACTCAGCCACCGGTTCCATCTGACCGCGCTGGTGGCCACCGACGACGAGCAGGTGGCCTGGGAACTGCCCGGCAACGTCGACTCGGTGACCGCGATCCCGCTCTGGGGCGCCCCGCCGGCCGGGCGGTCGCCCGGCCGACGGACCCGCCGCAGGTTCCAACCGATCATCCGGGACTTCCTCGAAGTCCTGCTCGATCCGTCGGAGGCCGCGCAGGCCCGGTTCGGCTCGGTGTTGCGCGGGTTGTTCGAGTACTCGATGGAGGAGGACCTCGGCGCCGGGCTCCGGCACGAGGACACCGCCATCGCGCTCACCGCGATCTGGCAGGACGGCTGGCTGGAGGGGGAACGCAGCGCGCCGACCGTGGCCGACGCGCTGACCTGCATGCAGCTGCTGGAGCACTCGCTGCGGCCGCTGGTGCTGCCCTCGGCGGTCAGCCACGTCTCGCACTGCGTCGCCAACGGGCTGGCCGTGTTGCCCGCGCTCGCGGCGAAGTGGCAGCGCGGCACGCCGATCCTGTTGACCGAGCACGGGATCTACCTGCGCGAGCGGTATCTGGGCTACCGGCGCGGGCCGTACCGGTGGCCGGTGAAGGCGCTGCAACTGGCCTTCCTGCGCAAGCTGTGCACGCTGGCCTACCGCGAGGCCGCGGCGATCGCGCCGGGCAACGTGTACAACCAGCGCTGGGAGGAGAAGCTCGGCGCCCGGCACGGCATCATCCGGACCGTCTACAACGGAGTGGACCCGGCCGACTTCCCACAGGTCGAGGCCGAACCCGCGGTGCCGACGGTCAGCTGGGCCGGCCGGGTCGACCCGATCAAGGACATCGAGACGCTGCTGCGCGGCTTCGCCCTGGTGCACCAACGGATGCCCGAGGCACGGCTGCGGATGTTCGGGGGCACCCCCAAGGGCGGCCAGCCCTACCTGGACAAGTGCAAGGCGCTCGCCGCGGAACTGGGCATCGGTGAGGTGGCCACCTTCGAGGGCCGGGTGGACGAGATCCGGGACGCCTACGTCGCCGGCCACGTGGTGGTGCTCTCCAGCATCTCCGAAGGCTTTCCCTACACGGTCATCGAGGCGATGACCTGCGGCCGGCCCTGCGTGGCCACCGATGTCGGCGGCGTCTCCGAGGCGGTCGCCGACACCGGGATCGTCGTGCCGCCACGGGACCCGGCCGCGCTGGCCGAGGCGTGCCTGACGCTGCTGCGCGACGACGAGCTGCGGGTCCGGCTCGGCGCGGCCGCCCGCGCCCGGGTGCTGGAGTACTTCACCCTCGGCAAGGCGATCGACACGTTCCACGAGATGTACCAGGGCCTGCTGGTCAAGCCCGCCCGTCGGACCGCGCCGCGGTCGGACGCCACGGTCGGCCCGACCAAGTTCAACGCGATCGTGGGGATGGTCGGATGAGCGGCTACAGCGGGGGCGTGGACGGACTCACCCAGCCCCGTTCCCGGCCGGTCGCCCGACCCACCGCGACGCGGGCCGAAACCAAGCAGGACACCGCCGAGTCGCTCGCCGAACTGTGCGAGCGGTTCGAAGCGCTGTGCGCCAGTGCGGTCGACCCGTTGGAGATCGCCGCCGCGCTGGAGTCCGACGGCCTGTCCGACCAGGCCGCCCGGGTGCGCTACGGCGTCCGGGACGTGTTCGCGCTCGCCGAGCGGATGTACTGCGAGGTGCCGCGCGACCCGATCGAGCCGGACGAGGCACCCGACCCGTGGCGCAGCCCGGTGTCCCGGCACCTGTTGCACGGCGTGTTGTTCGGCCTGCCGGCGCTGTGTTACCCGGTGGCCGCGTCGCTGCTGACCGGCGGCGCGCTGACCATGCTCGTCGTCGCCGCGCTGGTGTCCTGGGCGATCAGCCAGGGCATGTCCTACCTGGGTCACTACCGGCTGGGCCGGCTCGACCAGGACGGGTCGCGGCGAATCCTGCGGGCGGGCCTGCTGCTGGGCATCGTGGTGCTGGCCGGTGTGCTGGCCGCGGCCGGCGCACTCGTGCACGCCCGGCTGCCGGTGCTGCTGTTCGCCTACGGCCAGGGGATCTATCTGCTCGGCGCGACCGTGTTGCTGGTCGCCGGCGTCGAGTTCTGGCTGCTCGGCGCGCTCGGGCCGGCCGTCGGAGTGGGTGGGGTCTACCTGCTACTGGGACAGCCGGCCGGGCTGCACCGGGCGGCGTGGCTCGCGCTGGTCGCCTCGGTGGTGCTGGTGGTCGTGCTCGCACTGGTGCGCAGCAGTTGGCCGCGGCCTGCTCCGGCCCGCCGGGTCCGGCTGGCCGAACTCCGACTGGCCGCGCCGTACGCGATCTTCGGCGTGCTGGTCGCGGGGCTGCTGATGTTCCCGCTGGTCGGCGCGGCCATCTCGGACAACGGTCCGGGCGTCAGCAACACCGCGCTGATGGCCACCCTGCCGCTCTCGCTGAGCATGGGGGTGGCCGAGTGGATGCTCTACTGGTACCGCCGCCGGATTCGCCGGCTGCTCCGGCAGACCAGGCTGGTGACCGAGTTCGCCGGCCGGTCCCGACTGGTGCTGGCGTCCGCGTTGACCCGGTACGCCCTCGGCGCGGTGCTGCTGATGGCGGCGCTGGTCGGCATCGCCGCGCTCACCGGGCATCACCCGAAACGCGCCGACCTGGCTTGGTACGGCGGTTATCTCGCGGTCGGCGCCGCCCTGTTCCTCGCTCTGCTGTTGCAGGCCCTCGGCGCCGTCGGCGCGGTACTGGCCTGGTGCTCCTCGGCCGTCGCGGTCGAGGCGGTGCTGGTGTTCAGCGCGCCGGACGCGCCGGTGATGCGCGTGCAGCTGGTGATCGGCTGCGGGCTGCTGTGGGGCCTGCTCCTCAACGCCGGGATCGTGCTCGCCAGAGCCACCCGACACAGGTAGTCCACGAAATGAAACCGGAGGTCGAAATATGACAGGTGTCGTCGCGGTGACCGGGGCCGAGGGATTCATCGGTTCCCATCTGGTGGAGGCGCTCGTCCGGCGTGGCCACCGCGTGCGGGCGATGGTCTTGTACAACTCGTTCGGTTCGTGGGGGTGGCTGGACACCCTGGAGCCGGCGGTGCTCGATCAGATCGACGTTGTACTGGGGGATGTTCGGGACGCGCGGTCGGTGCGAGAACTCGTCGCCGACGCACATACCGTCTACCATCTCGCGTCGCTGATCGCCATCCCGTACTCCTACCGAGCCCCGCACTCCTATGTGGACACCAATGTGATCGGCACGATGAACGTGCTGGAGGCGGTGCGCGAACTGGGCACGGCCCGACTGGTGCACACCTCGACCAGTGAGACCTACGGCACCGCCCGCACGGTGCCGATCACCGAGGACCACCCGCTCCAGGCGCAGTCGCCGTATGCCGCCTCGAAGCTGGGTGCTGACAAGCTGGTCGAGTCCTACCACCTGAGTTTCGATGTGCCCGCGGTGACCCTGCGGCCGTTCAACACGTTTGGCCCGCGCCAGTCGGCGCGGGCGGTGATTCCCACCGTGGTCAGCCAGATCGCCTCTGGTGCCAAGGAGATCACCCTCGGAGCGCTCGATCCCACCCGCGACTTCCTGTTCGTCGCCGACACCGCGGCGGCCTTCGTCGCGGTCGGTACCGCGTCGTCCTCGGCGGTGGTCGGCGAGGTCTTCAACGCCGGCACCGGGGTCGAGGTCTCGGTCGGCCGGCTCGCCAAGGACATCGCCCGGCTGATGGTGGCCGACGTGGAGTTCACCCAGGACACCGAGCGCATCCGGCCGAAGAACTCGGAGGTCATGCGGCTGGTCGCGGACGCGACGAAGCTGCACGAGCGGACCGGCTGGGAGCCCGAGGTCACCCGGGACGAGGGGTTGCTGCGCACCATCGAATGGTTCCTGCGCAAGGAGAACCTGGCCCGATACAAGCCCGCCATCTACAACCAGTGATCCGGAGACCATGATGCACGCGATGATTCTGGCCGGCGGAAAGGGTGTGCGGCTACGGCCGTACACCACGAGCCTGCCCAAACCGCTGGTCCCCATCGGAGACGAGTTCTCCATTCTGGACATCGTGCTCACTCAGTTGGCTCAGCAGGGTTTCGACCGTGCCACGCTGGCAATCGGTCACCTGGGTCACCTGATCCGTTCCTATGTCGGGGACGGCAGCCGGTGGGGGCTGTACATCGACTACACCGACGAGGAGTCGCCGCTGGGCACGATGGGGCCGGCACTGCAGATCCTGGACCGGCTGCCCTCGCACTTCCTGGTGATGAACGGCGACGTGCTCACCGACCTGAACTTCGCCGACCTGCTGCACCAGCACACCCGCAGCAACGCGCCGCTCACCGTGGCCACCTACAAGCGTCAGGTGAAGATCGACTTCGGGGTGCTCACCGCGCTGGACGGGCGGATCACCAAGTTCATCGAGAAGCCGGTCAACGACTACCACGTGAGCATGGGGGTGTACGGGCTGAGCAAGCGGACACTGGAGAGCTACGAGCCGGCCACCCCGCTGGGCTTCGACGAACTCGTGCTCGACCTGCTCGCCAAGCGCACGCCGCCCAGCGAGTACCAGTTCGACGGCTACTGGCTGGACATCGGCCGCCCGGACGACTACGACCGGGCGAACGCCGAGTTCGACGGCATCCGCGGCGTCCTGCTGAAAGGGGCGTGACGGTTCCGGGCGCGAGCAGTGGTCCCGAGTTGTTGATCGAACGTTCTGGTGTGAGGAGCTTTCAGTGCCACGAGTACTGCTGATCGGGGCCAGTGGGTTCCTTGGCAGGCACGTGCTCACCGCGCTCGCCGCCGAACCCGGCATGGAGATGCAC
Organism: Pseudonocardiaceae bacterium; assembly: GCA_036268615.1. Lineage (GTDB taxonomy): Bacteria > Actinomycetota > Actinomycetes > Mycobacteriales > Pseudonocardiaceae > DATATV01. Next base: position 35,802 of record DATATV010000146.1, read on the forward strand.
ACCGCCTCCAGGTCGGCGTTCGGCGGCGGGCCGGGCCACGTCGAGTTGGATCTCGGTGCCGCCGGCACCGGGCGGATCGGTACCCTGCTCGCCGAGTTGGCACCGAACATCGTGGTGAACTGCTCGGGGGCGACCTCGGGCGGTGCGGCGGAGTTGGCCGCCACGAATATCACCGGACCGGGTGATCTGGTGGCCGCGATGGTGCGGCACGTCCCGTGGGCGCGGCTCATCCACCTCGGCTCGGCGGCCGAGTACGGCCGGACCGAGATCGGGCTGCCGATCTCGGAGTCGGCGCCGGCGCTGCCGGTCGGCGAGTACGGGCTGAGCAAACTGGCCGGCACCCGACTGGTCATGCTGGGCCATGCCGCCGGGCTGGATTCGTTGGTACTGCGGGTGTTCAACCCGATCGGTCCGGGCGCGCCCGCGGTCAGCCTGCCCGGCAGGCTGGTGGCCGAACTGGTCCGCGCCTCGGCCGAGGGGGACGAGGTGCGGCTCGGTCCGCTGGACTCGGTGCGGGATTTCGTGGACGCGCGGGACGTGGCCCGCGCGGTGGGTGCCGCGATCAGCGGTCCCCCACAGGATGAAGCAGTACTCAATGTGGGTGGCGGTCGGGGAATATCCGTCCGAGAAATCGTCGACGGGTTGGTGCGGATTTCCGGCTTTGCTGGCAGGATCGTCGAGTCCTCGGAAGGATCGTCGCGGTCCGCAGCGGTGCCCTGGCAGCAGGCGGATATTTCGGCGATCGACAAGAGATTGAGCTGGCAACCGGAATTCGAACTCGCCACCTCACTCCACGATCTTTGGCAGGAATCGACATGGCGGTAGGCATGACTCCCCGGCCGGCGACCAGTACCGCTGGGCTGGTCGTCCCGGCGTATTTCCATCCGGCGTTGGCCGACGAGGACTGGCAGACCCTTGTCCGGGTGGCCCCTGACCTGCGGCTGGTCGTGCTGAACGTGGCCAGCGGGCCGGGGCAGGTGCTGGACGGCGCGTTCGTCGACGTGGTGGCCCGCATCCGCGCCGCAGGTGTTTCCGTCGCCGGTTATGTGGACACCGACTACGGGCAGAAGGAACAGCAGGAGATTCTTACCGAGATCGTCGCCTATCGCCGGTGGTACGGGGCGGACAGCGTGTTCTTCGACCGGGTGGCCAGTGGTATCGAGCATGTGCCGCGTTATCAGGCACTGGCCACCTCGGCGCGCGCGATCGGCACCGAACTGATCGCGTTCAATCACGGCACTCATCCGGTCCGCGACTATGCCGAACACGCTGATCTGCTGGGTACCTTCGAGGGCACCTGGTCGGCCTTCCAGGAGGTGGATGTGCCGGTGTGGGTGCACGACCACCCGGCCAACATGTTCTTCAACCTGGTCTACGACACGCCCGGCCGAATGGCCCGCGCGGTCGAGGAGATCGCGGCCCAGCGCAACGTCGGCTCTGTCTACCGGACCGAGCACGGTGGCCCGAACCCGTGGGCACACCTGCCGGCCGACTTTCCGAGGCAGCCGGCCACCGGGGAGGCCGGCAGCCGGTGATCCGTCGTTTCCTGCCGCCGTGCGCGGCGTTGTTGTGGTGCGCGCTGGCGGTGGCCGGTTGCAGCGATCCGCCGGCCGGCCTGACCGGGGCCGCCGTGCCGGTGACCGCGACCCTTCCGGTCGTCACCAGCACAGCCGTTCCGGCCACCCTGCCCGCGCTGAGCAACACCCCGACGACTCCACCCGGGGCGACCACGAGGCCCCCGGCGACCCACCCGGCCACCACTGCGCCGCACCGCCCACCGGCGTTGTGGACGCCGGCGCCGGGGACCGCGTGGCAGTGGCAGCTCACCAATCCGGTCGACCTCAGCGTCGACGTGCCGGTGTACGACGTGGACGGCACGTACACAACGCCGGACGAGGTGACCGCGCTACATGCCAAGGGACGCAAGGTGATCTGCTATGTGAACGCGGGCGCGTACGAGAACTTCCGGCCGGACGATTCGGCGTTTCCGGCGAGTGTGCTGGGCAGGTCGAACGACTGGCCGGGGGAGCGGTGGCTGGACATCCGGCAGCTGGCCGTCCTGCGCCCGATCATGGCCGCACGCTTCGCCACCTGTCGCAACAAGGGCTTCGACGCGATCGAGGCGGACGAGGTCGACGGTTACACCGAGAACACCGGCTTCCCGCTGACCAGCCACGAACAGTTGACCTACAACACGATGCTTGCCCAGTTGGCGCACCAGCGCGGTCTGTCGATCGCGTTGAAGAACGACGTGGACCAGGTGCCGCAACTGGTCGGCGTGTTCGACTTCGCCATCGACGAGCAGTGCTTCGAGTTCGACGAATGCGCGACGTTGCTGCCGTTCGTCAGGGCCGGCAAGGCGGTGCTGGAGGTCGAGTACAACCTCAGCAACAGCCAGTTCTGCCCGAGGGCCCGGGCGATGGGATTCAGCTCCATGCGCAAGAACCTCGCCCTCGACCCGCCACGCTGGGCTTGTTAGCGGCCCTGTCGCGGGCCCTGTCGCGCCGGCCCTGTCGCGCCGGCGACAATCGAGGGCCAGGAGCGAAGCGACCCCTCGTGTGCCACCGTGTCCCACCCGTGGCGACAACCGCCACCCGGACGCACACTGAAAGCACCCCTCGTATGCCAAGGAGTGCGTTATGAGCGTCGAACTCAACCACACCATCGTCTACGCCCGGGACAAAGTAGCCGCGGCCACCTTCCTGGCCGACATCCTCGGCCTACCGGTCGGCGAACCGACCGGCATATTCGTCCCGATCCAGCTGAACAACGGCGTCACCCTCGACTTCGCCAGCTCGACGGACGTTCGCAGCCAACACCTGGCGTTCCTGATCAGCGAAGGCGAGTTCGACGCGGCTTTCGCCCGGATCAGGGCGACGGGTGTCGACTACTTCGCCGACCCCGGCCATGCCCAACCAGGCACGATCAACCACCGGTTCGGCGGTCGGGGCGTGTACTTCGTCGACGCCGACGGCCACAACCTGGAGATCCTCACCAACGCCCGGTAGCCAGGCGGCCGACCGCGGAATCAGCGGGGTCCGACCCGCCCGCGCCGCCAACTAGCGCGCCAGGGTCGCCCACCGAATCGTCCCGACCAGAGCACGCCCGGCCAGCCGAACCCCGGTGGCCTCCGAAACCGGCAGGTACGGCAGCCGCAACGGCCACCGCGCCCATACCGGCAAGGTGGACACCGCGGTCGCGCCGAGCACCGCGTAGGGCCCCCGGACGAGCAGCGGCAGCGGCGGGTTGAGCAGCAGGAACCGGGCGGTCTCCCGAGCTTCCCGAGTACCGGCCAACTCCGGCCGATACGCCGCCAGCTGCTCGGCGAGTTCGGCCCGATCGCGCGGCGGATCAACCACTCCCAGCGCGGTCGCCACCCGAGCCGAGTCGGCGATGTAGGCATCGCACCCGGCGTCGTCCAACGGCTGGGCGCCGAACAGCTGATGGGTGCGCAGGAAGCTGTCCACCTCGGCGAGGTGCACCCAGGCCAGCAGGTGCGGGTCGCTGGCCTGGTAGGCCCGTCCGTCGGGCGCGGTCCCGTGTACTCGCCGGTGGATGCCGCGCACCTGATCCACCGCCCGCTGCGCGTCGGTCGCCGTGCCGTACGTGGTGACCGCGATGAACGCGCTGGTCCGCTGCAACCGGCCCCACGGGTCGCCGCGATAGCCGGAGTGCGTCGCCACGGCGGCCATCGCCAGCGGGTGCAGCGACTGCAGCAGCAGCGCGCGCAGCCCACCCACGAACATCGACGCGTCCCCGTGCACCCGGCGGATCGGCCTGCCGGGCTCGAACCAGCGTGGACCAGGGGTGTCGTGGATGCGGGTGCGGGTGGTCGGCCCCTCCGGACCGGCCACCTTCTCGAACAGCCCCTCGGCGATGCGCCGCCGCACCGCGCCGAGGCCCGGGGTCGAACTCAGCTGTGCCACCACTCCAGTATGCGGCGGCGCAGCCGAGTCCCGGGCTCAACCGGCGGAGCACGCGCTCCCGTTGAGGTAGAGCACCGTCGGCGCGGGAGCCTGACCGGTGTTCGTGCCGTTGAAGCCCACCGAGGTGGAGCCGCCCGCCGCCGGGATCGTCCCGTTGTAGCCGGCGTTGGTCACGGTCACGTTCTGGCCGGCCTGGCTGAACGTCCCGTTCCACCCGTTGGACACCGCTTCACCGGTGGCCGGGAAGGTGAACGTCAGCGTCCAGCCGTTGATCGCGGTGCTGCCCTTGTTGGTGACGGTGATGTTCGCCCCGAAACCGCCGGGCCAACTGCTGCTCACCGCATAGCTCACCGCGCAGCTGCTGCTCGCCGGTGGCGGGGTGGTGAAGGTGACCGGGGAGGAGGGCAGCGACGCGGTGCCCTTGCTGTCCACCGCGACCACGTTCACCGTGTAGGTGCCGCCGACCGTCAGGCCGGTCAGCGCGGCGGTGCTGCCGGTCGTCGTGGCCACCAGCGTGCTGGTGCCGCCGGACTGTTGGTACACCTGGTAACCGGCCACCGGGTTGGTGCCGGCCACCGCCGCCGGCCAGGTCAGCGTCGCGCCGGTCGAGGTCAGGTTGGACACCACCGGCGTGCCCGGCGCCGAGGGCGGGGTGATCGTGCCGCCGGTGCCGCCGCCGTTCGGCTTGAGCACGACCGTGGTCAGCGAGTAGGGCGGGATGGTCTGGGCGGCAGAACTGCCCTGGCCGGCGGTGCTGATCGAGGTCGCGTTGTTGCCGAAGGTGTACACCGTCGGGGTCGCGGTGGTGGGCGTGAACCCGGTGTAGCCGAGGTTCACCGTGTAGGCGTTGGTCGGGTCCTCGTTGATCAGCAACACGTCCAGGTCGCCGTCGGCCCGCCGGACCGCGTGCGCCTTGACCAGCGACTGGCTGGAGCTCGTGCCGACCAGCTCGTCGCCGGGTGAGCCGAGCCGGGAGAGCATCTGGATGCCGTAGTAGCTGGCGAACGGTGTTTCCGGCGCGGGTTCGGTCACCCCGTCGGCGGCTGAGCCGTTGGACAGCACGCCCTGGTCGTCGTAGTCGGCCACGCCGTTGACGGTGCTCGGGGTGCCGGCGCCGTTGTGCGTGTTCCACCAGTCCACGTTGGTGATGCCGTTCTCCAACCAGGTGGTGTAGTTGTCCGCCGCGAACAGCGCGCCGGGCTGGGTGTCCAGGTCGATCGACGAGTTGGTCTCGGTGACCGCGATCTGCACGTTCCTGGCGTTGCCGCCGGCGTACTGGTTGACCTCCGAGCGCACCGCCGAGGTGATGCCGGCGATGTCGGAGGTGTCGGTGAGCATGTTCGCCGCCGACGAACCGCCGGGGTAGTAGTGCACGATCACGAAGTCCGCGTTGGCGCCGATGATCGACAGCACCGTGTGATTCCAGTCCATTGTGGAGCCGGAGCCGACGATGCCGTCCGGCCAGAACCCCGGCGTGGTCAGCACGACACCGACCTTGATGGTCGGGTCGACCGCCTTCATCGCCGCGTCGTACTGCAACCAGTTGTTCGCGTACGCGGTCGGGCTCTTGGCGGCGTGGGTGTCGTTCTCCCACTGCGAGCCGTAGTAGCCGTTGCCGTAGACCTCGTTGCCGATCTCCCAGTACTTGATGCCGTAGTGGTTGGTGACGTTCGCGTTCTGCACCCACGCGGCGGCCAGCGCGGGTGTGCCCGAGCCGTAGTTCGCGGTGATCACCGGTTGCGCGCCGGTCGCGGACGCCAGGGTCATGAAGTTCGCGAAGCTGGTGTTCGGCGCGTCGTAGCCGCCGGCGGCGGTGTTGGTCTGCCAGTTGAAGATGTCCGAGTACGAGCCGCCCGGATAGCGCAGTGCGCCGACGCCGGCCGCCTTGAGCAGGGTCGGCACCGGTGCGTCGGTCATGTACCCGTCGTAGACGGCGGTGCTCATGCCGACGCCGGTGGCCGGGATCGTGGCCAGCCCCGCGGTCGCGTTCACCGCCACGGTCGCCGTCGGGTTCGCCGCGGGAGCCAGCTCTGGTCCGGCGGCCGCGCTCGCCGTGGTCGCCGGCAGCCCGACAACCAGCAGCGCCAGCGCAGCCGAGGCCAGCACCGCGCCGAACCGGCGGCGGCATCTGGTCCGCATTCCTGGGTTCATCGTTACCTCCTCGGGGTGTTCACCCCGCACCGTGGTAACTACGCGGCCCGGTCGCTGTCCACTCACCGCCATCGGAATCGACTCGACGGCCGGGCGATCCGGCAGGTCGGTCCCGGTTTCGGCGCGCAGAACGTCGAACCGGATTCTGAAACTTTCCCGTTCGTGCCAGGGGATCGGCCGGCCTGCGCGGCTCTGATCAGCGCTTCGAACGGACCCTCCGTGAAATTTTCACGGTGATTTTCCGAAAAAGATCACCACCGTCGATGAATACCGTGGGTAACCGGAGGTTGAACCATTGACACCGCTCCCAACACGCGTGAACATGCATATTGTTTCCATGTGTGACAGCGCAGTTACCGATGGCGCTTGACGACCAGGAGGTCGGTGGGTGTCCAGCACGCAGACAATGTTGTCTCCGCCAGTCCCGCCGACCCTCGCCGACGTGGCCAAACTCGCCGGCGTGTCCTGTGCGACCGCGTCCCGGGTGCTCACCGGCTCGGCCCGGGTCCGGCCGGAAACGCGCCGGCAGGTCGAGGTCGCCATGGCCGACCTCGGTTACGTTCGGCATCGGGCGCCCAGGGCCCCGCGGGCGCGGGCCGGGTCGATCGCGTTCGTGGTGTGCGAGGACAACATGCGGGTCTTCGCCGACCCGTTCTTCGCCAGAATGCTCTGGAGCATCAGTCGGGAACGCGTCTCCGGCGACATCCAGCTGGTGATGCTGACCATCCGCTCCTCGCACGACTACCGCACGGTGGCTCGCTATCTGGGCGCCGGGCACGTGGACGGCGCGCTGTTCGTCAGCGTGCACGGCCGATTGCCGCTCGAACTGGACCATCTTGGCCTGCCCATCGTGCTGGTCGGCCGACCGATGGACCCGCGCGCCAGTATGTCCTATGTGGACGCAGACAATGTCGGTGGCGCCGAGCGCGCCGTACGCTACCTGGTCGAGCAGGGCCGGACGTGCATCGCGACGGTCGCCGGGCCCGCGGACATGAACGCCGGGGTGGACCGGTTGGTGGGCTACCGAAAGGCACTCGCCGCGGCCGGCCAGAGCGACACCGGCATGATCGCCTACGGCGACTTCGGCCGGGTCTCCGGGGAGCACGCCACCTACCGCATCCTGGACTCCCGACCCGGCGTGGACGCGGTGTTCGCCGCCTCCGATCTGATGGCCGCCGGGGTGTTGCGCGCACTGCGGCGGCGCGGCCGGCGGGTGCCCGAGGACGTGGCGGTGATCGGCTTCGACGACTCGCCACTGGCGCAGCAGACATCCCCGCAGCTCACCACGGTCCGGCAGCCGATGGACGCGATGGGCGCCCGGATGGTGGCGGAGCTGCTCGGGCTGATCGCCGATCCGGAGAAGCCGCCCTCCGGGGTCGTGCTGGATACCAAACTCGTCCTGCGCGGCTCGGCCTGACCGGTCCCGCCGCGCTCAGAGCAGTTCGAGCCCGCCGTCGACGGTGAGCACCTGGCCGGTGAGCCAACCGGCCGCCGGGTCGGCGAGATGCAGCAGCCAGGCGGCCACCTCGTCGGGGTGGCCGCGTCGCCCCAGCGGGATGCGGCCCGCTTCGTCCTGCTTGATCTGGTCCACCAACTGCACCGGCAGGCCCGCCGCGGTCAGGGCTTCGCTCTCGGTGGGGCCCGGGGCCAGCGCGTTGACCCTGATCCGGTCGGGGGCCAGTTCCAGGGCCCAGCTTCGGGTGAGGTGCTCCAGGGCGCTCTTGGTGGCGGCGTAGTGGCCGAAGTCGGGCGCGGGCCGGTGGCCGTAGGTGCTGGACACGTTCACGATCGCCCCACGGCTGCGCCGCAGGTGGGGTAGCGCGGCGCGAGCGAGCAGGCTGGGCGCGGTGACGTTGAGGCGGAACAGGTTCTCGATGCCGGTCGCGGTTGCTTCGGCGAGCGGCAGCACCGCGGTGGCGCCGGCGTTGTTCACCAGGACGTCCACCGTGCCCCAGTGGTCGACGGCCGCCCGCACGACGGCGTCCGGCGCACCTTCGGCACAGAGGTCGGCGGCGAACACGGCGATGCCGGGGTGCTGGTTTGCGGTGCTGTCCAAGGCTTCCTGGCGGCGGCCGACGCCAAGGACGCGCGTGCTGCGCGATGCCGGCATCGCCCGCACCCGCCAGGAAGGCACCCGGTGCTACGTCACGCTGCGCCGGGACGACCTCCGGACGCGGTTCCCGAGCCTGCTGGACGTGGTCCTGGCCGCAGCCGGCACCGACGACGTCGGAGGACAGGTTGGCCTGGCCGTCCTAAGCCAGGCATAAGCAGGGCTTACCGAACAGTACGGTTCCGGCTCGGCGAACGGCCCGCTCGGTAGGCCGTTGACCAGCGAGAACAGGCCGGTTGGGTCAGTCGATGGCGGTTGGTCCTGGCCTGAACGGCCTATTGCCAGTCGCCGGCCCTGCGGCCACGGTCTGGGGACCAATCCGGACCCTGTGGAGGTTTGCTGTGCTGAGTCGTCGATCGTTCCTCGGCGGACTGTCGGTCGCGTTGGTGGGTGCTCCGGTGCTGGCCTCGGTGCTGGGCAGCGAGGCTGCCGCGGCGAGCACCGCGCTGCCGACCACGATCGTCAACCACACCTACCGCTACACCAACGCCCAGATCTGGTACTACATCGTCGGCACGAACCTGACCACCGGCCAGCAGGCGTACGTCACCCCCGACGGCACGCTGACCCCGGTTTCCCTGTCGGCCAACGGTTCCGACGGCTTCGCCGACCTCTCCATCCCACTGGTCGCCGACGGCGACACGCACTTCTCCCTGCCGGCCAACATGTCCGGCCGGGTCTACTTCTCCATCTCGGACAAGCTGAAGTTCAAGGTGGTCACCGACGGCAACGGCAACGCGGCCCTGCAGTACCCGGCCGGCTGGGTGTCCGGCGACCCGAGCTACTCGGTGCTGCACGACTTCTTCGAGTTCACCCACAACGACAGCGGCATGTTCTGCAACACCACGATGGTCGACCAGTTCGCCATCCCGCTGTCGGTCAACCTGGTCGGCGGGGCCAACCAGACCACCGGCACCCTGGTGTCCGGCGGCCGGGACGCCATCTTCAACGCCGTCGCCGCGCAGCCGGACTTCGCGGGCCTGATCGTGCCGAACAACCTGCGGATCATCGCGCCCGGCCACGGCATCGACGCCGGGAGCTTCTCCGCCACCTACTACGACAGCTACATCGACGCGGTGTGGAGCCAGTACGCCGGCAGCACGCTCACCGTGGAAACCGGCTCGGCCACCTACACCGGCCAGATCTCCGGCGGGCGGTTCGTCTTCAGCGGCGGGGTCGCCTCGTTCGCGAAGCCGAGCACCCAGGACGTGTTCTACTGCGACGGCGCGCTCAGCGCGCCCAACGACGGGGTGACCGGCCCGGTGGCGGCGGTGCTGGGTGCGGCGTTCAACCGGTCCACCCTGTTGGCCGACTCCACCCAGCCGACCACCGACGCCGGCGGTTTCTACCAGGGCGGCACGACCAACCACTACGCGAAGGCGTTGCACGACAACACGGTCGACGGCCGGGCGTACGGGTTCCCGTTCGACGACGTGGCCGGGTTCGCGTCGTACGTGCAGGACACCGCGCCCACCTCGCTGACGCTCAGCCTGACCAACTTCTGAGGGTGCGGGAGCGCTCCCAGGATGCGGGATCAGCTGTCGGAGACGAGCGGCCGGGGGTCGAAGGCGACGCGGATCCGGGCGATCCGGCCGTCCCGCAGTTGGCTCCAGTTCGCGGTCGGGCACGGCGGCGCGTGCTCGGTGTGCAGGTCGAACCAGGTCAGTACGTCGTCGCCGGACACGAAGATCTTGTGCACCACGATGTCGGTGACGATTTTCGACATGCCCTCGATGCCACGCACGCACTCCTCGGCGTTCGCCGCGGTGCCGAGCGGGCCGTCGAACGTCACGTCGTCGGCCAGCAGCGACCGGAACGTGGCGAAGTCCTTGGTCCGCCACGACTCGAAGTAACTGGCGGCGATCCGGCCGGCGTCGGTCAGCTCGGTATCCTGGCTCATCGTTGCGGTCCCTTCGGTAGCGGTGTAGGGCTTCCACCCTGCCCCGGCCGGTTGGGGAAGTCGAAGAGCTGGATCGCATCGCACCCAGAACCGACGGTTATGGACACCGGGTCGCACGGCTCACATGTGCTAAGTTTGATGTCAGGACTGACTTGGTGACGGCTACCAGCGAGGTGAACAGCATGGCCGCGAGCGGACGGGAGTGCTCGATCGCCAACGCGCTGAGCGTGATCGGCGAGCGATGGAGCCTGCTGGTGCTCCGGGAGGTGCTGCTCGGCGAGCAGCGGTTCGACCAGATCGCGCGCAACACCGGTGCCAGCCGGGACATCCTGGCCGCCCGGCTGCGCAAGCTGGTCGACGCGGGCGTGCTGGCCAAGCGGCAGTACGAGCAGCACCCACCGCGCTACGAGTACGTGCCCACCGAGGCGGCCCGCGCGCTCAGGCCGGTCCTGCACGGACTGATGGACTGGGGCGACCGCTACGTCACCCAGGGTCCGCCGCCGACCGTGCTCGTGCACTCGTGCGGTGCCGAGCTGCACACCCGCACCGTCTGCGAGCACTGCGGCGAGCCGTTGTCCGAGGGCGCCACGCGGGCGGTCCGGGTCGGCTCGGTGCGCTGACCACTGCGGTAGTGTTGGCATTGTGCTGAGCGTGTGTGGCACCCCGATGCGTGGCCGGATGATGATGCCCTCCGGCCCCCTCGGCATGTTCTGACCCGCTCACGAGGAGGCCCCCGCCGGAGCCTCCTCGATCGGGGCTGCGGCCGTAGTTCGCTGGAAGGTCGCGATGTCCCGCTATACCGTGATGACCTCGATCCCGTACGTCAACGGGAAACCACACGTCGGTCACGCGCTCGAACTCGTCCAGGCCGACGTGCTCGCCCGCCACCGCCGGCAGCGCGGCGACGAGGTGCGCGCGCAGACCGGCACCGATGACAACGCGCTGAAGAACGTGCGCAGCGCGGAGGCCGAGCACATCGCCCCGGCCGCCTATGTCGCCCGGGTGGCCACCCGGTTCGCCGCCCTCGGCCCGGCGCTCGACCTGTCCTTCGACGACTTCCTGCGGACCAGCTCCGATCCGCGCCACCGGCCCGGCGTCGAGCGGCTGTGGACGGCATCGGCGCAGGCGGGCGACCTGTACCGCAAGTCCTACACCGGGCTGTACTGCGTGGGCTGCGAACTGTTCTACGCCGAGGACGAACTCGTCGACGGGCTGTGCCCGGAACACCTGACCCCGCCGGAACTCGTCGAGGAGGAGAACTGGTTCTTCCGGCTGAGCCGCTACGCCGACCAACTCGCCCGGCTGATCACCGAGGACACGATCCGGATCGTGCCGGAATCGCGCAAGCGGGAGGTGCTCTCGTTCATCGCCGCCGGACTGGAGGACTTCAGCGCCAGCCGGAGCGTGCAGCGGGCCCGTGGTTGGGGCATCCCGGTTCCTGACGACGCGGACCAGGTGATCTACGTCTGGTACGACGCGCTGGCCAACTACATCACCGGCCCCGGCTACGGCACCGACGAGCAGAACTTCCAGTACTGGTGGGACGACAGCACCGAGCGGGTGCACGTGATCGGCAAGGGCATCATCCGCTTCCACGCCGTCTACTGGCCGGCGATGTTGCTCTCCGCCGGGATCACCCTGCCGACCACGATCTTCGTGCACGAGTACCTGACCGCAGGCGGTCAGAAGATCAGCAAGTCGCTCGGTAACGCCGAGGACCCGGCCGACATCGCCGCCACCTTCGGCCCGGACGCGCTGCGCTGGTGGCTGCTGCGCGACGTGGCCCGGGCGGGCGACACCGACTACACGCCCGCTCGGCTGGTCGGCCGGGCCAACGAGGACCTGGCCAACAACATCGGCAATCTGGTCAACCGCACCGTGTCGATGGTCGGTCGGTACCGCGCCGGGCGGATTCCGTTGCCGGCACTGGACAATCCGGCCGCGACGGCGCTGCGTGCGGCTCGCGCGCGGGCGGCCGGGGACATCGACCGGGCGTTGGCCGAGTTCGACTTCCGGCGGGCGGCCGAGGCGGTCATCCGGATCGGCGACGAGGGCAACCGGTACGTGGAGGCGACGGCACCGTGGGCACTGGCCAAGGCCGAGCGCACCGAGGACGCGCCGGCCGACCGGCTCGACGCCGTGCTCGCCGAACTCGTGGTCACCTGCCAGGCGCTCGCCACGCGGCTGACGCCGTTCCTGCCGGCGGCCGCCGCGCGAATCGCCCAGCAGTGCGGCGACGGTGGACCGACCGTGGCCGAGGCCAAGCCCGTGTTCACCAAGCTGGAGCCGCCGACAAGCTGATCTTCGCCGATCGATGCAGGTCAACGCCGATTAATCAGTTTTGCAGTCACGCTTTGCACGTGCATCGGCACGTGCTAACTTCGCGCTGTCAGGCAACTCAGCGTGACTTCACCTCCTGCCGACGGCGGAAGGGGGACGAGATGACCACAGGTGAACCGGACGGCGCGCTGCTGTTCGCGGACGCGCCCCGGCACCGGGCGATCGTCGCGGTCGACGCGCAGGCGTCCACCCGAATGACCAACGGCACCAAGGCGGAGCTGCGCCGGGTCATGTACGAACTGGTCGAACGGGCGTTCCAGGCCGCCGGGATCACCCGGCACCAGATGGAGCCGATGATCGACCGGGGCGATGGCGTGCTCGTGCTGATCCACCCGGTGGACGAGGCGCCCAAGACACTGCTGCTGGACACGGTCATGCCCAACCTCGCCGGCCTGCTCGCCGCGCACCACCGCGGTCATCCCGACCAGCGGTTCCGGATGCGCGCGGTGGTGCACGCCGGCGAGGTGCACACCGACGGGCACGGCTGGTTCGGTGAGCCGCTGGACGTCGCGTTCCGGCTGTTGGACTCCCCGACGCTCAAGCGGAAGCTGCACAGCACCGGCGCACCACTGGTGCTGGTCGCGTCCAGCCACATCTACCGCACGCTGATCCGGCAGGGCTACCCGGGCATCGACCACCGCGCGTTCGCGCCGCTGGTGTCCGTCCGGATCGCCGATCGCGACGAACGCGGCTGGGTGCAGGTGCCCGTCCCGGTCACGCCCGACCAGTAGACCGGCCGGCGGCGGTTCCCGGGACGAGACCCTGGACCCGGCCGGTCGCCTGGTGCGCGACCGGTTGCCCACGGAACTGCCGGTTGCCCACGGAACTGGCTAGGCCCGCCGGGTGGCGTGCTTGCTGATGTGCGCGATGTGCAGCGGAATGGTCAGCACGAAGCTGGCGACCGCGATCACGATGGCGCCCCAGAACCCGGCCCAGAAGCCGTCGACCTCGAACGGCAGGCGCAGCTGGCCGGCGATCCAGGACACCAGCAACAGCAGCAGGCCGTTCACCACCAGGCCGATCAGGCCCAGGGTGAGCAGGTAGAAGACGCAGCCGACCACCTTGACCACGGGCTTGAGCACCAGGTTGACCAAGCCGAACAGCACCGCGATGCCGATCAGCGTGCCGACCTTCTCCGGCGTCGAGGTCGACAACAGCTCGATCCCCGGTAGAAAGGTGGCCACCCACACGGCGACGGCGGTGGCGAGTACTCGGTAGACGAATTCCACGGGCCGCACCCTCTCACAGTGGCGGCGCGCGTGGGTGATCACCCACCCGCTGGATCGGTGCGGCAGTGTCCCGTTTCGACTCGGATGCCCGACGATTAGTTTGGGCAGGATCAAACTCCGACGAGCCGAAAGGGACATCCGGTGAACCTGGGCAGCCGATTCGCCGCCAGCGGCACCTTGGCCGAGGCCAGGCAGGTGGTTCGCGAGCCGGACTTCCGCCGGGCCATCATCGCCGGGGTGGTCGCCCTGGCCGCGCCCGGCGCCGTCCTCTGGCTCGGCGGGATCTACGCCCACCCGATCGGCTTCCGGATCGGTGCGTTCGCCGCGATCGCCGCGTGTCTGCTGTTCGGTGTGATCGCGGTGCGTAGCACGGCCAACGAGGTGGGCCGGCTGGTCCGCGCGCAGGGCGCGCCCGCGATCGCCGGCGGCCTGCGGTTGGTGATCACCCTGGTCGGCTACGTGATCGTGCTGATCACCGTGCTGAGCATGCTCACCGTGCCGCTGGACAAGCTGCTGCTGTCCGGGGCGATCACCGGGGTGATCGTGGGCATCGCGGCCCAGCAGTCACTGGGCAACGCCTTCGCCGGGTTGGTGCTGCTGTTCGCCCGGCCGTTC
>DATATV010000147.1:0-78336 GCA_036268615.1 Pseudonocardiaceae bacterium
CGACCACCAGACCGAGTCCGATCAGGGGAGTGGCCGCCGAGGTCACCACGGTGAGGTAGTGCAGCCGCCGGTACACCGACCGCGACCGCAGCGCGGCCAGCGACGCGAGCACCGCCAGCACGGTACCGGCGCCGAGCAGCACGTCGACCACGACCTGCCGGAGGTCATCCATCGCCGGTGCCCAGCAGCCGGGTGAAGACGAGCGTGCCGGCGAAGGACAGCAACACCAGCACCAGCGGTACGACCAGGTAACTCGGCTGGTCGAGTGCCTGACAGAGCACCAGCATGAGGATGGTCCCGAGTGCGCCGGCCAGTTCGAGTCCGACCAGGCGCACCGGGGCCGTGCCACGGTAGGCGAGCACCATGGCCGGGACGAGGCCGCCGAGCATCAACGCCGCAGCGGCGAGCATCCAGATCGTCATCCGGTCGTCTCCTGTTCCAACCGGGTCCTGCCGATCGGCATGGCATGTACGAGCAACCCGTCGTGCTCGTCGGCATCGACCACGACCGAACCTGGTGTCGCCGACAGAACTTCGGTGGTGACGGCCTCTCGTCCGGCCCGGCGGCCATCCGCCGACTCGGTCGGCAGCGGCACGCGGCGGAACTCGTCCTCGTCCTCTCGCCGTTGCCACCGCATCCCCAGCCGCAGCACGGCCGCCGTGTCGTGCAGGACCGCGCCGGGCAGCGCCAGCAGCCACTGTGCCCAGCCTGAACCGACCGTCCAGCGAACCTCGGCGGCGCGTCGGGCGGCGCCCGCGGCGACCGCACAGGGGAGCGCCAGCACCGCCGCCACAGCCAGTTCCTCGAAGGAGAAGGCGCTCAGGGTGGCCAGCCAAACCCCCACGAGGATCACCCACCACACGAATGTTTCCAGGCCACCGCGCATGCGCGCCTCCTCTCGGCACCTCCGGAAGTACCCAGGACAGGCGCGGGCTAACCCACCGTTCGGGTGGGTCGCGCAACTGCCGGTTGTAGTGCTTGACGTTGGCCTGGCCGGTGCCCATGGACTGTCCCTTGAAGAAGAACGTGCCGAAGTCGAAGGCGAACTCACCCTTCTTGGCCAGGTCGTCCGCGGCGTCGGGATACTCGGGAACGAACACGCCGACCACACCGATCCGGCCGGTGGGCCGGACCGCCTGGATCAGGCTGTTGATGGTCAGGCCGGGCTGTTCGTGGCCCTGGTAGCCGATGGCCTCCACGCCCCGGTCAGCGTCCTGGCCGCCGGTGAGCTCCAGCACCTGTTCGTCGGCGTTCCCGCCGCTGTCGTCGATCGGGGTCGCGCCGATCGGCTCCGCGAGCTTGAGCCGGGTGGGGCTGGCGGTCCACGACGAACACCTGGTCGGCCTCGGCCGCGCCGTAGACGACGGAGTCATCGATGCCGACGCCGGCCAGTTCGGTGGCTTGGTATCCGGTCGGCAGGATGTCGGACAGCGTGACGTAGTCGGTTTCCTTGTCCTGCGCCTCCTCCGGCAGGACAAGGGCGTTCCGGTCGGCGTAGGGCACGCGCAGCGGTTCGGCCAGCCCGCCGGCGCATGGGGCCCTCGTACATGTGCAGGTCGCTGCCTTCGTTGTCAGGATCAGGCATCTGGCGGTCACGCCGGACTGATTGTCCTGATCGGACCGTCTTGGGCAGGTGCGAGTAAGCCTCATCGGTCGGATGCTCCCCGGTCCTGACGGTCTACCGACGGGTGAGCTACCTGGCCGGGGTGTTTGTCGCCGGCCCGCGGTGGGCAGTTACTCGACATGAGTGGTCACGACGAGGAGACGGTCGCGAACCCGGACCGCACCCAGATCGACGACGAGGACCAGTCCGGGACCGCGCTGTCCGGCCGTGACGAGGGTGGGCGGCCTCCCGACCCGGACCGGCACGACCCGCACCCTCGTGACCCACATGACCAGCCGTGGCCCGCGGTGGCCGAGGAGGTCAAACAGGCCGTCGAGGATGCCGACGGACCCCTGGACTGACCGGAGAGCGGTGATCATGCGAGTTCGTCGAATTGTCGGTGCCCTGTCGGCCAAACCGGTGCTCAAGGTGCCCCGGCGGGCCGGGGACACCCAGAGCGCGACCTTGCGCTACCTGATGTTCGGTCTGCTGCCGGCGTGGTTCGTGCCCGGCGTACTGGATTGGCTACAGCACCGCAGAACCGACATCGAGCACACGTCGGGCACCCGGGAGTCGCTGATCCACGCGTTGATGATGGCCGAGGTCGGCGGCCCCATCGCGCTGGCCCTGTTGTGTGAGATCAATCCGCTGGTGCTGGTGGTGATCGCCGGCGCGATCGCGGCGCACGAGGCGACGGCGCTGTGGGACGTGAGTACGGCGGAGGCCAGCGACCGGGCCGTCACCCCGTGGGAGCAGCACCTGCACAGCTTCCTGGAGTCGTTGCCGTTCATGGCGACCGCGGCGTTGACCTGCCTGCACTGGGAGCAGGTGCGGGACCTGCTGGCGGGGGCACGGCGACGGGATGCGTGGCGGTTGCGGCTGAAGGAACAGCGCCTGCCCGGGGGTTACCTCGCGTCAGTGGCCGGCGCCGTCGCCGGGCTGATCATGCTGCCCTACGGCGAGGAACTGATCCGATGCGTCCGCGCGGGTGAAGTCGGCGCTCAGCGGTGACCCGGGCGGATGACACGACGAGCGTGTCCACCGACGTCCCGGCGCGGCTGACCGGCTGCCCTGGGCGCGGTGGCACTGGATGGTGCTGGTGGGTCTGGGCACCGTGTGGATTCTGGACGGCCTGGAAGTCACCATCGTCGGTGCGCTCGGGTCGCGACTGACCGACCCAGCCGGCGGCCTGCATCTGTCCGACGCCGGGGTCGGTCTTGCCGCGTCGGTCTACATCGTCGGCGCGGTGGTCGGCTCGCTCGGGCTCGGCTACGCCACCGACCGGCTGGGCCGCAGGAAACTGTTCGTGATCACGCTGGGCATCTACCTTGTCGCGACCGTCCTGACCGCGGTGTCGTTCAACCCGATCTGGTTCTTCGTGATGCGCTTCCTTGCCGGATTCGGCATCGGCGGCGAGTACGCGGCCATCAATTCGGCCGTTGACGAGCTGATCCCCGCGCGGGTGCGCGGCACGGTGGACCTCGCGGTGAACGGCTCGTACTGGCTGGGCGCCGCAGCCGGCGCGGCGCTGACCATCCCGCTGCTGAACACGTCACTGTTCGCGCCGAATCTGGGTTGGCGCCTGGCTTTCGCCTTGGGTGCGCTGCTCGGCGTCGGCATCCTGATCGTGCGCCGCAGGGTTCCGGAGAGCCCACGGTGGCTGTTCACCCACGGCCGCGCGAAAGAAGCGGACGAGCTGGTCACCGACATCGAACACGCCGTCGCCGAACAGACCGGCGAACGGCTCGACGAGGTGGATGCCAGCATTCGCATCCGGCCGCGCGGCAGCATCGGGTTCGTCACCCTGGCCCGGACGCTGCTGCGTACCTACCCGCGCCGCACCGTGCTCGGCCTCGGGCTGTTCGTGGGCCAGGCGTTCCTATACAACGCCGTCTACTTCACCGAGTCGTTGGTACTCAGCACGTTCTTCCACGTCTCCGACGCGACCGTCGGCATCTACCTGATCCCGCTGGCGGCTGGCAGCCTGCTGGGCCCACTGTTGCTGGGCCGACTGTTCGACACCGTCGGCCGCCGCCCGATGATCGCGATCAGCTATCTGGGCTCCGCCGCCCTGCTGGTCGTCACCGGTGTGCTGTCCGGCGCAGGCTCGCTTACGGCGACCACGCTGACCGTCGCGTGGGCGGTTGTGTTCTTCCTGGCGTCGGCCGGCTCCAGCGCCGTGTACCTCACCGTGTCCGAGGTGTTCCCGTTGGAGATCAGGGCGTTGTCCATCGCCCTGTTCTACGCGGTGGGCACCGGACTCGGCGGCATCATCGGCCCGGTGCTGTTCGGCCACCTCGTCGGCACCGGTCAGCTGGGTGCCGTCGCGGTCGGGTACTACATCGGCGCCGCCGTGATGGCGGCCGGTGGCGTGCTGGAGATAATTATCGGCATCGAGGCCGAGGACAAGTCCCTGGAGGATCTCGCGGCGCCGCTGTCCACCGATGACGGCGGTGATCAGGACGAGGGGTCTGTCGACAGACCGAAGTCGACAACAAGTCCGTAGTGGTCACTCGCGCTGGTCGGCCCGTGGTCGAAAGTCCGGTGACATTCACGGATCGGCAGCGTCGGACCGTTACGACCGCACCGGATCAGCACGTGGTCGATACCTCGGAACGGCCAGTCGGCGTCCACTGACAGCGGATTTTCCGGAATATAGGTGGCAAGTCGCTCGGCCGGATGAGTCGACTCCCAGGCGCTTCGATAGCAGACGCTGACGTTGTCGATGACATGTCGACCGGGGTGGTAACCGGTCCCCAGCATCTCGGCCACCTGATCGACGTCCGCGGTCAGGACTGTCTCCTGCAGCACGACGATGTCGGCGTCCAGTGCGGTGAAACCGTTTCGCAGGAGCGGAAGCCGGGAGGTCCAGTCACCACGCCTGCCCCACGTGTTCAACGTCGCAAACCGCATACTGTCGTGCTACCCGCGGCTGGACGCGATCCAAACATCGCCTGACCGGGTGTCAGCCTGGCGACAACGAAATACCGTCATATCGCCGGGGTGTCGGTGAGCACCAGGCGGAGTTCGGTCCGATGGTTGATCGTGAGTTTGGTGTACACCTTGTGCAGGTGGTACTCGACGGTGCGCGGGCTGATCGCGAGCATGGTCGCGATCTCCGGGTTGCTGCGACCGTCGCGGGCCAGCGACGCGATCCGGGCCTCCTGCGGTGTGAGTTCGGAACGCGTCTCCTCGACCCGCCGTCGGGCCCGTTCGCCGGTCGCGAGCAGCTCCCGCGTCGCGCGGGCCGCGAACGCCTCCGCGCCCATGGCCACGAACGACTCGTGTGCGGCCCGGAGTTGCACCCTGGCGTCGACCCGCCGGCCCTGCCTGCGCAGCCATTCGCCATAAACGAGTCGGGCCCGGGCAAGGTGGACCGTGATCCGGGATCGGTCGAGGTGCTTGATGGCCTCGACATACCAGTTCTCGGCATGATCGTCGTCCTCGACCAGCGCTCGGGAGCGGGCTGCGGCTCCCAGCGCCCAGTCCGTGCCGCTCAGCCAGGTCTGGTCCGTGAGCTTGTCGAGGGCGGCCCGTGCGGTGGCGAGATCGCCGGAGCGGACGGCGCCTTCGACGAGTTCGACCAGGGACCAACCCTGTAGTTCCAGGGCGTCGCGCTCGATCACCTGGCGGGTTGCTGCCACCGCGTCCCGGTACGCGCCGAGTCCGTTGCAGCGTACGGCCTTGGCGTAGCGGGACAGGGCAGCCGTCACTCCGCTGCCGCGGTCGCAGGTGTCCGGATCTTCAGCACCACGCCAGGCCGCCAGGACGACCGCGGCCTGGGTGAACTCCGGCGTTCCGGCCGCGTCGCTCAGCGCTGTCGACTCGTCCACCAGTGACCCGGCGACCGAGAACTGCCCGGTGTGGATCTCGACAAGTGCCCGATGCGTGAGCACATACGGAAGAAACGCTCTGGCGCCGACCTTCCTGGTGCGCTCCACCGCGGTACGGCTCAGCTCGTCCCAGGCGTCGTCCTCCCACAGGTCGGCTGCGACGAGGCAGCCGAGCAGCTGTGCGCGGGTGTCGTCCTCGTGATCGTTGTCGATGGTCTTCAGGGCCAGTTTCAATGATTCGATCGCTGCCGGGTAACCACTGGTGGACCGTTGTGCCACCCCCTCCAGCAGCCGGTTGGTTCCTGCTGGCTGGTGGGTGGCCAGCCGAGCCGACACCGCGTGGACGATGTCCAGATCCCCGGTGAAGATCGCCGCACCCAGGGTTTCGAGATATGCCCCCGGTGCGAGTCGCGGCTCGTGTTCTTCGAGGTTCTTGGCGGAGCGCAACAGGCCGGCGATGGCGCGCCGACCGCGGGTGGCGTCGAAGTTGATGCGCGCGCGGGTCCGGTCCAGCCGGGCGCGGCGTCGAGCATCGAGCGGTCCCAGTTCAGCGATGCCGAGCAGCCGGACGGCCAGCTCCGGGTCGCCGGCCTCGTGATAGGCCTCGGCCGCCATGATCGCCCGTTCGGTGCGCAGGTCCGGTGTGGCGGTCCACCGGCCGGCGTGTTCGAGGAACGATGCCGCCGCGGCCAGTCCGCCGCGTTCCCGAGCGGCCCGGACGGCGTGCAGCAACTCGTCGCCGATCGTGTCGTCGGGCACGAGCGAGGCGTGCGTGCGATGCCAGATGTGCCGATCGGGATCGGTCGCGCGATCGGTCGCCGCGGCCAGTGCGTCGTGCACCCGGCGCCGTTCGGCCGGCGTGGCCTGCCCGTAGCTCGCGGACCGCAGTCGCGGCTCCCGGAAGGTGACCAGCGAACCGAACGTCAGCAGGCCCTCGGTTTCCAGTTGCTCGGCGGCGCCGGCCTCGATGCCGAGCCGAGCCGCGGCCCGCCACAGCAGTGCCGGATCGCCCACCGTCTCGGCGGCGGCGAGCAACAGCAGCAACCTGCTCCGTGGGGCCAGCCTGGCCACCGTGTCGTCGTCGCGGCGGTTGGACAGCGCCAGTGCGTAACCACCGGCCAGTTCGACCGGCGACGCACCTCGGGCCGAGTCGATCAGCGTCCGCGGATTGCCCCGCGCCTCCGCGACGATCCGGTCGGCCACGGCGTCGTCGATCGGTGCGGGCAGTGCGGACTCCAGCAGTTTTCGGGCGTCGGCCTGGTTCAGGCCGGCCACCCCGATGTCGGGCAGACCGGCGAAGTTGTCACCCCGCGTGGCGATCAACACGGTGACGGGCAGTTCGCCCAGTCGCCGGGCGACGAACGTCAGCACGTCCGCGGAGGCGGTGTCGAGCCAGTGGGCGTCATCGACCACGCAGAGCAGCGGCCGGGCCTCGGCGGCCAGGGTCAGCAGAGCGGTCATTGCCACGCCGACGAGGAAGCGGTCCGGCGGGGCACCGCCGCGTCGGCCGAGGGCTGTGTCGAGGGCCTCGCGGTGGTGCGGGTCGAGTCCGGTGAGCCGGCTGTCCAGCGCCGAGCAGAGCAGGTGCAGCGCGGAATACCTCAGCTCGGACTCCGCTGCCGCCCCCCGAACCGACAGCACCCGATGGCCGAGCGCGGCCGCCACCGCGCGGTCGAGCAGGGCGGTCTTGCCGATCCCGGCCGGGCCGCGCACCACGAGGGCAGCGCCCTGTCCCGCTGCTCCGGCCGACAGCACCCGCGCCAGCCGGGCGCGTTCACGCTCACGTCCGACGACCGGGAGCGTCGCCGCCCGTGCCGTCCTGCCCGTCAGGGTCACCACCACTCCTACCTGTGCCACAGAACTCAAGCTTGTCGGTCGCCGACGGGTAGCCGCATCCCCCGATGGGTAGCCATCGCGCTGGTCCACCGTCCGGTGCCGGCCGGCGGCCGGCACCGCGAACACCGTGGGTGACGACAACCACACGCATCGTCTGCCCGGGTGGGGCTGGGACGGGGGTATCCGGCTGGGGAAACACGGATGCGAAGCGGCGCGCCGCGTGGGGACGATCCGTCTCAGAACCCAGCGTCGGTATGGACGGTCGCGGGTCGTCAGCTGATCAACGGGTGTCCACATCGGAGCCCACGGCCCGGACGGCCCGTTGCCGCCGCTCGACGGCAACGGGAGAGGAGTTGCTGATGTCACCCCTTCGGCAAGCGGACCCGATCGACGCCGTGCCGGCCGCACGAATGCAGCTGGCGCGGCTGGTGCCGGAACATCGACCACGGGTGACCCGCGCGCACCGGCGGCTGCGGGCGCGCTTCGGCGGGGCGTGGATCGCCGACAGTGCGGACGTGCGGTTGCTGTACGAGTCCGACGACCGGCCGGTCGCCTATTTTCCGTTGGCGGACGTACGTTTTGATCTTCTTGAGTTCCGCCAGCGGCTGACCAACCATCCACAGCTCGGACTGACCACGTGGTACGCGGTCAGCGTGAACGGACGCACGGTGGAGTCGGCTGCCTGGTACCACGTCGAACCGCCTGCGGACGTCGCGGAGTTCGCCGATCTCGTCGCCCTGTCGTGGGCCGTGATGGAAGGCTGTTACGAGGACGAGCTGCGGCGCAGCGCGGCGAGCTGAGGGTCGTTCCGCGGTCGGCCCGGGACAACCTGAGCCACCTGATGTGATCATGATCGCACAGGCAGTAGCCGGAACGGGCCGAGCCAGGCAGGCCGTCGTGGACCCGGCCCCGAGCCGCGCGCATTGCCCGCGGGCCCCTCGGTCAGCGGCTACCGTAGCCACGTGGATTGCTGGCGGACGTGCCCGGGTGGCGACGCGTGGCCGGGTTGATCGGCCGGCGCGTTGAATGCGCCGCGCTCGACCAGCTGATCAGCGCGGTCCGCTCCGGTGCGAGCCAGGCGCTGGTGGTGCACGGGGAGCCGGGTGTCGGCAAGACCGCGTTGCTGGACTACACCGCCGTGCACGCGCCGAACGTGCGGATCATGCGGGCCGGGGGCGTCCAGGCGGAGATGGAGCTGCCCTTCGCCGGGCTGCACCAGCTCTGCGTACCGCTGTTGGACCGGCTCGACCGGCTGCCGCGACCGCAGAGCGAGGCGCTGCGCACCGCCTTCGGCGTCAGTTCGGGGCCGGCGCCGGACAGGTTTCTGGTCGGCCTGGCTGTGCTGGGCCTGCTCGCCGATGTCGCGAACGAACGGCCGCTGATGTGCCTGGTCGACGACCAGCAGTGGCTCGACCGGGCGTCGGCTCAGGCTCTCGCGTTTGTCGCCCGGCGTCTGGGTGCGGAGTCGGTCGGCTTGATCCTGGCGACGCGGGTGGTCAGCGACGACCTGCGCGGGCTGGCCGAGCTGTCGGTCGAGGGCCTGCGGGCACCCGAGGCGGCGGCGCTGCTGGAGACAGTCCTGACCGGCCCGGTCGATGCTCGGGTACGCGACCAGATCGTTGCCGAGACGGGCGGCAACCCGTTGGCCCTGTTGGAGCTGCCACGGGGGCTGACGCCGGCGCAACTGGCTGGCGGATTCGGCTTTCCCAGCGCGATGCCATTGTCGGGCAGCATCGAGGGAAGCTTCGGCCGACGGGCGGACGCCCTGCCCGAGTCGACCCGGCAGTTCCTGCTGGTCGCGGCGAGTGAACCCGGCGGTGATCCGGTACTGGTGCGTCAGGCGGCGGCTCGGCTCGGGATCGGGCCGGCCGCGGCGGCCCCGGCGACCGCGGCGGGCCTGCTGGAAATGGGTGCCCGGGTGCGGTTCCGACACCCGCTGGCCCGCTCGGCGGTGTACCGGTCCGCGTCGGCGGAGGACCGGCAGCGGGTGCACCGCGCGCTGGCCGAGGTCACCGACGCACAGCTCGACCCGGACCGGCGCGCGTGGCACCGGGCCCAGGCCGCCGCCGGACCCGATGAGGACGTGGCCGAGGAGCTGGAACGCTCCGCGGGCCGAGCCAGGGCGCGCGGTGGGGTTGCCGCGGCCGCGGCGTTCCTGCTGTGGGCGACGACGCTGACGCTCGACCCGGCGCGTCGGGCCGATCGGGCGCTGGCCGCCGCGGAGGCGCAGCTTCAGGCGGGGTCGTTCGAGGCAGCGCTGGACCTGCTCGCCATGGCCGATGCCGGGCCGCTGAGCGACGTCCAGCGACCTCGGGCCGCGCTGATTCGTGCGCAGTTGGCGTTCGTGATGAATCGCGGCAGCGACGCCCCGCCGCTGTTGCTGAAGGCGGCCGGGCAGCTTGAGTCGATTGACCCGGCGCTCTCCCGGGCGACCTACCTGGACGCGCTGGCCGCCGCCATCTTCGCCGGTCGGCTGGCCGGCCCGGGGGCCGACGTGCTGGAGATCGCCCGCGCGGCCGAGTCGGCGCCGCCCCCGCAGGCCGATCCCCGGGCATGGGACCTGCTGCTGGACGGCACGGCGGCCATGTACAACCGCGGTTATGCGGCGGGAGTGCCGATGCTCCGGCAGGCCCTCACCGACTTCGGCGCCGGGATGTCGGCCGAACACGAACTGCACTGGTTGTGGCTGGCGAGCATCACCGCGATGCAACTGTGCGACGACGACCGCTGGGACACGTTGTCCGCCCGGCACGTCGAACTCGCCCGCACCACCGGCGCACTCAGCGAACTGCCGCTCGCGCTCACGCTGCGGGCGTTGTTCCTGTTGTTCTGCGGCGATCTGGCGGCGGCGGGCGCCCTGGCCGACGAAGCACAGGCGATCAAGGACGCGACCGCGATCAGCCTGGCCCCATACGGCGCGTTGGGGCTGGCGGCGTTCCGTGGTGACGAGGCGGTGGCGGCGGAGGTGTTCCGAGCCACACTGGCGGATGTGACCCGACGTGGGGAAGGGGTCGGGGTCACCATGGCCGAGTGGGCGAACTCGGTCCTGTGCAACGGTCTTGGCCGCTATCACGACGCCGTCGCCGCGGCGCGACAGTCCATCGCCTACGACGCGGACCGCGGTTCTCTTGCCCTGCCCTGCGTCGAACTGGTCGAGGCAGCCGTGCGCTGTGACGAGCTCGGGACGGCGGCGGACGCCTACCGTCGGTTGGCCGAAGTGACCGGGGCCAGTGGCACGGACTGGGCGCTGGGCCTGCGGGCTCGGTCGAAGGCGTTGCTCAGCGCCGGCGACGAGGCCGAGGCGCTGTACCTTGAGTCGATCGGCCACCTCGGCCGGACCCGGTTGCGGGTCGACCTCGCCCGGGTTCACCTGCTGTACGGGGAGTGGTTGCGCCGGGCGCGTCGGCACCTTGAGGCGCGCGAACAGTTGCGCAGCGCCCAGACCATGCTGGAGGCGATGGGCATGGCCGCGTTCGCCGAGCGGGCCCGGCGGGAGTTGCGGGCCGCCGGTGTCGCCGTGCGCAAGCGGGTCGACGCGCGTCCGCACGACGAACTCACCGCCCAGGAGGCACAGATCGCCCGGATGGCCCGCGACGGACTGTCCAATCCGGAGATTGCCAGCCGCCTGTTCATCAGCGCGCACACGGTCCAATATCACCTCCGCAAGGTCTTCACCAAGCTCGGGGTTTCCTCCCGCGCGCAGCTGGAGATCGTGCTGCCCCAGGGCCAGAACGTCTAGCCGGCGGCCAGCGGAGCGCTGGTGGGCAGGCCACGCCGCCGCAGGTCCTCGACGAACGCGGCGACCAGGGAGTCGGACGGGGACGCCACCAGGACCACGACCTCCCGGCGGACCAGCGGCTTCAGCCGGCGGACCACCCCGGGTGGTCTGGCCGGCAGCGCCGACACCGGCACGATGGTGACGCCCATTCCGGCCGCCGCCAGCTGCGCCGCGGTGCGCGGACTACGGGTGCGCAGCACGGGATCGAGCACCACGTGGTGCCGGGCGGCCAACTGGTCCACCCAGGCCGACAGGCCGTTGTCGGGTGTGTAGTGGACGAACGGCTCGGCCGCGATGTCCCGGAACGGCACGGCGGGCCGGGCGGCGAAGTGGTGACCCGCGGGCGCGACGACCACGATCTCCTCCTCGCCGAGCACCTCGATGTGCTCGTCGGTAACCCCCGGGCGCGGACCGACCGCCAGGTCGGCCATGCCGGAGCTGATCAGCACGCTCATGTCGTCGGCACTGGTGTGCTCGCTCAGCTCCAGCACCACGCTGGGCCGGCGGGATCGCCACTGCCGCAGCACGGGCACCAGCAGCCACGCGGTCATCGTCTCCGCACAGGCGATCCGCAGCCGGCCGCCGTCGCCGGCCCCCACCCGCCGACCGATCCGGACCGCCTGGTCCGCCGCACGCAGTGCGATGCGGGCCTCCTCGGCCGCGGCCCGTCCCGCCGTCGTGACGCGGACGCCTCGGGCCAGCCGGTGGACGACGGGAGTGCCGAGTTCCTTCTCCAGGGCGGCGATCTGGTGGGAGAGCGCGGGTTGGGACATCTGCAGGGACGCTGCCGCGCCGGTCACCGAGCCCGTTTCCACCAGCGCGACGAGGCACTCCAGCGCCCGAAGAGTTGCCATTCGGTCAATCTAACAAAGCCATTCAAAACTTTCATGCCATGGATGGAGCGGTGCGCGTAGCCTGCGCGACCTGCTGGTCTCAGCCGGCGGACTCGTGCGCGGGGAGCGCGCCTGACCAGCCCAGTTCACGCGAGATGCGGTCGGCCGTGGCGATCACGTCGGGCACGAGGTTGTTGCGGACCTTGTCGGTGAGCCGGGCGTGCGGACCGCAGACCGAGATGGCGCCGACGACCCGGCCGTCGACGTCGAACACCGGTGAGGCCACCGACGCGGCGCCGGGCTGGCGCTCCCCGTCGGACCTGGCCACCCCGAGCTCACGCACGCTGACCAGCACGGCATCGAGGGATTCGGGGTCGACAACGGTGTTGGGGGTCATCGCCTCCAGGCCGGTGCTGATGATCCGCGCCCGCTCGGCGGCGGGCAGGAAGGCCAGGATGGCCCGCCCCGAGCTGCCGGCATGCAGGGGGAACCGACGCCCCACCTCGACGGTCATCTTGATCTCGTGCCGGCTGACGATCTGGTCGACGTAGACGCGACCGTCGGCGACCAGCGCGGACAGTGTGGTCGTCTCGCCGCTGGCCACCTGGAGCTCCCGCAACGCGGGCAGCGCCGTCGTACGCAGCTGCGAATCGCGCAGCGCCCGCGCGCCGAGGGCGGCCGCGGCCGGACCGAGCCGGTAACCGCGGGTGCGGTGGTCGACAGCCAGCAGATCGCGGTCGACGAGGGTGCGGGCGATGCGGTGCACCACGGCCTTGCTCAGCCCCAGGTCCCGGCCCAATGCGGAGACGCCGAGCGTCTCGTTGCCCGCCAAGAAGTGCAGCAGCACGTCGGCTACCCGTGCTGCGCTCTCGGTCCCGTTGCCGCTGTCCATGTCCGACCTCCCAGCCGATCACTGTATTCGGTGCGTCGAGCCCGCCCGCTCAGCCGTCGGCAGCGTTTCTTTCAGCGGAACGGCGACGGCGGCTGGAAGCGATTCGAGGTCTTGACGAGGCCGGGAACCAATGTCAGTCTGTTTTGACGGCTCCATTCACCGTTGAGCCGGCCGAGGCCGGAGCGCTTCTCACCGCCGAAGGCGACGATCGGCTCGTCGCGGATGGTGGCGTCGTTGATGTGGATCATGCCGCTCTCGATCCGCTGGGCGAACCTGATGCCGCGTTCGATGTCGGCGGTGTGCACCGCTCCGCTGAGGCCGAACCGGGTGTCGTTGCTGTTTCCCATCCGGCTGCTGCACCCACCCGACTCGGGCCGCGTCGGCCAGAACGACGCGGCGGCGAACTGGGACGAGCAGTAGGGCGCGGATCAGCCGATGCCACGCGGCACCCGGATCGGTGAGCAGTTCCGGTGATCCCGGGAGCTGATCGGCCCATTCGGGGAACAGTGGCCGCAGCGCGCCGGCCAGTGGCGTCCGCCGCAGCCCGGCCACCTCCGCCCGCGCCTGGCGCGCGGCGTCCACGATCGGGCCGAGGGTGAGCGGTTCCCGGAACGGCGGACACACCGCCACCCGGGTCCGGTCCGCGCCCACGGCGGCCGTCCGCAGCGCCTCGCGGACCAGCCTGCTCTTGCCGATCCCGGCCTCGCCCTCGACCAGCACCAGGGCGGGTGGCCGGCCGAGAGCCGCGGTGAGCCGGGTCAGCTCGACCTCGCGGCCGACGAACCGGGGGCTGTGCACCACCGCAAGCGTGTCCGCCTGATCGGCCATTGTGTCCACTCTCCACCGCAGCTGGACCGATCGAGCGAGCCTATCGTGGTAGGACCAATCAGTCGATGACCGGAGATTTTCCTGGCCCGATCAGGTCATGGTGATGATCGGCCGGTGACGATCAGGTTGCGGCACGGGCATCCGGGGTACCAGAAGGTCGGTACATCACCGCTGTCAGCAGGGAGACCAGATGACCGCCGGGTCCGGACGCGGGAGCACGCCCACCGACATCGAACGCACCGCCCACGCCTACTGCGCCCGGTGCAACCCCGATCCGCGGCCGGGCGAACGCGTCATCGCGCTCTGCGGAGCCACGCATCCCTTCTGGGGCCGGCGCGACAGACCGGTCAGCACCTGCCCGGTCTGTTACGCCCGCGCCGCGGAGACGGTCTACGAGTGCGGGCACGCGGCCCAGAGCATGTGACGGGCAGGCCGCGCCTGTTCCCCGGCGGGGTCGCGGCGCGAGCTGCCCCACAGCCTCGATCAGCTCGGCCGTGGGGCAGCTCGCCGGTCAGCCGGTCAGCGTCGCCGTGACGTTGTATCCCTCCACCAGCAGCCTCGGCCGGGACACCGCCTGCCGCGGGGTCACCGCGATCGTCCGGGATTCCCCTGGCAGCAGCCAGAAGTAGTTGTCCTGGTAGATCGTGGGCAGCACCCGGTCGACACCGTTGCTCTCCCGCAGGGACAGCCGGACCATCGCGGCCACGTTCGTGCCGGCGTTGCGCAGGGTCGCGGTGTAGCTGTCGTGGCTCGGCTTGAAGGACACCGCCAACCGGGTGGCCGGCACCTGGTTGAGCGCCTGCACATCGGTGTCCGCCCGGTAGCGCCAGTAGGTGTTCTCCGACATCAGCGTGCCGTCGGCGGCGGTCAGCCGCAGTCGCAGCAGGTGCAGCGCGGGCAGGTCGGCACCGAACGGGACGATGAACGCGGCGGTGGTCGCCGAGGCGTCGATATCCACCGTCAACCGCTGCGCGCCGGCCAGCATGCCGCCGGCCAGGCTGTAGAGCTGAGCGGTGACGGTGGCTCCCGACACGGCGGTCGGCGTGTGGTTCACCGCGGTCACCTGCCAGGTCGACAGGTTCGCCTGCACGTGGTGCGCCTCGCAGCCCTTCCGTGAGCCGTAGTAGCTGCCGTTCACGTCGAGGTCGTAGTCGTAGGTCTGCCATACGGTGCTGTGCCAGGCCGGGTGCGACATCCAGAGCAGCACGCCGGAGGCGTTGTGCCACAGACTCTGGTTCCACGCCTCGAAGATCGCCCGCATGCTCTCGTAGTTGACGAACTGCGCCTTGCGGCAGAACTCTTCCAGACTGTCCGATGGGGACAGCCTGGCGTCGATCGCGGCCAGGTAGGTCTGCGGGGCCTGGTTGCCCTGGCTGGACCAGTCGTGCAGGAACCACGGGCCGTCGATCGGCCAGCCGGGGTCGTCCGGGCCGACCAGGTTGCGCATGCTCTCCACCACCGACACCGTCGGAATGCCGATCTCGCTGTGGAAACCGATGTTCCCGCCGGTCGCGTCGCCGGTGAAGTACTGGGTCGGGTCGACCCAGTAGTAGGGCCCGTCGCCGGTGATGATGCCGGCGTTGGAGTCGCTCTGGTAGAGCAGGTCGGTGCTGCCGGTGACGAGGGCGTTGAGTGCCTCGTCGATCACCGCGGGCGGCGAGCCCTCGTTGCAGCCGAACCACACGGTCAGACAGGGGTGATACCGGTAGCGCAGCACCGTGTCCTTGGCCTGGGCGAGGTAGATGTCATGGTTGGCCGGGTCGGCCGAGAACCCGTCCCAGAACTCGTTCCAGACCAGGATGCCGTACTTGTCGCACGCCTCGAACAGTTCTTCCCGATAGCTGGAGCCGATCCAGTTGCGGATCATGGTGAAGTTCATGTCGCGGTGCATCGCCACCACGTTGTCGGTCCGCTCGGGGGTCATCCGGCGCAGCAACTCGTCCCAGCCCCAACTGCCACCCCGGCAGAACACCTTGACACCGTTGACCAGCACGGTCAGCGGATCGGGCGTGTTGTCCACCGAGATCACATCGGTCCACGTCGAGCCGTCGTCGGACACCTGGACGGTGAAGTTCAGCGCGTACGCCTGCTCCCAGGACAGCACCAGCCGGTCGAAGCCGACCACCGCGCCGAGGTCGACCTCGATCCACTCGTTGTCGTTGTAGGCCGAGGACCAGCGGGTGCCCGGGTCGCCGTCGACCGCGTTCGACGGGGCGTTGCCCGGGTTGTCCACCGAGGAGGCGGTGGCGGTCTTGTTCAGCGCGAGATCGGTGTTCGGCGTGGCGCTGTCGATGACGGAGAGCGTCCACAGCGAGATGCCCCAGCCGGTGGCCCGCCGGCCGCCCTGCAGCCGTAGGTAGCGGGCCTGTTGCGCGGTGAAGTCCACGGTCTGCGGGGCGATGTCGTTGCTGACCACGATCGGCAGCTTGTACTGGTAGCCGATCTGCCGGATGCCGAAGGACAGCGTCCTGCGGTCGCTGATGGCACCGCCGACGGTCGCGGTGAGCGTCAGCTGGTGCAGGTTCGGGTCACCGTAACCGTTGGGCCACCACAGTTTCGGCCGATTCAGCCGGAGCTGGGCGAAGTCGGCGGGCGCGAAGACGACATCGACTTCCTGTCCACTCGGGACACTCACCGTGCTGCTCACCCGTACGGTGTCGAAGGCGGCGGTGACGGTCACCCGCTGGGCGGTGGTGGCGGCGTTGCGCACCGGCACCGTGATGGTGACCTGGGCGGCGTCGGTGGCGGGCAGGTTGGGCAGCACCGTGTCCACCCGCGGATCGCCGACGACCACGGCACCGGTGGACCGCAGCCGCACGTGGTTCCAGATCCCCGAGACACGGTCACGAACGGCCGGCATCCAGTCCCAGCCGGACACCGCGACGTAGGTGGGCGAGGACTGGAACATCTCGTTGCCCGCGTCCACGAACGACGCGCCGTCCGGCCCCTTGTCACCCGGGCTGCCCGGGAACGGCATGGGGGAGATGCGCACCGCGAGCGCCTGGTCGCCGGAGCGCCTGAGCGCGGCGGTGATGTCGAACGCGGCCCGGCCGAACGGGTGCGCCAGCGTGCCGACGCTGGTGCCGTTGAGCCAGATGTCGGCCTGGTGGTTCACCCCGTCGAACTCCAGCCACACGTGTCGGTCCGCGCCGGTGTCCAGGCCGTGCGGGAGCGCGAAGGTCCGCCGGTACCACCAGGAATGTCGGGACAGCGCCTCGGGCACGTGCAGGTTGTTCATCCCGGCCACCGGGTCGGGCAGGTGACCCTGTTCGACCAGCGAGGCCAGCACCGTGCCGGGCACCGTCGCCGGCAGCCAGCCACTGGTGTCGACCGACTGCCCGGACAGTGCGACGCCGTCGCCGGTGCCGGCCCAGTCGTCCATGGTGAGCACCCAGCCCGACTCGACCGGCACGGTGCCGTCCGCCGCGACCGTGAGCGCGGGCGGGGCGACGTGTCGGACCGGCCAGTTCGTCCAGCCCCGCGCGGGCGGCCGGCTGCCGTTGGCCGTCCCGAAGACCTGGAAGCCGTTGAGCCCCAACGGGTTGGTGTTCGACCGGCTGGACGCGGAGAGCCGGACCCAGCGGGCCGTGACCGGGGTGCTCAGCGGGATGGTGGTGACCCCGCCGGTGCCCGCCGTTGTCTGGTAGCCGGTGGTCCAGGTCCTGCCGTCGGCGGACACGTCAACTGTGAACGCCACCGGATAGCTTGACTGCACCTCGAATCCCGTGGTGTTGCTCCGGGACGCGGTCGGGTCGAACGCCGGGTCGCCCGGCACCGCCTCGAAGGTGAGCACCACCGAGGTGATCCGGCACGGGACCTGGAGGTCGACCGCGATCCACTGCGGGTCACCGGCCACCGCGCGCCAGCCGGAGCCGCGCACGCCGGTCTCCGCGATGCCGTCCACCGCGAACGCCGCCGGGGTCGGCGCGTAGTCGGTGGAGGACACCGTCACCGGCCGGGACAGGGCGAGATCGGTGCTGGTCGGTGCGGTGGAGTTCGCGGTCGCCGGGCCGGCCCAGGCGGTCGCTCCCGGCACCGCCGCGGACACGCCGAACGCGGCCAGCAGCGTGGCCCCGGTCGACAGGAACCGTCTCCGTGACACCCCCGAGTCGAGCGAATCCTGGTCGACGGGGGTGGCGGGTTCCTGCGGCATGGACAACTCCGATCACGGTCACGGGGAGTCATCCGCAGCCTGCTCGGAGCGGGATGACAACGTTGCCATGAGGTTGCGGCAGCGTTGCCGCCGCCGTCAAGCAGACAAGCAAGACAGAAATCGCCGGGATGACATCGATGTCATCCCGGCGATTCGGACAATGATCGATTCAGGCTGCGCGGGCGCGTCCGATCCGGTTCTGGCCGCCCCGGTCGGGCCCGGTGATCGACGGTGATCGGCAGCCGATCGACACGGTGTCGACCGGCCGCCGATCCGGTCGCGTCGGCTGATCAGCCGGCGTAGTTGGTGGTCAGCCAGTTGGCCACATAGTTGAACGTCTCGCCGACGGTGTCGCCGAACTCGCCGGGCGTGCTCGCGCAGGCCGTGCACGGGGTGAACCCGTGCGTCGCGCCCGCCACGAAGGCCAGCGTCTTGTTCGTCGTGTGGGTCGCGTTCTGGTAGTACATCTCCGAAGGCACCAGCCAGTAGTGGCCGGTCATCGACATGATCAGCAGTGGCGACCTGATCCCGCCGACGTTCGCCACGGTGGCGGTGTTGCTGCTTGCCCAGTCGATCCCGGTGATGGCGTCGTCGGTGATCCGCGGGTTCGGCGCGCTGATGGCGGCCACCGACATGAACGAGTTCGCGGTGAAGCCACCCTTGTCGCTCGACCAGGCGGCGTTGTCGGTCGGGCTCGCCGAGGTGACCCGCACCGAGTGCACCACCTGCGGAGCGCCGCCGTCGGGATGCTGCGGCGAGATCAGCGGGTACTTGCCCTTGGTATGCGAGATCAGGCTGGTGTCGGCCTCCCAGATCCGCGCGGTGTCCCGCCCGACCGGCATCGGCGTGTCATCCGGATATTGACCGTTGCCACGAGCGATCTGCTGCTGCAACTGCTCGGCGTTGCCGACCAGGGTCGCTTCCCGCTTGCCCTGGCCGCTGAGGTACCGGTTGATGAAGGCGGCGCTGTAGTCCGACGAGCCGCTTGCCCGGTAGCCGTTCTGACCGGCGAACATGTCAAGGGATTCGTTGCGCACCCGCAGGTTCTGCTCGTCGACCACGGATGCGTCCAGGGCGGTCAGGTCGGAGAACGCGATGCCGGGAATGGCGTCCAGCAGCACCACGCCGTCCGCCGCCGGCAGGTTGGCCAGGTCGTCGCCGCACGGGTCGAGCCGGGCGGCGGCCTGGCACGCGGCCAGCCCGTTCTGGGCGACGTTCTGGTAGTAGGACATGATCGCCCCGCCGCCGCTCCAGCCCACCAGCACAACCTTGTGCACCGTCGGCAATGTCCGCAGATAGGTCACGCTGCTGGACACGTCCAGGGCGAGCGTGTCCCAGTTGGCCGCGGCCTGGTCGGCGTACTGCGACTTGACGCAGAGCACGGTGAAACCGCGCTGGGCCAGCTGGACACACGGGATGCTGCCGATGAAGTCGTCGTTCTCATGGGTCAGGAACAATGCGGTCGACTGGTTGGGGGTCGGCGATTCGGGTTGGTAGAGCGCGCCGATCACCTGATCCGCACCGATCAAGACAGTGGTCGTGGTGTAGGGGACCGAGGTTGAGGCCGGCGTTGTGCTGTCGGCCTGAGCCGGCCCGGACAGCAGGGTGGTGATCAGCAGAACGAGTGCGCCGATCACTCCGAGAAAACGTCGGGAAACGCGTCTGCGGAAACCAGATGTGCCACGACCACGCATGACAGGCCTTTCTGTCCCGGTCGGCAGGTCCTCGCGGGCGTCCTCGATCCGGCGCGAAAACCCTTGCAGCTCCTCAGTCCTACTATTGGTCAGACCATATTGTCAATATTTGGTCATGCCGAGGTTCGGCCTTGATCGAATCGGGAATTTCGCTGCTTGCAAAGGTAGGACCCATAGTCCACACTCGGTCAGGTTCCAGCGCAGCTCCCAGGAACGTCCGCCCGCGAGTCGAGCACTGATCGTCCGCAGGCACCCGACGAGCAAAGGGCGGTGTCGTGAAACGATCCCCGATCCCCGCAGGGGCGCTCGACCGCGAAGTTGCCGGCGGTGTGCGAACCGACCAGAAATCACCGGCGCATCTCGCCGCGTCCGGAGTCACCATCGCCTACCGCGCCAATGCCGGCTCAGTGCATGCTGTCGACGCGCTCGACCTCTCGGTGAACCGCGGTGAGGTGGTCTGCATTGTCGGCCCGTCCGGCTGCGGCAAGACGACCTTTCTCAACGCCGTAGCCGGTTTCATCCCACTCAGCGGCGGCACCCTCACCCTCGCCGGCCGGCCGATCACCGGCCCGGGGCCGCAACGGGCGATGGTGTTCCAGCAACCCAGTCTGCTGCCCTGGCGCGATGTGCTGGGCAACGTCACCTACGGGCTGGAGATGTCCGGCCTGCTGCGCGGCCGGGCGGCCCGCGAGCGGGCGACCGAACTGGTGGGGCTGGTCGGGCTTGCCGAGTTCGCGCACAGCTATCCACAACAACTGTCCGGCGGAATGCAGCAGCGGGTGAACCTCGCCCGCGCGCTTGCCGTCGAGCCGGAACTGTTGGCACTGGACGAACCGTTCGCCTCGGTGGACGCACAGACCCGGGAACTGCTCCAGGGCGAACTGCTGCGGCTGTGCACCCGGACCGCGGTCACCGCCATGTTCGTCACGCACGACATCGTCGAGGCGGTGTTCCTCGGCGACCGGGTGTGCGTGTTCGGCCCTCGGCCCGGCCGGATCATCGCCGAGTTCACCGTGGACATTCCGAAACCGCGACGGTCGCACGTCCGGCGCGATCCCGCCTTCGTCAACCTGGTCGACCGGGTGTCCCGGGCGCTGTACGCCGGCGCGGACCCGGAAGGAGCAGACCATGTCGACTGACACGCCGATCCGGCCGGTGGCCCGGGAGCGCCTGGTGACCACCCGGCGGACCGACAACCGCACCGAGAAGTACCTGTTCGGCGTAACCGCGGTGATCCTGGTCGTCGCGCTGTGGGAACTGGTCGCCGCGTTGCGGATCGAGCCGGTGATCCTGCTGCCCGGACCGGTCGATGTGATCGATGCGTTCCAGCAGATGTTCTCCTCGGACACCATCTGGCAGGATCTGGGCGCCAGCGGGGCGGAACTGTTGTACGGTCTGGTGTTGGCGGCGGTGGTCGGGATTCCGGTCGGGATGCTGCTGGGGTGGTACCGCCGGGTCGGCTATGTGTTCGACCCGTTTGTCAACTTCTTCTACTCCATTCCCCGCATCGCCCTCGGTCCGCTGCTGATCGTGTGGTTGGGGATCGGCCTGTCGTCCAAGGTGACCCTGGTCTTCCTGATGGCGTTGTTCCCGATCGTCATCAACACCACCACCGGGGTGCGGGACATCGACCCGCAGCTGGTTCGCGCTTCGCGCTGCTTCGGTGGCGGCGACCTCCAGATCTTCCGCACCATCGCCCTTCCGGGCGCTGTCCCGTTCGTCCTCAGTGGTCTGCGGCTGGCGGTGGGCCAGGCGTTGATCGGCGTGTTCGTCGCCGAACTCATGGGTGCCCAACACGGTATCGGCCTGCTGATGAACAACGCGGGCCAGCAGTTCCAGACGGCGACCGTGTTCGCCGGCCTGATCATCTTCGCGGTCGCCGGGTTTGTGCTCACCGTGCTGCTCCGGCGGGCGGAACGACACTTCGACGCCTGGCGGTCCTGACTCCGCCCGCCGGAAACACCCACCGCACAACGACGTGAAGTGAGGCCAACCATGCAACTTCGGCGCGCCCGCAAACATCGCTCGGGTACCGTCGCCATGACCGGCGCGGCGGCCGCGGCCTGCCTGTTGTTCGTCGCCGGCTGTGGTCCGTCCAGCAGCGACTCCTCCTCGAAGATCACCTTCTCCTACAGTGAGGTCTCGGCGAGCGAGCTGCCGCTGCTGATCGCCTCGGACGCGGGCTACTTCAAGCAGCAGGGCCTGGATGTCAGTATGCAGAGCATCAGCGCCCAACAGGGCATCCCGGCGATGCTGTCCGACCAGGTGCAGTTCTCCTCGGTCGGTGGCTCCGAGGTGTTGTCCGCGGAGGCGTCCGGTGCCTCGATGCAGTACATCCTCACGATGACTCCGGTCTATGCCTACGTCTTCTACGCACAGCGGCAACACGCCACGGCCGCGTCGCTGCGTGGCCAACGCGTCGGCATCGTGTCCACCAGCGGATCGGACTACGTGGCCACCGTGCTCGGGCTGAAGGCGATCGGGTTGACGCCCTCGGACGTGCAGATGGTCCCGCTCGGTTCGGTGACCAGCGTGAACAACGCCCTGCTGAGCGGCAGCGTGGTCGCCGCGATGTCGCATCCGCCCGCGTCGGTGGTGTTCGACCAGCGCGGCTTCGCCCAACTGGTGGACCTGGCCAAACAGCGGACCGCCGCGGCCGAGGACGGCATCGCGGTCACCAAGACCTATCTGGACGCCCACCAGGATGTCGCCCAGAAGGTGTGCGACGCGATCGTGGCCGCGATCCGGCGGGAGAAGTCGGACAAGGCCTATACCGAGAAGGAGATCGCGAAGTTCCTGAACGTGCACGATCAGGCGTCCCTGGACGCGACCTACCAGTACTACGTGCAGGACGTGCTGCCCGACGACCCGCTGCCGGCGGTCAGCCAGTTCATCGCCTCGCAGCAGACGCTGGCCAAGACCACTCCCGCGGTGGCCAAGATCGACCTGAGTTCTCTGGTGAACCCGAAGTTCGTCCAGCAGGCGACCAGCGGCAAGCCGTGAGTTCCTTCGTTCGAGCGGAATGGGGATCTGAATGAGCAGGACAACCACGAAGACGAGCCACTACCACGTGCAGAAGCAGCGCCGTGCGGCGTTCATCGAGGAGTGGCGCAACAACCAGCGGACCGTGATCCGGCACGACGACGTCGTGATGAACGAGACCGCCCGTGGCCTGCGCGAGGGCGTGTTCGTCGGTGTCGACGGCGAGCGGCCGACCCGGTCGATGGATGCCCTGGCGCACGAGATCGACCCGGGCGTGGTCTCCACGATCCACCGGCACTCGTGGGACGCGATGATGTTCTGCGTCGCCGGCCGGGCCTGGACGGAGATCGACGGGCAGCGGATCGAATGGGGTCCGGGCGACTCCCTGCACCTGCCGGCCTGGGCCTGGCACCGACACGGCAACGAGGGCGGCGAAACTGCCCGCTACCTGACCTTCTCCTCGGAACCGATGCTCAGCACGATGGGCATGGCGTTCTGCGAGGAGGGCGGCCACACCCCGGTGGCCGAACTGGCGCCGCGTCCGCCCCACGCGCCGCAGATCCAGGGCGACGACGTCCACGCCCGGCGGCTGCGCCGGTTGGGCAAGGAGCAGGACGCCCGACGCACCGGCCGGCTGCACACCAGCTGGGACGACCTGGAACTACTGCCGACCCCGCGTGGCACCCGGACGACGTTCTTGCTGGACAAGGCAATCGGCTACCAGGCGTCCGGCATCACGATGGCCATGTTCGAGATCGGCCCCGGCCGCGGGCAGTCCATGCACCGGCATCCCGGCGAGGCGTGGCTCTACGTCGTCGAAGGCCAGGGCCACAGCTACATGGGCACCGAACCGGAGGGCGGCGAGCTGCACCCGTGGCGCAAGGGTGACCTGATCGTGGTGGACCACTTCCTGTGGCACCAGCACATCAACGACGATCCGACGAAGACCGCCAAAGTGGTGCGAATCCACATGTTCGACAGCCTGTTGGAGACGATGCGCGCGTTGTGCGACCCGCTGGTGCTCTTCGAGGAGCCGCCCGACCACGTCCGGGACAAGCAGGCCGGTGACCCGTCGACCATCACCTGGCCCGAGCTGACCCGGCCGACCTGGCCGTGAGCGAGCAGACGATGCCACCGGGAGTGCTGTCCGTGCACGCACTCCCGGCGGACCACCACGACGGGCCGTGGGACGCGATCATCACCCCGCCGGAGGTGAAGGAACGCCTGCTGGGGACGGCGTTGTTCACCCTGGTGCACGGGCGCGCGCTGGCCGCGATGGCCGGCACGGTGCACGGGTTGATCGTGCTGGCCGGACCGACCGGGACCGGCAAGACGACGCTGGCCCGCGGTCTCGGCCAGGCCGCCGCGCTCGCGGTGGCCGACCGGGGCTCCACCACGTTCGTGGAGATCGATCCGCACGCCTTCCCCAGCGAGATGCTCGGCGAGAGCCAGCGCAACGTCAGCCGCCTGTTCCGGGACACCCTGCCCGAACTGGCCGCCCGGCGGCCACACACCCTGGTGCTGCTGGACGAGGTGGAGAGCTTCGCGGTCCGCCGGTCGGTCACCTCGCTGGAGACCAACCCGGTCGACGTGCACCGGGCCACCGATGCCGTGCTGGCCGGCATCGACGACCTGGTCGCGCGCTGCCCGACCGTGGTGTTCGTGGTGACCACCAACTACGTGTCCGTGGTGGACGAGGCGTTCCTGTCCCGGGCCGACCTGGTGCTGGAGCTGGACCTGCCGGACGAGCCGACCAGGGCCGGCATCCTGCGCTCGGCGCTGAGCGAACTCGCGCTGCACTGGCCGGGGTTGCGGTCGCTGGCCGAGGACGAGGCGCTGCTGGCGACGTTGGCCGGCCGGACTAGTGGCTACGACGGTCGCCGGCTGCGCAAGCTGCCGTTGCGGGCGATCGCGGCCGGCCCCCGGCTGGCCAGGGAGCCGGCCGACCTCACCGCGGCGGATCTGCTGCGGGTACTGCCGGACGGAGATGTGAACGGGCACGCGGTGAGGCTGGATTCCGCGCGGTGAGGCGCCCTCGGCGAAAGTGCCGTTGACAGCACTTATGATCAGACCTATCGTAAGTCTGGTCATAAGGAGGTTGCCGTGGAGCTCGGACGCCGGCGCATGGCCAACACGACCGACCTCGGTCGATGGAACGCCGAGGCCGTGCTCGACTGCCTGTACGACCGCGAGTCGCGGACGAACGCCGAACTCGCCGCGGCGACCGGCCTTTCCCGGTCCACTGTGGAGCGGGCGCTCGATCTGCTGGTGGACCTCGGCGCCGCGGATCGGTCCGAGCCGGTCGCGTTGGCCAGCGGCCGGCCCGCCGTGCTCTACCGGCTGCGCCCCGAGTTCGGTTACCTGCTCGCGATCGACGTCGGTGCGAACACGGTGCGCGCCCGGGTCGACGACCTCGCCGGCCCGAGGCCGGGGCTGGATGCGGGGCCCGCCGAACCCGAATCGGTCCCGGCCGATCCGGCCCATCCGGCGCGGGTCCGGCTGGCCGCCGTCGCCCGGGTGACCGACCAGGCACTGGCCGGCGCGGGCATCGGTCGGGACCAGGTGCGCGCGGTAACCGTTGGCACGCCCGGCATCGTCGAGGCCGACGGCACCATCGTGCGCTCCCTGGTCGTCCGCTCCGACGACTGGGCGGGGGATGGGCTGCGCCTGTGGGTGGGTGAGCGGTTTCCGGCCGCGACGGTGTCCATCGACAACGACGCCAATCTCGCCGTGCTCGCCGAGCAGCGGTTCGGCGTCGCCGGCAGCGCCGAGGACGTCGTCGTGGTGCTCGCCGGTCGTCGGGTCGGGTTCGGCATCATCCACGGCGGTCGACTGCACCGCGGCGCGCACCACCAGGCCGGTGAGGCGGCCAACATCCGCGACTCCCGGTGGGGCCGCGCGAGCAGTTGGCTCTACGGCCGGCAGGCCGAGGCGGCCGAACTGTTCGCCGCGGCGCAGGCCGGCCAGCAGACCGCGATCGACGACGTCGCCGAGTTCGTCGACCTGCTCGGCATGGCGTTCGCCGAGATCGTGCACACCATCGACCCCGAACTGATCGTGCTTGGTGGGGCGCTTTCCCTTGCCGGGCCGGCAATCCGCGACCCGCTCGGCAAACGGTTCACGAGGGCCTGCCACGGCATGGTCGAACCGGAGTTGCGGCTGTCCACCCTCGGTCGCCGTGCCGTGCTGCTCGGCGCGGCCGAACACGCCCGGCGGCAGGCGTTCGACCACCTGCTTGACGACGCCCGACCACAACTGCCGAACGCGACACCGAGGAGGCGGTCATGACCGCACCCACCAATCCTGTTCGCGTCGCGGTGCTCGGCGCCGGCGTGCGCGGCCGGGACCACGGCCGGCGCATCCGCCGCAGCGGCGGGTTGATCACGGCCGTCGCCGAACCCGACGACGGGCGGCGCGCGCGGTTCGCCGTCGACCACGACCTGCCGCCCTCGGCGTGCTTCACCGACTGGCGTGACCTCGCCGAGCACGCCGCGGACCGGGCCGATGCGGTGCTCATCACCACCCAGGACGACGACCACGCCGATTCGTGCGTGCGCTTCGCCGAACTCGGCCGGCACATCCTGTGCGAGAAACCAATGGCACCGACCGAACCCGACGCGGCCCGGATGGTCGCCGCGGTCGCACGCGCGGGCGTGCTCTTCGCCGTGCTGCACCCGTTGCGCTACATGCCCTACACCGACGTGATCAAGCAACTCGTGCGGGCCGGCCGGATCGGCCGCATCGTCAACGTCCAACACCTCGAACCCGTTGGGGCCTGGCACTTCGCCCACTCCTACGTGCGCGGCAACTGGCGCAACGAGCAGGAGTCCAGTTCGCTGCTGATGGCCAAGTGCTGCCACGACCTGGACTGGCTGTCCTACCTGATCGAGGCGCAGCCGGTGCGGGTCGCCTCCTTCGGCGGCCTGAGCCACTTCACCAGGGACAACCAGCCCGTCGGCGCGGCCGACCGCTGTCTCGACTGCGCGGTCGAGGCCGACTGCCCGTTTTCCGCGCCGCGCCTATACCGGTCCTGTTTCGGCGACCGCGACCGCGAACACTGGCCGTTGAGCGTGGTCACGCCGACCCCGACCGAGGAGGCGTTGACCGCAGCGCTCGCGCACGGCCCGTACGGGCGTTGCGTCTACGCCTGCGACAACGATGTCGTCGATCACCAGGTGGTCGCGCTGGACTACGACAACGGGGTCACCGCGACGCACACCGTCACCGCGTTCACCGAGATGAGCCACCGCCGGACGCGGATCTTCGGCACCCACGGCAGCATCGAATGCGACGGCCGGCAGGTGATCATGCACGACTTCCGCGCCCACCCGACCGTCACCGCGACCACCATCGACCTGGCCGAGCACAGCGACCGCGCTGATCACGGCATCGCCGACCACGGCGACGGGGACCGCGCGGCGATCGCCGCGTTCCTCACCGCTGTCGCCACCGGCGACACCAGCCTCATCCGGTCCGGCCCGCGCGAATCCCTTGCCAGCCACCGGGTCGTGTGGGCCGCCGAGCACGCCCGGCACACCAACACGACGGTCCGTTTCACGGACCTCCCGCCCACCCGAGAGCGTCCAGGAGCGTTGCGATGACCAGGACACAAGTGCTCGCGGTGCTGCTCGCCGGCGCACTGTTCGGCTGCCTCACCGCGTGCTCGACCGCGCCGGCCGCGCCCACCGAACCGGAGCTGACCGGAGTCCGTGCGGTCACCGTCCCCGTCGGCACCCCGCAGTCCCTCCCGCCGGGTGACCTGACGGTCAAGGACCGCAACTGCGGCGAACTGACGGGTCCGCACTACACGGTCGGCATCGCGTGGATCGCGACCGGCCAGGTGCTCGACGAGTTTTCGGCGCAGTACCTCGACGTCCAGCCGATCCAGGCCGCGCCGGGACAACGGTTGACCATCGTGTCGATCGACC
The DNA here is from genome assembly GCA_036268615.1 of Pseudonocardiaceae bacterium. GTDB lineage: Bacteria > Actinomycetota > Actinomycetes > Mycobacteriales > Pseudonocardiaceae > DATATV01. The sequence goes on from DATATV010000147.1 coordinate 27,361, forward strand.
CGACCGTGACCGAGGCGCCGTTCGCCGCGAGTGACCCGATCTTCGTCGACGCGGTTGTCGACGGGCACGCCACGACGCTGCCCGGCCTCCCGCTGCCGGACACGTCGCCGATGCCCGCGTCGAACGGTGAGCTGATCATGATCAGCGCGCCGACCACCGCGACCCTGCAACTGCGGGCGACCGACGACGGCCGCGCGCAGCTACTCGACCTGCGCACCGGCCAGCAGAGCGGCAGCGCGTTCACGCACCGGGACAGCACCGTCGACGGCACGCCGTCGGCGACGTCGAACGCGCGGCTGACCGGCCCCGGGCACACCGCGACGGCGACGCTGTCCGCGGCGCCCGCGTTCACCGTCGACCCGAATCAGGTGGCCACGACGCACAGCGTCGGCCTGGCCGACTATCAGGAGGGGATCGGCTGGGCACCGCCGGGCCAGGCGTTCGCCACGCTCTCCGCGCCCCAGGTGTCCTGCGTGCAGCCATCGGACGACTGGTTCTGTGCCGCGTACACGTTGGACTTCACCGACTCGACTGCCTTCAGTTTCACCCCGACGGGTGGCACCGCGATACCGGCTGATGCCCAGGACCGCACGGTCAACCTGGACGGCGTCCCCGACGACTCGTCCAACGCCGTCATCTTCCGCGTGCCCGCGACGACCACCGGCGGCACCATCACCTGGAACCTCGGCGCCGCACACCCGACGACCGACACGACGGACGGCACGATGCACTGGTCGACGCCGCCGCAGCCGTTCACGATCGCCGTCACCTTCGGGAAGTAGGAGCATCGTGCGTCGCCCGACTGTCGGACATGCCCGTGCGGTGCGTGCGAGCGTGGGCGACCTGGAGCGGGTCGCCCGGGTGAAACTCAGCGAGGGCGCCGAGTTCAGCGAGTCGACCGTCGTGGACACGGCGAGCTTCGTGCGGATCAACTTCGCCACCGACGCCGCCACCGACGCCGCGACCCTCACCGAGATCCTGCGGCGGGTCGGCGCCGTACTCCTCCGCGGCGCGGACCCGCGCCGCGGGTAGGGCTAGCTCTGTTCGTTCGTGACGAAACCCTGCTGGATCATCCAGTCCTTGGCCACATCCGCCCAGTCCCGGCCCAGCACATCCACCTGGTAGCTCATGGCGATGATCTGCTTGTTGGTCAGCCGGTCGGAGATCGGCTGGAGGACCTGGGCGATCTGCGGATACCGGTCCGTGAGTTCCTTGCGGATCGTCACCGCGCCGGCATAACTGGGAAAGAACTTCTGATCGTCGCTCAGCACGGTCAGGTTCAATGACTGGGTGCGCGCGTCGGTGGCGAAGATCTCGCCGAAGTTGCACGCCTTCGCGTCCGCGGTGGCCGCGTACACCGCGCCGGTGTCCAGGATCTGGATGCGCGACTGTGGAACGGTCATCCCGTATTTCTTGACCAGGCCGGGGAAACCGTCGTTGCGGCTGGCGAACTCGCTCTCCAGGCAGAAGGTCGCCGCCGACGGGTCCTTCTTGGCCAGTTGGGCCAACTGGGACAGCGTGTGCACGCCGTAGCGTTGGGCCACCTGCTGGCTCTCGGCGAGCGCATAGGTGTCGTTGAACGGAGCCAGCGCGATCCAGTTGATACCCAGCTTCAGGTCGCTGGCCCGAACGGCGTTGAACATCGCGCGGGGATCGGCGATCGGATCGGTGTTGCCCTGGTAGCTGATCCACGCGGTGCCGGTGTAGTCCCACATCATGTCGATCTGCCCCTGCTGCAACGCCAGCCGGGCGCTGTTGGAGCCCTCGATGTCGGTCAGGTCGCGGACGTTCATCCCGGCCGCCTGCAGGGCGTACTCGGCGATGTAGCCGAGCAGGATGTTCTCGGTGAAGTCCTTGGAGCCCACCGTGATCGGCACTCCACGCAGCGCGGCGACGGGTTGGATCGAGCCGGGCCCGACCTGGAAGGGCACCGCCCCACCGGATTCCAGTCCGCAGCCGGCGACCACACCGGACAACAGGCTCACCGCGGACAGCAGGCCCAGCAGTCGCCGGACCGGTCCGCCACGCCGCAGCAGTGCTCCCCGCATCAGCGCAGTCCCTTCGGCCCCAGCCAGTGTTCGGCCACCCCGCCGAGCCAGTCGACCAGCAGGGCCAGCGCTACCGCGAGCACCGCGCCGACCACCAGTACGGGGAACCGGGACAGTTTGTAGCCGGTGGTGATCAGGTCCCCGAGCCCACCACCGCCGACGAAGGTGGCCAGGGTCGCGGTGCCGACCGCGAGCACCAGTGAGGTGCGCAGGCCGGCCAGGATGTAGGGCACCGCCAACGGCAGTTCGATCCGGCGGAGCACCGCGGTCGCCGACATGCCGATGCCCCGGCCGGCCTCCACCAGCGTCGGGTCCACACTGTTCAACCCGAGTATTGTGTTGCGCAGCACCGGAAGCAGCGAATAGAAGGCGATCGGCAGCACCGAGACCCAGAACCCGACCCAGCCGGTGAACAGAAAGAACAACACCAGCACACCGATGGACGGGGCGGCCTGCCCGATGTTGGCGATGGCCAGGAACACCGGGGCCGCGAACCGGGCCCAGCGCCGGGACAGCACGGTGCCCAGCGGCACGGCGACGGCCAGCACGATCGCCACCACCATGGCGGTGAGCTTGATGTGCTGCCAGGTGAGCAGCAGGATTGTCGGGGCGTTGATGTTGCGCTGCTCGATGTCGTCAAGGTTGCCGGTGAACACCCAGATCAGTACCGCGGCCACCACCAGCAGCACCACGATCGGCTGAGCCAGCAACCGGAGATTCTCCGCGCGCCGCGACGCGGAGTCCGTGTTGAGTCCCGGGGGAGCGACGTCGGCGTCGGTGCTCACGACGCGCTCTCCGGTTCGGCGGTGGACTCCGCAGTGGACTCCGCGGTGGACTCCGTCGCGGGCTGGCCGGCCGTGGTGTCGTGGTCGTGCTCGTGTTCCTCGCGCAACTGCCGGACGATGTTCATCACGGTGTCGATCTCGACGACGCCGTCGTACTCGCCCCGCGCCTTGGTGACCACCGCCGAGCCGCCTTCGGTGAGGATGGCCTCCAGCGCGTCCTGGAGGGTGGACTGCCGGGTGACCAGGTCACTGATCGGCTTGCCGAGGGCGGTCAGCGAACCGGCCGTGGCCAGGTCGCGGACGTGCACCCAGCGCAGCGGCCTGCGGCGGGCGTCGAGGATCAGTCCGAAGCCGCGTCGCTGGTCGACCAGCCGTTGGCGCAGCGCGGAGGGCGCCTCGTCCTCGGTGGCGGTGACCGCGTCGGCCAGGTCCACGTCGCGTACCCGCAACAGGGTGAGCTGTTTGAGCGAGGCGCCCGCGCCGACGAATCCGGCGACGGTGTCGTCGGCCGGATTGGCCAGAATGGCTTCCGGGGTGTCGTACTGCAGGATCTTCGACTGCGGGCCGAGCACCGCGATCCGGTCACCGAGCTTGACCGCCTCGTCGAAGTCGTGCGTGACGAACACGATCGTCTTGCGCAGTTCGGCTTGCAGCCGCATGAGTTCGTCCTGCAGGTTTCCCCGGGTGATCGGGTCCACCGCGCCGAAGGGCTCGTCCATCAGCAACACCGGCGGGTCGGCGGCCAGCGCCCTGGCGACGCCGATTCGCTGCTGCTGCCCGCCGGAGAGCTGTCGCGGATAGCGGTCCCGGAACTCGGCCGGGTCGAGACCGACCAGGTCCAGCATCTCCTCGACCCGGTCGGCGACCCGCTTGCGGGGCCAGCCCAACAGGCCGGGCACCATGCCGATGTTCTGCCCGACGGTCATGTGCGGGAACAGTCCGGCCTGCTGGATCGCGTAGCCGACCTGCCGGCGCAGCCGGTCGGGGTTGATGGACAAGGCGTTCTGGCCGCCGATGGTGATCGAGCCCGCCGTCGGCTCGATCAGCCGGTTGATCATCTTCATGGTGGTGGTCTTGCCGCAGCCCGACGGTCCGACCAGCACCGAGATCTCGCCGGCCGGCAGCGTCATGGTGACATCGTCCACCGCGGGGGACGCTTGGCCGGGATAGCGCTTGGTGACCCCGACGAGCTGGATCTCAACCCCGCTGACCTTCGGGTCTTCCTGTTCGGCCGGGTGCTCAGCCACGGATCCCCCTGGAGATGGTCAACCGTCCGATCAGGACGTAGATGGCGTCGAGGATCAACGCGATGACAACCACGCCGAGCGTGCCGGCGAGCGCACGGTTGACGGCGTTGACGCTGCCGATGGCCGCCAGGCCGGTGAAAATCATGTTTCCCAGGCCAGGTCCCTTGGCGTACGCGGCAATCGCGGCGATGCCCATCAACATCTGGGTGGACACCCGCATCCCGGACAGGATGGACGGCCAGGCCAGCCGCAGTTCGATTCTGGTCAGCACCCGCAGCCGGTTCATGCCGATCCCGCGGGCCGCGTCGGTCACCGCGGGGTCGATGTTGTTCAGCCCGACGATGGTGTTGCGCACGATCGGCAGCAGCGCGTACAGCACGAGCGCGGTCACCGTCGGCTTCACGCCCAGCCCGAGGAAGGGAATGAGCAGGCCCAGCAGCGCGAAGGACGGAATGGTCAGGATCGCACTGGCCAGCGCGGTGGCGATGATCGAACCGAGCGGGCTGGTATAGACCGCGACACCGACCAGGACGCCGATGATCGCGGCCAGGATCGTGCACTGGACCACGGCGCTGGCGTGCTGGTAGGAGTCGAAGAGCAGTTCCGGCCAGCGCGGGGCGACGAAGTCCCAGAAACTCACCGCGGACCCCCTCCCCGCGCCTGCGGCTCGGTCGCAGAACGCGTCGTGTCGACTCACCGTGTCGTATCCGCGTCACCTCGCGCAACTCATGGTCAACTCCCGCGCTGTCCGCGGGAACCGAATTTCGGCGTGTTGACCTGCGGAAACAATGTGTGAAAAAATATTTTCAGTAGACAACGAAAGACCGCACTCCTGATCCCCGCCGTTCGGCACGCCGAACCGGCTCCGGTGGTCCGGTCCGGGTTGGAGGGTGGCGCTACCGGCCGCTCGTGGCGCGGGTCGGATCGTCGACGCGGGGCCGCTACCGGGCGATGGCCAGGAAGTGTGCGCTGGTGTTGATCAGCAGCGGGTCCTGGTCGGCCAGTCGGGCGCACGGCAGCGCCGCGTCCACCCGGGCCGCGAACTCGCTCGCACCGGCGGCGTCGAGTGCCGGCCAGGCGGGTCCTTCCACGCCGTAGACGGTGACGTCGGCCAGCCCGGCAGCGCGGATCTCGGCGCGCAGCTCGTCCGCGGTGTGCCAGTGCGTCGGGGTGAACCCGACGCGTCCGTCGTAGTGGCCCGAGGCGATGGTGGCCGTGTCGACGCTGTTGTCGTCGGTCGGCAGTTGCCGGGCGTCGCCGACCTCCGCGGTGACGCCCGGCAACGTCGCTGCCGCGTCGACGTGCGCCGGCACCACGTCGATCAGGTGCACGCTGTGTCCGTCGCGGGCGAGCCACTCGGCGTGCACTCCGGTGCCGCCACCAACGTCGAGCACTCGTGTGGGAGTGGCGAGGACCTGCCGGAGCAGTTCCTGGGTGCGCAGGAACTCCAGCCGTCCGTGCGGTGTTCTGCTGAGCCTGGTGTTCTCCGCGGGACCGCTGCCGTAGTGCCACGCGAGGTCATTGGCCATAAGGCATTCTGCTGGCGGTCATGACCAGCGAGCAACGACGTTTCCGCTGCCGGCCGGTCGTTGCCGCGCGCTGATGACATTAGTCATCGCGAAGCGGTGACTCGGCCTCACTACCGGTCCGGTCCGGCCGGCGGCATCGTTTTCCCCAGCCAACAGGGAGAAGGACGGCCATGTCAGGGGACGTGCTGCGGGTTCGGGCACTACGACACCGCTATCGGGACACCGTCGCGCTGGACGGGGTGGATCTGGATGTGGCCGGGGGAGAGTGCGTTGCCCTGCTCGGGCCCAACGGCGCCGGCAAGACCACGCTGGTGAACCTGGCGATCGGGTTGTTACCCCGGCAGGACGGGGAGATTCGGCTGGCCGGTCGAGATCCCAGGATCGCGGCGACCCGACGGCGGCTCGGCGTCGTGCACCAGGCCCTCGGCTTTCCCAGCACGCTCAAGGTAGCCGAATTGGTAGCCGGTGCTGCCATTCGCGCCGGGCGACCACGGAGTGCGGCCGGGCCGATCATGGCCGAGTTGGATCTCACCGAACTGGCCGGCCGCCGCGCTGCCCGGCTTTCCGGCGGGCAGAAGCAGCGGTTGCAACTGGCGATGGCGTTGGTGACCGATCCGGCCCTACTCGTCCTGGACGAACCGACCGCCGGGCTGGATACCGTTGCTCGCCGCCGGTTCTGGCGGATTCTGTCCGAGCGCCGGGCCCGGGGCGCCGGAGTGCTGGTCACCACTCACCTGATCGAGGAGTCCGCCGCTGTCGCCGACCGGGTGGTCGTGCTCGACCATGGTCGGGTCGTGGCGGCTGGGCGACCCGACGAACTGATCGCCCAGCTGCCTGATCGGACGGTGATCGTGCGCACCGTTGTCGGTCACGACCGGCTGGCGGCGCTGCCGGGCGTCGTGTCGACCAGTGTGGACGGTGAGTTGGTCCGACTGCGCACGCGGACACCCGAGGCGCTGCTGCGGGTGTTGCTGGCCGAGGACCCGGACCTGGCCGACCTCCGGGTGGAGACCGCGGGCCTGGCCGAAGCCGTGCTGGGACTGACCGAACCGACCGAACGGGTGGCGGCGGCATGAACCGGCGGGTGTTCGCCGTCGAACTCCTCGACGAGTTGCGCGGCATAGTCCGGGAACCGACCGCACTGCTGTTCTCGGTGCTGATGCCGGTGGGCCTCTTCGCCATGTTCGTGGGCATTTTCGGCCGGGACGCCAGTGGCGGCCTGTCCGGCGGCACGTCGATGCTGGCCACCTTCGGTACCTACGGCGTGATCGTGGTGACGATGATGAACCCGGGCATCGGAGTCGCCCAGGACCGGGAACGTGGCTGGCTGCGGGCGAAGCAGGTCTCGGCGGTGCCGATCACGCTGACCCTGGCCGCGAAGGTCGTCGCCGCGCTCACCTACGCCTTCGGTGTGCTGGCCGCGATGGCGGCCACCGCGGCGGCGCTCGGCGTGCTGGACACCTCGGCCGGCGCACTGGTCCGGCTCGGCGCGGTGCTGTTGCTCGGCTCGTTCCCGTTCGCGCTGCTGGGCCTCGCCGTCGGCTTCCAGGCCCGGGCCGGCGCGTCGGCGGCGATCCTCAACGCCGTGCTGATGCCGGCGGCCGTGCTGTCCGGGCTGTGGCTGCCGCTGGCCATCCTGCCCGCGTTCTTCCAGCAGATCGCCCGGTTCCTGCCGACCTACCACCTGGCCGAACTCGCCCGGGCCCAACTCGCCGGCGGCGAGATCCTGCCGCACATCTCGGTGCTGGTGGCCACGACGCTGGTGGCGGCCGGGCTGGCCGCGGTGGCCTATCGTCGAGCCAGGACCTGAGCAGGAACAACGAGCCGACAATGAGCCCGACGATGAGCCCAACGATGAGTACGGACCTGACCGGCGAACCGGGCCCCGCGCAAACACCCGACCGGCCGTGGGGGCGCACCTACGCCTGGCTGAATCTCGTCTACCTGGCGTTGCTGGTGTTCCAGCCTGCCTTCGACCCACAGGCGGGCCGGGCCGACTGGGCCCTGGTGATCGGCACCGTCGTGATCACCATCGCCCTGTTCGCCGGCACGTTCGCCCGGCCGGGGCGGGCCCGCTGGTGGTTCACCGTGCCGGTGACCGTGCTCGGGCTCGTGGTGTCCCCGTTCAACACCGGGGCCACCGTGCTGTACGTCTACGCCGCCGCCTCGGCCGGGCTGTCCGAGTCGCGGCGCACGGCGTTTCGATGGTTCGCCGGGTTGACCGTGCTGACCTTGCTGGCCGGCGTCATCTCGTCGGTGCCGCTGCCGTGGCGGATCTGGGGCGTGCTGCCGTCGCTGCTGTTCATCTGGATCGTCGGACTGATCCAGCTCCAGTGGACCAGCGGCGAACACGAGACCGCCGAACTGCGGCTGCGCAACGCCCGGATCGAGCACCTGGCCACCATCGCCGAGCGCGAGCGGATCGCCCGTGACCTGCACGACCTGCTCGGCCACTCGCTCACCGCGGTGATCATGCGGGCCCAGCTGATCAGGCAGTTCGCCGCCGCCGACCCGGACCGGGTCGCCACCGAGGCCACCGAGCTTGAGGACGCGGCCCGCGGGGCGCTCGCGCAGGTCCGCGCGGTGGTCAGCGGCTGGCGCCAGGTCGGCCTCGACGAGGAACTGGAGTCCGCCCAGCGCACGCTGGCCAGCGCGGGGGTCGAACTGGTGACCAGCCGGGACCCCGGCGTGCGGCTCGTCGGCCCCACCGAGCACGTGTTGGCGCTGGCCCTGCGGGAGGCGGTGACCAACGTGGCCCGGCACGCCCGTGCCCGCACCTGCCGGGTCGGGCTGGAACAACACGTCGGTGAGCTGCGGCTGGTGATCTCCGACGACGGGGTCGGCGGGAGTGCGCGGGAGGGCAACGGACTGAGCGGGATGCGCGAGCGGGTCACCGCGATCGGCGGCCAGGTGGCGCGGTTCGGGTCGGCCGGCACGACCGTGACGATCAGCGTCCCGCTGAAGGTGGCGACCTGAGATGACCGGCCCGATCAGGGTGGTGCTCGCCGAGGACCAGGGCATGGTCCGCGGCGCGTTCGCCGAACTCCTTGCCCTGCAACCGGATATCGACGTGGTGGCCACCGCGGCCACCGGTGACGACGCACTGCGCGCGGTCGAGGAGCAACGGCCGGACGTGCTGCTCACCGATATCGAGATGCCCGGCCGGACCGGGCTGGACGTCGCCGCGGAACTGCACCGCCGGGCCGATCCGGCCAAGGTGCTGATCGTGACCACCTTCGCCCGCGGCGGTTATCTGCGCCGTGCGATGGAGGCCGAGGTGGCCGGCTACGTGCTCAAGGACGCGCCGATCGCCGACCTGGCCGACGCGCTGCGTCGGGTGCATGCCGGTGAGCGGGTGATCGCCCCGGAACTGGCGATGGCCGCCTGGGACCACGCCAGCCCGCTCACCGACCGGGAACGCGACCTGCTCGCCGAAGTGGCCGTCGGGGCCAGCAACGCCGAGATCGCCAGCAGGCTGCACCTGGCCGAGGGGACCGTCCGCAACTACCTGTCCGCGGTGCTGGCCAAGCTCGGCGTGCGCAACCGCACCGAAGCCGCCGCCACCGCCCGCGAACGCGGCTGGCTGTGACCGGCCGGGCGACACCTGCTCGGTCAGCACTGTCGACCGTCGATGTCGAGAATGTGGTGTCGGCTCCGTCCCAGGGCCGACAGCGGCCACGACCGGCCGCGCGACGAGAGGGAACGCCGTGCAACCCAACGAGATCACCGAGGTTCTGAACCGACCGATCAGCCAGGAACTGCTGGCCCGCGACCTGACCCGGTTGGCCTACGTCGCCAAGGACGGCACCCCCCGCAACGTGCCGATCGGGTTCACCTGGAACGGCTCGGAGATCGTCATGTGCACCTCGACGAACGCGCCGAAGCTCTCGTCCCTGCGCGAGAACCCGATGGTTGCCCTGACGATCGACACCGAGGTGCACCCGCCCAAGATGCTGCTCGTCCGGGGACATGCCGAGCTGGACGCCGTCGACGGCATCCCCGACGAGTACCTCCAGCTGAACGGCAGCTACGAGATGACGCCCGAGCAGCGGGTCGAGTGGGAGCGGGAGGTGCGGTCGCTCTACGACGGCATGGTCCGGATCGTCGTGACCCCGACCTGGGCGAAGCTGATCGACTTCGAGACGACCCTGCCGACCGCGGTCGAGGAGTTGGTCCGGCAGCGCGCGGAGCGTCAGCGCGTCTGAGCGCCGCCGGGAACTGTCGCGTCGGGATGTCGAGAACCCGTGCGCGGCTTCGTCCCCGCGGCGAACATGGTCACAACTCGTCACAGTCGGCCCGACCGCACCAAGGAGAACATGATGGGCAAGTACTTGCTGCTCAAGCACTACCGGGGCGCGCCGGCAGCGGTGAACGACGTGCCGATGGACCAGTGGACACCGGCGGAGATCTCAGCCCACATGCAGTACATGCAGGACTTCGCCACCCGGCTCGAAGGCACCGGGGAGTTCGTCGACAGTCAGGCACTGTCCCCACGGGGCACGTTCGTCCGCTACGACGGTGAGGGGCGGCCGCCGGTCACCGACGGCCCGTTCGCGGAGACCAAGGACGTGATCGCCGGTTGGATGGTGATCGACGTCGACACCTACGAGCGGGCGCTCGAACTGGCCGGCGAACTGTCCGCGGCTCCGGGTGCGGGTGGCAAGCCGATCCACGAATGGCTGGAGCTGCGCCCGTTCCTGGGCTCGTCCCCGACCGTCACGGAGTGACGAACGGTGGACGAGGCGCTGCTGCCGACCCTCACCCCCACCGTGATCGGCATCCTCGTCCGCCGCGGAGCTGACTTCGCGACGGCCGAGGATGCCGTGCAGGACGCCCTGGTCGAGGCCGTGCGCGGGTGGCCGGACGATCCGCCGCGGGACCCCAAGGGCTGGCTGGTCACCGTGGCCTGGCGCAAGTTCCTCGACGCCGCCCGCGCCGACACCTCCCGGCGGCACCGCGAGCTGCGCGTCGAGGAGGAGCCGGTACCCGGCCCGGGGGAGGCGGTCGACGACACGCTCCAGCTGTACTTCCTGTGCGCGCACCCGTCCCTGACGCCGGCTTCGGCGGTCGCGCTCACGCTGCGCGCGGTCGGCGGCCTGACCACCCGGCAGATCGCGCAGGCCTACCTCGTGCCGGAGGCGACCATGGCCCAGCGGATCAGCCGGGCCAAGCGAACCGTCTCGGGTGTCCGGTTCAACCAGGCCGGTGACGTGGCCACCGTGCTGCGCGTGCTCTACCTGGTCTTCAACGAGGGCTACTCCGGCGACGTCGACCTCGCCGCCGAGGCGATCCGGCTGACCCGCCAACTGGCCGCCATGACCATGCACGAGGAGGTAGCGGGCCTGCTCGCGCTGATGCTGCTGCACCACGCCCGGCGGCCGGCCCGGACCGGCCCGGCCGGCCGGCTCGTGCCGCTTGCAGAGCAGGACCGCGGCCGGTGGAACACCCGCCTGATTGCCGAGGGCGTCGACGTGCTCCAGGCGGCGCTGGCCCGCGACCGCCTTGGCGAGTTCCAGGCTCAGGCCGCCATCGCCGCGCTGCACGCCGATGCCAGCACGGCCGAGGAGACCGACTGGGTGCAGATCGTCGAGTGGTACGACGAACTGGTGCGGCTCACCGACAGCCCGGTGGCCCGACTCAACCGGGCCGTCGCGGTCGGCGAGGCGGACGGCCCACAGGCCGGCCTGACCGCCCTGGCGGAACTCGACCCGGCCCTGCCCCGCCACGCCGCCGTGGCCGCGTACCTGCACGAGCGGGCCGGTGACCCGGTGACCGCGGCCCGGCTCTATACCGAAGCCGCCCGATTGGCGCCCAACCTCCCCGAGCGTGTCCACCTCACGCAGCAGGCGGCACGGCTCAACGCGCAATTGCGCGGTTGCCCGGAAGATGGTTAAGCAACTACTTGACTATTGGTGCGACGCCCGTAAGGTTAAGCATGTGCCTAACCAACGGGAACCCCTTGACCAGGTGTTCAAGGCGTTGGCCGATCCGAGCCGGCGGCTGATGATCGAACGCCTTGTTCGGGGCCCGGCGTCGGTGGGTGAGCTGGCCGAGCCGTTGGAGATGTCGCTGCCGGCGGTCCTCCAGCATCTCCAGGTGCTCCAGGACTGCGGGCTGGTGCGGACCGAGAAGGTCGGCCGGACCCGGACCTGCCAGCTGGCACCCGAGGAACTGCGGTCGGCGGAGAACTGGCTGCACCAGCAGCGCACCGCCTGGGAGGCCAGGCTCGATCGCCTCGGTGACCTCCTTGGCGACGAACCGTAGACCCATCAGGCAGGACCCAGCTGACAGATCGATCGGACAAGGAGCTGAGCACCATGACCGAACACACCGTCAAGCACCACACGTTCACCATCGAGCGCACCTACCCCGCCACGGTGGCCAGGGTGTTCCGGGCGTGGTCGGACCCGGACGTGAAGGGCCGCTGGTTCGCCGGTGCGGGCAACAAGTACGAACTCGACTTCCGGGTGGGCGGCATCGAGGTCAACCGGGCTGTCGCGCCCGGCGGCACGGTCATGGTGTTCGAGTCGCGTTACCACGACATCGTCGCGGGGGAGCGGATCGTCTACAACTCGACGCTGTCCGGGGACGGTGTGGTGTCGACGGTGTCGCTGACGACGGTGGAGTTCTGTGCCGGGGGTGACGCGACCCGCCTGGTGCTCGTCGAGCAGGGCACCTTCCTGGACGGGCAGGAGCAGCCGGGTTGGCGGGAACAGGGCACCAGCAACTGGCTGGACGCACTGGGCGCCGAACTGCGGGCCGTTGGCGCGTCATGATCGCACCGGGCGCACCATGGCCCGATGCGCCCGCCCGACGGTGACAGATCCGCCGGCTGCGCGGCGTTTCCTGACCAGCCTGGAGGGCGCCGGGCGATTGGCGTCGATCACCGCGGAGGGATGAACGTGCCGCACATCGGCAGGTCCGTGAGCGGCGGACCGCGCCTCGGCGATCTCCGTGCCGGGGCGATGGCCACCGCGACGACCTTCACGATCGCCTGGTCGGGCACGGCGCTGGCCTGCATCGCCCTTGTCCTGGTCGCCGTGCTGAGCGTGGGATCGTTCTGGCGCTACGACATCCGGGACCACGGTTCGACCACAGTGGACACCTGATCCGCTGTCGGGAGCGCCGGCGAGGTGCACCGCCGAATCCGATCGTGTTGCCGTTCGGCTAGCGGTCCAGTTGACCTGCGTGACCTGCCGGACGCGACGATGGTCCGACTGGACTCCGGCCACTTCGCGGTGGCGGACTGCCTCGACCAGATCGCCGACGACATCAAGGACTTCTATGACGGCAACGTCAAGTAGGGACAGGTAGAACGCGGATGGCGGCTTGGCGGTCCCGCCACCCGCGATGCCGCCCGCCGTGTCCGGCCGGGCAGCACGCGGTGCTGCGGGAGTGCTCAGACATATCGCACTTCGATGGGCTGGTCGTCGTGAAAGTAGACTCCCTGGTCGTTCTCCTGCAGATTTTGCAGATCGAAATGATATGGCCACCCCGGAGTCATGGTGACCGAATTGACCCCGCGAATGACCGTGCCACCACCCACCGCGAGTGCCGCATGATAGTAACCCGGGTCGTAGTTGCCGATCCGCTTGAACCCGACGGCACAGCCCTGAGCGATGTTTTCGCCGCCCCATAGTGCCCCGTTGTCGAAACTGAAGACCGGAAGCAGGTTCTGGCCGCCCCTTCCCGTCATGATGTCGTACGAGATGCGCCCCTGCAGGGCCAGGCAGAAAGCGACGGCGTCGTAGCACAGGCCGGGTGTGTAGTGTGCGATGTCCGCGGCGCCGCTGACCAGGTCGGTGAACAGTTGGTACTTTTCATTCATCCCTTGTTGCAACGCATGGGCACCTAACGGGGTGACTCCCATTCCGCTCATCCTTTCGATGTGGGCACGATCCTTTTGTCAGCCAGGTCAGGAAAAGACGCTAGGACAACGGATTCCGGCCCACACCGGCCGGGACCGCACCCACGGTCGCACGATCACGTGCGGCATCGCGCAGCACAGCGGAGGGAGTAGCCGATGCGTTGTTCGACCAGCACCGGTGGTCCGGTCGGCGGGACGTGTACGTCTTCGCCGTCGGCGGACGAGATCCCGTGGTCAGGCGAGGATTCCCCCGTCGACCACCAGTTCGGTGCCGGTGACGAACCCGCTGTCGTCGCTGGCGAAGTAGAGGATGGCCGCGGCCACGTCGGAGACATCGCCCAGCCGACCCAGCGGCGTGCGGCGGACAGCGGATTCGCGCAGCCGTTGCGTTGCGGCCTGGACCATCGGTGTGTCGATGAAGCCCGGCACGATCGCGTTCACCCTGATGTCGCGCGGGGCGAACTCGCGGGCGGCGAACCGGGTCATGCCACGGACGGCCCATTTCGTGGCCTGGTAGGCGATCGAGCTGCCCTGTCCCTGCATCCCGGCATGGGAGGACAGGTTGATGATCGAGCCGCCGCCGTCCCGGGCGAGCGCGTCGGCGAACGTGCGCATGCCCAGCAGGATGCCGGTCTGGTTCACCGCGACCATCCGGTGCCAGGTGTCGAGCGGGATGTCGGCGATCATCCCTTCGCGGAAGATGCCCGCGCTGTTGACGAGCACGTCCACCCGGCCGAAGGTCGCCAGGACGTGGTCGTGAACCCGTTGCCAGTCCGCCTCGGCCGAGACGTCATGGGTGATCTGCTCCGGCGTGGCCACGTCGGGCAGGACGATGTCGGTGACGCAGACCTGTGCGCCTTCGGCTCGCATCAGATCGGCGGCACCCTTGCCGATGCCTGACGCGCCACCGGTCACGACCGCGACCTTGCCGGCCAGCCGGCCGGTCCGGGGTGCTGGTGTCGTCATGGGTCACGCCTCGACTTCGCGGTGACTCGGCGGATTCGCGACCAGCCGTTGCATGGCGGCGATCCATCGCTCCGGGTTGGCGGCCTTCTTCGCCCAGAAGGTCGCGACCTCCGGGTGCGGCACGATCAGGAACCGGCCGTCCTCGACGGCGGCGCTGACCGCCTCGGCGACCTGTTCCGGGCTCAGGATCGCCCCGGACGCGGCCACCGCCCGAGCCGAGGCCACGCCCTCGGCCAACGGTTTCATCAGCATCGGGGTGGCGACGCCCATCGGACACAGCACGCTGACACCCACCCCGCTGGGCCCGTAGCTGATGGCCAGCCACTCGGCGAATCCGACGGCGGCGTGCTTGCTGGCCGTGTACGGGGCGTCCGCCGGTGCGCTGAGCAGTCCGGCTGCGGACGCGGTGGCCACGAAGTGGCCCTGGCCCTGCGCGACCATGTGCGGGATGACGGCCTGGGCGGCATGAACATGGGCCATCACGTTGACGTCGAAGGCGCGCCGCCAGATCGCGTCGGTGGCGCCCAGGCCCTGCTCGGCGGTGATGCCGGCGTTGGCGCAGTACAGGTCGATCCGGCCGAAGCGGTCGATGGCGCGGTCGACCACCGCGCGCACCGCCTGCCCGTCGGCGACGTCGAGGGTTTCGGGTACGCCGTTGATCTCGGCGGCGACCGCCCGGGCCGTCGCCGCGTCGCGGTCGGCGACGATGACGGTGCGCGCGCCCAGGGCGGCGAATCGGCGGGCCAGGGCCGCACCGATGCCACCGCCGGCTCCGGTGACGACGGTTACCGCGTCGCTGATTCTCACCGCTGGTTGCCTCGGTTCAGTTCCTGCCGGGCGATGGTGCGCAGGTGCACCTCGTCCGGTCCGTCGGCCAGGTGCAGCGTGCGGACCTGGGCCCACGCCGAGGCCAGCGGGGTGTCCGCGGACACCCCGGCGCCGCCGTGGGTCTGGATGGCCCGGTCCAACACGTAGCTGGCGACCCGTGGTGCCGCCACCTTGATCGCCGCGATCTCCGTCCGGGCGTCCTTCGCGCCGACGTTGTCGATCAGCCACGCCGCCTTGAGCACGAGCAGTCGGGCCTGCTCGATCGCCAGGCGGGACTCGGCGATCCACTCCTGCACCACGCCGTGCGACGCGATCGGCTGGCCGAACGTGCTGCGTTCGCCGGCCCGTGCGCACATCAGCTCCAGGGCGCGCTCGGCCATGCCGATGCACCGCATGCAGTGGTGGATCCGGCCCGGGCCGAGGCGCGCCTGGGCCATCCGGAAGCCGCCGCCTTCCTCGCCCAGCAGGTTCTCCCTCGGCACGCGGACGTTGTCGTAGTGAATCAGTCCGTGACCGCCGTGTGGACCGTCGTCGTAACCGAACACCGTGGTCGAGCGCTCCACCGTCACGCCGGGCGTGTCGAGCGGGACGAGCACCATCGAGTGCCGGACGTGCCGTTCCGCGTCGGGGTTGCTGACACCCATGACGATCGCGACCTTGCACTCCTCCCGCAACGCACCCGTGGACCACCACTTGTGGCCGTTGACGAGGTAGGTTTCGCCGTCCGGCGTGATCGTGGTCGCGATGTTGGTCGCGTCCGACGACGCGACGCCGGGCTCGGTCATCGAGAAGCACGATCGGATCTCACCGGCGAGCAGCGGGGTCAGCCATTGGTCGATCTGCGCCTCGGTGGCGAACATGGCCAGCAGTTCCATGTTGCCGGTGTCCGGCGCCGAGCAGTTCATCGCCTCGGGGGCGATGGCGTGGGATCGGCCGGTGAGTTCGGCGATCGGCGCATAGTCGAGGACGCTCAGCCCCGCGCCGTGCCGGCTGTCGGGCAGGAAGAGGTTCCACAGGCCGCGTTTGCGGGCTTCGACCTTCAGTTCGGCCAGTACCCCGGGCGTGCGGAAGGGGGTGCCGGCCGCCCGGTTGGCCGTCGCCTGCTGCTCGAACTGTTCCTCCACCGGGTAGACGCACTCGTCGAGGAATTGCCTGGTGTCCTTTTGCAGGGCCTGGGAGCGTTCACTGTGGGCGAAGTCCATGGGTGTCTATGCCTCTCGCTGTCGCGCTGTCAGTGACCGCAGCGCGGCCTGCAGCAGGAGTGGTACTGAGTCGCCGACCTCGTCGAAACCGGCGCCGACCGTCTGCCCCGCCTGGTGTCGGCGGCGGATGGTTTCGGAGATGACCGCCAGTTTGAAGTAGCCGAACGCGATGTACCACCGGAGGTGGCGCAGGTCGCGGCCGGAGAAAGCCCGGTAGCGGTCGGTGAGTTGCTCGGCCGTCTGGAAGCTGTGCTCGGTCGGCAGCGGAGCCAGGTCGAACTCCGGTGCGTTGGCCAGCGTGTGGTAGACGATGAGCAGGCCGAGGTCGGTCAGCGGATCGCCGAGGGTCGCCATCTCCCAGTCGATCACGGCGGCGACCCGGTCGACGTCGGCTGCGAAGATCACGTTCGCGATGCGGTAGTCGCCGTGCACGATCCCGGCTGGTGACGGTGGCGGAATCGACCCGGTCAACCGGTCCACGACCAGTTCGAGTTCGGGCAGCGGCCGTGTTTCGGAGGCGGTCCACTGCTGCTGCCAGCGGGCCAGCTGCCGGGTCAGAAAGCCCTCCGGGCGGCCGAAATCGCCCAGTCCGACAGTGCCGGGGTCGACCTCGTGCAAGGCCAGGAGCGTGTCGATCAGGACCTTGCCCGCGCGGGCCGCCTGGGTGGGACCGAGGGCGGCGGTCGCCGCCGCGGTGTCCAGGATTCGGCCGTCCACGAAGTCCATCAGGTAGAACGGCGCGCCGAGCACGGTCAGGTCGTCGCAGCAGGCGACCGCGGCCGGAACCGGGACCGCCGTCGTCCGCAACGCGTTGATGACGCGGTATTCGCGACTCATGTTGTGCGCGGTCGGCAGCACGTGCCCGAGTGGCGGCCTGCGGAGCGCCCAGATGCTGTGGTCGTCGGTGATGCGATAGGTGAGGTTGGAGTGGCCGCCGGTGACAAGCCGGCCGGTCAGCGGTCCGTGCCGGAGTCCGGGGCGGGCCGTGTCGAGCCAGTCGGTGAGGCGGCGCAGATCGAGCCCCGGCAGGGCGGTGCCGGCGGTCATGGCGTGGGCCGGACGAGGTAACCCCCGTCGACGGCCAGGGTCTGGCCGGTGATCCAGGACGCGGCGTCGGAGCACAGGAACGCCGCTGCCTCGGCGATGTCGCGGGGCGTGCCCAGCCGGCCAAGGGGCAGACCGGCCGCTGCTTCGGCTTCACCGTCCACCCAGAGGGCCCGCGACAGGTCCGTCTTGACCAGGCCGGGGGCGATCGAGTTGACCCGCACGTCCGGGGCGAGCTCCATGGCCAGCTGCCTCGTCAGCTGGATCAGGGCGGCCTTGGTGGTTCCGTACCAGCCGAGGTCGGTGTCGAGGTCGATGCCGCTGGTCGAGGCGATGTTGAGGACAACACCGCCGTTGTCCCGCAGGTAGCCGTCCCACGCGGCCTGGACCCACGACAGCGGGCCCCAGAGATTGACCGCGACGGTCTTCTCGGCCCGGCCACGGTCGATGCCCACCAGCGGGCCGAAGTAGGGGTTGGTGGCGGCGTTGTTGACCAGGATGTCGAGCGAACCGTAGCGCTCCAACGCCAGCGCGACGCTCGCCCGCGCGTCTTCGTCGGAGTCGGCCTTGGCGACCCGGTAGCTCACGGCGTCGGCCGGCACGCCGGTCTGTCGGATCTCCTCGACAGCGGCGATGAGACCTGCTTCCCGGCGGGACACGAGCAGGACGCGCGCACCGAGCTGGGTCAGCAGGGTCGAGATGCCAAGACCGATGCCGCGTGATCCGCCGGTCACGAGTGCGGTACGCCCGGCCAGCGGGTGGGTGCGGTCGATGACCGGGTCGGGCGCGGTAACGGGGGAGGTGTCGGCCACGGGGTTCTCGGTGTCCTTTCTCGACTTGGCCGGCTCGGTGCCGCGCCGGCCGGCGGGGAGCGGTCTATCGGCCTTGGAACCTGGGTGGCCGGCGTTCGAGGAACGCGGCGACGCCCTCGTTGGAGTCCTCGGTGTCGTTGTTCATCACCACGGCCATTTCGGCATCGCCCAGGGAGGTGTCGAAGCTGACCTCCAGTGCGCGGCGCATGATGCGCTTGGTGATGCGCACCGTGACCGCGGCCCGGGAAGCCAGGTCCTGGGCCAGCTTCGTGGTCCGCTCGGTGAGGTTCCCGGCGGCGACGACCTCGGTGACCAGGCCGAGTTCCAGAGCCGTTGCGGCGTCGTACTTCTCGCTGAGCGCGACCATCCGAAAGGCTCGGTCGAAGCCCATCACCCGGGGGAACAGCCACGCGCCGCCCTCGTCCGGCAGCGCCCCGGCCACGCCACTGGTGTCGCCGAGGATCGCCGTGTCGGCCGCGATGCGGAAGTCGCACAACAGGGCGAGCGCGAGGCCGCCGGCGATCGCCGGGCCGTTGATCATCGCGATCACCGGTTTGTCGAGCTGGTAGAGCCTTCGCATCACCGGGTGCATGCCTTCGCGCATGACGGCGCCGTGGCCGAGCTGTCGACTGCGGGCCTTGAGCATCTCGGCGTGGCCGGACAGGTCGCCACCGGAGCAGAACCCACGGCCGGCACCGGTGATGACGAGCACGCGCTCGTCGTCGGTTCGCGAGAAATGATCAAGCGCGGCGCTGATCTCCTCGCACATCACGGTCGTGTAGGCGTTGAGGGTGGTGGGCCGGTTCAGCGTGAGCGTGACGACGCCGAGCGGACCGACCGTGTAGTGGATCTGGGAATAGGTCACGTCGTCACCGTCATGGGGACTCCAGTCTGAAGGCGCGCTCCGGAGAAAGGCCGAGGTGTGCAGGTCACGCTGCTGTGGTGTCCGTTCTAGCTGAAGCTGAGGTCGACGTCAACTCTGCTGTTCCGGATGGGTCCGCCGGGCGCCGGGACGATCCGGATGGCGGCCCGTACTTGGCGTTGAGGTCACATTCAAGGTAGGTTGTCGGTTAAATGCCGACCCGCCAGAAGATCACGAACGCGAACTCGCGTGGCGCCGTGGCGGGGGAAGCCCCGGCGGCCACCAGTCGTGCGCTACCTCCCACGGCCCGCGGCCAGCGCACCCGGGAAAGTCTCATCGCCGCCGCTCGAAGTGTGTTCGAGCAACACGGTTACCTGGACGCGCGGCTGAGTGACATCAGCAAGGAGGCCGGCGTCTCGGTCGGCTCGTTCTACGTGTACTTCGCCAGCAAGGAAGAGATCTTCGCGGCGGTACTGGAACAGGTCCAGGACGAGATGTTGCACCCGCGGGTCAGCGGCGCCGGGCACGGTTCCCGGCCGATCGCCGACATCGAGGCCAGCAACCGGGCCTATCTCAGCTGGTACCAGCGCAACGCCCTGTTCATGCGCGCCCTTGAGCAGGCGGCGACCAGCGATGACAACCTGCGTGAGTTGCGTCGGCGGCGTGGTGAGGCCTTCGCGCGGCGCAATGCCCGCAGTATCCGCGAGTTGCAGGCCAAAGGTCTGGCTGATCCGAGCCTCGACGCGCTGCTGGCGGCCAAGGCGGTCGACTCGATGGTCGGCCGGATGGCCTATGCGACCTACGTGCTCGGCGACGAGTGCCCGTTCGAGGATCTTGTCGCGGTGCTCACCCGGCTGTGGGTGAACGCCCTGCGAATCCAGCCGGATGAATCCTGACCGGTTGCCCGCTCGGTAGGATATCTCGCGATCGTGGGCGCCACAGAACGGCGAGCACGGCGAGCAGGGCGAGTCGGGCTGTTCTCTCGTCGGCGATCACCCATACTGGGCGCCCGGATCGGTGGTTTGCCGGTGCCCTGGGACGGGTACGCGAATGACGAGCGAGGTGAGCGGCTGATGACATCGGCACCGCAGACGGCCCGCGGGCAGCGCACCCGGGCGGCCCTGATCGACGCGGCGCGGCGCGTGTTCGAGCGTGACGGCTTCCTCGGCGCGCGCATCACCGACATCGCTGATGAGGCCGGCGTCGCCCACGGCACCTACTACACGTACTTCGCGACGAAAGAGGAACTGTTCCACGTCGTCGCCGCCGCGGTCCTGCTGCGCACGGCGGCCGAGGTGCGGCCGATCCACTACGACAACGTGGAGGACGCGATCCGGGGGATCGTGCGCTCGACGCGGCGCTACCTGGAGTCCTACCGTCGCGACGCCGCGCTCATCACCGTGATCGACCAGGTCGCGACGTTCGACGCGCGAATGCAGGAGATCCTGACCGAGCGTTCCGTGGCCTACATCGCCCGCACCGAGGCACACATCGTGGCGCTGGGCGAGGTGGCCATCCTGCCCGAGGGAATTGATTCCTACTCGGCCGCGGTCGCGTTGACCGGGATGGTCAGCCGTTATGCCCGTTCGGTCTTCGGTGGCAATCCCTCGATCACCAAAAGGATTCCGTTCGAGCAGTCGGTGCGCACGCTCACCGTCATGTGGGGCTCCACTCTGGGTTTGTCAGTGCCGCGCTCGCTGATCGACGAGACGGCCGGTAGGCGATCCCGCCCGCGCAAGACGGCGGACCGCCCGACCCGCTGACCGAACCACCCGAAGTCCTCGCTGCCGCCCGTCGCCGTTCGGGCCGACGGGCGGCGAATCCTGTCTTGGACGGACCTGGCCGGGCTGTCCCAGAATAGTTGAAGTTGAGGTCATGTCCAGTAACAATCCCGACTCGCCCGGCGGCTCGGTGAGTCCGGCCGCCGGAGCAGCGCCAACGGTGTAACTCAACATTGACACCGACTTCATGTTCAGGTAGGAACACAGCAATGCCAGGTGATTTGGCACGAGCCGGGACGGACACGTCGGCCCCGCGCACCGAGCCACTGTGACCTCCACGTCCGATCAATCACCGCAGAGAAGGGAAGTCGCGCAGGTGGACAACACGCGAGCCACGCCCCACCGGTTGATCACCGCGGCACCGGCCCGGCCCCGATGATTCCCCCGCTACAGGGGACGGTCGTCCTCGAACTGAGTCACGCCATCGCCGGTCCGCACTGCGCACAGATCCTGGCCGACCACGGCGCCGAAGTGATCAAGATCGAGCCGCCGGAGGGCGAGCGAGGTCGGGTCGCACCACCGTTCCTGGACGGCGAGAGCGTCTACTTCGCCTGCCACAACCGAGGCAAGCGCAGCCTGTGTCTCGACCTCAAGCAGCCTGCCGGACTGGACACGCTACTCACCTTGTGCGACCGCGCCGACGTGGTGATCACCAACTTCAGTGCCGACGTGCCCGCGCGGCTCGGCTGGTCCTACGACGTCCTGGCCGCCCGCAACCCGCGGCTGGTCTTCGCGCACATCACCGGTTTCGGGGTCACCGGTGACCAGCGCGGCGTCCGCGCCTACGACGGGGTGATCCAGGCGATGAGCGGCGTGCCGGATCTCACCGGCGCGAGCGACGGTCCGCCGATGATGGCGGGGAACTTCCCGGCCGACCACATCACCGGTTACCAGGCCGCCATCGCGGTCCTGATGGCACTGGTCGGTCGGGCCGGCAGCGGCCGAGGTGCCTTTCTCGACATCGCGATGTTCGACTCCTACTTCGCCACGCTCAGCACCGACATTGCCGAGGCCGTCCAAGGGCGACCGCGCAGGCAGTCGGCCAACAAGGTACTCACCGGCTTCTCCGACATGTTCAGCACCCGGGACGGTGCGATCTACCTCGCCCCGCTCGGTGACGTTGCGTGGCAACGATTCTGTCCGGCCGTCGGCCATCCCGAATGGTTGGCCGGCGTCAGCTACGACGACTCGATCGGGCCGCTGCGCCCGCAGCTCGATCGGGCCGTCGCCGAGTGGGCGGCGAATCGCACCACCGCGCAGGCGACCAAGGAGATGATCGAGGCCGGTGTTGCGTGCGGTCCGGTCCGGACCCTGTCCGAAGCTGTCGCCGTGGCCGCCGCCGCCGACCGGGGCATGTGCGCCGCGGTCGAGGCGCCGCACGGGGTTCGGGTGCCCGTGCCGGGGCCGCCGTTGCGGTTCGGACTCGCCGAACGTGCGTACGCGGACCAGGTCCCGGCGCTCGGCCGCGACACCGTCGAGGTCCTGCGTGAGTTCGGCTTCGACACCCCGCACATCGACGACCTGATCAGCCACGGCGTCACCCGGACCGCATCGTGACCGCCGCGTCGTCCGCGCAACGCCAGGCGCCCGAGACCGGACCGGCCGCGCCGATACTGACGGTCGAGAATCTGGTCATCGAGTACCGCGGCGACCGGTCCCACCGGACCCGTGCGGTCGACGGGGTCAGCCTCGACGTCCGGGCGGGTGAAATCGTCGGCGTGGTCGGGGAATCCGGGTCGGGCAAGAGCACACTGGGCCGCACCGTCGCCGGCTTCCAGCAACCTGCTTCCGGCCGCGTCCTGTTGCCCGGTCCCGACGGCGGTCTGCGGCCGCGCGCCGGCACACACGGCTACCGCGACGTCCAGATGATCTTCCAGGAGTCGGCTTCCGCGCTCGATCCCCGTGCCTCCGTGCGACGGATTCTGCGCGAGGCCTTCCAGCCAATGCCACCGATCTTCCGCCGCCACAGCACCGAGGCTCGCGAGACGCTGACCGCCCAGATCCACGCGGCACTGCGTCGGGTCGAGCTTCCCGAGCACTACACCGGAAAACGCTCCAGTGAGCTGTCCGGCGGTGAGAAACAACGAGTGGCCATCGCCAGGGCACTGGCCGCCGAGCCCGCGCTGATCGTCTGCGACGAAGCGGTGGCGGCCCTCGATGTGGCCGTTCGCGCCATCACGTTGAACCTGCTTGCGCACCTGCGAGCCCAGACCGGGATCGCACTGCTGTTCATCTCCCACGACATCTCCGTCGTCGGCCATCTCGCCGACCGGATCGTGGTCATGCACCAAGGACGAGTTGTCGAAACCGGCCCGGTCAACGACGTGCTGGACAACCCGCAGGACGACTACACGCAACGCCTGATCGAGTCGGTACCCAGGCTCGAACTCGAGTCCTGAGCTCCGGCGCGTTCATCGAAGGGAAGTCCGACCATGGCAGTCAGCTTCAGATCGCGCAGAATCCTCGCCGTCGCCGCCGCCCTGCTGGTCGTCTCGGCCGGCGCCACCGCCTGCAAGACGACCACCACCGGGTCCGGATCAAGCTCCAGCGACACCATCACCATCGGCACACTGGTCGGTCCGACCTCGATGGACCCGCAGACCGGACAGTCCGGTGCCGACTACCAGTGGCTGGACTTCGTCTTCGCCCGGCTGATCAGCTACAACTCACAGACCGGCGCGCTGCAACCGGCCCTGGCGACGGCGTGGACCTGGAGCGCGGACAAGAAAGAACTTGATCTCACCCTCCGGCAGGGAGTCACGTTCCAGGACGGCACCCCGGTCAACGCCGCCGCCGTGGTGTTCACCCTTCAGCGGTACATGCAGAAGGGCGACATCAGCAACAACCTCGAATACATGACCGGGGTGAAGGCCGTCGGTGCCGACCAGGTCGCGGTCACCCTGAGCCAGCCCAACGCGCAACTCGTCTACGGCCTGGCCGACCGTGCCGGGATGATCCTCTCGCCGACCGCGGTGAACAAGGAGGGCGACGGCTTCGCCACTCATCCGGTCGGCGCCGGACCGTATTCGTTCGTATCCGAGGTGCCCAACGCCAGCTACACCTTCGCCACGTTCCCGGGCTACTACCTCAATGCCCGGACCAAGCGGGTCAAGAACGTCAAGGTTCAGCTGTTCCAGACCGGTACCGCGATGACCACGGCCATGCAGACCGGCGACATCCAGGTCGCCACGAACGTGCCGACCCAGGTCCTGCCACCGTTGCAGAAGGACACCAGTCTGACCACGGTCATCGGCCAGGGCTCGACCCCGGTGATCGTCTGGTTGGACGGCGCGCTCAAGCCGATGGACAACCCCAAGGTGCGGTTGGCCTTCAGCCTCGCGCTGGACCGGGAGGCGATCATGAAGGTGGCCACCGACGGACTCGGTGAGGTGACCACCGAACTCGCACCCAAGGGCACGGTCGGGTACGTGCCCGGTCTCGATCCGCTGTGGCCGGTCAACGGCAACCAGGCCGAGGCCAGGGAACTGCTCAAGGAAGCCGGTTACCCGAACGGGGTCAGCTTCACCTGCTACAACTACCCGGGCATCGGCTACGACATCACCGATCCGATCATCGAGTCGGAGGAGGCCGCTGTCGGCATCCAGGTCAAGGTGCTCAACGGGTCGGCCACCCAGTCGGACGCGTTCTTCAAGGGCGGCTCCGGGCCGTGCCTGATGTCGGCCTACGCGGGCACGCCCAACCCGGCCGAGATCACCGAGGGAATCCTCTGGACCAAGTCGTTCTACGACGCCCAGCACGCCGACTTCGGGGTCGACCAGTTCATCAACCAGATCAACACGACCTACACCGACTCGTCGCTGAACGCGCTGTACGCGCAGATCTGGCAGACCCAGAAGACGAACCCGGGTGCGATCCCCATGTACACCGGGCCTGAGGTGAACGTCTATCAGCAGAACATCAAGGGCTGGGTGAACAGCCCGATCCAACAGGAGAACTGGTTCGGCATGTACTACACGGGTGGCTGAGCGGATGGGTTTCGGATCAGCGGTGCGGGGCTCGCGGTCGCGCGCCCCGCACGCCGCCGCAGCACCGGACAGCGGCAGCGGCGCCGCGCCGGGCGACGAACTGCTCGCCGTCCGGGGCCTGGAGATCGAGTTCGGGGCCGACCGCGGCTCCGGCCATCAGGCGGTCCGCGGCATCGACATCGCGTTGCGCCCGGGACGAGTCGTGGGCGTGGCGGGGGAGTCGGGCAGCGGCAAGAGTTCGCTCGCACTGGCCGTGATGGGACTGCTGCCGCCCGGTACGGTCGTCCGGGGTTCCATCCGTTACGACGGGGACGAACTGGTCGGGCTGGCCGAGAAACAGTTGCGGCGCTACCGGGGCAGCAAGATCGCGATGGTGTCCCAGGAGTCGACCGCGGCGCTCAACCCGACACTGCGCATCGGCCAGCAGATGAGGCTGGTGCTGCGCGCCCACTTCTCGGCCGACCGCGGGCAACTCGCGCAGCGCATGGTGCAGGCGCTGCGCGACGTGCAGCTGCACGATGTCGACCGGGTGCTGCACAGCTACCCGTCGGAGTTGTCCGGCGGCATGTGCCAACGCGTGGTCATCGCCATGGCGTTGGCCTGTGGCTCGCAGGTGCTGTTGGCCGACGAGCCGACCACCGCGCTGGACGTCACCGTGCAGGGCGAGATCATCCGGCTGCTGCGCGGGCTGGTCGCGCAGCGGGGGCTGGCGCTGCTGATGATCTCGCACGATCTGGCCGTGCTGAACGAGATCTGTGACGACCTGGTTGTCATGTACCGCGGCGAGGTGGTCGAGCGTGGCCCGATCACCGAGGTGCTCCGCGCCCCGGCCCACCCGTACACCCGCGGCCTGCTGAACTCCGTGCCGCGGATGTCGAACCGGGGCACCGACCTGCCGACGCTGCCGATGTTCGACAGCGCGGAGGCACCCGGAACCGGCTGCCGATTCGCCGGCCGGTGTGCCTGGCGGGTGGACGCGTGTGCCGAGCGGCAGGTGCTGCTGCCGGTCCCGGCCGGCGCGGTCGACCCGGCGCGGGCGGCGCGCTGTCACCGGGTCGACGAGCTGACCGAGCAGCCGGAGGGGCTTCGATGATCCGTCTTGTCGGGCGGCGGCTGGTGACCTCCGTCATCACCATCCTGACCACCAGCATCGTCGTGTTCGCGCTGCGCTTCGTGCTGCCGGGCGGCCCGGTCGAGGACATCCTCGGACAGTCCTCGGGCGTCGTGACCCAGGTCCAGGTCGATGCCCTGAAGCAGCGGTTGGGCCTGGACCGGTCGCCGGTCGAGCAGTACTGGATCTGGGCCAAAGGGGTGCTGCACGGCGATCTGGGGCAGTCCTACTACAGCTCCGAGCCGGTGACCCGCATTCTCGGGCAGGCGTTGGTCCCGTCGATCGAGCTGATCATCGGCGCGCTGCTCGTCTGCGTCGTCATCGGCGGCGGCCTCGGCATGTTCGCCGCGATCAAGCGGGACAAGCGGTCGGGTCGCATCGTGCTCGCCCTGACCGGGCTGGGACTGTCCATTCCCGACTTCTGGTTCGCCACCATCGCCGCCGGTGTTTTCGGCCTGTCACTCGGTATCTTCCCGGCCGTCGGGTACAACACGATCTCCGCCGACGGTTGGGCGTCGAACATCTACTCGATCATCCTGCCGGTGTTCGTGCTGTCCATGGTCACCGCGTCGTTCCTGGCCAGACACCTGTACAACAGCCTGGTCGAGACGCTGGACCGGCCCTACGTCCGCACCGCCTGGGCGACCGGACTGGCGCCGCGCACCGTCTACCTGCGCTGGGCCCTGCGCGCGGCGGTGGCGCCGGTGCTGACGTTCATTCCGCTCGCCGTGGCCGCGTTGATCTCCGGCACGGTGCTGGTGGAGAACGTGTTCAACATTCCCGGTGCCGGCACGCAGATCGTGCAGAGCGTGTTGCACCAGGACTACAACGTGTTGCAGGCGGTGGTGTTGGGCTCGGGCGTGATCGTCGCCGTGCTGAACCTCGGCACGGACCTGATCACCGCGACCATCGATCCGCGCGTGCGGGCACACGGTTAGGGAAGGCGATGTCATGGCGGTAGTCACCCAGGCTTCGGGTATCACGGCCGGCGTCCGGCCCGGCCGGCAGCGGCGAGCCCGACGGCGGATCGGGCTGGCGCCGAAGATCGGCTTCGTCATCCTGCTGATCCTGCTGATCGCCACGATGGCCGCACCGCTGCTGTCCCCGGACAACCCGCTGACGCTCGACCTGAACAGCCGGCTCGCCGGGCCCTCCGCCGCGCACCTGCTGGGCACCGATCTCAACGGCCGGGATGTGCTGAGCCGACTGATCTACGGCACCCGGTCGTCGTTCGAGGGGATCGCGATCGCGCTGGGCGTGACCATCGTGCTGGCCATCCCGTGGGGACTGGCCGCAGGCTTCGGTGGCCGGGTGGCCGACGAGATCCTGATGCGTGTCGGCGACGGCCTGCTGTCGTTTCCGCCGCTGGTGCTGGCCATCGGCGTGGTCGGTGTGTGGGGACCGAGCCTGACGCACAGCATGGTGGCGGTGGGCATCATCTTCGCCCCGTCGGTCGCTCGGCTGCTTCGTGGCGCGGTCCTTCCGCTGCGGCGAGCCGAGTTCGTGCTGGTGGCTCGCTCACTGGGAGTCGGCCGGCTGCGGGTGGCGTTCGGCCACGTGTTCCCCAACGCGATGGGCCCGGTGCTGGTCCAGTTGTTCTCCCTCGGCAGCATCGCCCTGCTGCTGGAGGCGGCGCTGGGCTTCCTCGGGTTGGGCGTGTCCGCGCCGACGCCGTCCTGGGGCACCGACCTGGCCAGCGCCTACACCTACTTCTCCACTCTGCCGTGGGCGACCGTCTTTCCGGGCGTCATCATCACCCTGGGCGCGTGGAGCATCAGCATCGTCGGTGACGGTGTCCGCGACTGGCTTGGATAGGAGTACAGGTGACAGCTCGTACGGTGGACACCGGCACGCCTGATCTGCTGGCTGAACTCAGCGACGGCGTCCTGCTCATCACCCTGCACCGACCCGAACGCCGCAATGCGTTGTCCGACAACATGCTTGACGGACTGTCGCGGATGCTCGCCTACGGTGAGCGCGAGCCCACGGTGGCGTGTGTGGTGCTGACGGGTGCGGCCGGCGCGTTCTGCGCCGGCGGCGATGTCAAAGCCTTCGACGAGGTCGGCGCGTTGAACGTCTCGGGTGGTGAACAGACGCCGTTGCACGAGAAGATCGAAGCCCAGTGCCGACTCCAGCGGGCCACCGCGGGCCGGTTGCACGACATGCCGAAGCCGACGATCGCCTGTATCGACGGAGCGGCGGCGGGCGCCGGACTCGGCCTGGCCCTGGCCTGCGACCTGCGGATCGCGGCGGAGTCCTCGGTGCTGCTGACCGCGTTCGCAAGGGTCGGCCTCAGCGGCGACTACGGCGTGACCTGGTTCCTGACCCGGCTCGTGGGCAAGGCGAAGGCCCTGGAGTTGATGTGGCTGTCCGAGCGAATCCCCGCGACCCGGGCGCTCCAGTACGGACTGGTGAACCGGGTGACGCCGGTAGGAGAGGCCAGGTCGGTCGCCCTGTCCCTGGCCGCGGATCTGGCGCGCGGCCCCGCGGTCGCGTTGCAGGCCATCAAGGGCAACGTCAACCGCGCCGTGGACGGCGACCTGCTCAAGTGCATGGACGTCGAGGTCGCCGAAGGAATGCGCTGCGCCGCCACCGAAGACCACAAGGCAGCAGTAAGAGCATTCGCGGGAAATAGGCAAAGCGGAGCGGACCGACCGGCCTGAGACCGCTCTACCCCTTCTCCCCGATACCAAGCGCACGTAGGACGATCGTGAATCGGGGCGAAGAGGCGGTGGACCGGACCTCGGGCGACTAGTGCCATCCCGGGGCCCGGCCCAAGCCCTTAGATGACGGGCACCACTCCGTGGCCCGGCCTGAAGACCCTTAGGCGAAAGGTCGCTTCACTCCTGGCCCTCCCAGGCCGCTGCCGCGCCAGGGCCGGCCGCACTCAGATCACCGCCTCGATCATCGCGGCATAAGCGGCCTCGCCGGCGAGATTGGGATGAAGCGTCGCGGTCGCGGGAGCGACCGGATGGATTCCCTCGACCCAGCGAGTGGACTCCGGCTCGCACGGATCGTGGCCCATGCTCATGCTCAGGCTGTCGACGAAGGTGACACCCTCCGCCTGCGCCGCCGCCTTCAGCACGTTGTTCAGCTGCTGTCCGGCGTTGTCGAGGTAGGTGATGTCACCCGGGTAGTAGGGCAGATTGGTCGAGCAGTGGGTGGACACCCAGGTGGAATAGCTGGGCAGACCGGACAGGTAGCCGATGTAGACGATGAGGGCGTTGGGAGCCAACGACTTGATGTGTGCGATGTCGCCGGAAAGGTGGCTGGCCAGGTAGTTCAGTTCGGCGGTGTACGTGGCCGAGCCGCCCTGGCAGCTGGACGTCGCGCCGAGGCAGCCCGCGGTGCCGCCACCGACGTCGTTGCCGCCCATGCTGATGGTCACCAGCCGGGTGCTGGTACCGAGGGCGCTGTCCTGGGCCGGGTTGGCGCCCTGGGAGCTGGTGAAGGCGGCGGTGGTCGCACCGGAACAGGCGCGATCGTCGAGCGCGATGCCATAGTGCGCCGCGATCAGGTGCGGGTAGCTGTTGGACGACTGGCCACAACCCGCGATGATCGCCGGCGACGTCAACTGGGTGGGCAGCCCGTACCCGGCGGTGTACGAGTCGCCGAGGGCGACGTAGTACGTGCCTGTGGCGGCCGAGGCGGGGGCGGCGAGTGCGGCTGGTACCAGGATTGCCGCGAGTAACGAAATCGCCGCCGCGACAACAAAACGTATTCTCGTGCGGGGGCGTGCTGACCGTACATTTCGGGTAGGCGTCATTGCATACTCCTCGGGATTGGTCAGGCTCGGCGAACGAGTCTCAGCACAGTGGACTCAGGACCGAGTCACAGGGCGCACCAATGTGTTGCATGCCAAACGATTCTACACCTGATATTGACGTCAGAGTCAAGTCTGCGGACCGGTGGTCATTTCGACAGGAAGGGTGGTGATTCCTAGCCCAGTGTGACGCCGCCGTCGACGTAGATGACCTGGCCGGTGACGTAGCCGGCTTCCTCGCCGACGAGAAAGGCCACCGTGTTCGCCACGTCGGCCGGAAGGCCACCACGCCGGACGGGGTTGGTGGCCGCCGCGGTCTTGCGCATCTGCTCGATGGTGATGCCGATCCGTTCGGCCGTCGCCTTGGTCATCGCGGTTTCGATGAATCCGGGTGCGATCGCGTTGGCGGTGATCCCGAACGGGCCGAGTTCGATGGCCAGCGTCCTGGTGAAACCTTGCAGTCCTGCTTTCGCGGTGGCGTAGTTCGCCTGGCCGCGGTTGCCAAGGGCCGAGGTGGACGACATCGACACGATCCGGCCGTATTTCGCCTCGACCATGTGCGCCTGGGCGATCTGACTGGCCAGAAAAGCACCGCGCAGATGGACGTCCAGCACCGTGGTCCAGTCGTCGTCGCTCATTTTGAACAGGAGGTTGTCCCGCAGCACCCCGGCATTGTTGACGAGAATGTGCAGCCCACCGAACTCGGCGACGGTCCGGTCGACAGCGGCCTGCACCTGCTCACGTCGGGTGACGTCGGCGCCGAGCGCGACGGCCGTACCGCCGGCCTTGGTGATCTCCTCGGCGACCGCGCGCGCCGCGTCCAGGTTGCGGTCGACGATGGCGACGTGGGCGCCGTCGGCCGCCAGGCGGGTGGCGATGCCGGCGCCGATGCCCTGGCCACCACCGGTGACGAACGCGACTCGTCGGCTGACACCGGGCATGCCGGATCTCCTTACGTAGCAGGTATTGATGAGCAGACAACCAGGCGGCGGTCGGTTCAGGCGCCGGCCGGGGTGACGGCCCGGTACCGGTCGCGCAGCAGTCGCTTGTAGAGCTTGCCGGTCGGCAGCCGTGGCAGGTCGGTGACGAAGTCGATCGAGCGCGGACACTTGTAGTGCGCCAACCGTTCCCGGCAGTAGGTCATGAGTTGGGCCGACAGGGCCGGGCCCGCGGCGTCCGGGTCGACGAGTACGACGACCGCCTTGACCGCCTCGCCCAGGTCGGGGTGGGGCACGCCGATGACCGCGACATCGGCCACGGCCGGATGCGCGGCGAGCAGGTTCTCGGTCTCCTGCGGGTAGATGTTCACCCCGCCGGAGATGATCATGTGACTCTTCCGGTCGGTCAGGTAGAGGTAGCCGTCCTGGTCGAGGTAGCCGATGTCGCCGACCGTGGAGAGCGTGTCGGCGCCGTCGTCGAAGCGGTTTTCGGCCGTCTTCGCGGGGTCGTCGAAGTAGACGAAGTTGGTGGCGCCCCTGAACCAGACGGTGCCGTTGGTTCCGGTCGGGCAGGCCACGAGGTCGTCATCGAGGATCTCGACCGCACCGATGATCGCCCTGCCGACCGTTCCGGGGTGCGCGAGCCACTCGTGGGAGTCGCACCAGGTGAAGCCGTTGCCCTCGGTGGCGCCGTAGTACTCGACCACGATCGGCCCGAGCCAGTCGATCACGGCCTGTTTGATCGGCACCGGGCACGGAGCCGCGCCATGGATGATGACTTCGAGCGAGGACAGGTCGTAGCGGGCCCGCACCTCGGGGTCCAGGCGCAACAGCCGGATGAACATGGTCGGCACCAATTGGCAGTGCGTGATGCGGTACCGCTCGACCAGTTGGCACCACTGCTCGGGGTCGAAGTGGTTCATCACCACGACGGTGCCGCCGAAGCGCAACGCGCCGGCGACGCTGCCCTGCGGCGCGGAGTGGTAGAGCGGGGCCGGGTTGAGATAGGTCATGCCCTCGCGGAAGCCGAGCAGGTCTCGCACCCAGTCCAGGACTTCGCCGGCGTCCTCGGGTGCCGCGTCCTGCAACGGTCGGCAGATGCCCTTGGGCTGCCCGGTGGTGCCGGATGAGTACAGCATGACCTGGCCACGGCGTTCGTCGCGGACCGGAGTGACCGGATATCGCGCGACGGCCTCGTCGAAGGACTCCCAGGACCGCCCGGGGATCGTGCGGCCGAACATCAGAAATCGCTCCACCACGGGACAGGAGCGCTGGTGGGGTACCGCGGTCTCGGCCAGTGCGCTCGAAGCGAAGAACACCCTGGCCCGGCA
Source organism: Pseudonocardiaceae bacterium (assembly GCA_036268615.1). Lineage (GTDB taxonomy): Bacteria > Actinomycetota > Actinomycetes > Mycobacteriales > Pseudonocardiaceae > DATATV01. The sequence continues at coordinate 59,461 of DATATV010000147.1, forward strand.
GTTGTTGACGATGTAGGCCGCTTCGTCGGCCACCAGGTGGGTGTTGATCAGCGTGAAGTACAGGCCGGTGCGTTCGGCGGCCGACTCGACAACCAGCATTTCCAGCCGGTTCTCACTCATCACCGCGATGTGGTCGCCGCGGCGGAGGCCCTGCGCGCGCAGCAGGTGCGCCACCTGGTTGGCCGCCGCGTCGAACTCGGCGAAGGTGAGCTGATCGCCGGTGTCGGCCATGATCAGCGCGGGCTTGTCGGGAGTCGCGGTGGTGTACGGGCCGGGGTACATGTTCGCTCCGTCCTGCTGGTTCGTCGGGTTCAGGCGACGTCGAACAGACCGGCCGCACCCATGCCGCCGCCGACGCACATCGTGACGACGACGTGCCGGGCGCCCCGCCTGCGTCCTTCGAGCAGCGCGTGTCCCACCAGCCGGGCACCGGTCATGCCGTAGGGGTGGCCGACGGAGATGCCGCCACCGTCCACATTGAACTTGTCCGGGTCGATGCCCAACTTGTCTCGACAGTAGACGGCCTGGGAGGCAAAGGCCTCGTTCAGCTCCCACAGGTCGATGTCCTCGATGTTCAGCCCGTGGTTGTTCAGCAGCTTGGGGATGGCGAAGACCGGCCCGATCCCCATCTCGTCGGGCGCGCAGCCGGCGACGGCGATGCCCCGGTACACACCGAGTGGCTCGATGCCTCTGCGGTCCGCCTCTCGCCGTTCCATCAGCACGGAAGCCGAGGCACCGTCGGAGAGTTGCGACGAGTTTCCGGCCGTGACGGTGCAGTGCGTGGCCGCCGTGCCGTCGGCCAGCACCGGCCGTAGTCCCGCCAGCGCTTCGATCGTCGTGCCGGGGCGGTTGCCCTCGTCCTGGCCCAGGGTGACGTGTTCGTGCCGGGCCTGGGGGTCGGTGAACCTCTTCGCGCTCGGCAGCGGCACGATCTCCGCGTCGAACCGACCCGCCAGTTGGGCCGCCGCGGTGCGCTGTTGGGAGAGCAGCGCGAACTCGTCCTGCTGTTCGCGGGTCACACCGTAGCGCTCGGCCACGATCTCCGCCGTGTGCAGCATGGGCAGGTAGATCGTCGGAATGTGCCGCACCAGCCACGGGTCCTGGGCCCGGTGGTGGTTGAGGTGTTCGTCCTCGGCGACCGAGATCGACTCCACCCCGCCACCGACCGCCACCTGCATGTCGTCGTGCAGAATCTGCTTGGCGGCGATCGCGATCGCCATCAGCCCCGAGGAGCACTGCCGGTCGACGGTCATGCCGGCGACGGTCTGCGGCAGACCGGCCCGCAGCAGCCCTTGCCGGGCGACGTTGCCGCCGGACGTTCCCTGCTGGACCGCGCAGCCGAGAACGACGTCGTCGACCTCGCCGCCATCGATTCCGGCCCGCCGCACCGCGTGCGCGATCGCGTGGCCGGCGAGTTCCTGCGCCTGGGTGTCGTTGAACGCGCCCCGGCGAGCTCTGCCGATCGGTGTGCGGGCTGTCGAGACGATCACGGCTTCGCGCATGTTCTTGGCTCCCAAGACGATGACCTACTGGGGCAAGCACTTTCTGGCCGCCGCGTCGAACCGCGTCGAACCGCGTCGGTCAACCGAAGTCGACAGTAGCCGTAGATGAATCCGACCTCAAGTTCTGGTATGAAGTAGACACCAGCCCGCCCGACCGACAGGGGCCAGCCATGAGTCAGGCCGTCCGTCCCAGCACCCTCGCCGATCTGCGCGCCATGATCGGGGAGTCGATCGGGCCCAGCGAATGGGTGGCGGTGACCCAGGACGCCATCGATCTGTTCGCCGAGGCGACCGGCGATCGGCAGTGGATCCACGTCGACCCGGAGCGGGCAGCGCGCGGACCGTTCGGCACGACGATCGCGCACGGGCTCTACAGCCTCTCGCTGGCGCCCGGAATGTCCGGTCAGCTCATCGACCACAGCGGGTTCGCCCACAGCCTGAACTACGGCTACGAGAAGATCCGCTTCCCCGCACCCGTGCCGGTCGGATCCCGGCTGCGGATGCGACTGTCGATTGTGGCGGCAGAACCGGTGGCCGGCGGCGGCATCCAGCTGCGGACCAGCCAGACGATCGAGCGCGAGGGGTCGACCAAACCGGTGCTGGTCGCGGAGAATGTGTCCCGCATCATCCCAGCGCCGGCACCGGAGGACGCCTGACATGGCCGAGGACGTCACCGCGGATCTGCTTCGACGGATTCAGGACCTGCTCGACTCGGTCGACCTGGACTCGATCGGTCGGGAGGACTTCCTGGCCGCCCGTTACGACGCGGGCCTCGCCTGGGTCCGGTTCCCGGTCGGCTTCGGTGGGCTGGCGATGCCGGCCGAGTACCAGCCGCTCGTCGAGACCCGGTTCCAGGAGGCCGGCGCACCGGGCCAGCTGCCCGGCCGCAACGGCATCGGCCGCGGCATGGCCGCCCCCACCATCGCCGCGGTGGGCACCGACGCGCAGAGGACTCGGCTGCTGCGCCCGCTCTGGACGGGCGCGGAGGAGTACTGCCAGCTGTTCAGCGAACCGGGCGCCGGTTCCGACCTGGCCGCCGTCGCCACCCGCGCCGTCCGCGACGGCGACACCTGGATCGTCAACGGCCAGAAGGTCTGGACATCGAGCGCCCACACCGCGCGGCGTGCCATCCTGGTCGCCCGCACCGACATCGACGCGCCCAAGCACCGCGGCCTGACGTACTTCATCTGCGACATGACCGACCCCGGGATCGACGTGCGGCCACTGCGGCAGATCACCGGCGAGGCCGAGTTCAACGAGGTCTTCCTGACCGACGTCCGCATCCCCGACACCGACCGGATCGGTGCGGTCGGTGAGGGTTGGCGGGTCGCGACCCTCACCCTGAACAACGAACGCGTCGCGATCGGCGGGGGAGTGCCCCGCGAGCAGGGCATGATCGGCAAGGTCGCGCAGATGTGGCGGGAACACCCCGAGCTGCGTGACCCGGCGATGCACGATCAGCTGATGGCCTACTGGGTCGAGGCCGAGGTGGCCCGGCTGGCGGCCGAACGACTGGGCCAGCGGCTGGCGGCGGGCCAGCCCGGACCGGAAGGTTCGGCGATGAAGCTGACCTTCGCCCGCCTCGCCCAGGCCATCTCGGGATTCGAGGTCCAGCTCGCGGGTGCCGACGGGTTGCGCTACGACGACTGGACGATGCGGCGCCCGGACAGTGTCGACTTCACCGGACGCGGTCCCGGCTACCGCTACCTGCGGGCCAAGGGCAACTCGATCGAGGGCGGCACCTCCGAGATCCTGCGAAACCTGATAGCCGAACGTGTTCTGGGGCTGCCACCCGAGCAGCGTGTCGACAAGGACGTTTCGTGGAAGGACGTGCGCCGGTGACCACGGTGGAAATGCTCGACACCGACACGGAGCAACAGTTGCGCGCGGCGGTCCGCAAACTGCTGAGCCAACGAGTCGAACCGCGGTGGCTCGCCGCCGGTTACGACGGACCCACGGATCGCGGCCCGCTCTGGCGGGCGCTGACCGGCGAAATCGGTGTGGCCGGCCTGCTCGTCGCCGAACAGCACGGCGGCGCAGGCGCGGGGATGCGGGAGGCGGCGGTCGTCGCCGAGGAAATCGGCCGAACCCTGGCGCCCGTTCCGTTCCTGGCCAGCGCGGTCGTGGCCACCGTGGCCCTCGCCCGGGCCGGCGATCATGACCTGCTCACCCGACTGGCCTCGGGCGAGTCGACCGCCGCCGTGGCCACCAGTTTCGCCGCCGTCGACGTTCGACCGGCGGTGACCGTCGAACCGTCGGGCCTGACCGGCGCGATCACGACGGTGGCCGGTGTCGAGATGGCTGATGTCATCCTGGTCGCCGCGAAAGCCGCCGACGGCATCGAACTGCACGCCGTGACGCCCGGCCGGGGAGTCACCATCACCACCGGTCCGTCGCTGGACATGACCCGGCCGATCAGCGATGTCGTGCTGGCCGCCGCGCCTTCTCGCCGCATCGAGGTCCCCGACGCCATTGACGCGCTGAACCGCGGCCTACGTGCCGGCGCGGTCGCGCTCGCCGGCGAACAGGTCGGTGTGGCCCGCTGGTGCTTCGACACCACCCTCCAGTACGTCAAGCAGCGAGTGCAGTTCGGCCGCCCGATCGGATCGTTCCAGGCGATCAAGCACCGGCTGGCCGACCTCTGGGTCGAGATCAACCAGGCCGAAGCCGCCGCCCGCTACGCGGCGGACGTGCTCGGTCGTGACCACTCCGACTCCGACATCGCCACCGCCGTCGCCCAGAGCTACTGCGGCACCGTGGCCGTGCACGCGGCCGAGGAATGCGTCCAGCTGCACGGCGGCATCGGCATGACCTGGGAACACCCCGCGCACCTGTACCTCAACCGGGCCAAGGCCGACGAGCTGGCCTTCGGCAATCCCTACCAGCACCGCAGCCGACTGGCCGGCCTGGTTGATCTGCCGCCCCGGTAGGCGCGCCGGACACCGATGTCAGGGCGCGGCCTCGATGCGGATCGCTCCGGTCCTGCCGGATCGTCGGTGGGCCGTGGTGGCCGATAGGCTCGGGGGATCAATGGGGCGTGGGGAGTGATCGTGGCAGCCAGTGCATCTCGGTGGGACGAGCCGACGAAGGTGGACACCACAAAGCCGAACGCGGCCCGGATGTATGACTGGTATCTCGGTGGCGGGCACAACTTCGACGTCGACCGCGAGTTCGGCCGGCGGGTCGAGGGGATCTGGCCGAACATCAAGCCGGTTGCCCGGAACAATCGGTCATTCCTGCAGCGTGTCGTCCGGGACAGCTTGGCCGCGGGCATCCGACAGTTCCTGGACATCGGCTCCGGTGTGCCGACCGTGGGCAACGTGCACGAGGTGAGCGCGGACAGCCAGCCGCCCGCACACGTTGTCTACGTCGACTACGAACCGGTCGCCTTCGCGGCCGGGCAGACGCTGCTGGAAGAACACGGGGCCGCTGACCGCGCCACCATCATCCAGGAGGACCTGCGCGAGCCGGCAGCCATCCTCGATCACCCGGAAACCCGGCGACTGCTGAACCTCGACGAGCCGGTCTGCCTGCTCACCGTCGCGTTGTTCCACTTCATCGGCGACGCCGATCGACCCCAGGAGATCCTGGCGGCATATCGGGACCGGTTGGCGCCGGGTTCGCGACTCGCGCTGACCCACATCGCCTGCGACGAGGCGCCGGCCGAGGAACGGGAACGGGTGCTGGCCTTCTGCGACGCCTACAAGGACACCAGCAATCCGCTCTACTGCCGGGATCGCGGCGAGGTCACCGGGTTCTTCGACGGCTGGGACCTGCTCGACCCGGGTGTGGTGTTCGTCCCGGACTGGCGTCCGATTTCGCCGCCGGACCTTTCCGACACCGCGCGGCCGCTGGCCTGGTGCGGGGTCGGCGAACTGCGCGGGTAGTACCTCGGTGCGCCGCGCTGCCGAGCGGCGCCCCGCCCGGCGCCGGTGGTTTTAGGCTGGTCAGGTGACATCGATCGGCGTCGAGGTGACCATCGACCAGCTCACCGAGGACCCACACCCGGTGCTGGCCCAGTTGCGCGCCCAGGAGCCCGTTTCCTGGCTACCTGCCCTGAATGCCTGGTTGGTGACCAGTTACCCGCTGGTCGACCAGGTGCTGCGTGACCCGGGCACGTTCACCGTGGACGATCCGCGGTTTTCCACCGCACGCGTGGTCGGCCCGAGCATGCTGTCCACCGACGGTCCCGCGCACGCGCACCACCGCGACCCGTTCGCCCCGGCCTTCCGCCCCGCCGCCGTGCGCACCGGGTTCGCCGCTTCCATCCACGCCCACACCGAGGAACTGCTCGACGGCCTGCGCCCGCGCGGCACGGCCGAGCTGCGCCGGGAGTTCGCCGGCCCGCTCGCGGTCGCCGTGCTCGCCGATGTGCTCGGTCTCGCCGGCGTGCAGGCGGACACGGTGTTGGCCTGGTACGAGACGATCAGCGCGGCCGTCTCCGGCATCTCCGCCGGCCGGCCGATCCCGCAGGCCGCGACCGAGGCGTTCGGCGCCCTCCGGGCCGCGATCGAGGCCAGCCTGGCCTCGCCCTCGCTGATCGCTGACGTCGCCACGAGCCTCAGCGTCGAGGCGACGGTGTCCAACGCCGCGGTGTTGATGTTCGGTGGCATCGACACGGTGGAAGGCATGATCACCAACGCGGCCCTGCACCTGCTCACCCACCCCGACCAGCAACCCACCGACGCGGATTCATTGGCCAACGCCATCGAGGAGTCGCTGCGCCTGGAGCCGGCCGCCGCGCTGCTGGACCGCTACGCCACCCGCGATGTCGAGCTGGCCGACGCCCGGATTCGCGCCGGTGATCTGGTCTGCGTGTCACTGGCCGGCGCGCACCGCGATCCGGCCGTGTTCACCGAACCCGACCGGTTCGACATCGCTCGCGGCAACGCCCGCCAACACCTGGCCTTCGCTCGCGGCCCGCACTTCTGCCTGGCCGCCGAACTCGCCCGGTTGGAGGCGAACACCGCGCTGGCCGCCCTGACCGCGTTGCCCGACCTGCGGCTGGTCCGGCCGGTCACGCCGCGTGGTCTGGTGTTCCGCAAGCCGCCGGAACTGTTGGTGCGCTGGGAAGTCGACTGAGCGGGACGGGCGGGACCACCCCGGGTCAGTGTTGGCGCGCCTTGAAACGCGGGTTCTTCTTGTTGATGCCGAACAACTTGCCGCGCCGACGGACCACTTGTGCGCCAGACTTGTCCTTCATCGACCGCAGTCACCCGCCGGCTACGGGAGATGGCGCATCGGGGCGAGCTGCCCGGGGTCAGCAAGTCCAGCTGGTGACAGCTCGGCCCGCGGCGGGCGGGTTGGGCGCCGCTTTGTCGGCAACGTCCAGCCCCGCAACAGTTAGCGCCGAGCGCTGGGGTCGCCGCTGCGGTCGCCGCCCTGATCGGCGGCGGTCCACTGCAGGAGGAAGCGCAGCGCTTCGTGGGACGTGCTGTCGGGTGCCGCGGTGAAGGCGACCAACTGCTGGTCGGGGTGGGTGTCGACGGAGAACTGCTGGACGTCCAGGTCGAGCGTGCCCGCGATCGCGTGGTGGTAGGTCTTGCTGAGCTGCCGTGGGCCGCGTACCTGGTGGCTGGCCCACCAGGTACGGAAGTCCGGGTCGCGGACGCTCAGTTCGCCGACCAGCGCGCTCAGCACGGCATCGTGCGGATTACGGCCTGCCTCCATCCGTAGCACCGCGACGCAGTCGCGGGCGGCGCGCGGCCAGTCCGCGTAGAGGGAGCGGAAGGTGCGGTCGAGGAAGGTCAGCCGGATCAGGTTGCGCTCGGCCGGAGCCAGCGCGCCGAAGTCGGTCAGCAGGGCGGCGGCTCCGCGGTTCCAGGCCAGCACGTCCAGTCGGCGGTTCAGCACCAGCGCGGGGATGTCGGGCATGCTGTCCAGCAGTTGCCGCAGCCGTGGGGCCACGCCGGGCTGCCGGGCGGGCGCGGCCAGCGCGACCTCGGCCACGGTGAACAGGTAGTCCCGTTCGTCCGCGGCCAGTCGCAGCGCATCGGCCAGCGCGTCGAGGACCGGTCGGGAGGCCCGGCGAGTGCGCCCCTGCTCCAGCCGGACGATGTAGTCGACGCTCACGTGCGCGAGTTGCGCCAGTTCCTCCCGGCGCAGGCCCGGCACCCGGCGCAGCCTGCCGTCATCGGCCAGGCCCGCCTGGTGCGGGTGGAGCGCGGCGCGGCGGGCGCGCAGGAATTCGCCCAGCTCGTTGCCTTCGGTAGCCACGGCTCCAGTCTCCCCGAGGTCGCGGCCGGCTGCCTGGTACTGACCTGCATAGGCAGTTTCCTCCCTGGTACCCCGCGCCGGCCGGCGCGACGGTGGACGTCGTCGGACATCCACTTCGGACGACTGGAGCGCGGCACCCATGCGGACAGCTGTCACCTTTCTCAGCAACGGCCTGAAGATCGCCGGCCACCTGTACACCCCCGAGGACACCGCCGGCCCGTGCGCCGCCCTCGTCGTCGGCCACCCCGGTAGCGGCGTCAAGGAGCAGGCCGCCGGCCTGTACGCGCGGCGCCTGGCCGAGCAGGGCTTCGTCACCCTCGCGTTCGACGCCGCCTACCAGGGCGAGAGCGAAGGCGAGCCGCGCGGCCTTGAGGACCCGGCCCACCGGGTCGAGGACATCAAGGCCGCGGTCTCGTTCCTCTCCACCCGCGACGAGGTCGATCCCGACCGCATCGGGATGCTCGGCATCTGCGCGTCCGGCGGCTACGGCCTGGCCGCCACCGCGACCGATCAGCGCATCAGGGCGCTGGGCACGGTCAGCGCCGTCGACATCGCCCGCCAGTTCCGCCTCGGCGCCGACGGCACCCAGGACGCCACCGTCATCCAGGACATGCTCGCCGCCGCCGCCGCGGCCCGCACCGCCGAAGCCCACGGCGACGGCGTCGGGACCTTCGACCTCTTTCCGGACACCGAGGCGGCGGCCCGCGCGGCCGGACCGCACGTCTACGAGGGCTGGGAGTACTACCGCACCCCGCGTGCCGAGCACCCGCGCTCGGCGAAGTCGTTGACCTGGAGCAGCGTCGACCGCGTCGTCACCTTCGATGCCTTCGGCTGCGTCGACCTGATCGCGCCGCGCCCGCTGCTCATGGTCGTCGGCCGCGCGGCGGTGACCTCCTGGATGAGCGTGGCGGCGTTCCAGCGGGCGCTCGGCCCGAAGGAACTGCACTGGATCGAGGGCGCCACACACAGCGACCTCTACGACAGGGACGAGTACGTCACGCCCGCGGTCGCGAAGCTGACCGATTTCTTCCGGAGCCGGCTGCCCGGGACCGATCAGCCAAGCCAGCCCGACGCGGCTGTTCCGTTCAACGGAACAGATCCTCGTGAAATCTCGAAGTTCGATTGACCGGAAGCGACCCTTTCATCACTGACAACATCGTTGTCTGCGCGACACATCGCACCTAAACTGCACTCCCGGGTGCGGCGCGCACACTGTCGTTCCGCTGACAGGAACGAGCCGCCGGGTGGGGTCGATCGATCTCCGGACAGATTGGAAGCGATGATGACCGAGACCGTCGATCCCACCCAGGGGCCGGCCTCCGCCGGGGTGCCGTCAGCGCGATCGGCACCCGCCGCGGAGATCGCGACGCTTGCCCGGGCGATGGCGGCGACGTCCTGGGACCGGGTGCCCACGCCGCTGCGGGCCCACGCGATCGACCTCGTCATCGATTCCATCGCGGTGATCGGTGGTGGTTCCGTCGATCCGGCCATGGTGTCACTACGTGCCGCGATCGCCTCCTGCGACGGCCCCAGCACCGTGATCGGGCCCGGATCTGGCGCCGCGACACGCGATGCCGTACTGCTCAACGCGGCGCCGATCACGGTGTTGCAGCGGCAGGACGGCTTCTCCGACGCGATCGGGCATCCGGCGAGCCAGCTGGTCGCGACCCTCCTGCCGATTGCCGAGTTACGCGGCACCAGTGCCCGGGAGTTCCTCGAAGCCTTCGTCGGCGGCTACGAGGTGGCGGCCCGAATCGGGATCGCGCTCGGCGGGGTGCCCACGCACCTCCACGACATCGGCAACTGGGTGACGCTCGGTGTGAGCGCTGCCGCCGCGTTCCTCCTTGCCGGTCGTGATGTCAGCAGCATTGCCGCGGCGATCGAGGGAAGCGCCTCGTTGGGACTCGCGTTCGACCGCTACACGACCGCGGCCGGGGCGACGATGCATCATCTCTACCCGGCGATGGCCGCCGTCGAGGCGCTCAGTGTGGGGGAGGCTGCCGCAGCCGGCCTGCTGGCCGTGCCGGGCACCGTTGAGCGCTTCTACAGTCGTTATTCCGGCCGGAACTTCGATCCGACGGCGCTTGTCGCCGGTGTGGATGCCATGGGGTGGAACCATTATCTGATTGGTGGCGGGTACGTGAAACTGCACCCGAGCTGCGCGCACCTACACGGGGTGAACGACGCGGTCGATCTGCTCATCGCCGAGGAGCGGGTGCGTGAGCAGGACGTGGCGCACGTCGAGCTGGCGGTGTTCGACGACGCGATGCGGATCGAGTCGCGTGATCCGCACAACGAACTCGCGGCACGTTTCAGCGCTCGGGCGACCGTCGCGGCGGCGCTGCGGTACGGACATCTCGACGACACCGGCCTGCTGAATCCGACCGCGCTGGCGCCGCTGATGCGCCGCATCCAGGTGCGGCACGACCCGGCCCTCGACCGCCACAAGCCGGCCGGGCGGCCGGGCCGGGTCACGGTGACCCTCAACGACGGGCGGGTCGTGTCCCGCACGGTGATCCACCCGCGCGGCACACCGCAGGTCCCGGCGACGGATTCCGAGCGACAGCGGAAGGCCCACACGCTGCTCAGCCGCCCGTACGGCGACGCGCGCGCCGACGAGATCGTCACTACGATTCGTGCGCTGCCGTCGGCCCACTCCCTGCACGATCTGACGGCGATCCTGCGCACAAGCTGACCCGCGCGTGGCGATCGCCGGATGTCGATCGTGGGTCCTCGGCTCCGACCTTGGGATGAGGGCCCCGCTCACCGGGGCACCCCATGACCCGACGAGAGGACCGAATATGGGCCGGCCTGTGGTGCACTTCGAGATCATCGGGAGCGCGCCGGACGCGCTGCACGACTACTACGGCGAACTGTTCGGCTGGACGTTCGACACCGGTGACGCGACCAGCGAGAAAGTCTCCCAGCCCGGCAAGTACCACTTCGTGGACGGCAGCACTACCGGCGGCGGCATCAACGGCGGGATCGGCGGCGGCGAGGGCTATCAGCGCCGGGTCCTGTTCTACGTCGGCGTACCCGACGTCGAGGCCGCCCTGACGACGGCCGTCAGCCTGGGTGGCACCCGGTTGCTGGGCCCCGAGCCGGCCTCCGGCGACTTCACCGTCGGGCAGTTCGCCGACCCGGAAGGTAACGTGATCGGGGTGGCCGGCCCGTCGGCCTGACCGACGCCCGCCCGGCTCGACGTGCGTGCGGAAGGGGCCACGGTGAAGTACCTGCTGCTGATCTACAGCAATCCGGAGAACTGGGAACACCCCATTTTCTTGCACAGCCCGGAGTTCCTGGCCATGTCCGCCGAGGACCGGGCAGCGCTGAGCGACCAGTCGGACACCCTGCACCGGGAGATCGCCGAATCCGGGGAGCTTGTGGTGGCCTCGGCGTTGGCCGATCCACTCACCACCCGCACCGTCCGGGTCCGCGACGGGGTCGCGGCCACCACCGACGGTCCGTACGTGGAGATCAAGGAACAGTTGGCGGGCTACCTCGTGGTGGACTGCGACAGCCCGGACCGCGCGGCCGAGATCGCCGCCCGCATCCCCGACGCACGGTTCGGTGGGGTGGAGGTTCGTCCCATCATGGGCATGTCCGGCCAGGAAATGTGACCGCCGAAGCCGGGCGGCCCGCGGAACCGGTGGAGGACCTGCTGCGCCGGTGCGCGCCGCGGGTCCTCGCCGCGTTGGTACGCCGCTACCGCGACTTCGACACCGCCGAGGACGCCGTCCAGGAAGCACTCCTGGCCGCCGCGACACAATGGCCCGCCCAGGGCATCCCCGACAGCCCCGTCGGCTGGCTGATCACCGTCGCTTCCCGCCGGCTGGCCGACCACCTCCGCAGCGAGCACGCCGGCCGCCTGCGCGAGGAACACGTGTTCTCCCGGCTCACTCCGGACGACCAGTTCGCACCCGCCGCCGACGCCCCGCCGGAGACCGACGACACGCCGATCCTGCTGTTGTTGTGCTGCCATCCCAGCCTCACCTCAGCCGCACAGATCGCACTCACCCTGCGCGCGGTCGGCGGTCTGACCACCGCGGAAATCGCCCGGGCGTTCCTGATTCCCGACACCACCATGGCCCAACGCATCAGCCGCGCCAAACAACGAATCCGTGCCGAGGGCGCCACCTTCCGCCTGCCGCCCGAACACGAACTCGCGCAGCGGCTGCACGCCGTGCTGCACGTGCTGTACCTGATCTTCAACGAGGGCTACACCGCGACATCGGGCCCCAGCCTGACACGGACCGACCTGACCGGAGAGGCGATCCGGCTGACCCGCATGGTCCACCGGGCGCGGCCCGACGACGGCGAGGTCGCGGGCCTGCTGGCGTTGATGCTGCTGACCGAAGGCCGCCGCCCGGCCCGCACCCGACCCGACGGCAGCCTGGTTCCGCTGGCCGAACAGGATCGGAGCCGGTGGAACCAGGAGTCCATCCGGGACGGTCGGACCCTGATCACCCGGACCCTGTCCCACGCCAGGGTCGGCCCCTACCAGTTGCAGGCCGCCATTGCCGCCGTGCACAGCGAAGCAGCCGAGGCGGACCAGACCGACTGGCCGCAGATCGTGCAGCTGTACCGACTGCTCGACGACGCGGCCCCCAACCCGGTTGTCACCCTGGGTCGCGCGGTCGCGGTCGCGATGGTCCACGGCCCGCACACCGGGCTCGAACTGCTCGAACCGCTGCGTGCCGACGCCCGGTTGGCGCGGTACCACCGGTTGCCCGCCGTCCGCGCGCACCTGCTGGAGATGGCGGGCGACCACTCGGCCGCCCTCGACTCGTACCGCCTGGCCGCGCGGCTGACCACCAGCCTGCCCGAACAGCGCTACCTGCACAGCCGCGCCGCGCGTCTGGCCGGGAACGATCGGGACGGCTAGCGCGTGGTGTCCGTCTCCACCCGACAAGACCGACCCGCCCCTGTCCCGGCAGGAGTCGATCCCAGCCGGACGCACCGAACGAATGAGCTGACAGCACCTCATTTCGGTTATGCCCGGGTGCAATTCACCAGCGAGCGGGCCAATTTCTGACGCGTCGACTGGATCGATTACCAAATCGGTGCAGTGATGAGTACTACACCGTCGTCGACAGCGGGTATTTCCGCATCTTGGTAACCTTGAGATCTTGTTTTCGGCGCGGGTGGAGGAGTGGGTGTCGTGGTCGCGGACGTGAACGCCGCTCTCGATAAGGCGGGGCTGAAGAACGCTCAAGTGCGGGAGTTCGTCCGCCACTGGGCCGATTTCACCGGCGCCGACCGCGTCGAGGTGGTCAGTACCGAGGACGACCCCCGGCTGATCCAGGAATCGCTGGCCGCGGGCGAGATCCTGCCGGCCGGTGAGGGCCGCTACTACGCACGCAGTTACACCAAGGACACCGCCCGGTCCGAGGAACGCACCGTTGTCGCGACGAACAACCCGGCGGACAAGGGCGTGTACAACAACTGGCACCCCGCCGCGGAGATGCGGCCGCTGCTGGAGGAGCGGATGCGCGGCGCGTGCCGCGGCAAGACGATGTGGGTGGTGCCCTACCTGATGGCCCCGCCCGGGTCGCCGCTGGAGGCGTACGCGGCCGGTGTCGAACTCACCGACCACCGCACCGTCGCCCTGCACATGATCCGGATGGCCCGCGTCGGCGTCGAGTACATCAACGACCTCGCCGATCCCGACTCGTTCGTGCGCGCCGTGCACGTCACCGGCGACCTGGAGCGGCTCGGCCAGGGCACGCCCGACGACCAGCGGTACTTCGTCACCGTCGCCGACGAGCGCACCATCCTGCACTTCGGCTCGTCCTACGGTGGCAACGCGCTGCTCGGCAAGATCGCGCACGGCCTGCGCCAGGCCGCCTACGACGGCTGGGCGTCCGGCGAGTTCCTGGCCGAGCAGTTCATGCTGCTGGGCATCACCGACAAGCAGACCGGACGGACCTACCACGTGTCCGGCGGCTTCCCCAGCGCCTCGGGCAAGACGAACCTGGCCATGATGCTGCCGCCGGACGCCCTCGGCGACCGGTACGACGTGCGCTTCTACGGTGACGACATCGCGTGGCTGCGGGTGGACCCCGCCGACGGCCGGATCTATGCGATCAACCCGGAGTTCGGCGTGTTCGGCGTCGCCAGGGACACCAACGAGACGACCAATCCCACCGCGCTGGCCGCGGTCGGGCCGGGCACCGGAACGCTGTTCACCAACGTCGCGCACAACGCGGACAGCGGCGAGGTGTGGTGGGAGGGCCGGACGCCGCAACCGCCCGCCGACACCACCGGCTGGCGGGACTGGACCGGCCAGCTGATCGCCGAGCGCTCCGACGACGAGCGCGACAACTCCTGGGCGCACCCGAACAGCCGGTTCACCACGACCCTGGCCAACGTGCCGAACATCGCGACCGACTTCGAGAACCCGAAGGGTGTGCCGGTCGACGCGATCATCTTCGGCGGCCGCACCCGCGACCGGGAACCGCTGATCCGTGCCATCACCGACCTGGCCGAGGGCGTGTACGACGGGCTGACCCTCGGCGCGGAGGCCACCTTCGCCGCCGAGGGCGTCGACGGGCAGCTGCGCTACGACCCGATGTCGATGCGCCCGTTCATGGCCTATCCGGAGGGTGCGTACGCCGCGCACTGGCTCAAGATCATCGGCGCGGCCGCGGATCAGCCGATCTTCGCGCACGTGAACTGGTTCCAGCGCGACCCGGACGACGGCCACTACATCTGGCCGGGCTTCCGGGAGAACCTGCGGGCGCTGCTGTGGTTGGTGCGGCTGAAGGCCGGCGAGGTGTCCGGCCGGCCGACCCCGGTCGGGATCATCCCCACGCCGGAGGAACTGGACCTGACCGGTCTCGACCTGGCCGACGGCGATCTCGATCGGCTGCTCGCCCTCGACGTCGATCGGTGGCGGGCGGAGATGGGCCGCCGGGAGGACCACCTCGCCCAGTTCCCCGACCTGCCGGAACCGATCTGGCAGGCGCACCGTAGGGTCGCCGCCGCGCTGGCCGCCTGGACGCGGTAACGGGGTCGCGCGACCTGATCAGGGCCCCGGTCGACGGAGATGGGCGCGGCGCCCGGTCAGGTAGGTGGCCGGCTGGTGCGGAACGCCAGGGCGGTCGCCGTACCGTTGCGCAGCAGTTCTCGCGGAAGGCCCCAGCTGTCGCACCGGCGTGGGCCGGCTCGGGGCGGAACCAGCACAGCGGCCCGCGCACCGCCACGTTCTTGGTCAACGAGCGGTCGTCGGTCACGGCGTTGGACACCCGGGTACGCGTGCCCTGCTCCTGCGGCCCTGCGGCGGTCGGCGTCCTGTCGATGGGTCACGCATGATCGCCCATCCGGTTGGGTATCTCATTGCCATGACCAGCTACGGTTATTTTCTGTCCTGTGAGGAGTTCGGCCCGAAGGAACTGGTCCGGCAGGCCGAACTCGCCGAACAGGCCGGTTTCGAGCGGTTGTGGATCTCCGACCACTTCCATCCGTGGAACGGGGAACAGGGCCAGAGCCCGTTCGTCTGGTCGGTGATCGGCGCGCTGTCGGAAGCCACCAGCCTGCCGATCAGTACCGCGGTGACCTGCCCGACCACCCGAGTGCATCCGGCGATCATCGCCCAGGCCGCGGCGACGGCGTCGGTGCAGACCGATGGCCGGTTCACTCTCGGCGTGGGTAGCGGTGAGGCGCTCAACGAGCACATCTACGGCGACCCGTGGCCGGCCACGGCCGAACGACTGGCCAGGTTGGAGGAGGCCGTCGAGCTGATCCGGGCCCTGCACCAGGGCGGCGATGTCACCTACTCAGGTGAACACTATGCCGTGCAGAACGCGCGGATCTACACGTTGCCGACAAGTGCTGCGGTGCCCGTCAGTGTTGGCTCGGTGCCGATCTACGTGTCGGGCTTCGGTCCGCGCTCGGCCACTCTGGCCGGCCGCATCGGGGACGGTTTCATCTCGATGAAGCCGAACGCCGAACTGGTCGACACCTTCCGCCAGGCCGGTGGCGGGGACAAGCCCACCCAGGCCGGGTTGAAGGTCTGCTACGCAAAGCGGGCCGAGGACGCGGTGGCCACCGCTCATCGTTTGTGGCCCAATGACCAGTTGCCCGGTGAGCTGGCCCAGATTCTGCCGACTCCGGCCCACTTCGAGCAGGCATCCAGCCTGGTGACTGCTGACCAGGTCGCGGACGCGGTGCCGTGCGGTCCGGAGGTGGGCCGGTATGTGCGTGACATCAACGCGTTCGCGAAGGCCGGTTACGACGAGATCTATCTCCAGCAGATCGGCCCCGATCAGGAGGGATTCTTCACATTCTGGGCCGACCGACTGGCCGACGAGGTGGGCGCCCACCGGGTGCGGCCTGCCGGGGCGGGCACGCGATGACCAGTCCTGAGGACGTGGAGCTGGACAGGAGACCGTTGGAATCCGACTGAGCGAAGTTGGTTACCACGCACGGGGAGGCTCAATGTCAAGCAGGGCAGGCAATGTCCGGCGGGAAACGTCGGAAAACGACAGGCCGGCAGCAGAACCGGAGCGCTCCGAGCGGCAACCTCGGCGCGCATCTCGCGGCGGGAACTCGTGGCGCAGCATCCCACCCGGCGCCGACCTGGACGCCGCTGCTGCCGCCGCCGGCGAGGAGAACGAGGACTGAACACGGTGGTGCGTCGAAACCTGGCAGCCCCTGGTGGGACACATCGGCGCCAACGACTAGGGAAGTGCGTCCAGAGTTCGGGCCAGTTGTGCGCGCGAGGTGATCCGCATCTTGGTGAAGACCTTGTGCAGGTGGTAGCCGACAGTGCGATGACTGAGCGCCAGCTCGCCGGCGATCTGCTTGTTGTTCAGGCCCTGGGCGGCGAGTTCGGCGATCCGGCGTTCCTGCGCGGTCAGTGTTCCGTCGCCGACGACGTGCGGCGCTGCTTCGCCGGTGGCCCGCAGCCCCGCCTCGGCGCGCCGGGCCCATTCGGTGGCGCCCAGCGCGGTGAACGCGACCTCCGCGGCGCGCAACTGCACCCGTGCCTCGCGTTTGTGCTTGCCCCGCCGTAGCCACGCACCGTACTCAAGCTGCGTTCTGGCCGTGGCCGCGGGACGGCCTACCTCGGCGGCCAGGCCGAGCGCCTGCTCGTACCATCGGCCCGCGTCCGCCCCGGCCAACATGGCGCGGCACCGGGCGAGGTCCATCCGGGCCCATGGCGCGGCGCCTGCCTCCACCCACGTCTCGAACTCGGTCACGACGGAGGCGACGAGATCCGCCCGTTGGCAGCGCACCGCGGCGGTCACCAGGTCGACGGTGGAAAGCCTGCGCAGCACGAGGTCGTGCGGGGATGGCGGCAGACCGCGGTGCAACTCGGCGAGCCCGTCGAGGGCAGCGTCCGGCTTTCCGGCACTCAGTTCGGCCAGCCAAGCCAGATCTGGTCCACGCGCCTGAACACACCCCGGCTCGTCGCCCCGCGACGCGTGGACCAACGCGGCCGCCTGCTGTAGCCGCTCCCGCAACGCGGGCTGACCGGCCCGACGCGCGAGTTCGGCACCGGCGAGTGCGTCGTGCAGCGCCTCGGACCAGCGTCCGGTTGCCCACCGCAGGTAGGCGCGTTTCTCCAGCAGGATGCTGCGCGAAATGGCCGCCGAGCGGGCGAACGGGGTGGCGAGCAGGCTGCTGAACTGTCGTTCGTAGCGCACCTCCGCGCCGAGGAAGATCGGCAGCAGGGGCGGTGGCCAGAACTTCGGGTGCAACGCGTCGGCGGGCTGCACCCACCAGGCCAGGGCCTGGAGGGCGTCCTGTTCCTCCGCGCTGAGCTGGCTGCACCCCGTTGCGACGCGCGCGAGCGCGGTGACGCCGGCCGCACCGGCAGCCGGAGTCCGGCGCTCCAGTCGCCGCAGGCCGAGGGCGAGTTCGGCCAGTTGCCCCGGTGGCACGGTGTCCCAGCCGGCCACGAGCGCCGTTCCGGTCAGGCGTGCGGCGAGCGAGGGTTCCTCGACAACCGCCGCCACGAACTCCGGCCACTCCGTGCGAGTGCCGTCGACCGCCCAGCGCAGGACGTGCGCCGACTCGTCTTCCGGCTCATCGGGCTCACGTCGGGTCAGCAGGTCCATGGCGTGGTCGGGGTAACCACCGAGCCAGGCCAGTTCGGCGCTCGACGTTCGGAACCTCGCCCGCAGCGCGGCTTCCGGCGCGCGAGGTATGGCGGCGACGGCGGCTTCGTAGGCTTCTGCCAACCGTCCGGCGGCGGCCAGGGTGACCACGGCGTCGTGCAGGTCCGGCGAGGCCGGTCCCACCGCGGTGGTGACGGCCAGCAGCGCGCGCCGCAGCGTCCCTGCGGTGTCGCGGCCCGCCGATTCGAGTGCGCGGGAGGCGCGCACGAGGTCCGCGGTGGCGGTTCGTTGCAGGACGGCGTCGCACAGCAGCGGCGGGTTCCACCGGCAACGGCCGGCGTGGACCTGGACGAGGCCGGCGTGTTCGGCCGGGCTCAGCGCGTCGAGGCCCGCCCCGCTCGCGGACAGGGCCAGCGTGAGGTCGCCGTCGGCGAGCGCCAGGTGGAGCAACAGGTCGCGGGTCGGTCGGGGCAGCGCGGGCACTGATCGGGCGAGCACCCGGCGGGACTCCGGGCCGAGCGGCGGTCGAGGCGGCAGCGGCGCCCGTCCGGACAACTGGTCCGGGGTGAGCAACGCGGCCACTTCACCAAGGACAAGCGGATTGCGCCGGCAGAGCGTGCGGATCTGCCGCACGACCGGGTCCGGCGCAACCGTTGCGCGGGGCCCGAGGACCACGCGGAGCTGGTCGTCGTCGAGGCCGGCGAGTTCGACCGACGGGAACATGTCCAGCGCCCCCGGCAGCACGACGCCGCTGGGACTCGTGAGGACCATGCCCGCCAGGGCCGGCCGCGGGTTCGCCCCCAGTCGGGCCAGTTCCGCGGCCGACGCCTCGTCGGCGTACTGCACGTCGTCGACGAGCAGCACCCCCTGTTCGCCGCGCAACCGGCCGTCCAGCACGCTGCGCAGCTCGGGTGTGGTCTTGGCGTTCGGCGGCCATCGCAGCGTCACCACCCGGAGCCGGTCATCGGCATCGGCGAGCAGCTGGCTCAGTGCGCGCAGCGCGGTCGAGCGACCCTCACCCGGCCCCGACCGCAGGACGCAGCCCGCCGACCCGCCGTTGAGCAGGGCCGCCGCGACCGGGCGAAGGGCGCGGT
>DATATV010000148.1:0-1732 GCA_036268615.1 Pseudonocardiaceae bacterium
TAGACGACGATGCGGCGGCTGGAGCCGATCCCGGCCACGTAGGCGTTGATCGCCGTCGACTTCGTGGACTGGTCGGCGATCTCGACCCCGGACACCGCGACGTGGTCGGACTTCGCCAGCGCCAGCAGCGAGTCGCGCAAAGCCCCGGACGGCATCGGACGGAAGTGGTTGAACGCCGGGGCCACCACGATCGGGTAGGCGAACGAGATCACCGCCACCGCACCGGCCGCCAGAACCGCACCGAGTGCCCACCACTGCCGGACCCGGCGGGCCAGTACGTAGAACACGGCCAGGCCGATCAACGTCCCGACCAGTTGGAACGCGTACGAGGTGGCGAAGTCGGTGGCGTAGACCGACCAGCTCTCGATCACGATGCCCTGGCCGCGCATCAGATGCTCTCGCCACATGTCGAACGGCAGCAGCGCCAACTGCCCCGCAGCGGTGATCGCGACCGTGCCCAGGACCAGCCGGGCCCAACGCCGCCCGCCGAGCGGGCGGGCCACGAACTCGGCCACCCGGACGCCGGCGCGGGTGAACCCGAGCAGCAGGGTCACGACCAGGGTCGCCGCCGTGCCGCCGAGCACCGCAGGCCAGAGCCACCGGTGATAGGCGACCTCGCGGGCGATCTCGGCCGGGGTGAAGTCGCGATGGATGTCGACCGGGACCGCGCCACCGGGCGCCCGCGGCACCGGGTGCCAGGGGGTGATGACGGCCACCAGCACGCCCAGGGCGATCACGATCACCACGAGCGCCACAGCCGCCGGCCGCCGCGGGACGGTCGTCGGGTCGGAGGCCGGTCGGTCGGTCAACACTGGTGGATTGTCTCGATCAGCCGACCCGCGGGCGAACTCAGTCCAGTTCGTTGCGCACGTAGCCGCGCCACTGCGCGGTGAACTGAGCCTGGGTGACCCCGAGGACGTCGGTGAAGACCTTCGAGAGCTCGCTGAGCCCGCCGGAGGCGCCGACAGCCCGGTAGAAGGCGACCAGGGAGTCCGGGCCGCCGTAGCGCTCCGCGATCATCCGGCAGGCCAGCCACGACATCTCGTAGGCCTGGGCCAGGTCCGGGTCGGTGGCCGCGAAGGAACTGTCCTCGGGAAGGGCGTCGGGCAGGACGCCGCGCCGCACGTCGGCGGCCAACTCCTGGGCGATCACGTCGGTGGACAGCCCGCTGTCGCGGTAGCCGACGAAGTCGGCCATGCCTTCCGCCAGCCAGCGCGGCGTCCAGCTCTGGGTGCTGGCCCGAGCCGCGACGTGGGTGATCTCGTGGCCCATGATCACCCGGCGGCCGACGTCGGACAGTTCGCCGTAGGCCTTCGGGTTCACGATGATGCGGTCCGCTGCCGAGGCGCCCTCCTCGGTGCCCAGCTCGCCCCGGGTGACCGCAGCCAGCTGTCGATAGGCCGACGGCGCCCCGCCGAGCAGCGTGGCCATCTCGTCCTCGGTACGGGTGACCTCGATCAGCACCTGGTGCGACCAAGGGTGCTTCCACACCGCGTCGACGAGCGGGACCTCGCGGTCGATCTCGGCGGCGTACATCCGCAGCGCGTCGGTGGACACCAGGCCGAGCACCATCCCGTGCGCGGCGGTGAGCACCTGCACCCGGCCGACGTCCCACAGCTCCCTGTGCGGGGTCTGGCCGGTCGGGTCGAACGTGCCGGCAATCAGCCAGCGCCCGTGCTCCGGGACGAAGACGAGGATCTTCTCGTAGCGCTGGGGCGCGTTGTCGTAGCCG
>DATATV010000149.1:0-73328 GCA_036268615.1 Pseudonocardiaceae bacterium
AACACGCTCCAGCCGTCCAGCAGCACGTGGTGGAACGTCCAGACCAGCTGAACCTCGTCGTCGGCCACCCGGGCCAGCGTCAGCCGCAGCAGTGGTGGCGCGGCCAGGTTGATGCCGGCGGCCCGGTCCTCGGCCAGCAGCGCGGCCAGCGCCGCCGCCCGCTCGCTCTCGGTCGACTGCCGCCAGTCCAGATGTCGCACCGGCAGTGTCACCTGCCGGTGCACGAGCTGCACCGGTTCGGCCGGACCGGTCCAGCACATGCTGCTGCGCAGCACCGGCGTGCGGTCCACGACGCGCTGCCACGCGGTCGCCAGTGCCGCCGGGTCGGTGACGCCGGCCAGCACGAAGGTGACCTGTTCCAGGTAGACGCCGTGCTCATGCTGGGCCAGGCCGTGGAACACAATGCCGGCCTGCATCGGCGTCAGCGGGTACACGTCCTCGATCGACCGGCCGTCGCCGACCAGCCGGTCGACGGTGGCCTGGTCGAGCGCGGCCAGTGGGAAGTCGGCCGGCGTGCGACCGCCGGCCGCCGGGTCGGCGCAGTGCCGGATGATCTCGCGCAGCGCGTCCAGCAGTTGCTCGGCCAGCGCGTCGACCGTGTCCTCGTGGTGCTGGTTGGTCGAGTAGAACCAGCTGAACTCCAGCGATCCGCGCCGCACCGCGCCGACGATGTCCAGCAGGTGCGGCCGGCCGGATTCCGGCCCGACGGCCGAATCCAGGTCGCCGCCCGCGGTGTAGAGCCTGGTGTCACTCAGGTTCTCGTCGAACTGACCGAGATAGTTGAAGCTCACCTGCGGGTCCGGACCATCGCGCAGCGCGACGTTCCGGGCCAGGTAACGCAGCGCGCCATAACCGACGCCGCGCCGGGGGACGGCCCGCAGCCGTTCCTTGGTGGACTTCAGCGCGCTGCCCCAGTCCGGGTCGCGGCCCAGCAGCACCGGGAAGATCGACGTGAACCAGCCGACCGTGCGGGCGGTGTCCCGACCGTCGAGCACGTCCTCCCGACCGTCGAGCACGTCCTCCCGGCCGTGTCCCTCCAGGTCGACCACAACCCGGTCCCGGCCGGCCCACCGCCCGAGCACCTCGCCCAGCGCGGCGAGCAGCACGTCATTGATCTGGGTGCGGTAGATGCCCGGCACGTCGTGCAGCAGCGCGTCGGTGTCCGCCTCGTTCAGCCGCACGGTGACCGTCTGGGTGGAGACCACGGTGTTCGGCCCGCTGTCGTCGGTCGGCAGCACCGGCTCGGTGCTCGCGGCCAGTCCGGTCCAGTGCGCCAACTCGTCGTCGAATCCACCGGTGGTGGCGAGCTCGCTGAGGCCGGTGGCCCAGTCGGTGAACGACGTGGTCCGGGCACCGAGCTGGACGGGCCGGCCGGCGGCGGCCTGTCGGTAGGCGGTGGCCAGGTCGTCGAGCAGAATTCGCCAGGACACCCCGTCGATGACCAGGTGGTGCACCGCGATCAGCAGCACGTTGTCCGGCTCGAACAGCACCGCCCGCACCAGCGGCCCGGTCGCCAGGTCGAAGCCCTGGTGCACGGCCGCGCTCACACCGTCCTTTTCGGACGAAGCACGCACTTCGAACATGTCGTCGACCGACACCGCGTCCGGCCCGGGATTCTCCTGCTGCCACTGGTCGTCGACGCGCGGGAAACGCATCCGCAGCGCGTCGTGCTGATCCAGGACCGCCCCGAGCGCCGCCCGCAGCGCGTCCCGATCCACGCCGGCGACGAGCTCGACGGTGACCGACTGGTCGAACCACTCCGGCTGGCCCGGGTTCGTCTCGAACAGCCAGTGCTGCACCGGGGTGAGCGGCGCCCGCCCGGTGACCGGTCCCGACTCGGCCGGCGCGGCCTTCGTCGTCGTGCCGAGCGTGCTCGCCAGGGCGGCGATGGTCGGCGTGCTGAACAGGTGTTGCGGGGAGATGGTGAGCTGGTGGCCGCGGGCCCGGGAGGCGATCTGGATGGACAGGATCGAGTCGCCGCCCAGTTCGAAGAAGTTGTCGTGCACGCCGATCCGGTCGACCCGCAGCACGTCGGCCCAGATCCCGGCGAGCACCCGTTCGATCTCGGTGCGCGGCGGCACGTGCCCGACCCGGTCGGCCGCCGGCAGACCCAGTGCGAGCAGTGCCGCACGGTCGAGCTTTCCGTTGCGGGTCAACGGAAGCGCGTCGAGCGAGACGAACGCGGCCGGGATCATGTAGTCGGGCAGGTCGGCGGCGAGGCCGGCGCGCACCGCCTCGGTGTCCAGACCGGTCGCCACCACGTAGGCGACCAGCCGCTTGCGGCCGTCGGTTTCCACCGTGAGCACGACGGCCTGGGTGATGTCCGACCGGGCGGTGAGCGCGGTTTCGATCTCGCCCAGCTCGATCCGGAAGCCGCGCAGCTTGGTCTGGTTGTCGGTGCGGCCGAGGTAGTGCACGGTCCCGTCGGCCGACCACCGCGCGATGTCACCGGTGTCGTAGAGCCGGTCGCCGGGCGGCCCGTACGGATTGGCGATGAACTTCTCGGCGGTCAGCCGAGGGTGGTTGTGGTAACCGCGAGCCAGGCCGGAACCGGCCAGGTAGAGGCGGCCGGGCGTGCCGATCGGGCACGGGGTGAGCGTGCTGTCCAGGAGGTAGAGGCGCATCCCGTCCAGCGGCCGGCCGATCGGGATCGGGTCGGGGACGGGCCGGCCGATCGGGAACGAGGTGGCGAACGTGGTCGCCTCGGTGGGGCCGTAGCCGTCCACCACGGTCAGGTCCGGGCAGGCCGCGAGCACCGCCTGAACGGCCGTGGCCGGCACGACGTCACCGCCGGTCCAGACCTCGTCCAGCGGCGCGAGCACGGCCGGGTTCTCGTGCGCGATCAGCCGGAACAGGCCGGCGGTCAACCAGAGCGCGGTGATGCCGTGCCGGCGGATCAGCTCGTCCAGCATGACCGGGTCGAGCTGGGTCGGCGGCGCGGTGACCACGGTCCCGCCGGTCAGCAGCGGCACCCAGAGTTCGTAGGTGGCCGCGTCGAACGCGGTGGGGGAGTGCAGCAACACCGTGTGATGGTGTCCGTTGTGGAATTGTTGGTGGTCGGTGAGCGTGCTGATGTTGTGGTGGGTGACCGCGATCGCCTTGGGCGTGCCGGTCGAGCCGGAGGTGTGCATCAGATAGGCAAGGCTGTCCGGCCGGAGCGCGACCAGCGGGTCAGTGTCCGGCTGGTGGGCCAGCGTGCCGCGGCTGCCCAGCACGACCACTGTGCCCCGGTAACCGGAACCGGCCACCGGATGGTCGGCCTGGTCGGTGAGCAGCACCGAGATGCCGGCTTCGTCGAGCATCGTGCGCAACCGTTGCTCCGGGGCGCGGCTGTCCAGCGGCACATACGCACCGCCGGCCTTCAGCACGGCCAGTTCGGCCGCCACCAGCTCGACGCCGTGCCGCAACAGCAGGCCGACCGGCTGCTCGGCCCGCACGCCGAGCTCGATCAGCTGGTGGGCGAGCTGGTTGGCGTAGCCGTTGAGGTCGGCGTAGCTGAGCTCGCGGCCGTCGTGCGTGACCACCGCGGTGGCCTCGGGTGCCTGCCGGACCTGGGCGGCGAACCGGCTGACCACCGTGTCGGTGCGCGGTTGCTCGACGGTGCTGTTCCAGCCGGTCAGCAGCTGCCAGGTCTCGCGCTCGCCGAGCATCGGCAGCGCGCGCACCGGTCGGTTCGGGTCGGCGGCGATGCCGGTCAGCAGGGCGTCGAGGTGGATGGCCAGCCGCTCGACGGTCGTCCGGTCGAACAGGTCGGGGTCGTAGTCCAGGCGGAAGCCCAACTCCACGCCCGGCGTGACCACGACGCTGATCGGATAGTTGGTCGGCTCGACATCGGTGACCTCACGCAGCAGCACGCCGTGCGCGGTGATCGCGGTCGGGTCGAACGGGTAGTTCTCGAACACCACGATGCTGTCGAACAGGTTCGTGCCCGGCGGCAGCTCGGCCCAGCCCTGGATCTGGGCCAGCGAGGTGAAGTCGTAGACGCGCGCGGCGAGCTGCTCCTCCTGCGCGGCGCGCAGCCAGCCGAGCACGTCCCGACCGCCCTCGACCCGCAGCCGGCTGGGCACGGTGTTGATGAACAGGCCGACCATCGCCTCGACTCCGGGCAGGTCGGCCGGTCGGCCGGAGACCGTGCTGCCGAAGACAACCTCGTTGTCCCCGCTGTGTCGGGACAGCAGCACCGCCCACGCGCCCTGCACGATCGTGCTCAGCGTCAACCCGCTGCGTGCGGCCAGGTCCCGCAGTTGCCCGCTCCGGTCGGCCGACAACGCGCCCCGCACGGTCCCACCGGACTGCGCGCGGTGCGCGGCGACCGGCGGCCGGTCGTAGGGCAGCGCGGTGGGGCCGGTGATCCCGGCCAGCACCGAGCGCCAGTGCCGCTCGGCCTGCTCGGCGTCCTGCTCGGCCAGCCAGCCCAGGTAGTCCCGGAACGGCCGGCGGGCGACCAGCGCGGGCTCGGTGCCGCCGTTGATCGCCGCGTACAGCGCGCACACCTCGCCGAACACCGCGGCCGCGCTCCAGCCGTCCAGCAACACGTGGTGGAACGTCCAGACGACCACCACGTCGTTGTCCGGCAGCGTCGCGATCACCAGGCGCAGCAACGGAACCGATTCCAGCCGCAGCCCTTCGGCCCGGTCCCTGGCCAGCAGCTCGACCACCTTCGCCGGGTACTCGTCCTCGGTCCAGTGCTGGAAGGTCACCGGCACGGTGGTGTGCCGCCAGACCACCTGTACCGGCTCCGGGACACCCGCCCAGACCACCGAACTACGCAGGATCGGCGTCCGGTCCACCACCCGCTGCCACGCTTCGGCCAGCGCGGTCGGGTCGCTCACCCCGGACAGCCGGAGCTGGACCTGGTTGAGGTAGGCGCTGGAGTCGCTGTGCACCATGCCGTGGAACACCATGCCGGCCTGCATCGGGGTGAGCGGGTACACGTCCTCGACGGCCCGGCCGTCGCCGACCAGCCCGTCCACCTCGGCCTGGCTCAGTCGGGTCAGCGGGAAGTCACTCGGCGTGCGGCCGCCGGCGTCGGCGCGGGCGCAGTGCTCGATGATCCGCACGAGCGCGCGCAGCATGTCCTGGGCCAGCCGGCGCACCGTGGCCGGCTCGTGCAGGGCGGTCGAGTAGTACCAGGTGAAGCCGAGCCGATCGCCCTCGACGCTGCCGACCACGTCCAGCTCGTGCGCCCGGCCGTTGTCGCCGGCCGACGCCCCGTCCAGGCCGGCCGGGATCGCCCGCACCAACTGGTCGCCCTCGGCCGACCAGCGGAACCGGCCGAGGTAGTTGAAGCTGATCCGCGCGGCCGGCCGGTCGACCAGTTCCGCCTTTCCGGCCAGGTGACGCAGGGCGCCGTAGCCGATCCCGCGGCGCGGAATTCCGCGCAGTCGCTCCTTTGTGGACTTGAGGGCGGTGCCCCAGTCGTCGTCCGGCCGGGTGAGCCCGACCGGATAGATCGTGGTGAACCAGCCGATCGTGCGGGACGTGTCGACCCCGTCGAGCACGTCCTCCCGGCCGTGCCCCTCCAGGTTGACGAGCACCTGGTCCCGCCCGGCCCAGCCGCACAGCGAACTCGCCAGTGCGGTGAGCAGCACGTCGTTGATCTGGGTGCGGTAGGCCGCCGGCACGTCGGTGAGCAGCGCGGCGGTGTGCTTCGGATCGAGCTGGACGTTGACCGTGCGCATGTTCGCGACCGTGTTGTCGCCGTACCCGTCGACCGGCAGTTCGGCCGGGGCGTCCAGGGCCGTCCAGTGGTCGAGTTCGTCGTCGAAACCGCCGGTGGTGGCGAGTTCGGTGAGGCCGCTCGCCCAGTCCTGGAACGAGGTCGTCTTCGCGCCGAGCTGGATCGGCCGGCCCGCGACGGCCTGCTGGTAGGCGGTGTTCAGGTCGTCCAACAGGATGCGCCAGGACACGCCGTCGATGACCAGATGGTGCGCGATCACCAGCAGCCGGGGCCGGCGCCCGGCACCGAGTTCGACCAGCACCGCCCGGACGAGCGGACCGCTGCTCAGCACGAGACCGCTCTCGATCTCCTCGATGATCCCGGCGAGCACCGCCGGCAGCGCCTCCTCCGCCACGGTGGCCAGGTCGAGTCGTTGCGGCGCCTCGATTTCCTCGACCGGGCCGTGCTGCTGCCGCCACTCGCCCTCGACCTGGGCGAACCGCAGGCGCAGCGCGTCGTGCTGGGTGAGCACGGCCTGGAACGCGCGGCCCAGCGCGACCGGGTCGGTGCGGTCGCCGAGTTCGGCGACGATCGACTGGTGGAAGTACTCCGGCCGGGCCATCGGCGTCGCGAAGAACCAGTGCTGCACCGGGGTCAGCGGCGCCGGGCCGGTCACCGGCCGCTGGGCGGCCCGGGCGGTGGTGGTCGGCGTGAGCGTGGTCGCCAGGGTGGCGATGGTGGGCGCGCGGAAGAGGCTCTGCGGGGTGAGTCGCAGGCCATGCCCGTGCGCGCGGGAGGCGATCTGGATGGACAGGATCGAGTCGCCGCCGAGTTCGAAGAAGTTGTCGTGCACACCGACCTGGTCGATGCCCAGCACGTCGGTCCAGATCCGGGCGAGGACACGTTCGGTCTCGGTGCGCGGCTCGACCCGACCGGCGGACGCCTCCCAGACCGGCGCCGGCAGCGCCCGATGGTCGACCTTTCCGTTGCGGCTCAACGGAAGTTCGTCGAGCAGTACAAACGCCGCCGGCACCATGTAGTCGGGCAGGGCGGTACCGGTCCAGGCACGCAGCGCGGCCGGGTCGAGCACGTCGGCCGAGGTCGGCACGACATGGGCGACCAGCCGTTTGCGGCCGAGGTCGTCGGCGGTGGCGACCACCACCGCCTGGCTGATCTGCTCGTGTGCGGTGAGGGCGGCCTCGATCTCGCCCAGCTCGATCCGGAAACCACGGATCTTGGCCTGGTTGTCGGTCCGGCCGTGGAAATAGACGGTGCCCTCGGCCGTCCAGTGCGCCAGGTCACCGGTGTCGTAGAGCCGGTCGCCGGGCGGGCCGTAGGGATTGGCGACGAACTTCTCGGCGGTCCGGCCCGGCTGGTTGTGGTAGCCGCGGGCCAGGCCGTTGCCGGCCAGGTAGAGCTGGCCCGGGGTGCCGATCGGACACGGATTGAGCGCGCTGTCCAGGATGTAGGCGCGCATCCCGTCCAACGGGCGGCCGATCGGAATGGTGTCCGGGATCGGTTCACTGATCGGGTAGGAGGTGGCGAACGTGGTCGTCTCGGTCGGCCCGTAGCCGTCCACGACGGCCAGCCCCGGACACGCGTGCACGACCGCCCGGACCGCGCTCGCCGGCACCACGTCACCGCCGGTCCACACCTCCGCCAGCGTCGCCAGCACGGTCGGGTTGTCCTGCGCGATCACCCGGAACAGGCCGGCGGTCAGCCAGAGCGCGGTGATCCGCTGCTCGGTGACGAGCTGGTGCAGGGTCGGCACGTCCAGCTGCACCGGCGGCGCGGTGACCACCGTGCCGCCGGTGAGCAGCGGCACCCAGAGCTCGTAGGTGGCCGCGTCGAACGCGGTGGGGGAGTGCAGCAGCACCCGGTGGTGGGCCGGGGTGTGGAAGCGGCGATGGTCGGTCAGCGTGACCACGTTGTGCTGGGTGACCGCGATGCCCTTGGGCGTGCCGGTCGACCCGGAGGTGTGCATCAGGTAGGCCAGAGCGTCCGGCCGCACCGGGACAGCCGGGTCGCCCGCGGGTTCGTCGGTGAGCGTCTGGTCCCAGCCCGGCAGCAGGATCTGTCCATTGTGGATCTGGCTGCCGGTCGAGTACCAGGCCGGATCGGTGAGCAGCAGCCGAGCGCCGGTCTCGGTGAGCAGCAGCCGCAGCCGGGCCACCGGGGCGTGCACGTCCAGCGGCACGTACGCCCCGCCCGCCTTGGCAATCGCCAGCTCGGCGACGACCAGGTCGACCGAGTGGTCCAGCAACAGCGCGACCGGCTGCTCCGGCCTGAGCCCGAGGGTGAGCAGCCGGTGGGCCAGCTGATTGGCCCGGACGTTGAGTTCGGCGTAGCTGAGCGTGTGATCGTCGTGCGAGGTCACCGCGGGCGCGTCCGGCGTGCGCCGGACCTGCGCGGCGAACCGGCTGGCGATCGTGTCCACGCGGGGCTGCCCGGGCGTCGCGGTCCAGTCGGTGAGCAACTGCCGGGTCTCGGTCTCGCCGAGCATCGGCAGCGCCCGCACCGGGCGGTGCACGTCGGCGGCCAGCGCCCGCAGCAGCACCAGCAGGTGACCGGCCAGCCGGTCGACCGTGCCGGCGTCGAACAGCGCGGGGTCGTAACCGAGCCGGAAGGCCAGTTCCGTCTCCGGGTAGGCGATCACGCTCAGCGGATAGTTCGTCGTCTCGATGCCGTGCAGCTCCCGCACCCGCACGCCGTCGGCGGGGTCGCGGTCGACCGGGTAGTTCTCGAACACGACGATGCTGTCGAACAGGTTGGTGCGCTCGGGCAGGTCGGCGCACGCGCGCAACTGGCCGCTGGGCAGGAAGTCGAACCGCCGGGCGTCGGTCGCATCGGCCTGCACGCCGTGCAGCCAGTCGAGCACACTCGTCCCGCCGGGCACGGCGACCCGGGTCGGCAGGGTGGTGATGAAGATGCCGATGATCGACTCGACGCCGGCCAGGTCGGCCGGTCGGCCGGACACCGTGCTGCCGAAGACCACTTCGGACTGGCCGCTGTGCCGGGACAGCAGCACCGCCCACGCGCCCTGCACGATCGTGTTCAACGTCAGTCCGGCGCCCTGTGCCATGGCGCGCAGGCGATCTGACTCCGCCGCGGTGAGCGCGACCCGGATCGAGTCGGTCGACTCGGCGCTGTGTGCGGCACGCGGCGCGCGGTCGTAGGGCAGTGGGGTGGGCTCGGCCAGGCCGGCGAGCCGACCCTGCCAGTACTGCTCGGCCGCCGGTAGGTCCTGCCGGGTCAGCCAGTCCAGGTAGTCGCGGAACGGCCGCCGGGCCGGGAGTTCCACCGCACCGCCGTGCGCGGCGAGCACGTCGGCCAGCACCCCGAACAGGCTCCAGCCGTCCAGCAATACGTGGTCGAACGTCCACACCAACTGGACCGTGTTCGCCGACAGCCGGGCGAGCATCAGCCGCAGCAGTGGTGCGTGCCGCTGGTTGATGCCGCTGACCCGATCCTCAGTCAGGAACTGTTGCAGCGCCTGGCTTTGCTCACTCGCCGACAGCCCGGTCCAGTCCCGTTCGTCGATCGGCGGTCGCACCTGCCGGCGGACGAGTTGCAGCGGCTCGGGCACACCGTCCCAGACGATCTCGCTGCGCAGCGCCGGCGTGCGGTCGATCACCTGCTGCCACGCCCGGGCGAGCGCCGCGACCTCGGGCACCCCGTCCAGCACCAGCGTCACCTGTTGGAAGTAGACGCCCTGACCGGGCTGGGAGAGCCGGTGGAACACCATGCCCGCCTGGGTCGGCGTGAGCGGGTAGACCTCCTCGACCGCCCGCCCGTCGCCGACCAGCCGGTCGACCGTGGGCTGGTCGAGCCGGGCGAGCGGGAAGTCGCTCGGGGTGCGACCGCCGGTACCCGGTCGCGTGCAGTGCTCGACGATCTCGGTGAGCGCGGTCAGCATGTCCTCGGCGAGCGCGCCCACCGTGCTGTCCTGGTGCCGGTTCGCCGAGTAGAACCAGGTGAATTCAAGGCAGCCGTCATCGATCCTGCCGACCACGTCGAGCACGTGCGCCCGCTCGGCCGCCGGGTCAGCGTCCAGCGCCAGTTCGCCGCGCAGTGCCCGGTACAGGCCGGTGTGCTGCTCGGACAGGCCGAACTGGCCGAGGTAGTTGAAGCTGAGTTGCGGATCGATCGCGGGGGCGGTCCCGGCCAGCCCGCGCAGCGCGCCGTAGCCGATGCCCCGGCGCGGAATCCGACGCAACTCCTCCTTGACCGACTTCAGCCGCGGCGCCCAGTCCCGGCCGGCCGGCACGGCCAGCCCCACCGGGAACAGGGTGGTGAACCAGCCGACCGTGCGCGAGGTGTCCACTCCGTCGAGCACGTCCTCGCGGCCGTGGCCCTCCAGGTCGATCAGCACCCGGTCGCGCCCGGTCCAGCCGCACACGGTCCGGCCCAGCGCGGCCAGCAGCACGTCGTTGATCTGGGTGCGGTACGCGGCCGGCACGTCCTGGAGCAGCGCCCTGGTCCGCCGGGCGTCCAGCCGGACGGTGACCGACCGGGTCGACTCAACCGTGTTCGGCCCGTCGGCATCCGCCGGCAGGCTCGTGTTCTCGGGCAGTCCGGTCCAGAACGGCAGCTCGTCGTCGAAGCCGCCGGCGGCCGTGTGCGCGGCCAGGCCGGTGGCCCAGTCCTTGAAGGACGTGGTCTTCGCGCCCAGCCGGACCGGCTCACCCGCGCGGACCTGCTGATACGCGGTGTGCAGGTCCTCCAGCAGGATGCGCCAGGACACCCCGTCCACCACCAGGTGGTGCACGCTGAGCCACAGCAGCGGCGGCCGATCGGCACCCAGCCGGAACAGGATCGCCAGCCACAGCGGCCCGGTGGCCAGGTCGAGGCCCGCCTGCGCCGCGCCGGTGATCTCGCTGATCAGCGCCGCCTGGTCGGTGGCCGCGTGTCCGGAGAGATCGTGCTGCCGCAACACATCCGCCGGCTCGACCGAGGCGTTGTGCTGCCGCCATCCACCGTCGGCCGTGCGCTCGAAGCGCATCCGCAGCGCGTCGTGCTGATCGAGCAGCGCGGACATCGCCACGCGCAGCGCGGTCTCGTCGACGTCCGGGGCCGGCTCGATCGTCATCGACTGGTGGAAGTGTTGCGGCCGTTGCGGATTCGTCTCGAACAACCAGTGCTGGATCGGCGTGAGCGGCAACTCGCCGCGCACCGCACCCTGCTCGGCCGCCCGCTCGGTCACCTCGCTGACGACGGCGGCCAGGGTCGCGACGGTCTGGTGCAGGAAGATGTCCTTGGCGGTCAGTCGCAGGCCGGCCGTGCGGGCGCGGGAGACCACCTGGATGGACAGGATGGAGTCACCGCCCAGCCCGAAGAAGTTGTCGTGCAGACCGACCCGGTCCAGCCCGAGCACCTCGGCGAGAATGGCCGCGAGCGTGCGTTCCCGCTCGGTCCTCGGCGGCAGATAGTCGCTCGCGGTGGTCGACCGGTCCGGTGCCGGCAGCGCGTTTCGGTCCAGCTTTCCGTTGGGGTTCAACGGAAGTCTTTCCAGCTCGACAAACGCGGCGGGCACCATGTAGTCGGGCAGCGAGCCGGCCAGCCAGGTGCGCAGCGCGTCCTGGTCGACGGCCGCGCCCGCGGTGGGCACCAGGTAGGCGACCAGTCGCTTGTGCGGGCTGTTGTCCTGCCGGGCCAGGACCACCGCCTCGGCCACGTCCGGGTGACCGACCAGGGTCGCCTCGATCTCGCCGGGCTCGATCCGGAAACCCCGGACCTTGACCTGATGATCGGCCCGGCCCAGGTAGACCAGTTCGCCCTCGCCGTTCCAGCGCACCAGGTCCCCGGTCCGGTACAGCCGGGAACCGGCCGGTCCGAACGGGTTGGGCCCGAACCGTTCCGCGGTCAGCCCGGGGCGGTTGAGGTAACCCCGGGCCAGCGCACGGCCGCCGAGATACAACTCGCCCGGCACGCCGATCGGCACCGGGCGCAGGCCGGCGTCGAGCACGTAGGCGAGCGTGTTGGCCACCGGGTGGCCGATCGGCGGCGACTGGTCCAGGTCCTGACCGTCGGAGTACCACGCGGTGGCGTAGACGGTGGCCTCGGTCGGGCCGTAGATGTTGGCGATTCGGCTGCCCGGCATCGCGGCCCGGATGTCACGCATCGCGCGCGCGGTCAGCGCCTCGCCGGCCAGCACCACGGTCTCCGCGTCCACCGGGGCGGTGCCCTCGCCGATGACCTGTGCGAATGCCGAGGGCACCGCGCTGACCAGGCTGGCCGTCCAACTGTCCGCGCCGGCCGGCGGTTCGGCGAGCGCGAGCACGTCGTGCACGACCTCGATGCCGCCGCCGGTCAGCAGCGGGCAGAAGATCTCGAACACCGACACGTCGAAGTTGAGCGAGGTGGACGCGACCACCCGGCCCAGCCCGCCCGCGCCGAACTCCGCGCGGGCCCAGGAAACCAGGTCCACCACGCTCTCCTGGGCAACCACCACGCCCTTGGGTCGGCCGGTCGACCCGGACGTGTAGATCACGTACGCGGGGTGGCCGGGCCGCAGCGGCCGCACCCGGTCGGCGTCGGTGACCTCGACTTCGGCGAGCGCGGCCAGGGCGGCCGTCGTCTCCGGTGCGTCCAGGATCAGCGTCGGCACCCGGTCGTCGGTGGGCAGCCCGGCGGCGACCTCGGCGGTGCTCAGCAGCAGCGCCGGGGCGGCGTCGTCGAGCATGAAGGCGATCCGGTCGGCGGGATAGGCCGGATCGACCGGCAGATAGGCCGCGCCGGACTGGGCGACCGCGAGCAGCGCGACGATCATGTCGGCCGACCGGGGCAGCGCGAGCGCGACGAACCGCTCGGCGGCCGCGCCCCGGCTGATCAGCAGCCGGGCCAGCCGATTGGCCCGGCTGTTCAGTTCGTGGTAGCTGAGTTGCTGATCACCGCAGGTCACTGCGATGGTGTCGGGGGTGCGGTCGACCTGGTCGCGGAACACGGCCGGTAGCGTGGCCGGCGGGCTGAGCCGCTCGGCGCCGTTCCAGGACACCAGCAGTTGCTGGCGTTCCGCCGAGGTGAGCAGCGAAAGCCGACCCAACCGGGCGTTCGGCCGGGCGACGATCCGGTCGAGCAGGATGAGCAGGTGCTCGGCCAGCCGCTCGACGGTCTCGGCGGTGAACAGCGCGGTGTTGTACTCGACGGCCAGGTTCAGCGTGTCCGCGCGCGGCAGGAACTCCATGACCAGGTCGAACCGGGCAGCCGGCCGGGGCAGGTCGTACTCGTCGACCCGCAGTTCGTCCAGGTCACGCGGGCGCACCATGGCCTGCTGCAACACCACCAGCGCCTGCACCAGCGGCGTGCGGCCGGGGTCGCGGTCCGGCGCGAGCTCCTCCACCAGCCGGTCGAACGGCACGTCGCCGTGTGCGAACGCGGCCAGCACGGTCTCCCGTACCGCAGCCAGGAACTCGGCGAACGTCAGCTGATCGTCCACTGTGGATCTGAGCACCACGGTGTTGACGAAGAAGCCGACCAGTTCCTCCAGTTCCGGCCGGTCGCGCCCGGCGATCGCGGTGCCGACCGGCACGTCCCGCTGACCGCTGTACCGGGACAGCACCAGCTGCACCGCGGCGACCAGCGTCATGAACAGGGTCGCGCCGTGCGCCTGGCCGAGTTCGGTCAGGCCGCGGACGAGCTGGGCAGGCAGGTCGACCCGGTGGATCGCACCGGCCGGGTCACGCACCGGCGGGCGCGGGTGGTCGGTCGGCAGGTCGAGCACTTCCAGCCCGGCCAGCGTTCGCCGCCAGTAGTCGAGGTGCTCGGCCAGCGCCGGATCGGTCCGCCGCTCCCGCTCCCAGACCGCGAAGTCCGGATACTGCACGGTCAGTTCGGGCAGCCGGGCCGGCCGGTCGTGGCGGGCGGCCGTGTAACACTCGGCGAGCTCGTCCACCAGGATGCGCACCGACCAGCCGTCGGTCACGATGTGGTGCTGGTGCAACAACAACACATGCTGATCCGGTTCGAGCCGAACGAGCACCGCTCTGGTCAGCGGCCCGGTGGCCAACTCGAACGGCCGTTCCAACTGCTCGGCCAGCGTCCGGTCCAGCTCGACCGCGCGGCCGGTAAGATCCACAGTGGACAGACTGATGGTGCCGGTCTCGGCGATCCACTGGCGGCCGACCCCGTCGACGGTGTGGAACGTCGTGCGCAGCGAGGCGTGCCGCTCGGCGAGCGCGGCCAGCGCGGTGCGCAGCGCGGGCTCGTCCAGTGGGCCGGACAGCCGCAGGCCGACGCCGGTGTTGTACTCGGTGCCGCCGGGCGTGAGCCCGTCCAGGAACCACAACCGTTGCTGCGCCGAGGAAAGCGGCAGCTCGCCAACAGCCACCGGGATGATCGGCGCGTCCTCCTGACGAACGGAGACGAGCTCGGCCAGGCCGGCGATCGTCCGCACGTCGAACAGCGTGCGCAGCGACCCGTCGACCGCGAACGTCGCCCGCATCCGCGCGAACACCTGCGACGCCAGGATCGAGTCGCCGCCCAGCTCGACGAAGTCGTCCTCGACGCCGACCGACTCGACGCCGAGCACGTCCGCCCAGATACCGGCCAGCGTCCGCTCCACCTCGGTGCGGGGAGCGACGTGACCGGCCGGGATGTCCGTCGTGACACCGGGTGCGGGCAGTGCCCTGCGGTCCAGCTTGCCGTTGGGGTCCAGCGGCAACGCGTCCAGCACCACGAACGCGGCCGGCACCAGCGCCGGCGGAAGTGCGTCGGCGACCAGCGCCCGCAACACGCGCGCCGCGGGAGTGGCCGTGAGGGCGGGCACGACGTAGGCGACCAGCCGGCGTGGCTCGCCCCGGGCGATCACCACGACGTCGGCCACGTCGGCGCTGCCGCGCAGCACCGTCTCGATCTCCCCGGGCTCGACCCGGACCCCGCGGATCTTGACCTGGTGGTCCACCCGGGCGACGAACTCGAATTCGCCGTTCTCCGCCTGGCGGACCCGGTCCCCGGTGCGGTAGAGCCGCGACCCGGGTGCGCCGAACGGATTGGCGACGAACAGCTCGGCGGTGCGGCCGGGACGGTTCAGGTAGCCGCGGGCCAGCGCGACACCGGCCACGTGCAACTCGCCGACCGCGCCCGCCGGCACCGGCCGCAGCCGGTCGTCCAGCACGTGCGCGGTGACGGTCGGGATCGACCGCCCGATCGGCGGGGTGCGGCCGGGCGCGAGCGGCTCGCTCCAGGTCGAGACGACGGTCGACTCGGTCGGGCCGTAGGCGTTGATCATCCGACGGCTGGGCGCCCAGCGTTCGACGAGGTCGGCCGGGCACGCGTCCCCGCCGACCACGAGCGTGCGGAACTCGGGCAGCTCGGCCGGCGGCAGCGTGGCCAGCGCGGCCGGCGGGATGAGCGCGTGCGTGATGCGCTGCCCGGCGAGCACGCCCGCCAGGCCGTCGCCCAGCAGCGGCCCCGGCGGTGGGACGACCAGCGTCGCGCCGACCAGCAGCGACATGCACAGTTCGAGTACGGACGCGTCGAAGCTCGGCGAGGCGAACTGCAACACCCGGTCGCCGGCCCGCACGTCGAACCGCTCGGCCTCGGCCGCCGCGAAGCCGGCCAGACCCCGATGCGAGACGACCACGCCCTTCGGCCGGCCGGTCGAGCCGGACGTGTAGATCACGTACGCCGGGTTGGCCAGCCGCAGCGGTGAGGTCCGGTCGGCGTCGCTCGGGTCGTGCCCCGGCTGTTCGGCCAGTTCGGCCACGGTGGCCGGCGCGTCGAGCAACAGCTGTCGGGCGCCACCGGGTGCCGGCGCGTGGATGGTGTCACTGACCACCAGCACGGGCCGGGCGTCGGTGAGCATGAAGGTGATCCGGTCGACCGGGTAGGCCGGATCGACCGGCAGATAGGCCGCGCCGGCCTTGGCCGCGGCGAGCTGCGCGACCACGATGTCGACCGAGCGGGGCAGGGCCAGTGCGACGATCCGCTCCGGCCCTGCTCCGGCGGCGATCAACAGGTGGGCGAGGCGGTTCGCCCGGGTGTTCAGTTCGCGGTAGCTGACCATGTCCGAGCCGGCCGTCACCGCGGGTGCGTCCGGTGTGCGGTGCACCTGGCGTTCGAACAGCTGGGACAGCGGACCCGGCGCTGACACAGTTCGCCCGTCGGTGTCGTTCATTCGGAATCGGAACCTTTCGGACATGGTCGGCCGGACCGCGTGCACGGCGAACGCACCGGACTCGCCGGTTCGATCCCGTAGCGCGGCCGCCAGTGGGAAGAAGATGTTGCTATGAAACGGATTCCAGCCGACGAGCGATGCGGCCGCCGGTCTGCAGTCCGCTGACCCGGCCGGTGCTCGGATGGCTGAGGAAACGCCCGGCGGCTATTGGCCGACCCGACTCAGGGTGCCGGACGGAGAACTCGCCCCGATCGTAGAGGGTCAGATCCGGATAGATCTCACCGGCGACCGCCACATAGGGGCAGCCGTCCTCCCGGACAGAGACCGCGTACTCGGTGTCGCCGTTCACATAACGGCCGAAGAACCCGGCGGACAACGGAACCGGGCGGTTGGTGGAGGATTTGGGAGTATAGGTGGCGACGGGGAAATACGAGCTGCGCAGCTCGTCGAGCAGGTCCTGCCAGAGTTCGATCCCGGTATCCGCGTTGGTGGTCAGGGCCACGATCCGGCCACCGGCGGGGTCAATGCGTAAGTGGCAGGATGTGCCGTCCGCGGTTCCGTCATGGCCTACCCAGGAACAGTGGTTGCCATCCCGGAACACCGCCATTCCCAGTCCCCAACCATCTGCCAACCCGAATGGAATGGCACCGGGCACGGCTCGGTGCATTTCCTGCACCGAGGCAAGATCCAGCGGAACGCCCGGCACGCGATCGGCGTGCAGGTGCAGCCGGGCGAACGCGACCAGGTCCTCGGCGCTCATCGCCAACGCGCCGGCCGGCGCGAGCGCGGCGGTGAGCGTCTGGTCGATCGGCCGTGCCACCCCGGTCACCGGGTTGACCGCGTGCCCACTGGCGGTGGGACTCCGCGGCTGCCACTGACTCGGCGCCACCACGTAGGACGGCTCGATGCCCAGTGGGTTCAGCAGCAATGACTCGACGGCCTCATTCCAGCTCAGGCCAGTGATCTCCTCGATGATCCTGGCCACCAGCAGGTACCCGAGATTGGAGTAGGAGAAACCTGCGCCCGGCGCACAGACCAACGCGATCCGGTCGGCCCGCTCGGCCAGGTAGCGGCGCACCGAGCCGGGTGTCTCCTGCTCGTCGTCCAGCCCGGAGGGCAGTCCGGAGGTGTGGCTGAGCAGTTGTCGCAGGGTGATCGTGCCGGCCAGTCGGGCGGCCGGGCCGGTGAGTTCGTCCAGGAAATGGCCGACCGGCTCGGCCAGGGCGAGGTCGTCGTCGGCGACCAGGATCATCGCGATCGCGGCGAGGAACATTTTTCCGATCGAACCGACCGGAATTCGCGAATTGACCGCGATCGCCCGACCGCTGTCCTGTTCCTCCTCACCGACCCACGCGGACGCGGCTTCCCCGTTGTGGTATATGGCGAGTTGCGCGCCGGGCACATGGTGGTCATGGCTCAGTCGTCGTAACAAGTCGGTTAGCAAGCCATCATCCATTGTCGCCCCCAGTGCTATCTTCGGCACCCGATCATGATCAATTAACCCGAGCGGGTTTCCGAAGGTCTATCACGGACGTGATCACCAACATGGTTCCCCTACCGGCATATTGCCGTCAGCATGTCAGACCTCAAATTACTTACTCGCCATCGGGCTAGCAATCGGCTCTTCGGTCGGCCAACTGGTGCTTCTGGGCGAGTTTAACTCGCGGGTAACCTGGTCAGGAGGCACGCTGGGTAGTGATATCCGTAGATCATTTCGCTCTGTCGTGTAGTTTTCTGTGCTGTTCACTTTTCGGCGATTCGGCGACGCCGGGGATCGGGTGTGACGCAGCCGACATATTGCCCGTGACCTCGGCCGATGCGGTATTGGGCCATCCGTTGCAGGTCGGTGGTGCGCCTTGCCCAACCATTGGTGGCGATTTGAATCACGTCACCCGATCGGTTTAGATTTTGGCGCACTACTTGCGTCCACGGCAAGGCCTTACTCGGGAGTCCGCAACGAGCCGCTGGTTCGCGGTGGGAATGATCGAGAAATGGTCCTTTATGGACAATTGCTGGACGGGGCTTAACCGAGGGGCGGAACAGGTGAACCCGTAAGGTGGGCACCCATGAGTGAGAATGGGGCGGCGCAGCGAACGAACGGCCGAGGACGCAGCCCGGCCGCCAGGCCGACCGACGACGAGCTGCTGGACGCGGCGCGCGCCGTTTTCGCTGATCGCGGCTTCGCGCAGGCCACCATGGAGGCCATCGCGGAGCGGGCCAACTCCACCAAGCCCACGCTCTACGCGCACTTCGGCGACAAGGTCGCGCTCTACCAGGCCGCGTTCACCCGGGAGGCCACCGCGCTGGGCGAGTGGCTGGTCACCGTCTACGACGCCGGCGCGGATCAGCCGGTGCCCGAGCAGGTTCGTGGCTACGTGATGGCGCTGTTCCGATACGCCACGGTCCAGCCGGACGGCTTCCGCCTGCTGTTCGAGGGTTCGCCGGAGGACGAAATGTCCCCGGCCCGGCAGGGCATGGTCGACCTGATCACCCGGTTCGTCGCGAAGCGGGTGCGCAGCTACCTGCGTCAGGTCGGCCGGGAACCTGGGCCGAGTGCGGAGCTGCTGGCCGCGATGATGGTCGGGCTGGTCAGTTCGGCGGCGCATCTCACCCTGAAGGTCGAGGGGTTGGACCCGATCGCCGCAGGTGAGCTGGCTACGTCGTTCATCCAGGCTTCGGTGCGGCATCTGACGCCGGAGGCGTTGGCGGCGCTGGATGCGATCGACGGCCGGAGCGAGCCCTCGGTCTGATCGGCTGCCTTGGGTCAGTTGACCAGATCCGACAGCCGGCCGCTGAGGAAGTCTCGTTCTACCTCGTTCTCGGTCAGCAGCAGAGCTTCCTGATAGCTCACCCGGGCTTCCTCGGTCCGACCCAGCCGCACCAGGAAGTCTGCCCGGGACGACGCCAGATAGCTGTACCCGGCCAGCTGCGGCTCCGCTGCCAGCTCATCGACGGCGGCCAGTCCCGCTGCCGGCCCGTCAGCGAACCCGACCGCGACAGCTCGGTTCAGCGCAACCACCGGCGACGGCCAGATCCGAACCAGCAGGTCGTAGAGCGCCACCACTTCCCGCCAGTCGGTGTCCGGAAAGCTCGGCGCATCGGCATGTACCGCCGCGATCGCCGCCATCAGCGCGAACCTGCCCGACGGTCGCCTGCGCAGCGACTCACGCACCAACTCGACGCCCTCGCTGATCGCCGACCGATCCCACCGCGTGCGGTCCTGCTCGGCGAGCAGCAGCAA
The DNA here is from genome assembly GCA_036268615.1 of Pseudonocardiaceae bacterium. Lineage (GTDB taxonomy): Bacteria > Actinomycetota > Actinomycetes > Mycobacteriales > Pseudonocardiaceae > DATATV01. The sequence continues at coordinate 19,015 of DATATV010000149.1, forward strand.
CCGGCCGTCGGGTGCGACCCGGGTCGCCCGGCGCGAGTCGGTGAGCAGAATCAGCGCCAACAACCCAGCCACATCGGCGTCCCCGGGCAGCAACACGCGCAGCATCCGGACCAGGTCGAACGCCCGCTCGACCAGATCCCGACGCACCAGGTCGGCGCCGCGCGGCGCGGTATGGCCGGTGGTGAACAGCAGGTGCACCACGGTCAGTACCGCGTCGATCCGGGCCGGCAGGTCCTCTGCCGAGGGCACCCGGTACGGGATGCGGGCCGCGGCGATCTTCTTCTTGGCCCGGGTGATCCGGGCCGCCATCGTCGTCTCGCCGACCAGGAACGCGCGGGCGACCTCAGCCGTGGTCAGGCCGCAGAGCAGCCGCAGGGTCAGCGCCACCTGCGCCTCGGTGGCGATACCCGGGTGGCAGCAGGTGAAGATCAGCCGCAGCCGGTCGTCCGGAATCTCGTCCGGCTCGGTCTCGATGGGATCTTCCAGCAGCAACGGCAGTTTCCGCTGCAACGTCTCGGTCCGGCGGAGCAGGTCGATCGCGCTGCGCCGGGCCACGGTGGTCAACCAGGCGCCGGGGTTGGCCGGCAGCGCACTGGCGGTCCAACTGCTCAACGCCCGGGCGTACGCGTCCTGCACGCACTCCTCGGCCAGATCGATGTCCCTGGTCACGCGCACCGTCGCGGCGAGCACGAAGGCCCACTCACGACGGTGTGCGTACGCGACCGCGGCCGCGACGGCGGGATCGGCGCTCATCAGCCCTGGGTGATGACCCGGATCGGGCGGACCTCGACGCCACCGAACGCCGGCACCTGCTTGGCCACCGCGATGGCCTCGTCCAGGTCGACGGCCTCGATCAGGTAGTAACCGCCGAGGGCTTCCTTGGTCTCGGTGAACGGGCCGTCGGTCACCGAGAACTCGCCGGAACCGTAACCACGGATCGAGGTCGCGGTGTTCGTCGGGTGCAGTGCGTTGCCGCCGGCGACCACCTTCGCGTTGCGCTCGCCGAAGTCCATGTACTCCTTGTGCATCTGCTGGACCGCCTCCTGGCTCGCGGTCGACCAGCTGTCCTCGTTGTCGTAGATCAGGACCAGGTACTGCGCCATGACTGGTGTCCTTTCCGGGCCGGCCCGCCGATCGGGCCTCCTACCGTTACCGACGGACGACCTCCCGGCCAATCGACAGCGGCCTGGACCCAGTATTTCCCGGATTGTGCGCAGCGGCCCCCGACCGGTCACACCGGCGGGGGCCTCTTGCCATCCGGGCGATCAGGCGCCGTTCAGTACCGTGACCGTCCAGCTGCACTCGGAGAGGATCTGGAGGGCGTGTGTGCCAGCGTCGGCGTGGACGTAGGACGTGTCCCCACCCTTGTCGCCCAGTTCGTTGATGGCCACGTTGATGTCGTCGCCTGCGGTGACCGCGAAGTTGCCGCTCTGGCCGAACTTCGAGCAGTCGTAGGTGTACTGGATCTGCCACTCGGCGCCGGTGGTGAAGTTCGGCGTGGAGCCCTCGCCGTTGCCGGTCTTGGTGTAGACGACGGTCGGCTTGGCCGGGGGTGCCTGCGTGGTGCTGGCCGCGGGCGCTGCGCCGACTGCCGCGCCGGGGCCGGTGGTAGCGGCCGCGCCGCCGGCCGTCTGGGTCTTCGAGCCGCTGTTGGAGGACGCCACGATGATGATGATCAGCAGAACGACCAGCCCACCCACGATCCAGGGCCACTTCTTCCGCTTCTTGGCCGGCGTCGGCACCGGCGGCGGCGGATACTGCTGGTAGGGCCCGTTGTCCGGCGGGTAAGGCGGTTGCTGCGTCATCGGTTCTCCCCCTTGTTCGAAGTGGTGTGTAGATGATCGAGGTAACGTCCTGCCCGGTTACTCGATGTCACCGTCCTGTCTACGAGTTGTCACCCTTCTGACCCGAGGAGCGCCATGTGGGCCATCACCTTCAGCGAGTTCGGCGGTCCGGATGTGCTGCGGCTGACCGAGGTCGACGCGCCGCACCCCGGCACCGGGCAGGTCCGGATCAGGGTGTTGGCCGCGGGCGTCAATCCGATCGACCACAAGATCCGCGAGGGCTGGCTGGAGGCGATGTCGCCGACCGTGTTGCCCTCGACGCCCGGCTCGGAGGTGGCCGGCGTGGTGGACGAGATCGGTGTCGGAGTGGCCGATCTGGCCGTCGGCGACGAGGTCTTCGGCTGGTCCAACACCGGTGGTTACGCGGAACACGCGCTGGCCACGGTCGTGGTGAGCAAACCGGCCGAAGTCGGCTGGGCGGAGGCGGCGGCGCTGCCGGTCGCCGGCGGCACGGCGTGGCGAGTGCTCGACCAACTCGTGATCGTTCCCGGGGACACCCTGTTGGTGCACGGCGCCGCCGGCGCGGTCGGTTCGATGGCCGTACAACTGGCGATCCACCGTGGCGCGACGGTGATCGGCACGGCCCGCGTGGAAAACCACGACTACCTGCGCGAACTGGGCGCGACGCCGGTGACCTACGGCGAGAGGCTGGTCGAGCGGGTGCGCGCGGCCGCCCCGCAGGGCGTCGACGCGGTGTTCGACGCCGCTGGGCGGGACGCGCTGGGTCCCTCGATCGAGTTGCGCGGCGGTACCGATCGGGTCATCACCATCGCCGATCCGAAGGCGGCCGAGTTCCGCGTGCCGTTCTCCACCGGCGGTCCGGAGACACGTGGACCGACGGTGCTGACCGAGCTGGCCGACCTCGTCGCCGACGGCCGCCTACAGGTGACCGTCGCGGCCGAGTACCCGCTCGCCGCCGCGGCCGACGCCCAGCAGCAGAGTCAGCAGGGGCACACCCGGGGCAAGATCGTGTTGCTCCCGGGGGAGCGGTGATGTGTCCGGGGTGACACGCGCACAGCAGGTCAGCCTGCCTGCGGCCGATTAGGCTGCTGATCATGACCACAGCTGCGGACCGCCCTTTGCGGGTGGGTGTCCAGATCCAACCCCAGCAGGCCGACTACTCGGCGATCCGGCGCACGGTGGCCGAAGCCGAGGAAATGGGCGTCGACATCGCCTTCAACTGGGACCATTTCTACCCGCTGTACGGCGAGGCGGACGGTAAGCACTTCGAGTGCTGGACCATGCTCGGCGCCTGGGCCGAAGCGACCTCCCGGGTGGAGATCGGCGCGCTGGTGACATGCAACAGCTACCGCAACCCCGAACTCCTCGCGGACATGGCCCGCACCGTCGACCACATCAGCAACGGCCGGCTGATCCTGGGCATCGGCTCGGGCTGGTTCGAGCGTGACTACACCGAGTACGGCTACGAGTTCGGCACCGCCGTGGGCCGGCTGAACAAGCTCGCTGAGGACCTGCCCCGGATCGAGAAGCGCTTCGCGGCGCTCAACCCCGCGCCGACCCGCAAGATCCCGGTGCTCATCGGCGGTGGCGGCGAGAAGAAGACGCTGCGCCTGGTCGCCAAGCACGCCGACATCTGGCACAGCTTCGGCGACGCCGAGACGTTCGCGCGCAAGACCAAGATCCTCGACCAGCACTGCGCGGACGTGAACCGCGACTCGGCCGAGATCGAGCGGTCCGTCGGTGTCGGCGACGCAAAGCCCGAGGACCTCGGTCCGCAGCTGCGCGAACTGGGCGCCAGGATGTTCACCGTGGGCGTCGGCGGCCCGGACTACGACCTGGGCACGCTGCGCAGGTGGATCGCCTGGCGGGACGCCGAGAACGGCAAGTAACCCTTATCGGGTAACGGTTTCAGCCCCGGAATGAGTTCAGCGCTGTACGTCGGCCGAGGCGGTGGCGTCCCGGCGGTCCTGTGCGTCCGCCGTGGTCGCCGCCTTCTCGGCGATCCGGATCGCTCGTAGTTCCAGCACAGCCAGCAGCAGCGCGGCGAGCTGGAAACCCACCGCGCAGGCCATCGCGACGCCGGCCGCGGTCGGGTAGTCGCCGTGGCTGGCGTTGGTGGTGAACCGGAAGGCAGTGGCCAGCACGGCCGTGCCGACCGCGGTGCCGATCCGCTGACCGGTCTGCAGCGCGCCGCCGGCCGCGCCGGCCATCCGGGTCGGCACACACTCCAGGGTGAGCGTGGTGTTCGGCGAGACCACCGCGCCGCCGCCGATGCCGGCCACCAGCAGCGGCGCGATCAGCACGTAGCCCAGCGCGTGCGCGGGTACCACGGTCATCAGCGCGCCGGCCGTGCCCAACCCGACGACCACCAGGCACAACCCGGTGACCGTGAGCCGCCGCCCCCAACGGGTGACCAGCCGACCGGCCACCACCGCGGTGGCCGCCGAGCCGAGCGCGAACGGTGTCACGGTCAGGCCCGAGCGCAGCGGCGAGTAACCCAGTCCGTTCTGCAGGAACAGCGACAGCACCAGCCAGATCCCGCTGAACCCGCAGAAGTAGATCGTGCCCAGCGCGAGCCCGGGGGAGAAGCCGCGCACCTGGCTGAACAGCCGCGTGTCCAGCAGCGGACTCCGCCCGTGCCGGGTCACCCGGTGTTCCCAGCGCAGAAAACCCGCGCCCAGCCCGGCGGCGACCGGCACCAGCAGCCACAGCAGCGGCGACCCGCCGTTGTCGGACTGCACCAGCGGCAACAGCACGCACAGGACGGCCGCACCGAGCAGCAGCACCCCCACCACGTCGAGCTGGGAGGTGATCGACTTCGTCCGGGGCGGCCCGGCCGGCACCAGTCGCATTGTCAGCACGAGGGCGACCAGCCCGATCGGCACGTTCACGTAGAACACGTAGCGCCAGCCGTCGTGCTCGCCGAACGCCGCCAGGATCAGGCCGCCGATCACCGGCCCGGCCGCGGTGGAGATACCCACCGTCGTGCCGAACACGCCGAACGCCTTGGCCCGTTCCTCGCCGGTGAACAGCTGCTGGATCAGGCCGGTGTTCTGCGGCGTCATCATGCCGGCCGCAAGGCCCTGCACCAGCCGGGCCACCACCAGGGTGGCGGCGGTCGGCGCCGCGCCGGCGATCGCGCTGGTCACGATGAACGCGGTCAGGCTGATGAGGAACATCCGTCGCCGGCCGAGCAGGTCACCCAGCCGGCCGCCGGTCACCAGCACCAGGCCGAAGGTGAGCGCGTAGCCCGACACCACCCACTGGGCGGCCTGTGGGGACGCGCCGAGGCCGCGCTGGATCGAGGGCAGCGCGACGTTCACGATGCTCACGTCGAGCAGGGTCATGAAGCCGGCGGCCAGGGTCACCGCAAGCGCACGCCAGCGGCGGGGGTCGGCGCCCGGCTCCTGCGTTTCTGGTCGTTGATCAGTCACCAACGAGGCACATTACGCCGAACGATGTACCTCGGCTCGGCAACAATCCCCCGGTCGGGGTCGTTTTCCTACTCGTGGTTCGGGTTTCGCCACCGAATCCGCGGGGTATCTCAGGGGCGTGGGTCACCAGCGGCCGCCGCGCGGGTTCGACGCGGAAGCGCCGGCACCGCTGGTGAAACGAGCCACTGCCCCAATCGGGGCACTGCCGAGTTGCCCCGGAGAAGAGGAGTCTGGTGTGGACACCGAACGCACCGCCTTTCTGATTATCGGCGTGGTCATCGTCGCGGTGATCGGTCAATTGCTCGTCCGCGGCGGAAAACGATATTTGTCGCCGCAGTCTTCCGCCGCGACCCAGGGCGAGCGCGTTTCGGCCGGCTCGGCCGCCGTGCTGGTGTCGGTGCTGTTCTACCTGCTGACCCTCGGCGTGGTCGCGTTGCTGACCGTCGTCGGGTTCGGTGGCAGCCCCAGCACCCAGTTCCTGATCCGGCTGGGCATCTTCCTGGTGGTCCTGGCGGTCATCTTCGGCGTCACGCTCTCCGTGCTCAACCGGCGCCGCCAGGAGGAACTGGCCACCGAGGTCGAGACCGGCGTGCTCCGCTCGGAACCCGACGCCACCAAGGCCGGGCTGCGCGTCGAACCGGTGGTGGAGACCGAGGCCCGGGACGAGCGCGCCCGGCTGAACACGCCGATGGACCCGTCCGGCACGGCGATGGGGCCGCCCTACCCGGACCACTCGCTGTGATGGCTGGCCAACACTTTTCGGCCCGGACAGAAGGAATTGGACGGTGCTCTGATGGCTGACGTGAGTCGTCTACCAGTTCCGGTCGCGGAGGTCTGGGACTGGCAACTGCGGGGTGCGTGCCGGGGCATGGACAGCACGCTGTTCTTCCACCCCGAGCGCGAGCGCGGCAACGTGCGCGCCGGCCGCGAGGCCAGGGCGAAGGCGATCTGCCAGGACTGCCCGGTATTGGCGCAGTGCCGTGCGCACGCGCTGACCGTCCGGGAGCCCTACGGCATCTGGGGCGCGATGACCGAGCGCGAGCGGACGGTCGAGTTGGCTCGGCAGGCCCGGACCCGGGCCCGGCTCGATCACCCGATCGCGGTGTGACCCCCGTTTCGAATCCAGCCAGGAACGGGCCGAGACCGGCCGAGAACGGTATGGCCGGACCACCGGGCAGGGGTGGTCCGGCCATACCAGAATTCCACGGAGTGAGAGAGGGGCTTTTGACCCGGAGCGGCGTTGATCCGAGGTCGTTGATCAGTGGTTGATCAGTCGCGGTGCGTGGCTGGACCTGGTCGAAATGGGTCGACATGTTCCGTATGCTGAGTGGAAATCGTCGCCCCGATAGCCGCGAAGCACATTCCCCGGGCAGGATGCCGAGCATGCTTGCACGATCCCGCCTCATCGCCACCGCCGCCGTGGCGGTATTCGCGTCGCTCCTGGCCGCCGCGTGCGCCCCGGCCAACCCCGGTGTCACGCTGACGCCCGGCTCGGCGCCGCCCTCGGCCGGCGCGCTCGTTCCTGACCAGGGCTCCTGCACGCCTGACCAGCTCAAGACTCTGAAGGCGGACACGTTCACGTTCGGCACCGACGACCCGGTGTACGACCCCTGGTACAAGGACGACAATCCGACCAGCGGCCAGGGATTCGAGTCGGCGGTCGCCTATGCCATCGCCAGTCGGTTGGGGTACCAGTACGCACAGGTGGTCTGGGTGCGAGTGCCGTTCACGGCCGCGATTCAGCCCGGCCCGAAGACCTTCGACGCCGATCTGGACGAATTCTCCATCACCGCCGCGCGCAGCAATGCGGTTGACTTCTCCGCGCCCTACTATGACGTGACCCAGGCCGTGATCACCACCAAGTCCTCCGCCGCGGCCGACGTGCACTCGCTGTCCGGGTTGCGCGGGCTCAAGATCGGTGCCCAGGTCGGCACCACCAGCTACGACGCCGCGCAGAGCGTGATCAAGCCCACCCAGCAGGTGGCGGTCTACAACACCAACCAGGACGCCGAGTCGGCGCTGGCCAACGGCCAGATCCAGGCCCTGGTGGTCGACCTGCCCACCGCGTTCGAGATCACCAGCGCCAAAGAGGTGCCCGACTCGACCATCGTCGGCCAGCTGCCCGGTTCCGGTCAGCCCGAGCAGTTCGGCGCGGTGCTGGACAAGGGCAGCCCGCTCACGCCGTGCGTGTCCGCGGCCGTGCAGTCGATGCGCGCGGACGGCTCGCTGGCCAATCTGACCAACCAGTGGCTGACCCAGGCCGGCAGCGCCCCCGTTCTGCAGTGAGCAGCCAGCTACATCAGGACCGCTTGGCGTACAAGCGATCCCGTGCTCGCCGATCGACCGGGGTGGCCATCGTCTCGACCCTGGTGTTCGCGGTGGTCGCCTGGTTCGCGGTCACCAGGTCACCGGGCTGGCCGCGGGTGCGGGCGTCGTTCTTCAACTCGCACTCGGCGGCCGCCGCGTTCCCGTCCATCCTTTCCGGACTCTGGCTGAACATCCGGGTGCTGGTGGTCAGCGAGGTGCTGATCCTGTTGCTGGGCCTCGGTATCGCCGCGCTGCGCACGCTGCGCGGCCCGGTCTGGTTCCCGGTGCGGGCGCTGGCCACCGGCTACGTCGACCTGTTCCGCGGGCTGCCGCTGATCATCTGCCTGTACCTGGTCGGCTTCGGCCTGCCGGGCCTGCGGCTGACCGGCACGCCGACCGATCCGGTGGTGCTCGGCGGCATCGCGCTGGTGCTGATCTACTCGGCCTACGTGGCCGAGGTGTTCCGGGCCGGCATCGAGTCGGTGCATCCCTCCCAGCGGGCGGCGGCCAGGTCATTGGGCCTGACCCACGCGCAGATGATGCGGATCGTTGTTGTCCCGCAGGCGATCCGGCGGGTGCTGCCGCCGCTGCTCAACGACTTCGTCGCACTGCAGAAGGACTGCGGGCTGATCTCGGTGCTCGGCGCGGTGGATGCGGTGCGGGCCGCGCAGATCCAGTCCGCGGAGTTCTTCGACTTCACCCCGTACGTGCTGGCCGGACTGCTGTTCGTGCTGCTGGCCGTGCCGTGCGCGCGGCTCGCCGACGCCGCGGCCCGCCGGCTGGCCCGCCGTGAGGGAGGCTTCTGATGAGCGATCCGGTGCTGCGGGTGTCCGGCCTGGTCAAACGCTACGGCGCGCACACCGTGCTGGACGGCGTGGACCTCGCGGTCGGCGAGCACGAGGTGGTGGCGCTGATCGGGGCGTCCGGCTCGGGCAAGTCGACCCTGCTGCGGTGCGTGAACCTGCTGGCCGAGATCGACGACGGGCAGGTGTGGCTGGACGGCGAGGACATCTCCGACCCGAGGGTCGACACCGACGTGGTGCGCCGCCGGATGGGTGTGGTCTTCCAGGCGTTCAACCTGTTCCCGCACCTGTCGGTGCTGGCCAACGTGACGCTGGCCCCGCGGGTCGTGCACGGCGTGGGCCGGGCCGAGGCGGACCGCCGGGGTCTGGCGCTGCTGGAGCGGGTCGGTCTTGCGGACAAGGCTTCGGCCTACCCGGATCGCCTGTCGGGCGGCCAGCAGCAGCGGGTCGCGATCGTCCGCGCGCTCGCCTACGAGCCGCGCCTGCTGCTGCTGGACGAGATCACCAGCGCGCTCGACCCGGAGCTGGTCGGCGAGGTGCTGACACTTGTGCGGGAACTGGCCGAGCAGGGCCGGACGATCCTGATGGCCACCCACGAGATGGGCTTCGCCCGGCACGTCGCCGACCGGGTGTGCTTCCTGGACGGCGGCGTGCTGATCGAGTCGGGGCCGCCCGAGCAGGTGCTGGAGCACCCCGAACAGGAGCGGACCCAACAGTTCCTGCGTCGGATCATCGCCGCCGGCCGGCTGTAGCGGAGTGCTCAGCGGGCCGGTGCCGGCCCGCTGACCCGGTCAGACGAGCAGGCCGCCGCCGTCGACGGTCAGCACCGTGCCCGTGCCGTACTCCTGATTCATCAGGTACAGGTAGCCCAGCGCGATGTCGTCGGCCTCGCCGACCCGCCCGACCGGCAGCGCCTGGGCGTAGCCGGTGAACAGCGCGTCCCGGTCGCCCGCCGGCACGTCGCGCCACAGGTCGGTGCGCACCAGGCCCGGCCGGACCGCGGTCACCCGCAGCGGCGCGAGTTCCACCGCCAGTTCCCGGGCCAGCGACTCGACCGCCCCGCACACGCTCGCGCCGAGCGCCCAGCCGGCCTGTGCGCGCTGGCTGGCCGAGCCGGTGGTCAGCACGATCGACCCACCCGGCCGGATGCGCGGCGCCGCGTACTTCACCGCGGTCACCGAACCCCAGTAGCGGACGTTGAGGAACTGCTTGGCCGCGGCGAGGTCCAACTGCGACAGGGCGCCCAGCCGCAACGCCTCGCCCGCGGTGAAGACCAGGTGGTCGAACTCGCCCAGCCGGTCGAACAACGCGCTGACCTGTGCCTCGTCGGCGAGGTCGACCGCCTCGCCGGTCGTGCCGGCCGGCAGTTCGGCCAGTGCTTTGTCCACAGTGGCCTGTCGGCTGGACGCGACCACCACGGCGGCGCCCTGCTCGGCGGCGGCCCGCGCGGTGGCGAACCCGATCCCGTTCGTCCCGCCGAGCACGACGACACGTTTGCCATCCAGAGTCATCTCGCTGCCTTCCTCGATTTCCTGCTCGCTCGGCCGGATTTCTGGCCGATACCAACAACTCTGCGTGCCCTCGGCGGCCCGTGTCCAAGACCTGTCCGGTCGCCGGTGATACCTTGAGGGCATTACGGGCGACGAGGTCGGTGAGGCTGGGATGGAGCGTGACGGCGGGCACACTCCGCTGGCCGCGGTGGTGCTGGCCGGCGGCGCCGGTCGCCGGCTCGGCGGCGTGGACAAGCCGGGTCTGGTGATCGACGGCAGCACCCTGCTGGAGCACGCGCTCGCCGGGGTGGCCGGTGCCGATCCGATGGTGGTCGTCGGCCCGGCTCGACCCACCGACCGACCGGTCCGCTGGACCGTCGAGCAGCCGCCGGGAGGCGGTCCGGCCGCCGGTCTCGCGGCCGGGTTGACCGCGCTGGGGGCGGACTTCCCGGACCACGGTCAGGTCGTCGTCATCGCCGCTGACCTGGTCGGACTGCGACCGGACACGGTCACCCGGCTGCGCGCGGCCCTCGACGATCCGCTCGCCGGTGCGGTGCTGGTCGACGAGCACGGGCACACCCAGTGGCTGACCGGGGTGTGGCGGGTCGGCGCCCTGCGCGCGGCCATGCCGGCCGACGCGGCCGGACTGTCGCTGCGCAGGGTCCTGGGCGGGCTGACGGTGGCCCGACTGGCCGCGTGGCCCGGTGAGGTTGAGGATGTGGACACGCCGGCCGACCTGGCGCACCACCGGCAGCGGCCAAACCAGGGGCCCTGACCGGCCCGGTCTTCACAGCCGTCACACTGGTGATCCGCTTGTCTGGCTTGGGTGGTTCGTTTGCTGCCCGCGGACGGGTCGGCAGGACAGGTAGTCGGTATCAAGGAGGTTGGGCGGGATCATGACCGAGCCGGGAAACGTGGCGGACGCCGAGAGCGCCAACGGCGCGGCGCAACCGGTCAGCACGCCGGCGCGGGACGCCCAACTGCTCGAACGGACCGTGTTCGAGGTCAAGCGGGTGATCGTCGGGCAGGACCGACTGGTGGAGCGCATCCTCGTCGGCCTGCTGGCCAAGGGCCATCTGCTGCTGGAGGGCGTGCCCGGTGTGGCGAAGACCCTCGCGGTGGAGACGTTCGCCCGGGTGGTCGGCGGCTCGTTCTCGCGGGTGCAGTTCACCCCCGACCTGGTGCCCGCGGACATCCTCGGCACCCGGATCTACCGCCAGGGCAGTGAGAAGTTCGATGTCGAGCTGGGCCCGGTGGTGGCCAACTTCGTGCTCGCCGACGAGATCAACCGCGCCCCGGCGAAGGTGCAGTCGGCCATGCTCGAAGTGATGGCCGAGCGGCACGTGTCCATCGGCGGCCGGACCTTCCCGATGCCCGACCCGTTCCTTGTGATGGCCACCCAGAACCCGATCGAGAACGAGGGCGTCTACCCGCTGCCCGAGGCGCAGCGGGACCGGTTCCTGTTCAAGATCATCGTGGACTACCCCTCCGTCGAGGAGGAGCGCGAGATCGTCTACCGGATGGGTGTGCACGCCCCCGAGCCCACCCAGGTGCTCAGCCCCGCCGAACTGACCCGGCTGCAGGACGTGGCCGCCCAGGTCTTCGTGCACCACGCGCTGGTCGACTACGTCGTCCGGCTGGTGATCGCCACCCGCACGCCCGGCGAGCACGGCCTGTCCGACGTGGCCGGCTGGGTGTCCTACGGCGCGTCCCCGCGCGCCAGCCTCGGCATCATCGCCGCGTCCCGGGCCCTGGCCCTGGTCCGCGGCCGGGACTACGTGCTGCCCCAGGACGTTGTCGACGTGGTGCCCGACGTGCTGCGCCACCGGCTGGTGCTCTCGTACGACGCGCTGGCCGACGGCGTGCCGCTGGACCACATCATCAGCCGGGTGTTGCAGACGGTGCCGTTGCCCCAGGTGTCGGCGCGCCCGCAGGTGTCCGGCGCACCACAGCAGCCCATGCCGGCCAGGCCCTGAAGGCGGAGTTGGTGAGCGAGGAACAGCCCGCCGAGACGGCTCGACCGTCCTGGGCGCCCCCGGTGCTGCGCGGGGATCGGCTCGCCGCCGGCCTGCGCACCCTGGAGTTGGACGTACGCCGCCGGTTGGACGGGCTGTTGCAGGGCAACCACCTCGGCCTGGTGCCCGGCCCCGGCTCCGAACCCGGCGAGGCCCGGCCCTACCAGCCCGGCGACGACGTGCGCCGGATGGACTGGGCGGTCACCGCCCGCACGACGGTGCCGCACATCCGGGAGACCGTCGCCGACCGCGAACTGGAGACGTGGCTGGCCGTCGACCTGTCCGCCAGCCTCGACTTCGGCACCGCCGTCTGCGAGAAGCGCGACCTGGTGGTCTGCGCTGTCGCCGCGATCAGCCACCTGACCAGCGGCGGCGGCAACCGGATCGGCGCGGTCGTGTCCACCGGCGCGCAGACCGAACGGCTGCCGGCGCGCGGCGGTCTCGCCTACGCCCGCGGCCTGCTGCACACCGTCGCCAAGATGCCCTCGGCACCGGAGGGCACCCGCGGCGACCTGGCCGTGCTGCTGGAGCAACTGCGTCGGCCGCCGCGTCGACGGGGGCTGATCGTGATCATCTCCGACTTCCTCGGCCCACTGGAGTGGGAGCGGCCGCTGCGCGCGCTGTCCGCGCGGCACGACATCGTTGCCGTCGAAGTGCTTGATCCGCGCGACGTGGACCTGCCCGAGGTGGGCACCGTCGTGCTCGCCGACCCGGAGTCCGGCCGACAGCGCGAGGTCAACGCGACCCCGTTGCTGCGCCGTGAGTTCGCCGCCGCGGCCGCCGAGCACCGAGCGTCGGTGGCCGCCGCGATCCGGGGTGCCAGCGCCGGACATCTGGTGCTGCGGACGGATTCCGACTGGATCGCCGACACCGTACGGTTCGTGGTCGGGCGCAAGCGGCGTTGGTCGGGGGGTGCGGCATGAGTTTGTCCGGGTTCACCTCGCCGATCTGGTTCGTACTGCTCGTTCTTGTGGCCCTGCTCGCCGCTGGTTACCTTCTGGTGCAACGGATGCGCCGTCGGCGCACGATGCGCTTCACCAACCTGGAACTGCTGGAGAAGGTGGCGCCGAAGGGGCCTGGCTGGTGGCGCCACGTTCCGGCGGCCGTCCTGCTGGTGGCCCTGCTGTTGCTGACCGTCGCGCTTGCCGGCCCCACCGCCGAGGAGCGCGTCCCGCGCAACCGGGCCACCGTGATGCTGGTGATCGACGTGTCGCTGTCCATGGAGGCGACCGACGTCACGCCCAACCGGTTGCAGGCGGCGCAGACGGCGGCCAAGCAGTTCGCCGACGGCCTGCCCAAGGGCATCAACCTGGGCCTGGTCTCCTTCGCCGGCTCGGCGACCGTGCTGGTGTCGCCGACCACTGATCATGAGCAGATCGACGACGGCATCGACAGCCTCAAGCTGGCCGAGGCCACCGCGACCGGTGAGGCGATCGCCGCGTCCCTCCAGTCGATCCAGAGCTTCGGCAAGATCGTGTCCGGGGCGGACGGCCCGCCGCCGGCCCGGATCGTGCTGATGAGCGACGGCAAGGAAACCATTCCGCAGGACCTCAACGATCCGCGCGGGGCCTACAGCCAGGCCAAGCTGGCCAAGACCGACGGCGTGCCGATCACCACGATTTCCTTTGGTACCGACCATGGTGTGGTGAACATCGGTGGCCAGCAGGTCCCGGTTCCGGCCGACGACGGGTCACTGCACCAGGTTGCCAACCTGTCCGGCGGCGAGTTCTACCAGGCGGTCAGCGCGGCGGAGTTGCAGTCGGTCTATTCGAGCCTGGGTCAGCAGATCGGCTACACGACACAGGAGAGCGACGCCAGCCGACCATGGTTGATTCTGGGCACCCTGCTGTCGATCTGCGCGGGTGGGGCGTCGCTGTTCATCGGTCAGCGCCTGCCGTAGTTCCGCTTCGCCGCGCGATCTGGGATGATGGTGGCATGACCTCACGTCGAAAGGGTTATGCCGCGTAGGCGCCCTGGCGCGCTGCGCGCCCAAGCACTGCCCGTCAAGCCATGGCCCCACTTTCCCGGGGTGTCAGCGGGCACGAATCATGCGATCCGGCTCGCCGAGCAGCGGTTGGGCTACTGGCCCGGCGTGGCTCTCCGGTTCTATCGACGCTATCGATCCCTGGTCTACGGATCGGGGGCGCGCTGGCTCGAACTCGCCAGCAAGGACATGTGTCCCTGTGGCTTCTGCGAACCCGATCCGATCGAGGAGTATCGCGACCTGCTGGACAGAGTGCTGGTCCAGCTGCCGCCCAAGGCCCACGGCGAGTTCGCCCGGCTGCTCGACCCGATCGACGCGACCTTCGTCCGCCGGACGATGTTCGAGCCGAACGTCAGTCGACACGAAGACTGGTGGTGGCGACGGGTTCGGCCACATCCGATGCTGGCCGGTGACTGACGGTTGTCCCGCAATGACGGGAACCGTTGATTGTTGATCACGTGCGCGGCAGGTCGGGATGGAGGAATCCATGAACGTCGTCGATGAGATCCCTGAACCACACCGCACCACGTTCGTCCAGGTCCTGGAAGCCAAGGACCCGGCCTTGCTGGGGATGCTGCGCGCCAGCATCCTGCCGACGCCCGATGCGTGGGAGACCGTCGAGGAAACCTTCATCGACGCCATGAGCGAGCACTACGGGCCAGGCCACGAACCCGACGAGACCGGCAAGGCGATCGACAACGCCCTCGGCGCGTTCATGACCCGCTGGCCCAACGACAGTGAAGTGCTCCAGGTCCACGATCGCCACCGTGCACGGCCGGTGTGACTCGCGCGAACTCTAGTCATGGGGTTGCTTGGCCCCGTCCGATCGGGCTTTCTCGACGATGGCCTGGAGGGCGGAGACATGCTCGGCCAGGGCGTTGCGACCGGTGTCGCTGAGGTTGAGCCAGGTGCGTGGCCGCTTGCCGACGTAGCCCTTGCGGACTTCGACGTAGTCGTTCCTGGACAGCGTGGTGACCTGTTTGGACAGTGCGGAGTCGGAGAGTTTCACCGAGTCCCGGACGAACCCGAACTCGGCCCATTCCGCGGCGGCGAGCAGGGCGACGATCGTCAGTCTCGTCGGGTCCAGCAGGACTTGATCAAGCTCGGCCACCACTCAGTCCTTGTCCTGCCGGTGTAGTAGCCACAGTTGGAACCTGGGGCCGAGGAACACGATATAGAGCCCGGCCAGCGCACCGTAGTAAATGGCGCCGTGTGGCAGGTGCAGCAGCACGGTGACCAGGGCCGCGGCGATCCCGATACCGAGCGTGGGCGCCAGGCGCAGCAGGCGCCACTTGAAGGTGAGCGGGAAGCTGCGGCTGGACACGGTGACCCGCAGGCCGAGCAGGGTGCGGCCCACCCGGGTGCACAGGCCGACGACCGTTACGAGCACGAAGGCGAGCATGACCCAGGCCGGCCAGGGGCTTGTCGCCGGGAACAGGTCGTTGACCGTGCAGTACAGGAACACGACCAGGCCGCTGATGATCCATATCCACCGGGACCCTATGGCGGACTTGAACACCTGCTCCTTGCCCTCGTGGACAACGCGCAGCGCCGCCGCTGCCTCGTCCGGCGTTGGCTCGGTCACCGTTGCTGCTCCTTGGTCTGCTCCGCGCGCCTGTTCACGGTGCGCAGGATCAACCACTGATCAAACCACGCGCCGGTCATGGTCAGCACCAGCAGTGCCAGTCCCATGATCAGGTGCGCGTAGGTGTGCAGCGGGGCCGCGAGGTCGGTGACCCGGGTCAGGACCAGTTGGAGGACCAGGCGAACGCAGAACAGCAGCACGACCAGCAGCCGGGCCCGCGGCGAGCGCCACACCGAGCGGAGGTACCGGCGGCGGCGCGAAAGTAATGCGAACCAGAGCGTGATGTGCACCGCGATGAGGACCAGTGGCAGCGCTGCGATCAGCGGGTAGTTCGAGCGGAACTGCTCACTGATGTCGAAACTGGCCACGAGCAGACCGGCCAGCACGAAATACCACGCCGGCAGGCCCCCGACCTGCTGTTGGGCCGGACTCTTCGGCGGCCCCTGGTCGGTGGTCACCATCATTTTTCCTCCCCGGGAAAGTACTTGCCTGGAGAGAAAGTTAGCGCTCACTTTCTCATTAGGCAAGCACTTTCCCGATGGTGTGCCGGATCGTCGCACCAGCCGGCGGCGACGGTCTCCTGCAGCGACGCGAGCAGCTTCTTGATCTTGTCCACGGCCGCCCGACCCGCTCGGTTGGCACCGACCGTGCTCGCCGACGGGCCGTAGCCGACCAGGAAGATCCTCGGATCGGCTGCGGCCTGGGTGTCGAGCACCGTGATCCCACCGCCCGGCGCGCGCAGGTGCAGGGGAGCGAGGTGGTCCAGCGCCGCCCGCCACCCGGTGCACCAGAGGATCACGTCCACGTCCAACGTGCGGCCGTCCGCCCAGACCACACCGGTCGGGGTGATCCGGCTGAACATGGGGTGGCGATCAAGGATGCCGCGTTCCTGGGCCGTCCTGATCGCCGGCGTGAGCGCCAGTCCGGTCGCGCCGACGACGCTGGTCGGCGGCAGGCCCGCGCGCACCCTGGCGTCCACCCGCGCGATCACCTCGCGCCCGTACTCCCGGCTGAACTCCCGATCTTCGAACACCGCCGGCCGGCGGGTCACCCAGGTCGTCTCGGCCACGTCGGCCAACTCGGTGATCAACTGCACCGCCGTGATCCCACCACCCACGACAACGACGCGCCGGCCGGCGAACGCGGCCGGCCCCGGGTAGGTGGCCGCGTGCAACTGGCGGCCGGTGAACGTCTCCTGGCCGGGGTAGTGCGGGATGAACGGCCTGGTCCAGGTGCCGGTGGCGTTGATCACGGCCCGGGCGGACCAGGTGCCCTGATCGCTCTCGACGAGCAGCCGGTCGTCCTCGGTGGGACGGACCGACCGCACCTGGACCGGGCGGTGGATCGGCAGCGCGAACCGCTGCTCGAAGGCCGCGAAGTAGGCCGGAACCGCGACGTTCGCCCGCTCCGCCGGATCGGGGGCGGGGAAGGGCATACCGGGCAGGTCGAAGATGCCGTTGACGGTGGCCATCCGCAGGCTGGGCCAGCGGTGCTGCCAGGCGCCGCCGGGCTGGGCGTCCGCGTCCAGCACGACGAAGTCCACGGCGGCCCGACGCAGGAAATAGGCACTGGACAGCCCGGCCTGCCCGGCGCCGATCACCACCACATCTGTGCTCACAGTCAGTGCAACCGCCGGCCGGCCACCGGGCTTCCCGAGGTCGGAGGGCCCGCATCACCTGCGGAATTGGCGATGCGAGGGCCCAACCGGCTCCCGTACAGTCGATCGCAGTCGACCACAGGGGGTGCGATGACCGAAACCACTGAGCTGACCGGACTCGTGGAGATCAACTCCGCTGCCGAGCTGCGTGAACTGCTGGGTGAACCGAACGAGCGGGTGGCCAACAAGGACCGCCCGGTGCTGCACGACATCGATCGGCAGTGGCTCGCGGAGTCCCGGTTCTGCCTGGTCGCCACGTCGGCCGCTGACGGCACGTGTGACGTGTCACCGAAGGGCGACCCGGCCGGGTTCACCGTCATCCTGGACGAGCGCACCATCGCGATCCCGGAGCGGCCCGGCAACAAGCGCGCCGACGGCTTCCACAACGTGCTGAGCAACCCGCACGTCGGGCTGATCTACCTGCTGGGCGGCCGCACCGACACGCTGCGGATCAACGGGCGCGCCCAACTCGTCAGGGACGCGCCGTTCTTCGACCGGATGATCGTCCGCGGCAACCGGCCGGCGCTGGCCCTGATCGTGCACATCGAACAGATCTTCTACCACTGTGCCAAGGCGTTCCTGCGATCCGGACTGTGGCAGCCGGACACCTGGAACCCCGCCTCGGTGCCCACCCGCCCGCACATCGCGCGAGCGCTCGAACGCCCGGAAGACTCGATCGAGGTCCTCCAGGAGTACTACGGCCCGAGCTACGCCGAACGCCTCTACGGCTGACTCGATCACCCCACCCAGGCTGGCCTGATGTCGGCTCGACCGGCCCGACCGGATAGCCTCAGCCGCGATTCGGCAGCGGTGGGAGGAGCACGAGTGGGACGGTCCGTTCTGGTCACTGGGGGCAACCGGGGCATCGGCTTCGCCATCGCCTCGGCGTTCGTGGCCCAGGGTGACAAGGTCGCGATCACGCATCGGGGGAGTGGCGCGGGCCCGGACGGAACCCTCGGTGTGCGGTGCGACATCACCGACGCCGAGCAGGTGGACGCCGCCTTCACCGAGGTGGAGCAGGCGCACGGCCCGGTCGAGGTGCTGGTGGCCAATGCGGGCGTCACCGAGGACACCCTGCTGCTGCGGATGACCGAGGACCAGTTCACCCGCGTCGTGGACACCAACCTGACCGGCGCGTTCCGGGTGGTCAAGCGGGCCAGCCGGGGCATGTTGCGGGCCAAGTGGGGCCGGATCGTGCTGATCTCCTCGGTGGTCGGCCTGTCCGGTGGCGCCGGCCAGGTCAACTACGCGGCGAGCAAGGCCGGCCTGGTCGGCATCGCCCGGTCGATCACCCGCGAGCTGGGCTCGCGCAACATCACCGCGAACCTGGTCGCTCCCGGCTTCGTGCCCACCGACATGACCGACGCCCTCACCGAGGACCAGCGGGCAGCAGCCCTGTCCCAGATCCCGGCCGGCCGCTACGCCAAGCTGGAGGAGATCGCCGCCGCGGTCACCTTCCTGGCCTCCGACGCCGCGGGCTACATCAGCGGCGCGGTGCTCCCGGTCGACGGCGGCCTCGGCATGGGCCATTGACGCTTTTCCTTACCCCAGAACAACTTTCCGAATCTTGAGAGGAACGCTCGTGTCCGGACTGCTCGACGGCAAGCGACTGCTGATCACCGGTGTGATCACCGACTCGTCGATCGCCTTTCACGCCGCCCGGGTGGCACAGGAACAGGGCGCGCAGGTCGTGCTCACCGGCTTCGGCCGGATGAGCCTGGTCGAGCGCATTGCCAGGCGGCTGCCCGAGCCCGCCCCGGTGATCGAGCTGGACGTGAGCAACGCCGAACAGCTGGCCACCCTCGCCGACAAGGTGCGCGAGCACACCGACGGCATCGACGGCGTGCTGCACTCGATCGCCTTCGGCCCGCCCTCGACGCTCGGCGCGCCGTTCATGGACGCGCCCTGGGAGGACGTGGCGACCGCGCTCCAGGTGTCGGCGTTCTCGTTCAAGTCGCTGTCCGAGGCGCTGCTGCCGCTGATGTCGGCCGGCGGCTCGATCGTGGGCATGACCTTCGACGCCCGCACCGCGTGGCCGGCCTACAACTGGATGGGCGTGGCCAAGGCCGCGCTGGAGTCGGTCAACCGCTACCTCGCGCGTGACCTCGGCGCCCAGGGCATCCGGGTCAACGTGGTGGCTGCCGGTCCGGTGCGCACCATCGCCGCCAAGTCCATCCCCGGCTTCGAGAACCTGGACGACGCGTGGTCCGCGCGCGCCCCGCTCGGCTGGGACCCGACCGACGCCACTCCGGTCGCCAAGACGATCTGCGCACTGCTGTCGGACTGGCTGCCCTCGACCACCGGTTCGATGGTCTGGGTCGACGGCGGGCTGCACGCGACCGGCATGTGACCCGGCTGCGTGCGGTCACGGTCACAACCGCAGAATGTGACCGTGACCGTTGACGCGCTGCTGTTGCTGTCCTTCGGTGGTCCGGAGGGCCCCGAGGACGTCCGGCCGTTCCTGCAGAACGTGACCAGGGGTCGGGGCGTGCCGCCGGAGCGGTTGGACCAGGTCGCCAAGCACTACCTGCACTTCGGCGGGGTGTCGCCGATCAACCAGCTCAACCGGGACATCATCACCGCCGTCCGGGCCGAGTTCGGCCGCGGGGGCATCGAGTTGCCGATCTACTTCGGCAACCGCAACTGGCACCCGATGGTCGAGGACACCGTCGAGATCATGGCCCGCGAGGGCATCCGGCGCGCGCTCGTCTTCCCGACCAGCGCGTACGGCGGTTATTCGGCCTGCCGGCAGTACCACGAGGACATCTCCCGGGCGTTGGGCGCGGTCGAGGGCCTTGAGCTGATCAAACTGCGCCAGTACTTCGACCATCCCCTGTTCATCGATGCGGTGGTCGACGCGGTCCGCGCGGCGGTCGGGACACTGCCGGCCGACGTACGCGACTCGGCCCGGCTGGTGTTCACCGCCCATTCGGTGCCGATGTCCGCGGATGCCAGCGCGGGTCCGCCGGCCGACGGTGGCCGGCTGTACTCCCGGCAGATCGCCGAGGCCGCCAGGTTGGTGGCGGAGCGGTTGTCGGTGGCCGAGTACGACGTGGTCTGGCAGTCCAGGTCCGGGCCGCCGCAGGTCCCGTGGCTGGCGCCGGACATCTGCGACCATGTCGAGGCGCTGCACGAGAAGGGCGAGCCGGCGATGGTGGTCTGCCCGATCGGTTTTGTCTCCGATCACCTGGAAGTGGTCTGGGACCTGGACACCGAGGCGCGTGAGTTGGCGGGGGAGTTGGGAATGGGCTTCGTCCGCGCGGAAACGCCCGGCACCGATCCCCGGTTCGCGGAGCTGGTGGTGGAGCTGATCCGCGAGCACACGGATGAGGTGGCTCCGCGCCGGTTGTCCGAGGGTTTTCCGCTGCTGGGGTGCGGGGTCGACGGGGCGTTGTGCGTGACGGACTGCTGCCAGCCGCCGCGCCGGCCGTCAGCCTTGACTGGCCAGGAACCCCCGCCAGCGGGCAGTGCTGAAGGCTAGGGACGTACTGGCGGGGTTCTTGGAGTCGCGGACGGCGACAAGTTCGGCGCTGTGCGCCACTTCCACACAGTCTGTGCCGCCGCCTCCGCCGTAGCTGCTTTTGCGCCAGGCGATTTCCACGCAGTTGTCGTCGCCGCTTGCGCCGCTGTGGCTACTCTTTCGCCACGTGGTCCACGTCCCCGCCGCGCTCATGCTGCCCGGCTCCCATTCGGCTGTACTCGTCTGCCAGGCTGGCAATCAGCGCTGTGGATCGTCCCTCATTCAGGGCGAACCGATCGATGCGCTTCAGAGCATCACCGTACAGGGCTATGTCATCGGCTTTTTCCGCGAACACCATCGCGGTCATCAGACTCTGCATCGCGACGGGGCCGTGCTCAGCGAAGGTCATCAACCTGAAGGCACCCGTCACGCCGGGGCGGCTGTAGTCCGCCATCGGGACCACTCGAATGGAGCAACCTGGCCATTCGGAAACGAATTGCAGGTGCATCATCTGGTCGTTCATAATCTTGGAGCCGCCGACAATCGACCGGAGCACGCCTTCGTAGATGAAGAAGGTGGACCGCGGTGGGTTCACCTGCCGGAGAATGCTCTGCCGGTTGATGCGCCGCTGAACCTTGGTCTCGATCTCGTCGGCCGGAACGAGTCCCGCCTCGCGGATCAGCGCGTCGGTGTAGTCGTGCGCCTGAAGCAGGCCAGGGATGACCGCGCACTCGTACTCCTGAATCGTCTGCGCGGTCGTTTCGTGCACGACAAGGGCGATCAGCTCATCGCCCATGCGCCCGTTGAACGCGGACAGGTGATAACCGTCATCGGGCCTTCTGGCCAGATCCAGGTACGGCCCGATCTCGTTGGCCTGCAACCCGCAGAAGGTCAAGTACTGGATCAACTTGACCTCGGACAGGGTCCGAAGACCGTTCTCCGCCTTCGAAACCGTCGGCGCACCCGTGCCGATCCGCCCAGCCAACGTCGTCGTGGTGAAGCCCACGCCCTGCCGCAGCAGGGCAAGCTGGGGCCCGAGGTCCCGGCTGCGCGCAGTGGACAGGTTGTGGACAGGCTTGCCGCGATCTTGCCCTCCGTAGTCACTTGGTCACTGGATGACCAAGCTACGACCACAACGCCCAGAAACAGCCACAGAACGCGCCGAATCCACCCCAAAGGCGCACGGTAGGTTGGGCTGGCTCTCCACCAGGGCGGCGATCTCCTCGCGCACGCCGGGCCGGTGTCTGGCCACGTCCAGCTCGACCAGCGCGGTCGCGGCGGCCCGCATCGCGCCGGACAGCTCGTGCTCGACCGCGCCCAAGTGAGTTGCCGTCGAATCGAGCTGGATTGGTGGTACTTGCCCGATCAGGAGGAGGGGGCACGTGACCCGCACGTCTGCCGAGGTGGGCGCGGTGCTGGATCGGCCGGCGGGCGTCGCGGGAGGATTGGCCGGCGTTGGCCGAAGTCACCCGGGCAAACGATGATCACGGGGGGCCGCTGCTGTACGTGGGGCCGCACGGTGATCAGGGCACGTTGTTGTACTCCGGCCCCGATGACCCGAACAGGAGCTACAGCCTGGGTGAGGTTTCTCCTGGGAGTGACCCGATTCGGTACCTGCAAGGCACATCGGATACTGAGTTTCCGCCCAACTGTGCGGTGTCCGCCGCGCTGGTGCGACGATCCGCGCGCGAGTTCGCCGAGACGGGCGTACGGCCGAAATGTGTGCGCTGGCAGCCCACTGATCGCGAAATCGCATCCTCTACGAGGGACTAACCCCTCCCCGGCGACCTGTGGTCACCTGACGTGCTCGCCGCTCAGTGCTTGCTGCTCAGTGCTTGCCGGCGTGATCCGTCAAGACCCGCACCGCCTCGTTGACCGCCGCCATCCGAGCCGCCCGGACCGCATGGTCCAGCGGGCGCAGCGCATCCATGCGCCGGCGCATCGCCGAGGCGGACACCGCCCCGCCCGGTCCGGCCGTGGTGGCCACCGTCAGGATCGCGGCCACCTCGTTGGCGCGTTGCAACACCCGTAGCGCCCGGCTGGGTATTCCCGGTGGCCACGGTAGGTTGGGCTGGCTCTCCACCAGGGCGGCGATCTCCTCGCGCACGCCGGGCCGGTGTCTGGCCACGTCCAGCTCGACCAGCGCGGTCGCGGCGGCCCGCATCGCGCCGGACAGCTCGTGCTCGGCCTCGCCCAGCGGAATGTGCTCGGCCGGGCCGGCCGGCGGCAACTGGAACACCGTCCAGCGCAGCACACCGTCCGCCACCCGCTCGGGCACCAGGCCCAGGTCGCAGGCGTCGGCACGAGCCTCTCCGCCACTGCGCAGCACGGCGGCCTCACCGGCGTGCAGCGCGGCTGCCGCGAACGGCGCGTGCCCGCGCAGGCCGCGCAGGTCACCGGCGACGGGCAGGACCAGCTCACCGCCGGTCGCGCCGATCCGCCGGGCAGCGGCCAACAGCAGCGCCGGGGACGCGGCCGGTTGGGCACCGGTCGGCAGTTCGAGCAGATCCGCGGTGGTCACGTCGTGCGCGGTGACCTCGTGCGCGTCTGCCCAGGAGGCGAGGGAATCAAGAACATCGTCGGCCGCGGCGGCGCCGTGCAGCCACGCCGACGTCCACACCACCATCGTGGCGCTCGGACTGGACACGATCAGTGAGGTTAGTTGGTCGCTTTTCAGCCCCCTGCAACGACCCCCGAGGATCACCAACTGATCACGGCGGAGCTACGCCTGGTAGGGGCGCAGAAGCGACCTCAATCACCACAAGCATGGGGCCGGCGTTCTCCAGCAGCGAAAATTCGGGTAAACATCGATCTCTGGAGCTGCTCCACATCGACCGACGACCAGTTTCAACGTAGCGTCGAATGTGTGACTGTGCCGAACATCCCTGCGAACCTGCCCAGTACCGCCGGTGAACTGCGGGCGGCCGGGCACCAGCCCCGTGGCGTCAAACAGGAGATTCGCGACAACCTCCTCACCGCGCTGCGCGAGGGGCGCAACCCCTGGCCCGGCATTGTCGGCTTCGAGCGCACCGTGCTGCCGCAGCTCGAACGAGCCCTGCTGGCCGGCCACGACATCGTGCTGCTCGGCGAGCGCGGCCAGGGCAAGACCCGACTGCTGCGCACCCTGTCCGGCCTGCTCGACGAGTGGACCCCGGTGATCGCCGGCGCCGAACTGGCCGAGCACCCGCTGGACCCGATCAGCCCGGCCTCCCGCCGCCGCGCCGCCGAACTCGGTGACGAGCTCCCGGTGACCTGGCTGCACCGCTCGCTGCGCTACACCGAGAAGCTCGCCACCCCCGACACCTCGGTCGGCGACCTGATCGGCGACGTCGATCCGGTGAAGGTGGCCGAGGGCCGCAGCCTGGGCGACCCGGAGACCATCCACTTCGGACTCGTACCCCGCGCGCACCGCGGCATCGTGGCCATCAACGAGCTTCCTGACCTGGCCGAACGCATCCAGGTCGGGCTGCTCAACGTGATGGAGGAGCGCGACATCCAGGTCCGCGGCTACACCCTGCGGCTGCCGCTGGACGTGCTGCTGGTGGCCACCGCGAACCCCGAGGACTACACCAACCGCGGCCGGATCATCACCCCGCTGAAGGACCGTTTCGGCGCCGAGATCCGCACCCACTACCCGCTCACCGTGGCCGCCGAGATCGACCTGGTCCGCCAGGAGGCCGAGCTGGTGGCCGAGGTCGGTGAGCCGCTGCTGGAGGTGCTGGCCCGGTTCGTCCGCAACCTCCGCGAGTCCAGCGCGATCGACCAGCGTTCCGGCGTCTCGGCCCGGTTCGCCGTGGCCGCCGCCGAGACGGTCGCCGCCGCCGCGCTGCGCCGGTCCGCGCTGATCGGCGAGGAGCCGGCCGTGGCCCGGCCGATCGACCTCGAAGCGGTGCCCTCGGTGCTGCGCGGCAAGCTGGAGTTCGAGGCCGGCGAGGAAGGCCGCGAGGAGGAACACCTCAACCACATGCTCCGCCGCGCGTTCGCCGAGGCCGCGCGGGGTCGCCTCGGTGGCCTGGACCTGCGTCCGCTCGCCGAGGCCGTGTCCGGCGGCCACCTGGTCACCACCGGCGAGCGGGTGCCCGGCCGCGACGTACTGGCCGCGCTGCCCGAACTGCCGGTGCTGCACAGCGTCGCCGAACGCCTTGGCGTGGCCGCCACCGAGCCGCCCAGCCGCATCGCCGCGGCCGTCGAGTTCGCCCTCGAAGCGCTGTTCCTGGCTCGCCAGGTCGCCAAGGACGCCGACGACGAAACCGCTGTCTATGGAGCGTGAGCGTGTCTTCCCCAGCTGAACGGTTCGCCTACGGCCCCTGGCACGAGGGTCCTGACCCGCTCGCGCCGCCGCTGGATCTGCGCGAGGCCCTCAACGACATCGGCCGCGACATCATGGAGGGCAGTTCGCCGCGCACCGCGCTGGAGGAGTTGCTCCGGCGGGGGATGCGCAACACGTCCGGCCTGGATGAGCTGACCAGGCGGCTGTGGCAGAAGCGGTCGGAGATCGCCCGGCGCAACCGCCTCGACGGCACCCTCCAGCAGGTCCGGGAACTGCTCGACAAGGCGCTCGACGCCGAGAAGCGAGCCCTGTTCCCCGACCCGTCCGACGACGCCCGGTTCGCCGAGGCCCAACTCGACGCCCTGCCCCCCGGCACGGCCGCCGCGGTCCAGGAACTCGCCGAATATCCGTGGCGTTCGGAGGAGGCCCGCGAGGCCTACCAACAGATCCAGGATCTGCTGGGCCAGCAGTTGTTGGAGTCGCGGTTCGAGGGCATGAAGCAGGCCCTGCAGAACACGAATCCCGAGGACGTGGCCCGCGTCAAGCAGATGATGTCGGACCTGAACGTCCTGCTGGCGGCGCACGCCAGCGGCCAGGACACGACCGAGCAGTTCAACGACTTCATGGCGAAGCACGGCGAGTTCTTTCCGGAGAATCCCGCCAACACCGACGAACTGGTGGACGCGCTGGCCGCCCGCGCGGCGGCCGCGCAGCGGATGATGAACTCGATGTCGGCCCAGCAGCGGGCCGAGTTGGAGAGCCTGATCAACCAGGCGTTCGGCGACCCGGGCCTGGCCTCCCAGGTGTCCCAGCTGGATGCCAACCTGCGGGCGCTGCGACCCGGCGAGGACTGGACCTCCGGTCAACGTTTCCGTGGCAAGAACCCGCTGGGCATGGGCGAAGGTGCCCAGGCCATGCAGGATCTGGCCGAGCTGGACGCGCTCGCCGAGCAGTTGGCCCAGTCCTACCCGGGGGCGCGGCTGGAAGACATCGACCTGGACTCGCTGGAAAATCAGCTGGGCGAGCAGGCCAAGGTGGACGCGAGCCGACTGGCTGAGCTGGAGCGCGAACTCCGTCGCCAGGGCCTGTTCGAGCGGGCCCCCGACGGCTCGCTCCGGCTGACCCCGAAAGCCCTACGCCGGCTCGGCGAAACCGCGCTGCGCGACGTGGTCGGCCAGCTCCGCACCCGCCAGGGCGAACGCGACACGGCCCGGGCCGGCGCGGCCGGCGAGCCGACCGGAGCGTCCCGCGAGTGGCGGTTCGGCGACACCGAGCCCTGGGACGTCTCGCGGACGGTCCGCAACGCCGTGCTGCGCTCGGCTTCCACCCGGAGTTCCCGGGTCAAGCTGGACGTGTCGGACGTGGAGATCGTCGAGACCGAGCAGCGGTCGCGCGCGGCGGTCGCGCTGTGCGTGGACACGTCGTGGTCGATGGTGCAGGACGATCGGTGGGTGCCGATGAAGCGCACCGCACTGGCTTTGCATCAGCTGATCCAGACCCGGTTCCGGTCGGATGCCCTTGACCTGATCACCTTCGGCCGGCACGCGGCCACCGTGGACATTGGTGAGCTGACCGCGTTGGAGGGGGTGTGGGAGCAGGGCACCAACCTGCATCACGCGCTGCTGCTTGCTGGTCGGCACCTGCGGCGGCATCCGGATGCGGTGCCGGTGGTGCTGGTGGTGACCGACGGGGAGCCGACCGCTCACCTTGAGCCCGACGGGGAGGCGGAGTTTCACTATCCGCCGATGCCCCGGACGCTGTCCGTGACCATGGCCGAGGTTGACTCGTTGGCCAAGTTGGGGGCTTCGATCACTGTGTTCAAGCTGGGGGATGATCCTCGGCTGGCCCAGTTCGTGGACATGGTGGCTCGGCGGGGTGGGGGACGGGTCATTGCTCCCGATCTTGACGGGCTGGGAGCGGCCGTGGTGAGTGACTATTTGGGGCATCGCAAGGCTCGGTAGGGTGCCGCAAGAGCCGCAAGAGAGGTCGCTTCGCTCCTGGCCCTCCCTCGTCGCTGGCGCGACAGGGCCGGGCCGCCGGCCGCTTTCCTGTTCAGCCAGGCGTACGCCGGGTTACCCTGATGACACAAGGTCCCGAACGTCGCGGGGATAAACAGCACCGCGCCGGGGTATGTATCCGTCATCGGACATGGGCCACAGCATCGTGGGAGGCTCCCATGACACTGCGCAGCGTTCTGCTCGACGACGAAGCCATCCTGTACATCGACGGTGCGTTCGACGACACGGTGGCGCCGATCTACCACACGACGGTGGAGCACGCGTTCACCAACGGCGCGCGCACCGTCGTGATGGACCTGACCAGGACGACCGCGATCGACGGTGGTGGCATCGCCGCCCTGGCGGCCACCGCGGCGGCCTGCAAGGCGCGCAACGGGCAGCTGATCATCGCGACGCCGGACGGTGTGCAGACGGCGATCAGCGACCCGGCGCAGGTCAGGGTCCTGCTCCGGGGCGTGGACCCCTGGCGCGAAGCCGGCTGAACCGCCACCGCACCAACAAAATTGGTGGGTCGAAGGTCATATCGAGTTATCGAGGTCCTTCGGAACGTCGACCTATACTTCAGTCATGACCGAGACGGCGCCCGATCCCGACGTGGTCCGGGCGCTGCGCGCGCTCGCCAATCCGGTGCGCCTGCAACTGCTGTCCTGGCTGCGTGATCCGCGGCGGCACTTCTCGGCGGAAGGCGCCATCGCCGATCCGATCGAGGTCGGCGTCTGCGTGAGTCACATCCAGGCCAAGGCCGGCCTCTCGCAGTCCACGGTGTCGGCCTATATGGCCGAACTCCAGCGGGCGGGGCTTGTTCAGGCGACCCGGGTCGGGAAGTGGACGCACTACAAGCGCGACGAAGCACGTATCGCCCAGCTTGTGGCCGTGCTCGGCCGGACTCTCTAGTCCGCTCGATCCGTTGCCGGCGAACAGCCTTGCATCTCATATCGAAAATCTGCGATACTGCGATACGACGATGTGGTGCGGACGAGGGGGAGACGGCTGATGGGCACGATCAACGGCCTTGGCAGGTTCGGCATCTGGACCTTCGACTTCGAGGATCAGCCCGCCGCGCTGATGCGGGACTCGGTGCGGGAACTCGAAGCGCAGGGCTGGCGGGCGTTCTGGATTCCCGAGCGGGACGGCCGGGAAGCGCTGACCCACGCCGGTTTCCTGCTCGCCGGTACCGAGCGACTCCAGGTGATCAACGGCATCGCGCAGATCCGGTCGCGCGGCGCCCGCTGGACCCACGGCGCGAGCCTGCTGCTGGCCGACGCCTACCCCGACCGGCACGTGCTCGGCCTGGGCGTCGGCGGCGGCAACCAACCCGGAACCACGCCGCTGGTGGCGATGACCGCCTATCTCGACGAACTGGACGCCCTCACGACGCCCAATCCCCTGCCGGCCACCCCGATGCGCCGCATTCTCGCCGCCTACGGGCCCAAGATGCTCGAACTCGCGCGCGACCGCTCAGCCGGCGCGCACAGCTACCACGTCACCGTCGCCCACACCGCGCAGGCACGGGAGATCCTCGGGCCGGACGCGTTTCTCGGCGTCGAGCACGCGGTGCTGTTCGAGTCGGCGCCGGACAAGGCCCGTGCGATCGCCCGCGAGCACCTGCACGGCTACTTCAACGGCAAGTACAACCGCGCGAAGTTTCTGCGCCTCGGCTACTCCGAGGACGAAATCGACCACGGCGGCAGCGATCGGATCGTCGACGACCTCGTCTTCTGGGGTGACCTGGACACCATTGTCGACAAGCTCAACGCCCACCTGGACGCCGGCGCGGACCACGTCGGCATCCAGGTGATCGGCGTCGAACCCGGCGAATCCGCCATGCCGCAGTGGCGGCGGCTGGGTGCGGCGCTGTTGGCGAACTGATCGGCTCAGCTCCTGGTTGCCAACCCGCGCAGGAAGAAGCTCAGGTTGGCCGGGCGCTCGGCCAACCGCCGGACGAAGTAGCCGTACCACTCGGTCCCGTACGGCACGTAGACCCGCATGGTGGCACCGGTGGCGGCGATCCGCCGCTGCTCCTCCGGCCGAATTCCGTACAACATCTGGAATTCGTGGTCGCCGACCGACCGTCCGGCGTCGGCGGCCAGCTTGCTGGCGATCTCCACCATCCGCGGGTCGTGGGTGGCGACCATCGGGTAGCCCTGGCCGCGCATCAGCACACCGAGGCACCGGACGTAGGACTTGTCCACATCGGACTTGTCCTGGAAAGCCACCGGCTCCGGCTCGGCATAAGCACCTTTGCACAGCCGGACCCGAGAACCCGCGCCGGCCAGATCGCGGCAGTCCTGCTCGGTGCGCCGCAGATATGCCTGCACCACCGCCCCGACCCACGGGAAGTCGACCCGCAGCTCCCGCAACGTGTCGAGCGTCGCGTCGGTGGTGGTGTGGTCCTCCATGTCCAACGTGACCGTCGCGCCGGCCGCCTCGGCCGCCGAGCAGATGGCGCGGGCGTTGTCCAGGGCGATCTTGTGGCCGTTGACCGGCAGTGAACCGCCGACCGCCGACAACTTCACCGACATGTCGGCGCCGGCGGCCAGGCCCTGCTCGGCGAGCACCCACAGCAGCGTTGTGTAGGCATCCACCGTGGTGGCTGCCTGTGCCGCGTCGGTGGTGTCCTCGCCGAGGTGGTCGATGCTGACCATCCGGCCGTCCTGGGTCAGTTCCCGCACGGCGCGCACGGCGTCGGCGGTCTCCGCACCGGCGACGAACCGGCTGACCACCGAGCGGGTGGCCGGCACCGTCTCCACCACCGACCGCAGGCCGGTGGAACCGGCGGCGGCCAGCAACAGACCACGCAACATGGTTGCTCCTCAGGCTTGGTGCGGATAACCGACGACGGTCGGCGAGGTGAAGCTCTCCTTGATCGACCGCGGGCTCGTCCAGCGCAGCAGGTTGAGTACCGAGCCGGCCTTGTCGTTCGTGCCCGACGCGCGGCCGCCGCCGAAGGGCTGCTGGCCGACGACGGCACCGGTCGGCTTGTCGTTGACGTAGAAGTTGCCGGCGGCGAACCGCAACACCTCCGACGCCCGGGTGATCGCCGCCCGGTCGGTCGCCACCACGGCACCGGTCAGCGCGTACTGCGCGGTGCTGTTGACCAGTTCCAGCACGTTGTCGAACTCGCCGTCCTCGTAGACGAAGATCGACAGGATCGGGCCGAAGTACTCGGTGCGGAAGATGTCGTGCCTGGGGTTGGTCGACACCAGGACGGTCGGGCGGACGAAGTAGCCGACCGAGTCGTCGCAGGTGCCGCCCGCGACGACCTCGACCTCCGGGTCGTCGGCGACCCGCGCGAGCAGCGCGGCCTGCTTGTCGTAGGACTTCCGGTCGATCACCGCGCCGGCGAAGTTGTGCAGGTCGGTCACGTCACCGACAGTCAGCGCCTCGGTCTCGGCGACCAGGCCGTCGCGCAGCCGCGTCCACAGCGACCTCGGCACGTAGGCCCGGGATGCGGCGGAGCATTTCTGACCCTGGTACTCGAAAGCACCCCGGACCAGCGCGGTGCGCAGCACGTCGAGGTCGGCCGACGGGTGGGCCAGCACGAAGTCCTTGCCACCGGTCTCGCCGACCAGCCGGGGGTAGCCGCGGTAGCCGCTGATGTTCGCGCCGACCGTGCCCCACAGGTGCTGGAAGGTCGCGGTCGAACCGGTGAAGTGGATGCCGGCCAGGTCCGGGTGGCGCAGCGCGACCTCGGACACGTCCTTGCCGTCGCCGGGCAGCAGGTTGATCACCCCGGGCGGCAGGCCGGCCGCCTCCAGCAGTCGCATGGTCAGCTGCGCGGCGTAGGTCTGCGTCGGCGAAGGCTTCCACAGCACCACGTTGCCCATCAGCGCGGGCGCGGTGGGCAGGTTGCCGGCGATCGCGGTGAAGTTGAACGGGGTGATCGCGTAGACGAAGCCCTCCAGCGGGCGGTGGTCCATCCGGTTCCACACCCCTGCCGAGCTGTTCGGCTGCTCGGCGAGCACCTGCCGGCCGAACGCCGCGTTGAACCGCCAGAAGTCGGCCAGCTCGCAGGTCGAGTCGATCTCCGCCTGGTAGGCCGTCTTCGACTGGCCCAGCATGGTGGCCGCGTTGAGCCGGGCCCGCCACGGGCCGGTCAACAGGTCGGCGGCCCGCAGCAGCACCGCGGCCCGCTCGTCGTAGGGCAGCGCGCGCCAGGCCGGGGCGGCTTCGGTGGCGGCGGCGATGGCAGCCTCGGTGTCCGCGCCGGTCGCGCCGCGCAGCGTGCCCAGCACGGCCCGGTGGTTGTGCGGCTGGACGACGTCGATCGGCGCGCCGCCGCCGAGTCGCTGCTCGCCGCCGATCGTGCAGGTCAGATCCACCGGTTCGGCGCTGGTCAGCTGCTTGAGCGTCGCTTCCAACTCGGCCCGCTCCGCGCTGCCGGGCGCGTAGTTCAGCACGGGCTCGTTGCGTGGGATGGGGGTGGTGGTCACGGCGTCCACAGCGGCTCCTCGACGGTCGGCTTGAGACGAACGGTAGGTGCCGGGCGCCGATCGAAGGTTGTCGATTCAGCTAGAGTCGAGGCAGTCGATTTGTCGGATCGGACAACTTTTGGGCGGAGGGAGGGTAGGATGGCCACGTCATTGCGGCGCATCCTGGGTGCGCTCGGCGATCCGCTGGTGGAGTTGCTGGCCGCGCCGGGTGGCCTCGGTGTCCGGATCGACGAGGTGGTCATCCTCGACCCGGAGGACGTGCCCGATCCGCGACCCGGTGAACTGACCCTGGTGATCGGCGCGCGCGGCCGGGCAGCCGTGCCGGCGATCCGCGCGGCCGGGCGCAACGGAGCGGCCGCGGTCGCGGTCAAGGACGACGCCCCCAGCGGCGTCAACCTGGCCGAGGTGGCCACCGACGCGGGCGTCGCGCTGCTCGCGGTGCGGCCGGAGGCCCGCTGGTCGCAGGTGGAGTCGTTGGCCCGGGCGGTGGTCGAGGCCGCGCGGACCACCGGCGAGGCGGAGACCGGCGAGCTGCTGGCCGACCTGTTCTCCTTCGCGCAGACCATCGCCACGCTGACCGGCGGGCTGGTCAGCATCGAGGACACGGCCAACCGGGTGCTCGCCTACTCCACGGCCGGCGACGAGGTGGACGAGCTGCGCCGGCTGTCGATCCTCGGGCGGCAGGGCCCCGAGCGGTATCTGGCCATGCTGCGCGAATGGGGTGTCTACTCGCGGTTGCGGGCCGGCGAGGGCATCGTGCGCATCGAGGAGCACCCGGATCTCGGCATCCGTCGGCGGATCGCGGCCGGGGTGCACGCCGGTTCGCAGCCGCTGGGCACGATCTGGGTGCAGGAGGGGTCGAGCCCGCTCACCGAGCAGGCCGAGACCGCGCTGCTCGGTGCGAGCCGAGCCCTTGCGCCGCACCTGATCCAGCACCGCACCCAGCCCAGCCCGGAGTCGCGGCTGCGCGAGGACCTGCTGGCCGGCCTGCTGGACGGGCGGTTGGCGGCCGGTTCGGTCGCCGAGGAGATCGGCGCGGACCCGGCCCGGCCGGCGGTGGTCGCGGCGTTCGCCATCACCGAGCCGGCCACCGCCACCGGCCGGTCGCTGAGCCTGGTGGAACTGGTGAACCTGATCTCGGTGCACGCGGCGGCCTACCGGCGCAGCGCCATGGTCAGCGTGATCGGTGGCCGGGTGTATGCGCTGCTGCCCGATCTGGCCGGCTCGACCGACCGGGTGGAGGCGCGAATTGTCGCGCTGGCAAGGGAAATCGTCACCGCCGCCGGCCGGCACGTCGAGCTGCCGGTGCGGGCCGGCCTGGGCGCGATCGTGCCGCGGCTGGCCGAGACCGCCGCGTCCCGGGACGACGCCGACCGGGTGCTGGACGCGATGGCACGCGGCCGCTGGCCCGGCGAGGTCGCCGCGCTGGCCGACGTGCGCTCGTCGGTGCTGATGTCGGAGGTGTTGGCCCTGCTGGGGGAGCGGCCCCGGATGCGTGATCCGCGGCTGGCCGAGCTGGTCGACTACGACACGAAGCACGCCGGCATCCTGGTGCCGGCGGTACGCGCGTACCTGGACGCGTTCGGCGACGTGCGCCGGGCCGCCGAGCGGTTGAACATCCACCCCAACACCGTCCGCTACCGGGTGCGGCGGGCCGAACAGCTGACCGGCATCGACTTGACCGACCCGGAGCAGCGGCTGCTCACCGAGCTTCAGTTGCGGCTGTAGATTGGCGAGGTCCGAATCTGTGGGGTTCCCGTCCGTTCGGACATGGCGACCCAGGGCGCCGGGCAGCAAGCTGAACTGGTCGCCGGCGGATCGGGGCCGGTTCAGGGAAGGGAAGTCACCGCGATGACAACACAACTCTCATCGGCCGTCGTCGTGCCGGACACCAGGCTGGCCACCGAGGCGACCGAGTTCGTCCGGGACAGCACCACCGAGCTGGTCTACCACCACTCCCGCCGCGTCTACCTGTTCGGCGCGCTCCAGGGCCGCAACCGTGGGCTGAGCTTCGATCCGGAACTGCTCTACCTCGGCGCGATGTTCCACGATCTCGGCCTGAACGAGGAGTTCCGGCGCAGCGGCCGACGGTTCGAAGTGGACAGTGCCGACGCGGCGCGGAGCTTCCTGCGTGGCCACGACGTGCCCGAGGACAGCATCCGGCGGGTGTGGACGGCGATCGCGCTGCACACCACGCCCGGCATCCCGGAGTTCATGGAACCCGAGGTCGCGCTCGTCACCGCGGGCGTCGAATACGACGTGCTGGGCATCGGCTACCAGGACATCAGCGCCGCCGACCGCGCCGAGATCGTCGCCCGGCACCCCCGCCCGGACTTCAAGAACCGCATTCTGGCCGCGTTCACCGAGGGCATCCGACCCCGGCCGGAGACCACCTTCGGCAACGTGAAGGCCGACGTGTTGCAGCACTTCGTGCCCGGCTTCCAGCGCGGCGACTTCGTCGACACGATCCTGAACTCCGCATGGCCCGAGTGACCGCACTACCGGTCGCCGTGCTCGCCTTCGACGGGGTGCAACTGCTCGACGTGGCCGGCCCGGTAGAGGTGCTGACCACCGCCAACAGCTTCGGCGCCCACTACGACGTGCGGGTCGTCTCGGTCACCGGCGCGGACGTGCGCACCTCGGCCGGCGTCCGGATCGGCGTGGACGCCGGCCCGGATGCCTTGCCGCGTCAGCTCAACACGGTGATCGTGCCCGGCCGGGAGGACTGGCAGCACGCGGTCGTCGACCATGCCCTGATCGACCTCGTCACCCGGCTGGCCGCGCGGTCGCGCCGGGTCACGTCCGTCTGCGCGGGCGCGTTTCCACTGGCCGCGACCGGGTTGTTGGACGGTCGTCGGGCGGCCACCCACTGGCAGCTCACCCGGGACCTGGCCAGCCGATTCCCGGCGGTCACCGTCGAAGCGGACCCGCTGTTCGTGCGGGACGGCAAGATCATCACCTCGGCCGGGGTCACCGCCGGCATCGACCTGTGCCTCGCGCTGGTCGAGGAGGACCACGGCCCCGACCTGGCTCGCCAGGTCGCCCGGCAACTGGTGGTGTTCATGGCCCGGCCCGGCGGGCAGTCCCAGTTCAGCGCGCGACTCGGCCCACGGTCGTCCTCGCACGCGCTGGTCCGCCAGGTGATGGACGCGGTCACCGCGCACCCCGCCGACCAGCACGACGCGGACTCGCTGGCCGGTCGGATCGGGGTCAGCGCGCGCCACCTCAGCCGGCTGTTCCGCGAGGAGATCGACCTGACCCCGGGCCAGTTCGTGGAAAGCGTCCGGTTCGAGGCCGCCCGCGCCCTGCTGGAATCCGGGACGGACCCGGTCGAACTGGTGGCAGCCCGGTCGGGCCTCGGCTCGGCGGAGACACTGCGCCGGATCTGCCAACGCACCCTCGGCGTCTCGCCGACCACCTACCGGGCGCGTTTCCGCACCACCGGTCCCGGGTCGCGGCTCGACGAGCGACCGACGGCCGCCGAACTGAGGCGATCACCGCGAGAACTGTCGCAGTCATGATGATTGCGCGGTGTTCCAACAGAAAAGCCGCAGTGTGCCGGACCGCTGGGGTCGTGCCGTTCTTTGAGTCTGATCCTCGTCGTGCCGGAGCCGCATACACGGCGTTGCCGGAGTACGTACGGCGGATGCGGCTGGTCGGTGCGCGCCGGGTGAGCCCGCGGCGGACCTTGCGCTCACCGCCTTCGAATTTCAGGTGTTCTCGCAAACGGTGAACACGGTGTCCTGGCGGAGATGATCGAGTACAACTCGGAGTTGGACCCGGCGGAGCGGTTGGTGCAGCCCGCGGCTACCGGTCCCTGGTCCGGTACCGGATTCTTCGGTGCGTCGCTGGGCGCGTTGGGCGAGGACAAGGGATACCGGCTGGCGCACTGCGAACTTGCCGGCGCGAACGCGTTCTTCGTTCGCGCCGGCAAGTTCGGCGCCTTCCTGGACCCGAGCCAGGTCCAGCGGCGTGGACCCAACTACTTCCTCACCTCGTACGGCCATCCGCATGACGAGACCGATCGGGAATACGTGCGGGTCCGAGCCGCGTGGACGAGCACCGCTGCGGATCAGGCGCGGGCGAGACTGCCACTCAGGCCGGCCTTCACCGACCGGGTGAGTTCGTCGGCCAGCACCTCGTCGTCACCGCGCTCGATGCCCTCCAGCGAGGCCCGGACCACGTCCAGCGGGTCGTTCTTGGGGGCATCGATGCCGGCGGTCATGTCGGTGTCGGTGTAGCCGAGGTGCAGGCTCTGCACGACCGTGCCCTGCCCGCTCAGTTCCTGGCGCAACTGGTTGCTGACCGACCACAGCGCCGCCTTGGACGCCCCGTAGGCGCCGCTGGCCAGCCAGGACAGCACCGAGGCGACGTTCACCAGGGTGCCACCGCCGTTGGCGGCCAGGATTTGTGCGAACGCCTTGGCGACCCGGATCGGGCCGAGCGTGTTCGTGTCCAGGATTCGCTGGATGTCCTCGATCGGCGTCGTGACCAGCGGCGTCGTGCCGGGGATGCCGGCGTTGTTGATCACGATCGAGACATCGCTCGCCGTCTCGGCGGCGGCGCGGATCGACGCTTCGTCGGTCACGTCCACCCGCAGCGGCACGACGCGCGGGTCGTCGTAGGTCAGCGGGGTGCGGGCCGACGCGTAGACCTTGGCGGCCCCACGGTCGAGGAGTTCCTGGACGAAGACCTTGCCCAGGCCGCGGTTGGCCCCGGTGACCAGAACGACGGAATCTTTGATGGCGGTCATGACTGTCTGCCTCTTCCCCACTTGCGGATCGGTCAAGCTATCGATTAATAGAGTATGTCCGTCATCTATTGCGCGCAAGAGTTAAGATGATGTGAGTCATCTATCACGGGAGGCATGATGGGCCGCGCATCACGAGCCGACGCCGAGTTGCACCGGCAGCAGGTCATCGACGCCGCCGGCCGGCTGTTCCGGGAGCGGGGGATCGACCAGGTCAGCATCCCCGACGTGATGGCCGCGGCCGGCCTCACGCACGGCGGGTTCTACCGGCATTTCGCGTCGAAGGACGAACTTGTCGCGCTCGCCGCCGATGCCGCGTTCACCACGTCCAGCGGCATCCCCACCCGCACCCAGCCGTTCGCCGCCTACCTGGCCGACTACCTCTCCACCGACCACCGGGACGCTCCGGCGCGCGGCTGCCCGATCACCGGTCTGGAGGCCGATGTCGCGCGCTCGCCGGCGGGCAGCCCGGTGCGGGCGGTGTTCACCGCCGGGGTCCGGGCGCGGATCGACCAGTTCGTCGAATTCACCGGCGGTGATCCGGCCGACCCCGACGAGCGCCCGGCGGCCATCGCGGAGTTGTGCCTGATGGTCGGCGCACTCGCGCTGGCCAGGGCGACCGCGGGCGACCCGGTGTCCGAGGAGATTCTGGCGGCGGCGCGGGCTGCGGTGATCCCCGATCCCGAGTCGGCCTGATTGTCCGTTGTGGATTGTCAGCGGACCGGTGCGCCCTCGGTCTGGTCGGGGTCGACGGGCAGGCCGAAGATCACCAGTGCGGCACCGAGTTTGTTGCGCTCGTGCGCGGAGATCAGGCTGCTGGCGACCTCGCGCAGTTTGACGTTGGTGTGCTGGGAGGCGTTCTTCAGCAGCTCGAACCCGGCGTCGGCCGAGCAGCCGAACCGGTGCATGAGTAGGCCCTCGGCCTGTCCGATGGTCTGCCGGGTGCGCAACGCGGTGGTCAGCCGCTCGACCAGCCGCCTGCTGTCATGGAAGACCTGGGCGTTGTCGAACACCACCCCGGCGTGCAGGGTCAGCAGCAGCACGATGTCGTGCACGGTCTCGTCGAACTGGTGGGCCCGCCGGGAGAACAGGGTGAGCACCGCGGTGGACGCGCGCTGGCAGGGCAGCGGCAGCGCCAGGCAACTGCGGTAACCGGCGGCGGTCAGCCGGGCGCTGAAGTCGGGCCAGCGCTGATCGGTGAAGGCGTCCTCCAGCCGGCGCGGCTCGCGGTGGGTGAGCGCCTCGGCAACCGGACCCGGTACCGCGGCCAGGTCGCTGACCTGGTCGAACGCGTCGGACTCCGCGGTCCCGCCGACCTGCTCGGTGCCGATGCTGCTGCTGATCGTCACGGTGGCGTGGTCGCAACCGGGCACCGTCTCGGTCACCCTGGCCAGAAATCTCCGCAACGTGCCGGTCACGTCGTCGTCCTCGACCAGCCTGGACATTTCGGCCAGCTCCTGGGCAAGGGTCAGCGCGACCTGGTTGACAGAGTGGGTCACGGGAACCTCCACGGCAGCGGCCGGTACACCAGTCCCGGCTCGCCGCTGCCCGCCGGAGGTGACCGTCTCAGGATGCTGCGCTGCCGAACACCCCGCGGAGATCCACTCTACAGAGCGGTTTCCGGACTCCGTCGGCCGGTCGTCACCTGCTACGACCGGCGCTACTACCGGCTCTGTCGCAGGCCGGTGAAGGCGATCTTGCACACCGCGTCGGCAAGATCCCCGACGTCCATGCCCCGCCGCGGGCGGTACCACTCGATCAGTGAATTGACCAGCCCGAACAACAGCCGGCTGGTCACCGCCGGATCGACGTCCGGGCGCACGTCGCCCTCGGCCTCGGCCTGCTCGACCAGTTCGGTGACCATTCGGTCGAACTCCCGCCGGCGGGTCAGCGCGGCCCGCTCGACCTTCGTGTTGCCACGCACCCGCAGCAACAGCGTGACGAACGGCAGCCGGTCCACCAGTACCGCGACGCTGCCGCGTACCAGTCGCTCCAGCCGGTCGATGGCCGACCCGTCCATCGACCGCACCTCGTCGGCGATCTCGAAGAGCCCGTCCAGGGCGCGGTCCACGGCCAGCCGGAGCAGTTCCTCCTTGCTCGGCACGTGGTGGTAGATGGCCGATTTGGTGATGCCCAGCTTGCGGGACAGGTCCTCCATGCTGGTGCCGTCGTAGCCGCGTTCGTTGAACAGCGTCACGGCGACCTGGAGCAGCGACTCCAGGTCGTAGCCGGGCCGTCCCCGCCGGGTCGGCCGGGCGGCGCTCGCGGAGGTCATGCGCTGATCATCTCAGGTCGACGACTCATCTCAGGTCGACCACGCGTTGCAGCTTGCCGACCGAGCGCTCCAAGGTGTCCGGGTCGAGCACGGTCACCTCGACGGTGACGCCGACGCCGTCCTTGATCCCCCTGGCCAGTTCGGTCGCCGCCGGGCTGCGCCGGTCGGCCGGGGTGTCCAGCCGGGCCTCCACCCGCACCGCCAGCGTGTCCATTCGGTCCTTTGTGGATCTGACGAGCTGGAAGTGCGGGGCGAGGCCGGCGGTGCGCAGCACGATTTCCTCGATCTGGGTAGGGAAGACGTTCACCCCACGCAGAATGATCATGTCGTCCGAGCGTCCGGTGACCTTCTCCATCCGACGGAACGCCGGCCGGGCGGTGCCGGGTAGCAGTCGGGTCAGATCCCGGGTGCGGTACCGGATGATCGGCATCGCCTGTTTGGTCAACGAGGTGAACACGAGCTCGCCGGACTGGTCCGCGGGCAGCACGTCCAGTTCGATCGGGTCGATCACCTCGGGGTAGAAATGATCTTCCCAGATGTGCGGGCCGTCCTTGGTCTCCACGCACTCCTGCGCCACGCCGGGGCCCATCACCTCGGACAGCCCGTAGATGTCCACCGCGTGGATGTCCATCCGCGCCTCGATCTCCCGGCGCATCTCCTCGGTCCACGGCTCGGCACCGAGGATACCCACCCGCAACGAGGTGGTGCGCGGGTCGGTGCCCTGCCGCTCGAACTCGTCCAGCAGGGTGAGCAGGTAGGACGGGGTGACCATGATGATCTCCGGCCGGAAGTCGGTGATCAACTGGACCTGCCGGGAGGTCATCCCGCCGGACGCCGGAATCACCGTGCAGCCCAGTTTTTCCGCGCCGTAGTGCGCGCCGAGGCCGCCGGTGAACAGGCCGTAGCCGTAGGCGACATGCACCTTGTGGCCGGGGCGCCCGCCGGCCGCGCGGATCGACCGGGCCACCACGCTCGCCCAGGTGTCGATGTCCTGCGCGGTGTAACCGACGACGGTCGGCTTGCCGGTGGTGCCGCTGGACGCGTGGATGCGGCTGATCTGCTCCTGCGGCACCGCGAACATGCCGAACGGGTAGTTGTCGCGCAGGTCGGCCTTGGTGGTGAACGGGAACTTTGCCAGGTCGGCCAGGGTCTTGCAGTCGTCGGGGTGTACGCCCGCCGCGTCGAACTTGGCCCGGTAACAGGGCACGTTCTGGTAGGCGTGCCGGAGTGTCCACTGTAGACGTTCCAGCTGGAGCCGGCGCAGCTCGTCGGGGGAGAGCCGCTCGGCCGGGTCGAGCTCGTCGGCGGTCGGTGCGCTGCCGAGTCTGCCTGCGGTCATTGGCCTGCCCCATTCTGCGCCGACTTCTGCTGTGCCGCGTTGCCCTGTATTGCCCTGCTCGGTGCGATCACCCGGCTGTGCCCGCGGAACTCGGCGATCACCTGTTCGCCCGCGCGTACGGTCACGTCGTAGATGCCGCTGCGGCCGTAGCGGCCGCGTTCCTGGGCGGTGGCGGTCAGTTCGTCGCCCAGTTCGGCCGGCGCGACGAAGGTGATGTCCGCGGCCGCCGCGACGGTCACCGGCCCGTGACTGTTGCAGGCACACGCGAACGCGGTGTCGGCGAGCAGGAACAGGTAACCGCCGTGCGCCATGCCGTGCCCGTTCACCATCGACTCGGTGACCCGCATGGTGACCGTGGCTCGCCCGTCGCCGAGGGCGACCAGCTCGATACCCAGTGAGCGGGACGCGCGGTCCGCGTCGAACATCGTCCGCGCCGCGTTCGCCGGCTGGGCCACCGGGCCTCACCACCTTGTGGGATTCAGTTGCCAACTGACCGAATGGACGGTTGATAATGTGCGCTGCTGGATAGTTCGGTGTCAAGCCGGGAGGAGTGGCGATCGTGAACTCGGACACGGGTCCGGCCCTGGTTGGTGTGATCGGTGGCGGCCGGATGGGCGCGGGCATCGCCCAGGTGTTCGCCGCCATCGGCAGCGACGTGGTCGTGGCGGAGAGCGACCCGACGACCGCGGCCGCGGCGCGCGAGCGGGTGCTCACCGGGCTGCGCCAGGCCGCTGAGCGCGGCAAGCTCGACGACCCACCGGAGCAGGTGATCGAGCGGCTGCGGCTGGTCACCGACATCGCCGACCTGCCCGCCGAAGCGGACCTGGTGGTTGAGGCGGTGCCGGAGGACCCGGAGCTGAAGATTGCCGTGCTCACCGCGGCGGAGCGGGCGATCGGGCCGGCGACCGTGCTGGCCACCAACACCAGTTCGCTGTCGATCACCGAACTGGCCGCCGCGCTCGCGCAGCCGGACCGATTCCTCGGCACCCACTTCTTCAACCCGGTCCCCGCCTCCAAGCTGGTCGAGCTCGTGCTCGGCCCGCAGACCGCCGAGTCGGCCCGGGATCGCGTGTTGGGCTGGGTGCGTGCGTTGGGCAAGTCGGACATCGTGGTGCGCGACTCGCCCGGCTTCGCCACCAGCCGGCTGGGCGTGCTGCTCGGTCTTGAGGCGATCCGGATGCTGGAAGAAGGGGTGTCGGACGCGGAGTCCATCGACCGCGCGATGGAGTTGGGCTACCGGCATCCGATGGGCCCGCTGCGCTCCACCGACCTGGTCGGACTGGACGTGCGGTTGGCCATCGCCGAATACCTCCAGCGCACCCTCGGCGAGCGGTTCGCGCCGCCGGAACTGCTGCGCGAGAAGGTCGCCAAGGGGGAGTTGGGCCGGAAGTCCGGTCATGGCTTCTTTGCCTGGGGCCCTGGCGCGCCAGCGGCGCGGTAGGGCCAAGAGCGAAGCGACCAGCAGGCCGGCCGTGTGTGGCGCCGCTGAATTTGTGACGTCCGGCTTCCACGTCGTCGGGCCAGCGGCTACCATGACTAACTGAACGTCCGGTCGGTAATTCGGGTTGATGGTCGACAACGGAGGTCGAGCCAGATGGGTTTGCTGCGCAGTTACGTCGCCGGTGGGTGGCACACCGCCCCGGACGAGGGCGCGCCACTGCGGGACGCGGTGACCGGCGCGGAGGTCGCCCGGATCTCCTCCACCGGGGTCGACTTCGCCGCCGCGCTGCGGCACGGGCGCACGGTCGGCGGCCCGGCGCTGCGCGAGCTGACCTTCCACCAGCGGGCCGCGCTGCTCAAGGCACTCGGCTCGACCCTGCGCGAGCACCGCGACGAGCTCTACGCGCTGTCCTACCGGACCGGCACCACCCTGGGCGACGCCAAGTTCGACATCGACGGCGGCATCGGCGTGCTGCTCGGCTACGCCAGCAAGGGCAAGCGCGAACTGCCCAACGACACCGTCTACGTGGACGGCGACGTCGAACCGCTCGGCCGTGGCGGCACGTTCCTCGGCCAGCACATCGCCACTCCGCTGCACGGCGTCGCGGTGCAGATCAACGCGTTCAACTTCCCGGTCTGGGGGCCGCTGGAGAAGTTCGCGCCCGCGTTCCTGGCCGGCGTGCCCAGCCTGGTGAAACCGGCCAGTCAGACGGCCTACCTGACCGCCCGACTGGTCGAGCTGATCATCGAGTCCGGCCTGCTGCCCGAGGGCGCTCTGCAGTTCGTCGCCGGTGGTGTCGGTGACCTGCTCGACCACGTCACCGGCCAGGATCTGGTCTCGTTCACCGGCTCGGCGGCCACCGCCCGCAAGCTGCGTGCGCACCCGGCCGTGGTGCGTGAGTCGGTCCGGTTCAACGCCGAGGCCGACTCGCTGAACCTGTCCGTGCTCGGCCCGGACGCGACCCCGGGCAGCGTCGAGTTCGACCTGTTCGTCAAGCAACTGGTCACCGAGATGACCGTGAAGGCCGGCCAGAAGTGCACCGCGATCCGGCGCGCGTTCGTGCCGACCGGGCAACTGGACGCGGTCGCCGAGGCGGTGGGCGCACGGCTGGCCAAGATCACCGTCGGCAACCCGGCCAACTCGGACGTGCGAATGGGCGCGCTGGCCAGCCTGGAGCAGCGCGAAGAGGTGCGCCGGTCACTGAAGTCGTTGCTCGGCGCGGCCACCGTGGTGTTCGGCGACCCGGAGAAAGTGGACGTACTGGACGCGGACGCCGAGCGCGGCGCCTTCCTGTCCCCGGTGCTGCTGCGCGCCGAGGACGCCCACCGCGCCGAGCCGCACGAGGTCGAGGCGTTCGGCCCGGTCAGCACGCTGCTGCCGTACGGCTCCACCGCCGAGCTGATCGAACTCGCCGCGCGCGGCCAGGGCAGCCTGGCCGGCTCGGTGGTCACCGGCGACCCCGCCTTCGCCCGCGAGGTCGTGCTCGGGGTCGCACCGTGGCACGGCCGACTGCTGGTGCTCGACGCCGACGACGCCAAGGAGTCCACCGGGCACGGCTCGCCGCTGCCCGCGCTGGTGCACGGCGGTCCCGGCCGGGCCGGCGGCGGTGAGGAGATGGGCGGCATCCGGGGCGTACTGCACCACCTGCAGCGCACCGCGGTGCAGGCGAGCCCGACCGTGCTGAGCGCGATCACCGGCCGCTGGCTGCCGGGCGCGCCGCGGCACATCGAGGACGTGCACCCGTTCCGCAAGTCGTTGGCGGAGTTGAAGGTCGGTGACGCCGTCGTCGCCGGTCCGCGCGCGGTGACCCTGGCCGACATCGACCACTTCGCCGAGTTCACCGGCGACACCTTCTACGCGCACACCGACGAGCAGGCGGCACGGGCCAACCCGTTGTTCGGCGGCATCGTCGCGCACGGCTACCTGGTCGTCTCGTTCGCCGCCGGCCTGTTCGTCTCACCCGAGCCCGGTCCGGTGCTGGCCAACTACGGCCTGGAGAACCTGCGCTTCCTGACCCCGGTCAAGCCGGGCGACGAGCTGACCGTCACGCTCACCGCCAAGCAGATCACCCCACGCCAGGACCAGGACTACGGCGAGGTGCGCTGGGACGCCGACGTGACCAACCAGAACGCCGAATCCGTTGCCAAATATGACGTGCTGACGCTGGTGGCCAAGGAGGCGACGGCATGACCGCGACCGTCGACGTGGACCTGGAACGGCACTTCGAGGCGACGCTCGCCGCCGACCGGCGACTCGAACCGCGGGACTGGCTGCCCGACGCCTACCGGGCCACGATGATCCGGCAGATCGCCCAGCACGCGCACTCCGAGATCATCGGCATGCAGCCGGAGGGCAACTGGATCACCCGCGCGCCCTCGTTGCGCCGCAAGGCGATCCTGCTGGCCAAGGTGCAGGACGAGGCCGGCCACGGGCTCTACCTCTACTCGGCGGCCGAGACGCTGGGCATCGACCGGTCGGAGCTGACCGAGCGGCTGATCAGCGGGCGGCAGAAGTACTCGTCGATCTTCAACTACCCGACGCTGTCCTTCGCGGACGTCGGTGTGGTCGGCTGGCTGGTGGACGGCGCGGCCATCTGCAACCAGGTGCCGCTGTGCCGCAGCTC
Source organism: Pseudonocardiaceae bacterium (assembly GCA_036268615.1). Lineage (GTDB taxonomy): Bacteria > Actinomycetota > Actinomycetes > Mycobacteriales > Pseudonocardiaceae > DATATV01. Next base: position 62,704 of record DATATV010000149.1, read on the forward strand.
CTACGGGCCCTACGCGCGGGCGATGATCCGGATCTGCAAGGAGGAGTCCTTCCACCAGCGGCAGGGCTTCGAGCTGCTGCTGACCATGATGCGCGGCACCCAGGCGCAGCAGGACATGGTGCAGGACGCGGTGAACCGCTGGTGGTGGCCCTCGCTGATGATGTTCGGCCCGCCCGACGGGGATTCGCCCAACACCGAGCGGTCGATGGCGTGGAAGGTCAAGCGGCACACCAATGACGAGCTGCGCCAGCGGTTCGTGGACATGTCCGTGCCGCAGGCGAAGGTGCTCGGCGTGACCCTGCCCGACCCGGACCTGATCTGGAACGAGCAGCGGCAGCGGCACGACTTCGGCGAGATCGACTGGTCCGAGCTGAAACGGGTGATCAGCGGCAACGGCCCGTGCAACGCGCAGCGGACGGCCCACCGGCGGGCCGCCCACGAGAACGGTGACTGGGTACGCGAGGCGGCCATGGCGCACGCGGCGAAGCAGGAGGCCCGAGCATGAACGAACGCGCCGGCTGGCCACTCTACGAGGTGTTCGTGCGCGGCAAGCGCGGCCTCAACCACGTGCACGTCGGCTCGCTGCACGCGGCCGACGACCAGATGGCCCTGCACAACGCGCGGGACCTCTACACCCGCCGCAACGAGGGCGTGAGCATCTGGGTGGTCAAGGCCGAGGACATCACCGCGTCCAGCCCGGACGAGAAGGACCCGTTCTTCGCGCCGAGCGGGGACAAGGTCTACCGGCATCCCACGTTCTACGCCATTCCCGACGACGTTCCGCACATGTGAGCCGCTGCCATGTCCTTCGACAACGCCTATGAATCGCTCGCCGACGCCACCGAGGACGCCCGGTGGGCGTTCGGCACCACCGGGCAGGGTGTGGACCCACTGTCCGGAGTGGACACGACCGTGCCGGCCGGCGTCGAGGGCGCCGATCTCGCCGCGTACTGCCTGATGCTCGGCGACGACGCGCTGATCATGTCCCACCGGTTGCAGGAGTGGTCCACCAACCTGCCCGAGCTGGAGGACGAGGTCGCCGTCGCCAACATCGCCCTGGATCTGCTCGGCCAGGCGCGGCTGCTGCTCACCCGGGCCGGCCGGGCGGACGGGACCGACCGCGGCGAGGACGACTACGCCTACCTACGCGCGGAACCGGACTTCCGCAACGTCCGGCTGGTGGAGGCCCAGCGCGGGGACTTCGCGCAGCTCAGCGCGGTGCTGCTGGTCTTCTCGACCTGGCGGTTGGCGCTGCTGGACCGGCTGGCCGACTCGGCTGACCCGGTGCTCGCGGCGATCGCGGCCAAGGGCGTCAAGGAGGTCGCCTACCACCGCGACTACGCCGCCCGCTGGGTGGTCCGGCTGGGCGACGGCACCGAACTGTCGGCCGAGCGGATGGGCGCCGGGCTGGCCGAGGTGTGGCCACTGGTGCCCGAGCTGTTCGCCACCCACCCGGTCGAGCGCCGGCTGGCCGAGGCCGGCGTCGGCGTCGACCCGGCCACGCTGCGCGCCGAGTTCGACCAGGTCGTCGCGGAGGTACTGGTCGCGGCCATGCTGACCGTGCCGGACGCGCCCGAGCTGGCCAGGGTGGGTGGCCGCGCGGGCCGGGACGGCGTGCACACCGAGGTCATGGGCTTCCTGCTGGCCGAGTTGCAGAGCGTGGCCAGGGCGTATCCGGGGGCGACCTGGTGACCGCCCCGGCCGACGCCCGCGCGGTCGCCGAGACGGTGACCGATCCCGAGCTGCCCATGCTGACCCTGGCCGATCTCGGTGTGCTCCGCGAAGTGTCCGAACAGGACGGTCGGGTGACCGTGTTGATCACCCCGACCTACACCGGGTGCCCGGCGCTGGACGTGATGCGCGCCGACCTGGTGCGCGCGCTCGGCTCGGCCGGCTACCCCGAGGTCGAGGTGCGCACGGTGCTGCGGCCCGCGTGGACCACCGACTGGATCAGCGCGGCCGGCCGGCACAAGCTCGCCGCCGCCGGCATCGCCCCGCCCGGAACCGTTCCCCGCCGGACGACCGGCCCGGTGCCGTTGACGCTGGTCGCGCCGGTGCGCCGGGTGACCTGCCCGCACTGCGGCGGCACCGACACCGAACTGCTGTCCGAGTTCGGCGCGACCGCCTGCCGTGCGCTCTACCGCTGCCGCGCCTGCCGCGAGCCGTTCGAACAGTTCAAGGAGCACTGAGCAGTGCCCACCCCGACAAGGAGCGTCCGCTGATGTCCGCACCGACCAGCACCCGGCGCCGGACCGGCTGGCACTCACTCACCGTCGCCGAGGTCAGCCGGCTGTGTGACGACGCGGTCGCCGTCACCTTCGACGTGCCCGCCGAACTGGCCGAGGAATTCCGGTTCCGGCCCGGCCAGTCGCTCACCCTGCGCCGCGTGGTCGACGGCGTCGAGCAGCGCAGGTCCTACTCGATCTGCGCGCCGGCCGGCGCCCGGCCGAGGATCGGCGTGCGTGAGGTGCCCGGCGGGCTGTTCTCCAGCTGGCTGGTCCGGGAGGCGCGACCGGGGGACCGGATCGAGGTGGCTCCGCCGACCGGCTCGTTCACCCCGGACCTGGCCGCCGCCGGCCACCACGTGCTGATCGCCGCCGGGTCCGGAATCACCCCGGTACTGTCCATCGCCGCGTCCGTGCTGGCCGATCCGGACACCCGGGTCACCCTGCTCTACGGCAACCGGCGCAGCGCCACGGTGATGTTCACCGACGAACTGGCCGACCTGAAAGATGTCTGTCCGGCCCGACTGGAGCTGGCCCACGTCCTGTCCCGGGAGCCGCGCGAGGCCGAGCTGTTCAGCGGGCGACTGGACCCGGCCAAGTTGCGGGTGCTGCTGCCGGCGCTGCTCCGGGTGTCCGATGTGGACCACTGGTGGCTGTGCGGGCCGTTCGAGATGGTCACCGGGGCCACCGCACTGCTGACCGAACTGGGCGTGCCGGTCGAGCGGGTGCACCGGGAGCTGTTCTACGTCGACACCCCGCCCGAGCCGGTCCGGCACGAGGAGCCCGGCGTCACCGGCCCCAGCAGCGCGGTCACCGTCGTGCTCGACGGCCGGTCCACCGAGGTCACTCTGCCCCGGCACACCTCGGTGCTGGAGGGCGCCCAGCGGGTCCGGCCGGACCTGCCGTTCGCCTGCAAGGGCGGGGTCTGCGGGACGTGCCGGGCCCGGGTGGTGACCGGCGAGGTCGACCTGCGCCGCAACTACGCGCTGGAGAAGTCCGAATTGGATGCGGGTTTCGTGCTCACCTGCCAGTCCTACCCGGTGTCCGATCAGCTCACCGTCGACTATGACGCGTGAGGTAGGGCATGTCCCAAACCGAACGCGAGTCGGGCACACTGTGCGGGTGGCCGAATCGAAGAAGGGGCGGGCGGAGGGCACCCGCACCATGTTGCTGGAAGCCGCCCGGGAGGTCTTCACCGCTGCCGGGTATGCCGACTCCAACGTGACCGACATCGTCGAACGAGCGGGTTCGAGCGTCGGCAGTCTCTACCACCATTTCGGCGGCAAGTCCGACCTGTACATCGCGCTCTACGACGAATACCAGTCGCGCCAACGGCACCGCGCGGCCAAGGCGTTCCGGCAGGCTCTCGCCGCCGGTGAGGACGACGCGTTGACGCTGTTCCTGGCCGGTATGCGGGCCTATCTCGACGGCTGCTGGGAGGAGCGCGAGGTCGCCAAGCTGTTCCTGGCCGGCGACGGCCCGCCCGGATTCGAACTGCTGACCCGGCGTGGCTTCCGGCACTGGCTGGCCACCAACGCCGAACTGCTCAGCGAGCGCACCCACCCGCTGAGTGACGCGCTGGTGCTCGTCCTGACCACGATCGCCACCGAGGCCGGCCGGGAGGTCACCGGGCAGACCTCGCGGGTGCGCGCCCGCAAGTTCATCGAGGAGATCCTCGAACTGGCCGGCCGGCTCTACCCGGCAGCCTGACGCTTCGGCGCAGGTCACCCTGTTTGTTCGGTAAAGCACAAAAAGAACAACGGGATTACGGCTTCTGACAAGCCTGGGCAAGCCCGCCACGTTTCTGTAGCATCCCAAAAACCGAACGCCGTTCGGATGGTGGCCTACGAGGTGGTGGTCATGACCGTCGATGCTGACGAGTCCTTGCTCCGGGTGGACGGTGTCTGCGTGTCGTTCGGCGGCCTGGACGTGCTCACCGACGTGAGCATGGCGGTGCCGGCGCAGGGCGTGCTCGGTGTGATCGGTCCCAACGGCGCCGGCAAAACCACGCTGTTCAACGTCATCTGCGGATTCGTCCGGCCGACCGCCGGATCGCTGACCTTCCAGGGCAGATCGTTGCGTGGCGTGCGGCCGCACGACATGGCCGCGCTCGGCATCGCCCGCACCCTGCAAGGACTGGGTTTGTTCAGCCGACTCACCGTGCTGGACAACGTACTCGCCGGTACGACCCACCTGTCCCGCACCGGTCCGGTCGGCGGCCTGCTCGCCTCGCCGTGGGCCGACCGCTCCGAACGCGCCCTGCGGGCGCGCGCCCTGGACGTGCTGGATTCCCTTGGGGTGGCGGCGGATGCGCACCGGATCTGCGCCAGCCTGCCCTACGGCGTGCGCAAGCGGGTCGCGCTGGCCAGGGCGCTGGTCAGCGAGCCTCGACTGCTGATGCTGGACGAACCGGCGGCCGGCCTGTCGGCCACCGAGATGTCCGAGCTCGCCGAGATCATCCGGGGTGTGCGCGAGCGCACCGCGGTGATGCTGGTGGAACACAACATGGATTTCGTGATGGGCCTGTGCGAGCGGCTGGTCGTGCTCGACTTCGGCGAGGTGATCGCCAGGGGCGGCCCGGACGAAATACGCAACGATCCAGCCGTGCAGCGCGCCTACCTGGGCGAGGCGGTCACGGTGGAGTCGGCTTCGGGCGGTGCGCATGCTTGAGATCAGTGGCCTCACCGTCGACTACGGCCCGGTCTGCGCGCTGGACGGGATCGACCTGACCATCCAGGAAGGCTCGATCACCGCGGTGCTCGGCGCGAACGGCGCCGGCAAGACGACGCTGCTGCGCACGCTGAGCGGGCTGGTCCGCCCACGGGCCGGCAGCATCCGGTTCCGCGACCGGAACATCACCCGCAGCGCACCGGAAGACGTCGTCCGCCTGGGCATGGCGCACGTCCCGGAGGGCCGCGGGGTGATCGCCGAACTGACCGTCGAGGAGAACCTGCGGCTGGGTTCGCTGTGCCAGCGCGACCGGACGTGGACGCGCACCGGACTGGGCCTGATGGTGGAGTTGTTCCCGCCGCTGGCCGCCCGCCGGTCGGCCCGCGCGGAGACGCTGTCCGGCGGCGAGCGGCAGATGCTCGCCATCGCGCGGGCACTGATGAGCCGCCCTCGGCTGCTGCTGCTCGACGAGCCGTCCCTCGGCCTGGCACCGCGGGTGGTCGCCGAGATCATCGCGACCCTGCGCAGGCTGCGCGACCACGACCGGCTCACCATCCTGCTCGTGGAACAGAACGCGGCCACCGCCCTGTCCGTGGCGGACCGCGGAGTCGTGCTCCACCTCGGCCACAAGGTGGCCGATGACCGTGCGGAGAACCTGGAGGCCGATGACCGTGTCAGGCACGCCTATTTGGGGGTGTGAGAGCTGCTCACGCGATGGCGTTCGATCAGGGACCGGGTTCCAGGTGGGTGAGCTGTCCGGCGACAACGCCGGCCCCCGGGTGCGGATGTCCCGCAGGGCGCAGCGCGTGCCCGGGCGCCGCGAGCCGAACAGTTGTCGAGTGAGGAGGTCCCGGTGGTCCAGTTCATCGACCTGACCCTCGCCGGCCTCTCCGCCGGCGCCGTGTACGCCGCGATCGGGCTCGCCCTGGTGCTGATCTGGCGGGCCACCCGGATCGTCAACTTCGCCCAGGGCGGCATGTTGATGATCACCACTTTCATCGCCTTCACCGTGCTCAGCAACGGTGGTTCGTACTGGCTGGCGCTGCTCGTCGCGGTGGCCAGCGGCCTCGTGCTGGGCGCGGTGGTGGAACGCCTGGTGATCCGGCCGATCGAGGACAAGCCACCGCTCAACGCGGTGATCGTCACCTTCGGGTTGCTGGTGCTGTTGCAGGGCGTCGCGGGAATGATCTTCGGTGGCACGCCGCGGTCGTTCCCGCCGGCCTTCGGGATTCGGGGTTTCACCGTGGCCGGGAACCGACTGTTGTTCTCGCCCAACGACTTGTGGGTCGTGCTGGTGGTGCTGGTGGTGATGCTCGGGCTGGCCGCGGTGTTCCGGTGGACCGCGCTGGGCCTGCGGATGCGCTCGGCCGCGTTCGCCCCGGAAGTGGCCCGGTTGCTGGGTGTCCGGGTCGGTCGGATGTTCACCGTTGGCTGGGCACTGGCCGCCGCGGTCGGCGCGCTGGCCGGCATCCTGATCGCGCCCAACACCTTCGTCAGCCCGACCGCGTTCGACGCGACCCTGGTCTACGGCTTCACCGCCGCGGTGATCGGCGGCCTGGACAGTCCGTCCGGCGCGGTGGTCGGCGGGGTGGCCCTCGGTGTCGTGCTCAGTTACGTGTCCGGCTACCTCGGTTCGGACATCGTGAGCTTCGGCTCGCTGGTGGTGTTGATCCTGGTGTTGATGATCCGGCCGAACGGCTTGTTCGGCGGGGCCAGAGGGCGGCGAGTGTGACCACGACGACCGAACGCCCACCCGAACTCGACCGGGTTCCGCTCACCTCCCGACCCCGCTCGACCCTGTTGCGCCACCTGATCTGGGCGGTGCTCGGCCTGGTCGTGCTCTACCTGGTCGCCAGTTCCATCAGCGAGTTCGACGACCTCCAGTTCGCCCAGATCTGCTACACCGCGATCGCCGCAGCCGGTCTGACCGTCCTGTGTGGACTGAGCGGGCAGATCTCGCTCGGCCACGGTGCGCTGATGGCCGTCGGCGCCTACACCACCGCGCTGCTGCTGAACAACCAGCAGTGGCCGATCGCGGTCGTGCTGCTCGGGTCGACGGTGGTCACCGCGCTGGTGGGCCTGTTGGTCGGCGTCGCGGCGGCCCGGCTGCGCGGTCCCTATCTCGCCGGCGCCACCCTCGCGCTCGCCCTCGGGCTGCCCGCGCTGGCCAACTATCACGGGCTGAGCAGCCTCGGCGGTGCGAACGGTCTGACCGTCAATCCGGCGCCACCGCCGTTGTCGCTGGGCGAGGCATTTCCATTGGAACGCTGGCAGGCGTGGATCGCCGGCCTGTGTCTGGTGATCACGCTTTTCCTGCTGTCGAATCTGGTGACCAGTCGAATCGGTCGCGATATGCGGCTGATTCGGGAGGACGAGGACGCGGCGGCGCTCAGCGGGGTGCGGGTGGCCCGCACGCAGGTGATTGCGTTCAGCGTCAGCGCGGCCTGCGCCGGGCTCGCCGGCGGCCTGCTCGCCTACGTCAACAGCCTTGCCGCACCAGGGGCTTTCCCGCTCAGCCTGTCGCTGTCGCTGCTCACCGCGGTGGTGTTGGGCGGGCTGGGCAGCCTGGCCGGTGCGGTGTACGGCGCGGTGATCGTGACACTGTTGCCGACCTGGTCGACGAACATGGCCCAGTCGGCACATCTGCCTGAGGCAATTTATGCGAATATCCCGCTGGTGCTCTACGGCCTGGTGTTGTTCGTGGTGATGGTGCTGTTTCCCGGGGGACTGCAAGCCGGTCTGAATCGGTTGGGAAGAGCAGTCTCCATCACGATTCGCCGACGTCCTTCTTCGGACACTCGCGCGAGTTGACCGCTGTCAGTACGGTTCGCTATAACCGAACGCCATTCTAGTGAAAGGCGCAGGGCAATGAGACCGTTCTCCAACCTCCGTGCGATCGCCGTTCTCGCCGCGGCGGTGGCCCTCACCGCAACGGCATGTGGCGGTTCCGGCGGAAGTTCCTCCTCCGCGACGCCCGGCATCACCGACACCACCGTGACCATCGGCAGCACCGACCCGCTGACCGGCCAGGCCGCCCCTGGCTACAGCGAGATCCCGGTCGCCGCACAGGCGTATTTCGACTACCTGAACGCCGCCGGCGGCATCAACGGCCGCAAGATCACCCTGAAGTACCTCGACGACGGCTACAATCCGACCCAGACGGTCACCCTGACCAAGCAACTCGTGTTGCAGGACAACGTCTTCGCGATCGTCGGCGCGCTCGGCACCCCGACCCACACCAAGGTCGTCGACTACCTGAACAGCTCCCGGATTCCCGACCTGTTCGTCGCGTCCGGCTGCGGCTGCTGGGACGAACCCAAGCAGCACCCGGAAACCTTCGGCTGGCAGCCCGACTACACCGTCGAGGGCAAGATCCTCGGCCAGTACATCACCCAGCACTTCGCCGGTAAGAAGGTCGCCTACTTCTCCCAGGACGACGACTTCGGCCGGGACGGCGTGGCCGGCCTTGACAAGTACATCAGCCCGAGCCAGGTGGTCAGCCGGCAGACCTATCAGCCGGGCAACGTCGACGTGAGCGCGCAGGTCGCGGCGATCGCCAACGCCAAGCCCGACGTGGTCGTGCTGGACACGATCCCCGCCTACACCGCGCTGTTCAAGCTGACCGCGCTCAAGCTGGGCTTCTCGCCGACGATCGTGGTGTCCAATGTGGGCTCCGACCCGATCACCACCTCGGGTCTGCTGTCCGCGTTCGCCAAGCAGGCCGGTGCGACCGTCTCGGGTGACCAGCTCATCCAGGGCATCATCACCGACACGTACCTGCCCTCGCTGGGCGACACCAGCAACTCGTGGATCGCGCTGTTCAAGAAGATCCACGACCAGTACGCGCCCAAGCTGCCCTTCGACGGCAACGTCGTCTACGGCATGTCCTACGCGTACACGTTCGCCCAGGCGTTGGCCGCGACCGGCAAGAGCCCGACCCGGCAAGCCCTGGTGGCCGCGTTGGAGAAGGGCGGCCTGACCGGACCCGGCCTGGTGCCGTTCCGGTACAGCTCAAGTTCGCACGCCGGTTACACCGGGGTCCAGGTCGGCACGATCGAGAACGGTCAGATCGTGACCACCGGTACGCCGATGACGACCGACGACGGCTCGGGCCCGATCACGCCGTACACGACCGCTCCGGCGGCCGCACCGGCCAACGGGGTGCCCAGCGCCTGACGATCCGGCTGGAACCGCGCGCTCGACCGGGGGCGCGGTTCCAGCCGTCAGTTCTGGCGCGGCAGCAGTTCGGCCGTGAACCGGTCGAGGAACTCGGCATAGGGCGCCCGGCCGGCGTGGTAGATGACGAACTTGGTCAGCCCGGCCGCCAGATGACCGTCCAGCAACCGGTGCAGGTCCGGCCAACTGCCCGCGACGATGTCGGTGGGGTCGCTGTCGGGCCTGCGCTGGTGGGCGACCGCGGCCAGCCGGTCGGGAATGCCGTCCTCGGCCACGCTCAGGCTCAGCCCGAAGTGGTCGGCTTCGATCTCCCGCCCGGCTTCAGCCGCCGCGTCCTGGATGGCGAGCCGGGCGCGGCCCGCGTCGGCAGGGGAGAGGAAACTGCCCAGCCACCCGTCGCCGAACCGCCCGACCCGGCGCAGCCCAGCCGGCGCGGTGCCGCCAAGCCAGATGTCCAACGGCTTGGCCTGTGGGGGCCCGAACCCGGCCGACTCGACCGCGAAGAACTCGCCGGCGAAGTCGACACTCTCACTACGCAGCAGCGATCGCAGCAGCTGAAGTGACTCGTCGAAGACCGCGGCCCGCCGCCCGGCCGGCACCGGGAACAGCCCGTGCTCGGCAGGTCGTGCCGGCCGCAACCCGAACACCGGCAGCACCCGCTTCGGCGTGAGCGCGGCCATGGTGGCCAACTGTTTGGCGACCAGTACCGGGTGCCGGCCCGGCAGCACCGCGACCGAGGTGCCCACCTTCAGCCGGGTGGTGCGGGACAGCGCGTGCGCCATTCCGACAAACGGGTCGATGGCCGTGGAATACACCTGTTCGGACAGCCACAGCGAGTCGATTCCCGTGCTCTCCAGCCGATCCACGATCGGATCGAAATCCGCGGGGGTGATGCCGGCGCCCAGCCCGACACCGAACCGGATCTTCACACCCACCGACGATACGTGATGTTCGGAGTCGAGGGTGTCGGGGAACTCTCGTAGGGTGCGTGGTGCACGGACCGAAGGGAGTTGCCAGAGTGACGAGTGCCGAACTGCTGGTCGACGGTTTCGACCGGATTCAGGAGGTCGTCCATGACGCGGTGGACGGGCTGACCAAGGAACAACTGGCCTACCGGATCGATTCGCAGGCCAACTCGATCGCCTGGCTCGTCTGGCACCTCACCCGGGTGCAGGACGATCACCTGGCCGATCTGGCCGGCTCGGACCAGGTGTGGACCGGCGGTGGCTGGTCGGACCGGTTCGGCCTGGCACTGGACCAACTGGACACCGGCTACGGCCACAGCTCCGCCGAGGTGGACGCGGTCGGCGCGAGTTCGGTGGAGCTGCTGCTGGGCTACCACGACGCGGTGCACGACCGGACGGTCGAGTACGTCGCCGGCCTGACCGACGCCGACCTGCCCCGGATCGTGGACGAGGCGTGGGACCCGCCGGTCACGCTGTCGGTCCGGCTGGTCAGCATGATCAGCGACGACCTGCAACACGCCGGCCAGGCCGCCTTCATCCGCGGCATCGCCGAGCGGGCCTGACGTCGACCCCGTGCGGCGGGGGCCCG
>DATATV010000150.1:0-29849 GCA_036268615.1 Pseudonocardiaceae bacterium
CTCCTCCACCGTCACCTCCACCTTCACCGCCCAAACCACCCACTACCTCCGCATACAACTCACCGCCGCCAGCACCGTCCCCTGGTGGTCCATCGCCGAATTCACCGCCTACACCAACGGATCGACGACTCCGCCGCCGACAACCACAACGACCACGACCACCGCGCCGCCGTCCGGCTCGGGCGCGCCGCCGGCCTCGTTCTGGGGTAACACCGCGTCGATCCCGGCCGCGCACAACGTCGTCGAGGTCAAGATCCAGAACCAGACCAACGGGCAGTACCCCGACAGCCAGGTGTACTGGAGTTTCAACGGGCAGACCGAATCCATCGCCCAACAGCCCTACATCGACATGCCGGCGAACTCGGCCGGGCGGATGTACTTCTACCTCGGCACGCCCAACGGCCAGTACTACGACTTCATCGAGTTCACCGTCGGCGCGTCGTCGATCAACGTGGACACCACCCGGGTGGACCGGTTCGGCCTGAAGCTCGCGCTGCTCCTGCACAGCCACGACGGCACCGAGCAGGAGATCGGCGAGAACTACGCGACCTTCCAGGAGAGCCGCGCCGCGACGTTCCAGCGGTTCCAGAACTCGGTGCCGGCCCAGTTCAAGGAACTCGCCACCGACAACGCGCCTTACGGCATCCCGTCGCCGGGCAACGACCCGGCGTTCCAGCCTGGTGGCGCGGACGCGAGCTACTTCACCAGCTACGCCGCGGCCGAGGGCGACACGAGTGACTCGACCGCGCAGATCTTCGGCTGTGGCGGCACGCTGTCCAACAACCCGCCGCTGTGCGCCGGCCTCAACCGGCACGTCGCGCAGCTGCCGGCGGCGCAGCAGTCCGATCCGACCCAGTTCTACCTGACCGGGCCGGCCAACTACTACGCCCAGTTCTGGCACCAGAACGCCATCAACGGCAAGCAGTACGGCTTCCCGTACGACGACGACGCCGGGCAGTCCTCGGACATCTCGGTCGCCAACCCGCAGTACATGGTGGTCGCCGTCGGCTGGTGACCTCGGTGGGGTCCATCCCGGCTTCATCGGGGTGGACCCTTCGCCGGGTCGAATCCGGGGTCGGCAGGACGCCGGCGCGTTCGCGCGTTGCACAGGACGGGCGCGTTTCCCTGGGTGGGCGTCGTCCAGCAGTTCGTCGAGGACGCCGCGCACTGACCCGAACAGCCCCGGCCGCACCGCCGCCCGGCGTCCGAATTTGTGCGAATACATCCGTGGATCTGGCGCCCGCCGGATCAACCGGCTTGGCTTGGTGGAACCCGCCATCGTTGCGGCGGAAAGTAACCGAGTACCGCTGGGGGCGGGATGAAAGGAACGGAAGCGAGTTTCTGGCAGACGCTCGATCAGAACGAACGCAGCGCGTTCAAGAGCGTGGGTCGTCTGCACGATTTCCGGGCCGGCCAGACGATCATGCGGCAGCGCGACACGGACGGCTGGGGAGCCGTGCTGATGAACGGCCACGCGCGGGTGCTGATGCGCGACGACAGCGTCACCCGGGTGATCGCCATCCGGCACCCGGGCGACATCGTCGGTGAGCTCTCGCTGATCGACCGGCAGCCGCGGTCAGCGACGGTCCAGGCGGCGGGCGGGGTCCGGGCGCTCGTGCTGACCATGGAACAGCTCTGGCGGATCACCGAGCGCCACCCGAGAGTCCTCCGGGTACTGCTCACCGTCGTGTCCGAGCGGCTGCGCGAGGCAGATCGGCGGCGGATCGAGTTCGCCGCGGACGTCCGCCGCAGAATCGCCTGCCTGCTGGTGGAATACGTCGAGCTGTACGGCCAGCCGAGTCCGGAGGGCACGTTCGTGCCGATCACCTCGCAGGCCGATCTGGCCAGTATCGTCGGCACCTCACGGGGATCGGTGGCCAGGGTGTTGCGCGAACTGCGCGACCTCGGACTCGTGCACACCTCCCGCGGCGCCGTCGTGGTACGCGACTTCGCCGGGCTGCGCGCGCTGGCGGCACCGGTGGCCACCCGAAGATAACGACTGGGGCGATCACTGTATCCGGTGATACACAAGCGTTTTGCGCACGCCGCGAACCGGTGTTCGATCGTGGGCGTTGGTACCCGTTCGGACAAGCCAGAGGTGGGTGGCAGTGGCCGAAGTAAACGTGCCGCGCCGTTGGGTCGGCGCGCGCCGCGTCGGTGTGCGCCGATGAGTGCGCACACCGACGACCAGCCGTATCCGGCATCGTTGCTGGTACTGGATTTCCGACGGTTCGGCAGCCGGGCCAACGCCCGCCGGCAACCGGCGCGGAAGTATCTCCAGTCCGCACTCGCCGGTGCGTTCGACCGGGGTGGAGTGTCCTGGCCGGAGTGCGTGCGGGAGGAACGCGCCGAAGGGCTGCTGATCGTCGTGCCCGCGCTGGTGCCCAAACCGGTGCTGTTGGACCGGGTGCTCTGCGAACTGGTCGCCGCGCTGCGGGTGCCGCCGCTGGCCCCGGACGGCACCCGGGTGCGGGTGCGGATCGCCCTGCACGCCGGCGACATCCGGCGCGACCGGCACGGATTCGGCGGGGACGAAGTGGACCGGGTGTTCCGGTTGGCGCATTCGACGACGTTGCGCCGCGCCCTCGAACACACCACCAGCGCGTGCGCGATTCTGCTGTCCGACCCGCTGTACCAGGCGATGGTCCGGCGCCCGGACGGCGTTTTCGACGCCCGCCGCTACCACTCCGTGGTGGTCGGTCAGCAGGAGCCGAGGATCACCGCGTGGCTGCGGGTACCCGGCGACGACTATCGGGCGATGGTCGTGGCGGCGGCCAGCTATCCCGACGACGCAGCCGACCCGGAGCGCCGCTGGTGACCGGCTGACTCCTGCCCCGCTGGGGGTCGGCCTGCCCGGCCACGACCGTGCCCGTCGTGGCCGGGCAGGCCGCTCGGCCCGGTGTGCAGGGCGACCAGGTCGACGGCGGCGGACCGGGCGTCGGCGAACGGATCGGCGCCGGCCCACACCGGCGGGTCGGCGAAGACGCCGAGCAGCCGCTCGCGGGCGGGTAGCTCGGTGCGTTCCAGGATCTGCTCCCGGTCGGGCCGCGCGGTGGTGTCGAGCCGCTCCAGATACGCCCGTACCAGGTCGTCCTTGCTCGGGAAGTGCTGGTAGAAGCTCCGCTTCGAGACGTACGCGACCTCGGTCAGCGCCGCCATCCCGGTGTTGTTGATGTCCTGCTCGGCGAAGAGCCGGGTGGCCGCCCCCCAGATGCGCTCGCGCGCACCACGTCCACCGTGCGGCTGCGGTCTCACCGTGGTCACGTGCTGGGCACCGGCAACTTCGGCACCCGATGGGGGTCGGGCGCGAAGCCGGCCGAAGCCCGGGCGATCTTCGAGCGGTTCGCCGAGCGGCACCCGATCCTGCTCGGCGGCCGACTCGACCAGTTCCGCGAGCCGGCCGTACCGATGGCCTGAGCGGCCGATGAGTTTTCCGCCCGGCGGCGGTCCGAGTAGACATGTCCCCGAACCCGGACGGGAGATCCGATGACCACCGTTGTCTCACACATGTCGATGTCACTGGACGGCTTTGTCACCGGCCCGAACGCGAGCCCGGACCAGCCGCTGGGCGCTGGCGGCCGACGACTGCACGACTGGCTGTTCGACCAGGCAACCGAACGCGACGCCGAGATGCATCGGGCGATGATCGAGGCGACCGGCGCGACGGTGATGGGTCGGCGGTCCTACGACCAGGCCGCCGGGGACCGGGGCTGGGGTGACGGCGGTCCGCTCGGACGGACGCCGTGTTTTGTGCTCTCGCACAGCGTCCCCGAGCGAATCAGCGCCCCGGCGGTGTTCACCTTCGTGTCCGACGGCATCGCCAGTGCGATCGACCAGGCCGGCAAGGTCGCCGGGGACCGGGAGGTCTCGCTGCACGGCGCAACCGCGCTGCAGCAGGCGCTGCGCGTCGGCCTGGTGGACCAGGTGCACGTCCATCTGGTGCCGATCCTGCTCGGCGGCGGTGTGCGCCTGTTCGACCACCTCGGTCCGGACCAGATCGAGCTGGAACGGACCGAGGTGGTCGAGACCGCGGCCGTGACCCATCTGCGTTTCCGGGTCCTGCGTTAGGGAGTCTCAGTCACGGCGTCCGATGTGGACAGTACGGGCGGCGAGGAAGAACACGTCCGGCCTGCGCCGCACACCGAGTTCGCTCTCGCCCAGCAGTTCGTCCACGGCGGCCAGGTCCTCGGCGGCCAGCCGGTCGCCGACCATCGGATGGGTGCGCGCCAGTCGGGCGTGCAGGTACTCGCGCCCGTCGGCGGCCAGCGGCGCCGGGTGGTCGGTGAGGAACGTCTTCGTGCCGACGTGGGTCAGCCCGGCTTCGGTCAGCAGCGCGGGCCAGTCCTCGATGACATTCTCGCTGTCGGGCAGCCCGGCGCGCATCGCGGTGAACCAGTCCTCGATGACGGCGTCCAGCCTGGTCTGTAGGCCCGGCCGGCCGACGCCGATCGACCGGGGCAGGAACCGGGTGTGCAGGCCGCCTTCGATGAGCACGAGCAGGCCGCCGGGGTTGAGCAGGTCGCGCAGCCGGACGAGCGCGGCGCGCTGGTCACCGAGGTGGTGCAGCACATGCCCCAGCCAGACCAGGTCGGCCGGGGCGAGCGAGCCGAGGTCGGCGGGCAGTTGCGCGACCGTGGTGTGCACCCGGTCGCGCAGCCCCAGCGCGTCGGCCCTGGCCCGGGCCCTGGCCAGCAGCTCGGGCGCGCCGTCGACGGCGGTCACCTCGGCCTCGGGCAGGCCCTCGGCGATCAGCGCGGACACCACGCCGGGACCGCTGCCGAGGTCGAGCACCCGGCGCGGCCCCCCGCCCTGCGCCCGCACCCAGGCCACGGTCTGCCGCAGCGCGTCGCTGTGCAGCTCGGCCTCTCGTTCCAGATGCCCGGCGAGCCGCACCCAGTCCGGTTCGCTCTCGTGCTCGTGTGGCATCGGTCAAGCCCTTCTGCCGTGATTCGTCGTCCGGACCGTTCTAACGGACCGCTCCAACAGGCGAAACCGGAGTCCCGGAGCTACCGTCCGCAGCACCAGCGAAAATCGATCACGGGCGGGCTCCCATGCCGACATCGACCCGGCTGCCCCGGTGGGCGGACCTGTTGCTGGGCCTGGGCTGCCTCGGGCTGGGCGGCTGGCTGATCTCCGCGCCACTGCACTCGCTGCCCGCGCTCGCCGCGCTGGTCGCGGCCGGCGCCGTGCTGACCGGACTGGTCGACCTCGGCTCGGTGACGTCCTCGGCCCGACCGTGGCTGCCGGCGGTCACCGGTGTGGGCTGGCTCGTCGTCGGCCTGGTCGCGCTGTTCTGGCCGGGGCTCAGCATTCTTGGCCTCGCGATCGCCGTGGGCGTCGGACTCGTCCTCGGCGGGATCGGCGAACTCGTCTCCCCCACCGGCGCCGACCGGCTGGTCGGCAGGCTCGGCGGCGCGGCGAGCGGGCTGCTCGGCGTGCTCGCGTTGGCCTGGCCCGCGGCGACGCTGTTGGTGGTCGCGGTGGTGTTCGGGTTGCGGCTGGTGTTGTTCGGCATCGGCCTGCTGACCGACGTCCGGCCGGCCCACATGCCCGGCTGGGTACGGCTGGGGGGCACGATCGCGGTGCTGGTGCTCGCGGTGGGCGGGACGGTGGCCAGCGTCGCCGTGCACCGGGCCGCGCCGGCCGCACCCGGGACGTTCTACACGGCGCCCGAGCCACTGCCGGCCGGGCCGCCCGGCACGATCATCCGGGACGAGGTGGTTCCCGGCTTCCTGGCCGGCGCGACCACCTACCGGGTGCTCTACAAGTCGACCGGTCTCGACGGCCACCCGACCGCGGTCAGCGGCCTGATCCTGGTACCCGCCGGGGCGCCCCCGGCCGGCGGTCGCAAGGTCCTCGCCTACACCCACGGCACGGTCGGGGTGGCCAGCAACTGCGCGCCCTCGCTCGCTCCGCCGGCCGCGCAGCCGCTGCTCGCCGAGGGCGGCGCGGGCTTCGTCGGCGCGGGCTACGTCGTCGCGGCCACCGACTACCAGGGCCTCGGCACAGCCGGCCCGCACCCGTTCCTGGTCGGCCCGGTCGAGGCGGAGAACGAACTGGACATCGTGCGGGCGGCCCGGTTGCTGCCGGCGGCCAGGGCGGGCACCGAGTTCGCGGTCTGGGGGCACTCGCAGGGCGGGCACGCGGCGCTGTTCACCGGACAACTGGCCGCGTCGTACGCGCCCGAACTGGACCTCGTCGGGGTCGCGGCCGGCGCGCCCGTGCCCAACCTGGTCGACCTGTTCGCGGTCAACCTGACCACCACCGTCGGCAAGGTGCTCATCGCGATGGCGCTCAGCTCGTGGGCGCGGGTCTACCACGACGCGAACCTCGACCAGATCGTCACGCCGGCCGCGCGGCCACTGGTCGACCGGATCGCCGCCACCTGCCTGTACGGCCAGCAGCAGTTGGCCGCCGCGGTGCCCAACGTGCTCGCGCTCAGACTGAGCTTCCTGAGCGCGCCGCCGTGGCAGGTCGAGCCGTGGCGGAGCATCGCGGCGGCCAACAATCCCGGCCAGGCACCGATCGACGCGCCCGTGCTGCTCGTCCAGGGCGGCGCGGACACCATCGTCGACCCGGCCACCACCCAGCGGCTGGCCACCGCGATGTGCGCCGAGGGCGAGACCGTCGATCTGCGGCTGCTGCCCGGCGTCGGGCACCTGCAGACCGGTCAACTGGCCGCGCCGGACGTGGCCCGGTGGATCGCCGACCGGTTCGCCGGCCGGGCCGCCGCCAGCACATGTGTCGGCTGACCCACGCCGGGAACCGGTGGCAATCCGCCGGGTTCCGTGATTGCCTACACAGGTGGACGAGAAGGACATCTACCAACGGATCGACAAACTGGTCGCCGAAGAGCACTCGCTGCGTACCAAGCGAGTCGCCGGTGACGTGGACGGCACCGACGAACACGAGCGGTTGCAGCACCTTGAGGAGACCCTCGACCAGTGCTGGGACCTGTTGCGGCGGCGTCGCGCGTTGAAGGAGAACGGGCACAACCCGGACGAGGCGCAGGCCGCGCGCACCGCCCAGGTGGAGGGTTACCTCCAGTAGCCCGGGCGCTCAGCTCGCCGCCCACTCGGCGGCGAGCAGCCCGAGCACGACCTCGTCCAGGAACTCGCCACTCACCCACGCCGCGCGTCGCAGGGTGCCCTCCACCAGGAAGCCCACCCGGACCGCCGCGTTGATCATCGCCGTGTTGTCGGCCAGCGTGTCCACCTGCAACCGGTTCAGGCCGCGGATGGTGAAGCCGTAGCCGCACAGCACGTTGACCGTGTCCGCGCCCAGCCCGCGACCACGATGACCCGGCCGGAGCGCGATGCCGAGGTGCGCGCTGCGGTTGTGCGTGTCGATCCCCCACAGCGTCGCTTCGCCGGCCAACTCGCCGATCGGGTCGCCGATGGTGGGCCCGTCCGGCGCGGTGTCAGCCAACTCCACCACGGAGAAACGCGCGACATCCTCGGGCGACGCGGACACCGCGAAGGGCGACAGGTCACCGGGCGAGATCGGTCGCCAGGGCCGACGTCCGCCGCGTGACCGGGTGGCCACGTCGTCATGGAGCTCGGCGTGCAGGATCGGCACGTCCGCCTCGTGCCGGGCGCGCAGCCCGACCTTCTCACCTCGCAGCATTCCCGGTTCCTACCCGACCAGGCACCCGGGCACAAACGAGATGCCCGCCGGCCGCCGCGAAATGATTCGGACCGGAAAGACTCTGGTCAACGGCACGCAACCGAACAGTGGTGATCAAACGAGACGGACAATGCCATGGAATGGCGAACCTGCGCGAAAGTCCGCGCGGGGCAACGAATATCACAAAAGCTTCACAACAGTCCGCTTTGTCACCTGATCGGGTGACGTCGAGAACCACGGTCGGCCCAGTAGCGACTACCTGCTGAAATTCCTGTTAGTTCACGTTGCCGGCGACCCGATGTGGACTCTCGGCCGTGGATCTGATTGCATAATCGCCATGTCTGCGCTGATGACGTTGAGCCAGCACACACACCTGATTGGGCAACCGGGACAGTGAACACAGCGCGCGATATGTGGGATCGCGGCCGGGCCGTGATCACCGAGGTCGTCGGTCGATACCTGCCGCCCCCGACGGCGGCACCGGCCAATGTCGAACGGTTGCGTCAGCATTCCCTGGCGATGTCCCAGGAACGGCTGGCCAGCATCTGTTCCAGCCTTGCCCTGCGTGATCTGAATCTCGTCGACTCGGTGATCGACCAACTGGAGCGACTCTACGAACGCGAGGACGATCCGGACACTCTGGGCGCTCTCTACCAGATCGACAATTTGGCCATCCGGTTGCGCCGCAACGCCGAGAACCTGCGGGTCCTGGCTGGTCAGAGCAATGACGACGCCGTGCCGGAAAGCGCGTCCCTTGTTGATCTGCTGCGCGCGGCACTGTCCTCCATCCGGCAACACGATCGGGTGGCGCTCGGTCAGATCGTTTCCGTCGGCGTGGTCGGTCCGGTGGCCGCCGACATCGGGCGCGCACTGACCGAACTGCTGGACAACGGCGCCAACAACTCCCCGCCGAATTCGCAGGTCCGGGCGAGCGCACACCTCACAGAACAGGGCAGTGTGCTCGTTCGCATCGAGGACGACGGAATCGGCCTGTCCGCCGACCAACTCGGCACGCTCAACCGACAATTGTCGAGCACGCCCGTGCTCGACCGGCAGGCCGTCACACACATGGGACTGGCCGTCGTCGCCCAGCTCGCCTATCGACACAAGCTCCGCGTCCAATTGACCAGCAGGATTCCGCAGGGCACAACCGTTCTGGTGACAATTCCGACGGCTTTGATCTGTGAATTGCCCACCGGCATGTGGTCCGGCGGGAACACTGTGGCCGTGATGCCCCATCCGGCCACACCACGGACGACGACGCAGGCCAGAACGACGATTTCGGACCGAATCGCGATCGACCGTGCGGCGCCTCCCCGGAATCAACCCGCGCACGCAACGCCGGCCGATCCCATTCGACCGAAAAATCCACGCACACCGCCGAAACCCCGGCCCACCGGCGGTTCCGGCGATCCAGCGAGCACCACATCCACCCCGACCGGACTACCCCGCCGGGTACCCGGCAGCCTGCGCGCGCCGACCGGCAGTCCGAGCGCGGAACCCGAGTCGCCCCGCACGCCGGCCGAGGTACAGGCCGGCCACGAGCAACTGCTCGCCGACCTGGGCGCCTTCGACCGTGGGCTGCGCGCGGCCCGACAGGACCGAACCGAGGACACAGCCGAAGCCGGCCGACAGCCCGACGAACCAGAAGGGCAACAACCGTGACGTCCGATCAGGGCGGCAAGCACAAACCCGATTTCGCCTGGCTGGTCAATGATCTGGTGCAGCGCGTGCACGGCGTCACGCACGCGCTCATCCTCTCCGTCGACGGCCTGCGGCTGACCGCGTCGGACACGATGAGCGAGGACGACGGCGACCACCTGGCCGCCATCGCCAGCGGCGTGCTCGGTCTGGCCCGCAGCGGCGGTGGCCTGTTCGAGATGGGCACCTGCGAGCAGATCATCCACCGGCACAGTGACGGATATTTCCTGTTCATGCACATGGGCACCGGAGGTGGCCTGGTCGTGCTGACCGGCCCGAAGTGCGACATGCAGGTGGTCGCCTACGAAATGACCCAGTTCGTGACGAACGTCGGCGACCGACTGACCCCCGAGGTGCGCGCGAGACTGCGGCCGGTCGCCACCGCGGCTCGACACGCGCTGGACTGACCGGCCGACGAGGATGTGATCAGACTGTCCAGGAACACAGGGCCGAAGAGTCCGGCGAACAAATGGGTCGCCGGCCGAATACGGCCGTACACACTCACCGGTGGCCGGACCAGGACCCACCACGACCTGCTGGTGGAGACGCTCATCTCGGTGCCGCACCACGATCCGGTGTTGAGCGCGTCGCTGATGCCCGAGTCGCAGGAGCTCTACGACCTGGCCCGCACGGCGGTGTCGGTCGCCGAACTGTCCGCGCTGCTGGACATCCCGCTCGCGGTGATCCGGGTGTTGGTCAGCGATCTTGCCGACTACGGTGCGGTCGTCATCCATCCGACCGGACACACCTACCGGAACGACAGGCACACGCTGGAGCGAATCCTCAATGGACTCAAAGAACTCTCCCTCTGACCAGGAGCATCTGACGATCTCCGCCAAGATCGTGGTCGCGGGCGGCTTCGGCGTCGGCAAGACGACCTTCGTCGGCTCGGTGTCGGAGGTGCCACCGCTGAACACCGAGGCGTGGATGACCGAGGCCAGCGAGGACGTGGACGAACTAGGCGAGCAGGGCGAGCTCGGTGGCAAGACCACCACCACGGTGGCGATGGACTTCGGCAAGATCCCGCTGAGCGACGACCTGATGCTCTACCTGTTCGGCACGCCGGGACAGCCGAGGTTCTGGTTCCTCTGGGACGACCTGTCCCGTGGCGCGCTCGGCGCGATCGTGCTGGTCGATCCGCGCCGGATCGGCGAGTCGTTCGCGGCCATCAACTACTTCGAGAACGACTCGACCGTGCCGTTCGTCGTGGTGGTCAACATGTTCGACGGACAGATGCCGCACCCCCCGGCCGACCTGCGGGACGCGCTCGCGCTCGGGCCGAGCGTGCCGCTGCTCACCTGCGACGCCCGGGATCGCGGCTCGGTGCTCAGCGCCCTGCGCGAACTCGTCAGATTCACCCTTTCACTGGCCGATGACACCCCTTCGGCCGAAGCGGATCGGTTGGTCGAGGCGCCGTCATAGACGGGCGTCATGCGGTGGTTGTTGGTCGGGTCCAGCTGAAGTAAGCCGGAGGTTGGTCAGTCATGCGGAAAATCTTGATCGTCGGTGCCGGGCAGTCCGGGTTACAACTCGCGCTCGGGCTGGTCGAGAACGGCTACGACGTGACGTTGATGTCGGCGCGCACCCCCGAGGAGATCCGCGACGGGCGGGTGATGTCCACCCAGTGCATGTTCCACACCGCGCTGCAGAACGAGCGCGACCACGGGCTGAACCTCTGGGAGCAGCAGACGACGCAGGTCGAGGGGCTGGGCCTGTCCATCCTCGGCCCGGACGGCGAGCGGGCGCTGGACTGGGTCGGCAAACTGGACCACTACGCCCAGTCGGTGGACCAGCGGGTCAAGATGTCGGGCTGGCTGGAGCTGTTCGAGCAGCGCGGCGGCAAGCTGATCATCTCCGGGGTGACCACCGCCGACCTCAACGCGCTGGCCGGCCGGTACGACCTGGCCATCGTCGCGGCCGGTAAGGGCGACCTGGTCGGCCTGTTCGACCGCGACCCGTCCCGCTCGCCCTACACCGTGCCGCAGCGGGTGCTCTCGCTCGCCTACGTGCACGGCATGACCCCTCGGCCGGAGCACCCGGAGTTCGAGGCGGTCCGGTTCAACGTGGCGCCCGGAGTCGGCGAACTGTTCGTCATCCCGGCCTACACGCTCAGCGGGAACTGCGACATCCTGTTCTTCGAGGGCGTTCCCGGCGGTCCGCTGGACTGCTGGAGCGACCGGCCCGGCCCGCGTGAGCACCTGGCGCGCATCCTCGAACTGGCCCGGCTGTACGTGCCGTGGGAGTACGACCGCTGTGCGAACGTCGAACTGACCGACGCGAAGGCGACCCTGAGCGGCGGCTACACCCCCGTGGTGCGCCGGCCGGTGGGCGAACTGCCTGCCGGTAACCCGGTGCTGGGCATGGCCGACGTGGTGGTGGCCAACGACCCGATCACCGGCCAGGGCTCCAACAACGCGAGCAAGAGCGCCACCTCCTACCTGGAGGCGATCCTGGCGCACGGGGACCGCCCGTTCGACCGGGACTGGATGCAGGCCACCTTCGACCACTACTGGGAGCACGCCCGGCACGTCACGGACTGGACCAACGCGATGCTCCAGCCGCCGCCGCCGCACATCATGAACCTGCTCGGCGCGGCCAGCCAGAACGACGACGTGGCCCGGCGGTTCGTCAACGGGTTCGACAACCCGGAGGACTACCAGCACTGGTTCATGTCCCCGGACAAGGCCGACGAGTACCTGGGCAAGGTGATGGTCGGTTAGTTCTCGCAGACGACGTCCACCGGCCGTGGTGACGGAAATCGCGGCCGGTGGACGTTCTCCGTATATCGATGAGCTGGCGGTTGTCGATCGGCGGCTCGCACAATGGGTCGCATGGACGAAAGTGCGCTGGTCCGCCGGGTAAGGGACTCGATCATCGGCGACGACCAGGTGATGTGGGGACCGTACGGACCGCGCCGGGTGACCTACGCGGACTACACCGCGTCCGGCCGCGCGGTCGGTTTCATCGAGGACTTCATCCGGGACGAGGTGCTGCCCCGGTACGCCAACACACACAGCGAGTCCTCCGGCACCGGGTTGCAGACCACCCGGCTGCGCGAGGACGCCCGACAGACCATCCGGGACGCGGTCTGCGGCGACGAGGACACCGTGGTCATCTTCGCGGGCTCCGGCTCGACCGGCGCGATCGACAAGCTGGTCAACATCCTCGGCCTGCGGGTGCCGGCCGCGCTGGAGGACCGCTACCGGCTGACCGACGCGATTCCACCCGCGGAGCGCCCGGTGGTGTTCGTCGGGCCGTTCGAGCACCACTCCAACGAGCTGCTGTGGCGCGAGTCGATCGCCGAGGTGGTGACGATCCCGGAGGACGCCGACGGGCACGTGTCCGCCGTCGCGCTGACCGCGGCCCTGGAGTGCTACGCCGGCCGGCCGCTGAAGATCGGCTCGTTCTCGGCCGCGTCCAACGTGACCGGCATCGTCACCGACACGCACCGCATCGCCGACCTGCTGCACGCGCACGGCGCGCTGTCGTTCTGGGACTTCGCCGCCGCCGCGCCGCACGCCGACATCACCATGTACGACCACTGTCCGAGCCACCCCGGCGGCTACAAGGACGCGGTGTTCATCTCGCCACACAAGTTCGTCGGCGGCCCCGGCACGCCCGGTGTGCTGGTGGTGCGGCGCGAACTGCTGGGCAACCGGGTGCCGACGGTGCCCGGCGGTGGCACCGTGGACTACGTCAACCCGGCCCAGCAGCACTACATCACCGATCCGGCCCACCGCGAGGAGGGCGGCACGCCGGCGATCGTCGAGTCGATCCGGGCCGGGCTGGTGTTCGGGCTGAAGCAGGCGGTCGGCCCGGCGGTGATCCAGGCCAGGGAGACGGCCTTCCTGCGGCGCGCGGTCGAGGCGTGGCGGACGGTGCCGAACATCCAGATCCTCGGCGACCTGGACGCCGAGCGGCTGTCCATCGTCTCCTTCGTGGTGCGCAGGCCGGGCGGGCGGTACCTGCATCACAACTTCGTGGTGGCACTGCTCAACGACGTGTTCGGCATCCAGTCCCGGGGCGGCTGCTCGTGCGCGGGCCCCTACGGGCACCGGCTGCTGGGCATCGACCTGGAGCGGTCGCTGCGGTTCGAGCAGGAGATCGTCGCGGGCTGGGAGGGCATCAAACCCGGCTGGGTGCGGGTGAGTTTCAACTACTCGCTGTCGGAAACCGTGGTGGACTACCTGATCGAGGCGGTCCGGCAGGTCGCCGAGCACGGCTGGTCGCTGCTGCCCGAGTACCAGTTCGATCCGTTGGACGGCCTGTGGCGACACCGTGACGGAGTGGTCGAGCCGCCGCTGCGACTGCACCAGTTGCACTACGGGCCCGACGGCGCGCTGACCTATCCACGACGGCACGAGCAGGCCGGCGAGTCGGCACTGGCCGGCTATCTCACCCAGGCCGAGGAGATCTTCGGCCGGGCGCGGATGGGGATCGACGGCGTCGGGGCGGCGCGGATTCCGGCCGCGTTCGAGCAGTTGCGGTGGTTCGAGCTGCCGGACGAGTGTCTGACCGAGGCGTATCGACCGCCGGTCGGCTGAACCGGGCTTGGGATCGACGCCGGATACTGGGAAACTTGACCCATGGGTAAGCCATCGGTGCTGTTGGCACGACGTGACCTGGACTTCCTGCTCTACGAGTGGTTGGACGTGGAGAGCCTGACCAAGCGGCCCCGGCACGCCGACCACTCGCGGGAGACGTTCGACGCCGCGCTGGAGTTGAGCGAGGAGATCGCCACCCGGCACTTCGCCCCGCACAACAAGAAGAACGACGCCCAGGAGCCGACGTTCGACGGGCAGCGGGTCGAGGTGATCCCCGAGGTCAAGCAGGCGCTGGCGGTGTTCGCCGAGGCGGGTCTGGTCGGCGGCGGGATGGACTACGACCTGGGCGGGATGCAACTGCCCGCGGTGCTGACGCACGCCTGTTTCGCCTGGTTCCACGCGGCCAACGCGGGCACCGCCGCTTACCCGTTCCTGACCGTGGGCAACGCGAACCTGCTGCGCGCGCACGGCACCCCCGAGCAGATCGACACCTACGTGCGGCCGATGGTGGCCGGGCGGTTCTTCGGCACCATGTGCCTGTCCGAGCCGCAGGCCGGCTCGTCGTTGTCCGACGTGGTGACCAGGGCCGAGCCACAGCCGGACGGCACCTATCGCCTGTTCGGCAACAAGATGTGGATCTCCGGCGGCGACCACGAGCTGACCGAGAACATCGTGCATCTGGTGCTCGCCAAGATCCCCGGCGGTCCGGCCGGGGTGAAGGGCATCTCGCTGTTCATCGTGCCCAAGGTCCTGGTCGAGCCGGACGGGTCGCTCGGCGAGCGCAACGATGTCGTGCTGGCCGGCCTGAACCACAAAATGGGCTTCCGAGGCACCACCAACGCGCTGCTCAACTTCGGTGAGGGCAGGTACCAGCCGGGTGGGGCGCCGGGCGCCGTCGGTTATCTGGTCGGCGAGCCGCATCACGGGCTGGCCTACATGTTCCACATGATGAACGAGGCCAGGGTCGGCGTCGGCTCCGGCGCCACCGCGATCGGTTACACCGGTTATCTCAAGTCGCTGGCCTATGCGCGCAGCCGGCCGCAGGGGCGCCCGGTTTCGGCCAAGGACCCTGCTGCTCCGCAGGTGCCGATCATCGAGCACGCTGATGTCAGGCGGATGCTGCTTGCCCAGAAGTCCTATGTGGAGGGCGCGTTGGGGCTCATCCTCTACTGCGGGCGGCTGGTGGACGAGCACAACACCGGTGTGACCGAGGCTGATCGGCAGCGGGCCGGGCTGTTGCTGGACATGTTGACGCCGATTGCCAAGAGTTGGCCTTCGCAGTGGTGTCTGGCGGCCAACAGCCTGGCCATTCAGGTGCACGGCGGCTACGGGTACACCCGTGAATATGATGTGGAGCAGCATTACCGGGACAATCGGTTGAATCCCATTCATGAGGGGACTCACGGGATTCAGGGGTTGGATCTGCTGGGGCGCAAGGCGATCATCTCCGGTGGGGCCGGTCTTCGGCTGCTTGTCGAGACGATCCTGGCGTCCGTCGCCCGGGCCGAGTCGGCCGGTGCGGAACTGGCCGGGTTCGGGTCGCAGCTTCGGGCTTCTTGTGAGTCCGTTGTTTCGGTTACCCGGACGTTGTGGGCCGGTGGGGATGCCGAGACCGCGCTGGCCAACTCGTCCGTCTATCTGGAGGCTGTCGGGCATGTGGTGATGGCGTGGATCTGGCTGGAACAGATGCTTGCCGCGGACGGGTCTGCTGGCGACTTCTATGAGGGGAAACGGCAGGCTGGGCGGTACTTCTATCGGTTCGAACTGCCCAAGACCGGGCCTCAGTTCGAGCTTTTGGGTAGCCTGGATCGGACTTCCGTGGATACCCAGGAAAGTTGGTTCTAGCGTCGGGGCCAACCCCTACGCACTCTGCGTCCCACATCGGCCACCACGCACGTCACGTTGTCCTGGCCGCCCGATCCCACGGCCAGGTCGATCAGGCCTCGGACGGCCAACTCCGGGTCCTGCTCCGCCCGTAGGACCTCGTGCACGGCGGCGGTGGGCACGTAGTCGGTGAGGCCGTCGGAGCACAACAAGTAGCGGTCACCCTGTCGAATCCGCCACTCGAAGATGTCCGGTTGGGCCGTTCCCCCACCCTGCAACGCGCGCATCAGCATCGACCTGCGTGGATGGGTGGCGATCTGAGCCTCGGTCAGCCGGCCCTCCGCCACCAGCGACCGGACCCAGGTGTGGTCCGTGGTGAGCTGGCGCAGCGTCCCGCTGCGCAACAGATAAGCACGCGAGTCGCCGATGTGGGCGCCGATGAAACGGTCGCCCTGCCGCAGGAGCGCGGTCAGGGTGGTGCCCATCCCGGCGAAGTCCTCGTCCTGGCGGACCTGCTCGTCCAGCGTGCCGGCGATCGCCGCTACCGCTGCCAGCAAACCACCGCGCGGGTCACCGTCGGCGGGTAGGTCGCGGTCCAGTTCGGCCAGCGCGGCCACGGCGATGGCACTGGCCACCTCGCCGTGAGCGTGGCCGCCCATGCCGTCGGCGACGGCGAGCAGCCTTGGGCTCACGTACACCGAGTCCTCGTTGCGCTCGCGGCGCAGACCTACGTCTGATCCGACGGCCAGGTGCAGTACACCTCGCTGGTGGCGTGACATGCATCCAGTGAATCACTGGTTGATTCGGTTCACAAGCACTACTGCCGTGGACCGATGTACTCGCCTCCACTAGGATGCCCACATGGAGACCTCGGTCGGCGCGACGACGGTGAGCGCGGGCGACATCGCCCGGCTTGTCGATGTCGGGCGAGCCGCGGTGAGCAACTGGCGCCGACGGCACGACGACTTTCCGCAGCCGGTCGGCGGGACCGCGTCCAGTCCGCTGTTCTCCCTGCGCGAGGTGCAGGACTGGCTGCGCGCCAACGGCAAGACCTTCCAGCTCTCCCTCGCCGACCAGGTCTGGCAGCACCTGCGCGCCGCCGATGACGACCTGCGGCTGGGGCAGTCGGTCAGCCGGGCCGGGGAACTGCTGGTCAACCTGCGTGACGGCGTCCCGACGGACCGGGCCGAGGACCCGGAGCTGGTGAGGCTGCTCGGCGAACTCGCGGCCGAACGTGGGAACCGGGACGCCTTCGAGTTTCTCTGTGCGCGCTATCGGGAGGCGCACTCCCGGCAGCTTGCGGTCACCCCGACCGAGATCGCCGAACTGATGGTCCGGCTGGCCGACCCGGCCGGTGGCACCGTGCTCGATCCGGCGTGCGGGCTGGGCACACTGTTGCTCGCCGGCCGGCCCGGACGCGCGCTCGGTCAGGATGTCGATCCGGTCGGTGCGTCGATCGCGGCCAGCCGACTGCGCCTGCACGAGCTGCGGACGACCGTCGTGGCGGCGGATTCTCTTCGGGAGGACGGGTTTCCGGACGTGCTCGCGGATGCGGTGGTGTGTGAGCCGCCGTTCACCGAGCGGTCCTGGGGTTATCCCGAGCTGACCGGCGATGCGCGCTGGGCCTACGGGCTGCCGCCGCGTGGTGAGTCCGAGTTGGCCTGGGTGCAGCACTGTCTCGCGCATGTCCGACCGGGTGGCCTGGTGGCCATTCTGATGCCGGTCGCGGCAGCGGGTCGGCGGCCGGGCAAGCGGATTCGCGGCAATCTCCTGCGGTCCGGCGCGCTGCGGGCGGTGATCGGTCTGGCCGCCGCAGGTCCGGATCTGTGGCTGCTTCGCCGGCCGACCACTGGCGAGCGGACACCAACCAGCATTCTGTTGTTCGACGCCGAAAATCGACTGTCCACTGTGGAACAGATCTGGCGCGGTCAGCAGGACGACCCGCACGCCGAGAACAGCGAGCACACGGTACGGATCATCGATCTGCTCGACGACGAGGTGGACATCAGCGTCGCCGCCAACACGGCGCGGCGCGCTGGCCGGTCCGTCGGGGTGGAGTTCCAGGCCGCTCTGCAACAGTTTCTGTCCACCGGACCGGCCGTGCCGGGACTGACCGTGCTGCCTGAGCCGCACGCGGTGCCGGTCACCACGGTGGGCGAACTGGCCAGGGCCGGGCTGATCAGCATCGAGCACGAGCCGGGCAGCCCGCTGCTGCCCGGGGACGTGGTGGCCGCACGGGTCGGCGCGGCCACCGTGGTGACTGAGTCGGGCTCGACGCTCGAACCGCAGTTGACCCGTTACCGGGTCGATCACGAGCGCGTCGACCCGGGCTTTCTGGCCGGAGTACTGCGTTTCGGCACCAGCCGGGCCACCGGCGGCTCCAGCCGGATCGACGCCCGGCGCACTCAGCTGCCGCTGCTCCCGCTCGCCGAACAGCGCGCCTACGGCACCGCGATCGCCCAGCTCACCGCGCTCGCCGAGTCGGCGCGGGCTGCGGCCGAACTGGCCGACCGGCTGGCCCGGCTAGGCTTCGACGGGCTGATGGACGGCCAGCTGATACCGGGCAGCTGACCACGCAGGCGGGAGGCCGGATGCTCATCGCGGACCGATACGAGTTGGACGAACTTCCGCTGGGCCGGGGCGGCATGGGGGCCGTGCACGCGGGCCATGACAAGCACCTCGACCGCCGGGTCGCGGTGAAGTTCCTGCAACTGCCCGGTGGCCCGGACAACGAGTTGGAGCAGCGGTTCATCCGCGAGGCACGCATCCTGGCTAGGCTGGAACACGCCGGTGCGCCGGTGCTCTACGACTTCGGAATGTTCGAGCAGCGGCTGTTCCAGGTGATGCAGTTCATCGACGGGGTGACCATCGCCGACCTGGTCGGCGAGCACGGTCCGGTGCCGGTGCCATGGGCCGCGGCGATCACCGCGCAGGCGTGCGCGGTGCTGTCCGCGGCGCACGCGCTGGCCATCTGTCACCGGGATCTCAAGCCGACCAACCTGATGCTCTGCCCGGACGGCAGCGTCAAGGTGCTCGACTTCGGCCTGGCCATGCTGCGCGAGGCCGACGTCGCCCAGTTCACCCGGACCGGCCAGTTGCTCGGCACGCCCGCCTACATGGCGCCCGAGCAGATCCAGCGGGGCGTGGCCGGACCGCGCAGCGACCTCTACGCGCTGGGCTGTGTGCTGCACGAGATGCTGACCGGCGAACAGTTGTTCACCGGTCCGACCGCGTATGCGGTGTTCGAGAAGCAGGTCAAGCAACGGCCGCCGGCCGTCCCGAACGTGCCGGCCGAGCTGGACCGGATCGTGGCCCAGTTGCTGGAGAAGGACCCCGATCACCGGCCCGCCGACGCGGCCACGCTCTACCGGCAGCTCCAGCCCTTTGCCGTCGACCTGCCGATGCTGCCCGGTTTTCTGCACCAGCCCGCGGCACCGAGCCCGGCCCGGATGTACGCGCGAATGGTCAGCCTGGTCACCGATCCCGAGTGAGCGAATTGACATTTCGACCGCCAGCGAATTAGCCGGCAACCCGCCTGGGCATTCAATAATGGTGAGTTCTTGGTGAATTCATGGTGACCGCGAACCTGCCCGAATGATCGCCATGGTGATCAGCGGCACGGTTTGGCCCGAACTCGCCAGGACCGTAGGGCTGGCCCTACCAGACGGACGGGGACCTGGCACTACCATTTCGTACAATATCAGGGAAAATCACCGATCTGTCCCTGAGGGTGGGGCTAGCCCCCGTTCGGATCGGCCGGCCGCCCGGTAGGTTTGGCGCGAAATCCTCACCGGGAAGTCGGTCGTCCTGGTGACGGAAATGTGCGGCACACCAAGAATTCACCAAAGCAGGGGAGAATCGTGGCACGAATCGCGATCGTGTCAGCCAGTCTGGGCGCGGGTCATGACGGTGCGGCCCACGAGTTGGCCCGCCGGCTGCGGGCCGCCGGTCACCAGGTGGACTGTCACGACTTCCTGGATTTACTGCCCGGCAAGTTCGGCCGGCGGCTGAAGGAGACCTACCGCCGCCAGCTCGCCATCGCCCCCGGCAGCTGGGAATGGCTGCTCAACGTGTTGCAGCGGCGCGATCTGATGACCGCGCTCACCCTGCGCCTGGCTGCGACGTCGGGACGCCGGATGCTGCGCGCGATCGGCCCGGACGTGGACGCGGTGGTGTCCACCTACCCCCTGGTCGGCCACGTGGTGCTGCGCCTGCGTCGGCGCGGCAAGCTCGCGGCCCCGCTGATCACCTACCTGACCGACCCGTCGGTGCATCCGCTGTGGATGGCCAAGGGCACCGACCTGTACCTGGCCGCGCACCCGGAGATCGCCGCGCAGATCCGCCTGCTGGGCGGCGAGCGGGTCGCCGTGGTCGGCCCGGCGGTGCGTCCCGACTTCCGCCCGGCGCACACCCTGGCCGAGCGCGCCGTGGCCAGGTCCGCGTTCGGCCTGCCACCGGACAAGGCGCTCGCCCTGGTGATCTCCGGTTCGTGGGCGGTCGGCGAGATCGAGCAGTCCGCGCGTGAGGTGGCCGCCAGCGGCCGGGCGGTGCCGGTGGTGGTGTGCGGCGAGAACGACGCGCTGCGGGAGAAACTGCGGGACCTCGATCCGGGCATCGTGCTCGGCTGGGTCACCGACATGCCCGCGCTGCTGCGCGCGTGTGACGTGGTGGTGTTGAACTCGGGTGGCCTCACCTTCTTCGAGGCGCAGGCGACCAGGGTGCCGGTGCTGACCTACCGCTGCCTGGCCGGCCACGGCCGCACAAACGCCCGCTCACTGGAGTCCGCGGGTCTGGCCCGCTGGCTGCACAGCTCAGCCGAACTCGCCGAAGCACTGGACAAGGCGACCGACCGCCGACCGACGCTCAGCGACGCCGTGCGCCCCGCCGGGAACGGCACGGCATGTCCGACAGTGGCGATCGCCGGCCAGCTCAGGCAGCGCCCGGCGCCGCCCGCGGCCCGGATCAGCAGGCGCACCCGCCGCCGGCTGATCACCTGGGCGGCAGCGGTGCTCTGGCTGGTCTGGGCATGCACGACCGGAACAAGCATCGCGGTCGCCCACGGCTGGCGCGACGGCGCGGCGCACGCGTCGCCGGGCTCGGTCTACTTCGTCGTGGACGTGTCCGGCGAGCCGAGCGCGAGCACCGCCGATGTCCAGGAACTGACCCGGTTACAGGCGTCGATCGCGGTCAGCGTGACCACTGCGGCACACAACCCGACGACGGTGACACAGTTGGCCGACGCAGGCATCCCGGTGGTCAACTCGGCCGGTGGCCAACCCTACGAAACGGGCGTCTTCGTCGGCCGTGGCGCCATCGGCGCGGCTGCCAGAGCGATCAGCCGGCTCACGACCCACGAGCCGACCCTGATGGTCAGCAACGGTGACGTGGACGCGGTTGATGTCGGCCTGGCCGCCCTCTACGGCGAACGCATCGTCGTCCCGCACGCGGTGGTCGACTGCACGCACACCAACCTGCCGGCCAAGGGCGGGGTGGTGCTGGTGCACCCGGGTACCGCGCCGAACTGCGACCTCGACACCCTGTTGCTACGGCTGGCCGAACAAGCCCGAGCACAGAACCTGCGCCCGACGACGCTGAGCCCGTTGGTGGCCCGATGAACCGCACCGGACTGGCCGTCGCAGCCACCGCGCTGTTGGCCGCCCACGCCCTGCCCGCAGTGACGTTCTGGCCCCCGCTGCGCCGCCGCTGGCTACCCGGCCTGTCCGGCATCGGCGATCCCGACCACGTGGCCCTCACCTTCGACGACGGCCCCGATCCGCGGTCGACGCCGTTGTTCCTGCGCGAACTGGCCAGGCACGGGACAACCGCCACCTTCTTCCTACTGGGCAGCGAGCTGATCAAGAACCCTGGTTTGGCAACGGAAATCGCCGCCGCGGGACATGAGATCGCGCTGCACGGCTGGGACCACCGCCGAATGGTCTGGTACAGCCCGCGACGGACCTACGACGAGATGTCCCGAGGTCGCGACCTGATCGCCGACACCACCGGAAAACCACCGAAATGGTTCCGTCCGCCGTACGGCGTACTGACCACGGCAAACCTGTTGGTGGCCCGAAAACTCGGCCTGACTCCGGTGTTGTGGACTTGCTGGGGCTGGGACTGGAGCGCCGAGTCAACCTCGGACAGTGTGCTGGCCAGGGTGACCGGTGGGCTCAGTGGCGGCGGCACAATCCTGTTGCACGACTCGGATGTGGCTGCGGCACCCGACGCCTGGCGGTCGACCCTCGGCGCGCTGCCCCGCTTGCTGGACGAATGCGCGGAACGAGGACTTGAGGTCGGGCCACTTGCTGACCACAAGGTGGTTGGTGCGCACAGCTGAACGCTGAAGCACTGGGTCGCTTCGCTACTGGCCCGGACGTCGCGGGCGCGACAGGCCGCAGTCAGAACTTGGCGATCACTTCATCAGCGAATCGACGGACACAGTCCCGCTTACTCGCCAAATCCGCCTCGAACCCAACCCCGTACAACAACCACGGCACAACGATGGCGTCAGTGACCCCGACCCCGGCCTGCTCCCGATAACCCTCAACCCCGAACTTGTCAATACAGACCCCCTGGATCTCGAACGGCTCATCAGCGCGCCCGTGCTTGGCCCGCAACGCCGTCAACCGAGAAACAGCATCAGCCAACTCGTCGAGCCGCATCATCGCCGAAGCCCAGCCGTCCCCCACCCGAGCCGCCCGATCCAAAGCGATCTCCGTGTGGCCACCGACATAGAACGGGACCGGTTGGGTCGGCGCCGGGCTCATCTGGAGCTTGGCAAAATCGAAGTGCTGGCCGTGATACTCGACCATCCCGCCGCCCAGAATCAGCTTGAGCACCTCGATCTCTTCCTCGACCCGCCGCCCCCGCCCGGCATACGGCGCCCCGCACCACTCGAACTCCTCCGGCGACCAGCCAACCCCGACCCCCAGGCCGAACCGGTTGTTGGTCAACGTGGCCACCGAGGCCACCTGCCGGGCCAGCAGAACCGGATTGCGCGGCCCGAGTTTGAGCACCGAGGTGTAGAACGTGAGCCGCTCGGTCACCGCACCCATGGCGGCCGTGGCCACCAGCGGATCGACCCAGGGCGTCTCCTCGGTCCAGAACCGGCTGCCGTCGGGCGTGTACGGATAGGCGGCGGAGACCTGCTCGGAGTAGAAGAGCGAGTCGGGCAGCGCCACGGAGGCGAAGCCGTACTCCTCGGCGGTCCTGGCCAGTTCAGTGAGCTGGTCCAGCGGGCTGAGCGCGATCGACAGAGTGAACTTCACCCAAGAAATGTAACCTGTTCTAGTTCGTCCGGCTAGTGATGACCTACGGACGCAAGGCCGCGAGCACGAAGTCGGCGACCTCGTTGGCCAGCTGTTCCACCGTTTTCGGGCCGTCCGGGCGGTACCACACGGGCAGTTGGTTCACCACGCCCATCGCGATCTGTACGACGGTGTCGGCCGGCACGCTCGCCGAGAACTCGCCGCTGGCCTGGGCGGATTCGATCACCTGGCGGACCGTCTCGTGGTAGCGCCGCCGGTCGGCCCGGAAGGCGGCCATCTGCTCGGCGTTGAGCCGGTGCGACTCGCGGAAGAACACCGCCGCGTGGCTGAGCCGGTCCACCGTGCTGGTGAACACGCTGGCCAGGATCGCCCGCAGCGTGCTCGGCGGGTCGAGACCGCGGCCGACGATCTCGTCCAGGTCGGTGTTCTGCACGCCGATCAGCGCGTGGTAGATCTCGTAGAGCAGGTCGTCCTTGGCGTCGAAGTAGTGGTACAGCGCACCTTTGGTCACCTGCGCGTGGTCGACCACCTGCTGCACGGTGGTCGCGTCGAAACCCTGCTCGGCGAACAGCGCGACCGCCGAGGCCAGAATCCGCTCCTCCATCGGACTGTGCCGCGCGCCGCGCTGTTTGTTCTCCCGCTCGGCGCCGGCCGAACGCGCCATCAGGCCACCGGCCCGAGCTGGCGAACCAACGACACCGGATCGGCGCCGGTCGGCAGCACCGCGATGATCGGCGTGTCCAGGCCGTTGGCCACGTACTCGGCCACCTTCTCCCGGCACTCCGTCGGGCTGCCGTGCACGATCAGCTCGTCCACCACCGAGTCCGGGATCACCGCGTTCGCGCCCGCCCGGTCGCCGGCCGCCCACGCCTTGTGCATCGGCGCGAGCACCTCCTTGCGGCCCAGCCAGTCGTGGAAGGCCGCGTAAACCGGCACGGTCAGGTAACTGCTGATCATCAACCGGCCCAGCCCCCGAGCGGCCTCCACGTCCTCGGTCGGGCAGACGAAGATCCGCGCGGCCAGCTCGACCTCCGGACCGATCTCGGCGCGCACGGTGCGCACGTCCTGCGCCGACAGCCAGTTGGTGATCACCCCGTCCGCCTCGGCCGCGGCCAGCCGGAGCATGCCCGGCCGCAGCGCGGCCAGCATGATCTTCGGCGCCGGCTCGGGCGGGCGTTCCAGCTTGAACTTGCGCACGCCGAAGGTCGGGTACTGCTCGGTGACCTTCTCCCCGTTCAGGGCGGCCCGCAGGAAGCGCAGCATGTCCCGGGTGCGACCGAACGGCTCGGTGAACGAACCGTCGTTCCAGTCGCCGACGATCACCGGCGAGGAACTGCCGATACCCAGCACGAACCGGCCGGGCGCGAGTTCGGCGACGGTCGCCGCGCTCATCGCCAGCAGGCCCGGTCCTCGGGTGTAGACCGGCGCGATCGCGGTGCCCAGCCGCAGCTCGGGCGCCCACTCCGCGGCCAGCGCGAGCGGGGTGAACGCGTCGGTGCCCGCCGTCTCGGCCGACCACGCGTCGGTGTAGCCGAGCGAGGGCAGCTGCCGGATCAGGTCCCGGTGCTCGGACAACGGAACCCCGGTGAGCGGGATGGTGATTCCCCAACGACTCATCAAAGCGCCCCTCTCAGGAGACCTGTGGCCGGACCAGTGCGCCGCCGTCGATGACCAGAGTGTGCCCGGTGATCCAGGAGGAGTCCTCGCCGGCCAGGAACACGACGGCCTTGGCGATGTCCTCCGGCTCACCGATCCGACCCAGCGGCAGCGACTTGGTCAGCTGGGCCTCGTAGTTCTCCCACAGCGCCCTGGCCAGCTGGGTGCGCACCAGGCCGGGAGCGATCGCGTTGACCCGGGTGTTCGGGCCCAGTTCGGCGGCGAACTGCTTGGTCAGGTGGATCACCGCGGACTTGGTGGCGTTGTAGTAGCCGATGCCGATCTCGGTGGTGATACCGCCGATCGAGGCGATGTTGATCACCGAACCACCGCTGGCGGCCATCGACGCCTTCCAGACCAGCTGGGTCCACAGCACGATGGAGAACTGATTGACCTCAACGGTCTTGCTCGCCCGACTTGAGTCGAGTTCGACCAGCGGACCGAAGTACGGGTTGGTGCCGGCGTTGTTGACCAGCACATCCACCGCGCCGAACTCGGCCACCGCGGCGTCCACACAGGCCGCCGCCGCCGCCTCGTCGCCGACGTGGGCGGCCTTGGCCAGCACCCGCACGTCGGGGTGCGCGGCGCGAATCTCGGCGGCCACCTCGTCCAGGGCGTCCTGCTTGCGCGAGGACAGCACGACGTTGGCACCCTCGGCCGCCAGCGCGAACGCAGTGGCCCTGCCGATACCCCGGGACGCCCCGGTGACCAGCGCTGTCTTACCTGCCAGACCACTACTCATCCGGCTGACCTCCTTGCCAGTGTCCGAACCCATCAGTACGGTACAACATACCGACTAGTCGGTACTGTCGGTACTGGAGGAAAGTCATGGACCTGCGCGACAAGGTTGTCGTGATCACCGGGGCGGGTCGCGGCATCGGCGCCGCACTTGCCACCCGGTTCGCCGCCGAGGGCGCGGCCGGCATCGTCGTGTCCGATGTGGACGCCGACAGTCCGGCCAAGGTAGCGGCGGACATCGTTGCCACCGGCGGGAAAGCGGTCGGCGTACGGACCGACGTGACCAGTCAGGACGACATCACCGCACTGGTGCGCACCGCGGAGGAGACCTTCGGCCCGGTGGACCTGTTCTGCTCCAATGCCGGCGTCGCGTTCGGCGAGGGCATCGAGGCACCGCTGGACGCGTGGACCACCGCGTGGTCGGTGAACGTGCTCGGCCACGTACACGCGGCGCGGGCGGTACTGCCGTCCATGCTGGACCGCGGCCGGGGCTATCTGCTCAACACGGTGTCCGCGGCCGGCCTGCTCACCGCACCGGGTGACGCGCCCTACTCGACCACCAAGCACGCGGCCCTCGGCTTCGCCGAGTGGCTGGGCGTGACCTACGGCGCGGCCGGCATCGGGGTGAGCGCACTCTGCCCGCTGGGCGTGCGGACCGACATGCTGATGCCCGGCGTCGACGCCGGCAACGCCTCGGCGCTCGCGGTCGCCGCCAGCGGCGCGATCATCGAGCCCGCGCAGGTTGCCGAGGTCGTCGTCGAGGGCCTGGCCGCCGAGCGCTTCCTGATCCTGCCGCACCCCGAGGTGGCCACCATGTACGCGCACAAGGCGGCCGACCCGGACCGCTGGCAGGCCGGGATGCGCAAGATGTTCGGCCGGCAGAACTAGGGCGTGGGCAGTGCCTGCTTGATCCAGTTCAGTTGCAGCAGCATGAAGTTCTCCGCGGCGGCCTCGTCGGACGGGCCCATGTGGGTGACACCGGACAACGGCAGCACGTTGTGTTCCCGGCCGGCGTTGAGCAGCGCGGTGGACAGCCGCAGGGTGTGCGCGGCGAACACGTTGTCGTCGACCAGCCCGTGGATGAGCAGCAGCGGGCGGCGCAGGCCCTCGGCGTCGCCGAGCAGCGAGTTCCGGTCGTACACCTCGGGTTTCTCGTCGGGGTGGCCGAGGTAGCGCTCGGTGTAGTGGGTGTCGTAGAGCCGCCACTCGGTCACCGGCGCCCCGGCCACGGCGGCGTGGATCACGTCCGGTCGGCGCAGCACGGCGAGCGCGGACAGGTAACCGCCGTAGGACCAGCCCCGGATGGCCACCCGGTCCAGGTCGAGGTCGGGGTGGCGCTCGGCGACCGCGTGCAGCGCGTCCACCTGGTCGGCCAGCGTGACCTCGGCCAGGTCGAAGGCGAGCGCGCGGTCCCAGTCCGGGCCGCGGCCCGGGGTGCCCCGGCCGTCGGTGATCAGCACGGCGAAACCCTGGTCCGCCAACCACTGCGGCGTCAGATAGGCGTTGCGGCTGGCCAGCACCCGCTGCGCGTGCGGGCCGCCGTAGGGGTCCAGCAGCACCGGCAGCTTCACCGAGCCGGGCTGGTGACCGGTGGGCAGCACCAGCGCGCAGCGCAGGTGCCGCTCCCCCACCGTCAGCATCGTCAGGTTCGGTTCCAGCTCCGGCGAGACCGCCAGCGAGGCCACCTCGGCGACCGGCTTGCCGGCCGCGAGCACCGACGTGTTCGGGCCGGAACGCGCCAGGCTCCAGGAGATCAGCACGGTCACCTCACCGGACCGCACCGCACCGTGCACACCGTCCGAATCGGACACCCGGGTGACACCACTGTCCTTGGCGGAGAAGACATGCACCTGCGTCGGGTCCTCGGTCGACGCGGTGAACAGCACGTCATCAGCGGCTACGTCGAGCACCGAGCGCACCTGTAGGTCGATGCCGGTGACCGGCTCGCCGTCCACCAGCAGCCGGTAGGCGCCCTCCCGCGCGGCCACGGTGACCAGCCGGCCGTCCGGCGTCCAGGCCGGCGCTCCGGGCACGATGTCCACCCAGTGCGGGTCGGTCAGTTCCTGGGCAACGGTGGTGGCCCCGGAGTCGGCGACCGCGAGCACCAGCATCCGGCGCTGGTCCCGGGACTGCACCGCGAACAGCGCCGGGCCGTGCGCGGACCAGTGCACCGAGGCCAGGTAGGGCAGCTCGGCGTTGTCCCAGTCCACCGTGGTCACCGAGCCGTCCAGGCCGAGCACGGCGAGGCTGACCTCGGTGTTGTTGGTGCCGGCGGCCGGGTAGGCGACGCTGTTGGCCGGCCGGTCCGGATTGGCCGGGTCGGCGATGTGCCAACGGCGCACGCCGGTCCGGTCGCTGCGCGCGGCCAGGATGCGGGTGCCGTCCGGCGACCACCAGTAGCCGCGGTTGCGGTCCATCTCCTCGGCGGCGATGAACTCGGCCAGGCCCCAGGCGACGTTCTCGGTGTCGCCGTTCTCCGGCGCGGCGAGCACGCGGTCGTTGCCGCCGTCGACGTCGATCACCCGCAGCGCGCCGTCGGACACGTAGGCCACCCGGCTGCCGGTCGGGTCCGGCCGGGGGTCGATGACCGGCCCGACGGTGGGCAGCTCACGAATCCCACCGGAGCCGATGTCGAGCACGAACAGCTTGCCGGACAACGTGAACACCGCGATCCGGCCCTCGTCGTCGGGCGTGTAGGCGACCACCCCGGCGGCCGAGATGCGGGCCCGCTCGCGCCGGGCGCGTTCCTCGGGCGGCAGTTGCTCGTCGTCGCCGAGCACGGTGACCGGGTCGACCAGCGCCGTCTCTGTGCCGGTGGCCACGTCCAGCGACCACAGGCTGTTGCGGGCCTCGGTCCCCGACGCCGACCGCAGGAACAGCACACGACTGCCGTCCGGGGCGACCCAGAACCCGCGCGGGGTGCCGAGCGTGAATCGTTGGGTGCGCGCCTGGAGGCGGAGGAAGGAGGTCTCACCGGTCACCGGCCGACCCTAGCCCGCCGCACCGCCGGGCCGATCACGTGACCTGGCCAATATTTGCGCAACGATTCGTCGCCGGATGGCAACCGACGAACAACAAACCGGGTGAATTCGCAATGAAATACGGCTGAGATCGACGTGGCCCACCCCGTAGCCTGGTGGCCATGACCGCCATTGACACCCACCGGGACACCGCAGTGCCAGGCGAAACGGCCGAGTTCATCGCCGTCGACGAGCGGTGGAGCACGCACAACTACCACCCGCTGCCGGTGGTGATCGAGCAGGCGGAGGGCGCCTGGGTCACCGACGTGGCCGGCCGCCGGTACCTGGACTTCCTGTCCGGCTACTCGGCGTTGAACTTCGGCCACCGGCACCCGGCCCTGGTCGCCGCGGCCACCGAACAGCTCGGCCGGGTGACGTTGACCAGCCGGGCGTTCCACCACGACCAGCTCGGCGCGTTCTGCCGCGAGCTGGCCGAGCTGACCGGCACCGAGATGGTGCTGCCGATGAACTCGGGTGCCGAGGCGGTCGAGTCGGCGATCAAGGTCGCCCGCAAGTGGGCCTACCAGGTCAAGGGCGTGCCGGCCGGGCAGGCCGAGATCGTGGTGGCCGGGTCCAACTTCCACGGCCGCACCACCACGATCGTGTCGTTCTCCACCGACGAGGTGGCCCGCGCCGACTTCGGCCCGTTCACCCCGGGCTTCACCGTGGTCAAGTACGGCGACGCCGACGCACTGGCCGCCGCGGTCACCGAGCGCACCGCGGCCGTGCTGGTCGAGCCGATCCAGGGCGAGGCGGGCGTGGTCGTGCCGCCGGCCGGCTACCTGGCCGAGGTGCGCCGGATCTGCGACCAGGCCGGCGTGCTGCTCATCGCCGACGAGATCCAGTCCGGTCTGGCCCGCACCGGTGACCTGCTCGCGCTCGACCACGAGGGCGTGCGCGCCGACCTCTACACCCTGGGCAAGGCACTGGGCGGCGGCATCCTGCCGGTGTCGGCGGTGGTCGGCAGTCGCGCGGTGCTCGGTGTACTCAAACCGGGTGAACATGGCTCGACCTTCGGCGGCAACCCGCTCGCCTGCGCGATCGGCCGTGCGGTGATCCGGTTGTTGGCCACCGGCGAGTTCCAGCAACGCTCCCGCGAACTCGGCGCACATCTGCACACCCGGCTGGCCGAACTGGTCGGTCAGGGCGTCGCCGAGGTACGCGGTCGGGGGCTGTGGGCCGGGGTGGACATCGCCCCCGGCGGCCCGGGTGGACGGCAGGCGTCCGAGGCGCTGATGGGGCTGGGCGTGCTGTGCAAGGAGACGCACGATTTCACGCTCCGCATCGCCCCGCCGCTGGTGATCGGCAAGGAAGATCTCGACCGGGGGATCGACGCCGTCGCAGAGACCCTGCGGCGGTGACTCGGCGCGCACACCGGCCTGGGCACGCGTCGATCATCACCGTGCTGATCTGCGAAAACTGATGCATAGTCGATCGCATGAAGCCCCTGATACCCAGCCGGCTGCGAGTGC
>DATATV010000151.1:0-31822 GCA_036268615.1 Pseudonocardiaceae bacterium
GTCACGATCACCCCCGCCGACGCGGCCGACACCGGACCCGCGCCGACCGCGGTCACCGTGCACCCCGACCAGACCCTGGCCACCGTGCCGGCCGGGGCCATCGGCGTTTCCGAGATCGGCAACCTGGACGGCCACCTGCACGCGCCGGGCACCGACGCGCTGCTGGACGCCGCCGGGGTCGGGCTGCGGGCGCTGGACAACGGCGCCTGGTCGGACGTGTACCGCTGGCAGACCAACAGCTTCGACTACGACCCGATCACCGCGCACACCACCGGCCAGAACGACCCGGGCAACTCGTGGCAGGCGTACCTGGGCGAGGTGAGGAAGTCCGGCTCGGCCGCGTTGATCCACGTCAACTACGGCAGCACCGCCACCGACGGGCCGGGTGGCAGCGACATCGGCCCGCAGGAGGCGGCGGCCTGGGTGCGCCAGGCCAACCTCGTCGACCACGACAACATCAAGTACTGGGAGATCGGTGAGGAGGTCTACGGCAACGGCTTCTACAGCTCGTTCGGCGCGCCGACCTGGGAGCCCGACCACCACGCGGACAAGAGCCCGGCCGCCTACGGCGCCAACGTGGCAAAGTTCGCGCAGGCGATGAAGGCGGTCGACCCGTCGATCCAGATCGGCGTCGGGCTGAGCATGTACTCCGGCCCGGGCGTCCCGGACTGGAACGACCCGGTGCTCACCGCCGCCGGTTCGGCCGTCGACTTCGTCGACCTGCACTGGTACGAGGGCACCACCACCCGGGACGACAGCGCGCTGTTGCAGTCCAACCGGAGCATCAACACCACGCTGGACACGGTGCGCCAGCAGATCACCACCGCCGACGGTGCGCGGGCGAACAAGGTCAAGCTGATCATCGGCGAGACCAACGTGGCCGGCGCCAACCCGAACAGGCAGTCGGTCAGCACGGTCAGCGCGCTCTACGCGGCCGACGAGATCACCAGCCAGTTGGAGGACGGCGCGTCTTCGGTGGACTGGTTCGCCAGCCACGTGGCGATCCAGCCCGACGCGGTCGGTGCCGCGGACGACCCGACCGGGGTCGGCTACGGCGACTACGGCATGTTGTCGGCCGGCGAGTGCGGCCCCGACGCGCTGGGTGCGCAGGTCTGCGAACCGAAGGTGAACACACCGTTTCCCGCCTACTACGGGGTGACCCTGGCCAGCCGGATCGCCACCCCGGGAGCCCGGCTGGTGTCCACTTCGGTCGGTGCCGGTTCGTCGGTGGTCGCGCACGCCGCCGTGCAGCGAAACGGTGACCTGGTCGTGCTGTTGGAAAATCAGAATGCGGATCAGGAGCAGCAGGCTACTATCGACTATTCGGGGTACCGGGTCGGTCCGGTCGCCGAGATCTACTCCTACGGCCAGAACAGCACGTCGATCGCGCGCCGCTCCGGCCGGTCGGGGTCGGTCGCACTGCCGCCCTACAGCCTCACCGAACTGGTGCTGCACCGCGGCTGAGCACCGGCAGACAGGGCGGCTCGGCTCGCTGCCCGGTTGGGGGGCAGCGAGCCGAGTGCGTCGGTCAGTTGTCGATCTGCTTGCGCCGCCACCGGCTCTTCTTCGGCCGCTTCACGTCGATCCCGCCCATGATGGCCAGCCCGCGCACCCGGACCACCGGTGCGCCGGGCCCGGCGTTGCCGCCGCCCTTGTGGTCGAAGCCGCCCATGAAGCCGAATCCCTCGACGTGCACGGTGATGTCGTCGGGCACCCGGATCTCGATGCCGCCCCAGAACGCGTACGCGTAGATCACCGTTTCGGCGGCGACGAAGTTGGCCGAGGTCAGGTCGAGCTCGCCGCCGCCCATCACGGCCACCGCGGTGTGCACCGGCGACACGGTCCACTCGCCCTTGCGACTGAATCCGGACAGCACCGCAACGGACACGCTCGGCCCGTCGCCGGACCCGACGATCCGTCCGTCGGGCAGGCTCGCGCGCGAAGGCCCCAGCGGCGGCAGGTCGTCCCGGGCGGCGAGGTCGACGGTGAGCGGGACCAGGTCGCCGAGGGTCTTGGCCGCGTAGGTGGCCTGGAGCCGTTCGTCCAACTCGTCGATCGTCAGCCGCCCGTCGGCCATCGCGTCGTGCAGAATCCTGGCGATCCGCTCG
The DNA here is from genome assembly GCA_036268615.1 of Pseudonocardiaceae bacterium. GTDB lineage: Bacteria > Actinomycetota > Actinomycetes > Mycobacteriales > Pseudonocardiaceae > DATATV01. The sequence continues at coordinate 2,109 of DATATV010000151.1, forward strand.
CGATCGGTATCCGAGGCGCGCAACTCCAGGTGCTTGGGCCGTTCCGGCTGCTCCGTCACCCGGGGGAGTTTAGCTCCGCCGGACAACGGTTGGGTTGCCGTTGACACTGCTCGCTCCTGCCGACGATCAGCTCGGCTCGCTGGTCGAGCTCGGCTGGCGCAACGGCATGCTGGCCGCCCGGTAGATCGCGTCGATCACGGTCATGTTCGCGATCGCCTGGGTCGGTCCGGTGAGCACCGGCCGGCCGCGCAGCACCGCACCGGTGAACGCGTCCAACTGGAAGGCGTAGCTGGACCGTCGGGTCAGGTGCTCGACCCGACGCCCCTCGGTACTGCGTACCGACAGCCGGTGCCGATGCTGCGGGGAGATCGGGTTGAACACCTTCATCTGTCCGTGCGTGCCGATCACCCGGGCGTTGATCTTCAGCAGTGACTGGACCACATGGAGCAGCGCACCGCCGCGGTGTGCCCGGCCGGGAACCGCAGCTGCGCGGTCATCGCCCGGTCCACCTCGACATCGCGCAGCTTCGCCACCGCCGACACCACCTCCGGCTCGCTGCCGTCGGTCCCGCCGAGCAGCCGGGCCAGGTGCACGGCGTAACAGCCCGCGTCCATCAGCGCGCCGCCGGCCAGGTCGAAGCGGTAGCGGATGTCGGAGAACTTCGGCAGCGGGAAGCACACGTTCGTCTCGACCGAGCGCAGCTCGCCCAGCTCGCCGGACTCGATCACCTCGACCATCCGCCGGGCCAGCGGGTGATAGCGGTAGTGGAAGGCCTCCATCACCACCAGCCCGGCCTCCTTCGCCGCCTCGGCCACCGTGCGCGCCTCCTCGGCGTTGGCGGTGAACGGCTTCTCGCACAGCACGTGCTTGCCGGCCTTGAGCGCGGCCAGCGTCCACCGGCCGTGCAGCCCGTTGGGCAGCGGGTTGTAGACCGCGTCGATCTCCGGGTCGGCGAGCAGTTCGGCGTAGCCCTGGTAGGTCCGGCCGATCTTGTGCTTGTCGGCGAATGCCTTGGCTCGTAACGGATCGCGTGCCGCTACGGCGATCACTTCGGCCTCGCTGCCCTCGGTGGCCGGCTCGATGATCGCCTTCGGGGCGATTCTGGCCGCGCCCAGCACACCGATTCGCAGCTGCCCCATGTCGCCTACCTTCATCTCGTTCCGGCTGGTCACCACCATGCGGTCGGCCACGCTCGGCTAGCGTGTCGCCCATGGATGTGCTGGTCATCGATCACCCGCTGGCCAAGGCGCGGCTCACCACCATGCGTGACGCCCGTACGGACAGTGCCGCGTTCCGCGCCGCGCTGCAAGAGCTGACCGTGATGTTGGTCTATGAGGCCACCCGCGATCTGGTCGTGGCCGAGCAGCGCATCCACACCCCGGTGGCCCAGACCACCGGGTACGGACTGGCCGATCCGCCGCTGCTGGTGCCGGTGCTGCGGGCCGGTCTCGGCATGGCCGACCAGGCACACAAGCTGATCCCGGACGCGCAGATGGGCTTCGTCGGCCTGTCCAGGGATGAGCGCACGCTCAAGCCGGTGCCCTACATGGAGTCGCTGCCCGCCGACCTGTCCGGCCGGCCGGTGATGGTGCTCGACCCGATGCTGGCCACTGGTGGCTCGATGGAGCACACCATCCGGCTGCTCACCGACCGCGGCGCGACCGATGTCACCGCGGTCTGCACCCTGGCCGCGCCGGAGGGCATCCAGCGGCTCTCCGACTCCGGGCTGCCGGTCCGGCTGGTCACCGCGGCGATCGACCAGCGGCTCAACGACTCCGGCTTCATCGTGCCCGGCCTCGGCGACGCCGGGGACCGGCAGTACGGCACCGTCTGACGCTCAGCCCGCCGACGGTCGGCGCGCCCAGCCCCGCAGGGCCGCGCCGACCACCGTCCGGTAGCGGGCGTCGTTCTTGATGTCGGGGTTGTTGAGCTCCAGCGAGACCAGCCCGTGCACGATCGCCCACAGGCCGACGGCGATCGTCTCGGCCGACTCGTCGACCAGCAGCTCCTGGCTGATGGCGAGCCGGACCAGGCCGATCAGCGGCTCGAAGGTCGTCAGCGCCTCGGCCTCGGCTTCCGGATCGGGCGCGAAGCCGTTGAGCGGCCGGGGAAACATCACCGCGTACAGGTGCGGGTCGCTCAGCGCGCTGGCGCGGTAGGCCAGCGCGAGCCGGGCGATGTCGTCGAGCGGGTCGCCGGTCCGCTCGACCGCGGTCAGGTACCGGCCGAACCGCCGGAACGCCTCAAGATAGAGCGCGCGCAGCAGCTCCGGCTTGCCGCCGAACAGCGAGTACACCGCCGAGGTGGACGTGCTGACGGCGGTGGCCAGCCGGCGCATGGACAGGGCCTCCGGCCCCTCGTCGGACAGCATCCGGCCGGCCTCGTCGAGCAGCCGGACGCGCAGGTTCTCATCGTGAACTCTTGGCCTCGCCACTTGACCAGCATACCGTAACGGTGTTTTATAACAGTGTTCATAAACCTTCTGTGGGGAGTGCGGAATGACTGAGATCTTTCCGGGCCGGTGGACGGCCCAGCTGACGGCGAAGCCGGAGAGCAGCGGTGAGGACGCCGACGTGGTGCTGTTCCTGATCGGGATGCGGGTGAACAAGTTATGGCGGCTGGACCAGTACCTGTGGATCGGCCTCGCGATGGTCCGGATGCTGGCCTACCTGGCCAAACACCCGGAGGCGGGGATGATCCGGGCGCACAACTGGTTCGGCCGGACCACCATGCAGGTCGGCTACTGGCGCAGCCTGGCGGACCTGGTCGCGTTCGCCGCCGAGGAGTCGCAGCCGCACCAGCCGGCCTGGCGCCGGTACTACCGCACGGCGAGCCGGTCCGGCGCGGTCGGGGTGTGGCACGAGACCTACCTGATCCGGGCCGGTCAGGTCGAGTCGATCTACGCGAACATGCCCCGGTTCGGTCTGGCCGAGGCGGCCGAGCACGTGCGGGTGGACCGTGGCACGTCGAGCGCGCGGCAGCGGGTCCGCCGATCTGGATCTACGGGTTCCTGAGATACCACCGTGGTACCGTCTGGTCATGGCCATGACGTTGCGCCTGACCGACGAGGAGAACCGGCGACTCGCCGAACTCGCCGACGCCGAAGGGCGGTCCAAGCAGGAGATCGTCCGGCTCGCCCTGGCCGAGCGCTGGGCCCGGCTGCAGAAGGAAGAGCAGTTGGGCGAGGTGCTCGGCCGCGTGCTGCCGCGCTATCGCAACCTGCTGGACCGGCTCGGACCGGCCTGAGCCGCGCGTGACGGTCTATCTGGACGCGGGCGACCTGCTGGTGCTCGCCACCGCGGTGACCCGCGGCGATCTGGTCGTGCGCGACCTCGGCCTGCTCGACTCCGCGGTGCACCGGCCGAGGGCCACCGTGCTGGGCGTTGAGGCGTACGAGACGTTGTGGACGAAGGCCGCCGCGCTGATGGACTCGGTGGTGCGCACCCGCCCGCTGGCCCAGGGCAACTGGCGGCTCGGCTGGGTCGCCGCGGTCACCCTGTGCGACCTGAACGGCTGGTGGATCGACGCCGACGAGGAGGACGCGCTCGCCGTCGTCCGGGAGATCGGCCGCGACCAGGTGCAGATCGCCGAGATCGCCGAGCGGCTGGAATCCTGGGCGATCCCCAAGTCGAGTTGATCTTTCGTCCAGGTCTCACCCGGGGTGTTCGGCTTGACCTGGAGTGCACTCCAGGTCTTACGGTCGTGCTCGTGACTTATTCGATCGCACAGGCAGCCGACCTCAGTGGGCTGTCGATCGACACCCTTCGCTACTACGAACGGATCGGCCTCGTCGAGCCGCCGGCCCGCGACTCCGGCGGTCGGCGCAACTACTCCGAGGCCGACCTCAACTGGCTCGTCTTCCTGACCAAGCTGCGCACCACCGGCATGCCCATTCGGCTGATGCGCGAGTACGCGCAGCTGCGGCACCGCGGCGTCGCCACCGCGGTCCGCCGCCGGCAGATCCTCATCGAGCACCGGTCGGGTGTGCGCGAGCGCATCGCCGAGTTGCAGTCCTGCCTGGACGTGCTCGACTACAAGGTCGACAACTACGCCGAGTTGGAACGGAGGCTGGCCGCCACGGTCGGCCCCTCCGCCGTACAGATCGAGGAGGCGTCATGACCACCCTGCCCGTTCGCCACCTGGGCGAACTCGCTGTCGGCGCCCAGGGCCTTGGCTGCATGGGCATGAGCCACGGCTACGGCCCGTCCGACGACGAGCAGTCCGTCGGCACCATCCACCGGGCGCTGGACCTCGGGGTCACCCTGCTGGACACGTCCGACTTCTACGGTTCGGGCCACAACGAGCGGCTGGTCGGCCGGGCCATCGCCGACCGGCGCGACAGCGTCGTGCTGGCCACCAAGGCCGGCCTGGTCGGCGACTACAACTCGGGCGAGTTCGGCATCCAGGGCGACGCCGCGCACATCCGGGCGGCCGCCGACGCCTCACTGGAGCGGCTGGGCGTCGACCACATCGACCTCTACTACCTGCACCGGGTCGATCCGAAGGTGCCGGTCGAGGAGTCGGTCGGGGCGATGGCCGAGCTGGTGACCGCGGGCAAGGTGCGCCACCTGGGCCTGTCGGAGGCCAACGCGGACAACATCCGCCGGGCGCACGCGGTGCATCCGATCACCGCGTTGCAGAGCGAGTGGTCACTGTGGACCCGGGACATCGAGGCCGAGATCCTGCCCACCGCGCGCGAACTGGGCATCGGCATCGTGCCCTACGCGCCGCTGGGCAGCGGCTTCTTCACCGGCAAGTACACCGACCCGGCGAAGTTGCCCGCCGGCGACAGCCGGCTGACCAAGCCGCGGTTCGAGGCGGCCAACCTGGAGCGCAACCTCGTGCTGGCCGAGGGGCTGCGGGCGCTGGCCGACCAGCGCGGCATCACCCCGGGGCAGCTGGCGCTGGCCTGGGTGCAGGCCCAGGGCGCGGACGTGGTGCCGATCCCGGGCACCCGCCGGCAGCCCTACCTGGTGGAGAACGTGGCCGCCGCGACACTGGAACTGTCCGAAGAGGACATGGCCGCGATCGAAGCGGTGATCCCGCCCGACGCGGTGGCCGGCGACCGTTACCAGCCCGCGGTGCACAAACTCGTGAACGGCTGATCGACAACGGACAAGGGGACTAACAGGATGGCTTTCCCGGTAAGGAATCTCGGCGACCTCAAGGTCAGTGCCCAAGGGCTCGGCTGCATGGGGATGAGCGAGTTCTACGGGCAGGGTGACGACGCCGAGTCGATCGCGACCATCCATCGGGCACTCGAACTCGGAGTGACCCTGCTGGACACCGCGGACATGTACGGCGTCGGCGTGAACGAGGAACTCGTCGGCCGGGCCATCGCCGACCGGCGGGACCAGGTTGTGCTGGCCACCAAGTTCGGCATGGTGCGCAGCGCGGACCCGAGCACCCGGGGCGTGCGCGGCGACGCGGCCTACGTCCGGCAGGCCGTCGAGGCGTCGCTGCGCCGGCTCGACGTGGACCACATCGACCTGTACTACCAGCACCGGGTCGATCCGAACGTGCCGATCGAGGAGACCGTCACCGCGATGGCCGAACTCGTGACCGCGGGCAAGGTGCGTCACCTCGGGCTGTCGGAGGCCGGCGCGGAGACGATCCGGCGGGCGCACGCGGTGCATCCGATCACCGCGTTGCAGAGCGAGTGGTCGCTGTGGTCGCGGGACATCGAGGCGGAGATCGTGCCGACCGCACGCGAGCTGGGCGTGGGCATCGTGCCGTACTCGCCGCTCGGCCGCGGCTTCCTGACCGGTCGGTTCACCTCGTCGGCGGACTTCGCCGAGGGTGACTTCCGCCGGCAGACCCAGCCGCGGATGGCCGAGGGCAACCTGGAGCGCAACCTGGAGATCGTCACCCGGCTGCGCGCGCTGGCCACCGAGCGCGGGGTGACGCCCGGACAGCTCGCGCTGGCGTGGGTGCAGTCGCGGGGCGCGGACGTGGTGCCGATTCCCGGTACCAAGCGGCGGAAGTACCTTGACGAGAACGTCGCCGCGGCGACGCTGGAACTGTCCGCGGCGGACCTCGCGGCGATCGAGGCCGCGGCGCCGACCGGCTCCGTCGCCGGCGATCGTTACCCGGCGGCCGGGATGCAGTCGATCGGTCGCTGACCGTTTCGGGTGGCGATGCCCGTTCGCGCGGGCATCGCCACCTCGTCAGCCCGCCAACAGCGAGTGCAGTTCCGTGTGCAGCGCGGCGAGCAGGTCGGAGCCGGTCCTGCGGGCGTCGGTGAGCGCGGCCACGTCGCTCACCGGCACCACCACCTCCAGGTACGCCTTGAGCTTCGGCTCCGTGCCCGAGGGCCGGACCACCACCCGGATGCCCTCCCCCCGGAAGCGCAGCACGTCCGCGTCGGGCAGCAGGTCCTCGGTGCTCACCGGCACGCCGGCCAGCCGAGTTGGCGGGTCTGCCCGCAGTCGCGCCAGCAGCACCCCGATCCGGCTCAGTTCGGTGAACCGCAGCGCGATCTGCTCGGTCAGGTGCAGCCCATGCGCGACGGCCAACTCGTCCAGGATGTCGGTGAGCACCCGGCCGGCCGCCCTGGTGCTCGCGGCCAGGTCGGCGGCGGCCACGGCGGCGGAGATGCCGTCCTTGTCCCGCACCGCTTCCGGGTCGACACACACCCCGAGCGCTTCCTCGTAGGCGAACACCAGGCCGGTGCCCTTGCCGTCCCCGGCGCGCACCAGCCACTTGAACCCGGTCAGTGTCTCGGCGTAACGCACCCCGCGCGAACGGGCGATCGAGCCGAGCAGCGAGGACGACACGATTGTCGTGGCCACCAGCGGATCGGGTGTCTGATCATCCACAGTGGACAGAATGTAGGCGCCGAGCAGCGCGCCGGTCTCGTCGCCGCGCAGCATCCGCCAGCCCGTGCCGTCCCGGATGCCCAGCGCGCACCGGTCGGCATCCGGGTCCAGCGCGACGGCCAGATCCGCGTCGACCTCCTCGGCGAGCGCGAGCAGCTGGTCGGCCGCGCCGGGCTCCTCGGGGTTGGGGAAGGCCACCGTCGGGAAGTCCGGGTCCGGCGCGGCCTGCGCCCGCACCACTCGCACGTCGGTGAAACCCGCGCGCCGCAACGCGTTCACCGCGGTCGCGCCGCCGACGCCGTGCATCGGCGTGAGCGCGATACGCAGCTCCCGGGCGGTGCCCCTGGGGAGGGTCGCGGCCCGGTCCAGATAGCTCTCCAACAGTTCCGGGCCGACCGTGGTCCAGTCCGAAGTGGTCGCCCTGGGCACCGACACCGCCGCCGGGATGCCGGCGATGGCCGCCTCGATCTCCCGGTCGGTCGGCGGCACGATCTGCCCGCCGGTGCCGTCGTAGAGCTTGTAACCGTTGTCCGCCGGGGGATTGTGCGACGCGGTGATCTGCACGCCGGCCACCGCGCCCAACTGCCGCACGGCGAATGCGAGGATCGGCGTCGGCAGCGGTTCGGGCAGCACCCGCACGTCGAACCCGACCGCCGCGAGCACCGCGGCCGCGTCGGTGTGGAACGCCTCCGAGCCGTGCCGGGCGTCCCGCCCGACCACCACGACACCACCGGCGTTGCCGTGCGCGAGCAGCCACTGGCCGACGCCCGCGGTGGTCCGGGTGACCACCGCGCGGTTCATCCCGTTGGGGCCGGCGCGCACCGGGCCACGCAGGCCGGCGGTGCCGAACTCCAGCGGCCCGGCCAGCCGGTCGGCCAGCTCGTCGGTCGCCGCCTGGTCCCCAGCCATCGCCTTGGCCAGCACGGTCTGCAACTCGGTGCGGTCGTCCTGGTCGAGGTCGCCGGCGATCCAGCGGAAGGCCGCGTCGCGCAGCGTGGGCGCGAGCGTCATGCCTTCGCCGCCACGGCCGCGAGCAGCGTGCCCATCCGGTGCGCCGCCTCCTGACCGGCGGCGAGCACCTCCTCGTGGTTGAGCGGCTCGCCGGTGATGCCGGCGGCCAGGTTGGTCACCAGCGACAGCCCGAACACCTCGACCCCCAGCGCCCGCGCGGCGATCGCCTCCAGCACGGTGGACATGCCGACCAGGTCGGCGCCCAGGGTGCGCAACATCCGGATCTCGGCGGGCGTCTCGAAGTGCGGTCCGGGCAGCCCGGCGTACACGCCCTCGGCCAGCGACGGGTCGATTTCCGTTGCCGCCGAACGCAACCGGGGCGAGTACAGGTCGGTCAGGTCGAAGAACCGCGGCCCGACCAGCGGCGAGGTCGCGGTCAGGTTGAGGTGGTCGCTGATCAGCACCGGCTGGCCGACCGACATGTCCGCGCGCAGCCCACCGGCCGCGTTGGTCAGCAGCACCGTGCGCACCCCGGCGGCGGCCACCGCGCGGATGCCGTGCGCGACCTGGGCCACCCCGTGCCCCTCGTAGAGGTGGGTGCGCCCGCGCAGCACGAGGGTGCGCCGGCCGTCCAGCACGACCGAACGAATGGTCCCGCCGTGCCCGGCCACGGCCGGCTTGCGGAAGCCGGGCAGCTCGCCCATGGCCACCTCGGCCACCAGCTCACCGGCGCCGGTGATCACGTCGGCCGCAGGCCCCCAGCCGGAGCCGAGGACCACGGCCACGTCGTGCTGGTCCACCCCGGTCCGCTCAGCCAGCACACGCGCGGCCGCCTCGGCATTGGCGGTGACCGCGCTGATTTCCTGATCGGTGCTCGTCACAGGGCGGAGCCTATCCAAGGTGGGCCCTGCCGCGGCAGCGGCGCGGTAGGGCCAGGACGAAGCGACCGCTCCTGCGCCGCCCAGGCCCGTACTTCGACCTGCGGCGCCCCGACCTGCCGCGCCTGAGCCTCAGCTTCCCACCGAGAACGTATCGCTCACCTTGTCGAACACCGTCTTGCCGAACCCTTCCCCCTGGGTCGGCGTGGTCACGGACAACACCCACAGGTCGTCCCCGTGCGGCAGGGTCTCCGCGTAGGTGGTCCGGTTGGCGCTGTCCACCGCGGGGTCGCTGCTCGCCGAGGTCCGGTACTCGATGTCCTGCTCGGCGTCGATGCTGTTGCCACCAGGGCCGTTCGCGTTGGCCCGGGACTGTTGCAGGAACAGCGGCCAGGTCTTGTTCTGCGCCCCGAGGTAGTCGTCCACGCTGTGCCGCGGGTAGTAGTCCGCGAAGTGCTCGACGGTCAGCTCGTCGGCGCCGTCCGGGCTGACGTAGTGCAGCGCCACGCTCGCCGGCAGCGCGCCGGCCGGTCGCTGCTCGGTGAACTCGGTCCAGCCCTGCGGCACGGAGATGGCGAAGTCGCCGTCCGGACCCGCCGTCGGGGTCGCCGCGACCAGGGTGACGGTGGTGACCGGGGCCGGTTCGGTCGTGGGCGCGGTGGTCTGCGCCGGCGTTGTCGCGGTCGGCGGCCGCAGCGGCGCCCCACCCAGCACGCGGGCCGCGGCGAACCCGCCGCCGGCCGCGCCCAGGAACAGCAGGACGGCCAGGATGCCCAGCACCGCGGCGGCCAGCGCCCCCCGGCGGCGGCGCGGTGCCCCCACCGGTTGGAACGGCAGCGGTCCCGGGAGCGGAGCCAGCGGCGCCGACTGCGAGGACCGCGGCATCGGCGGTCGCGGCAGCGCCGGTCGGGACGGCGGCGGTGCGGACGACGGTTGGAACGGCAGCGGCCCTGGGTCGGCGGCCAGCTGGGGCGAGGCCTCGGCCGGTGCCTCGTCCCCGGGTTCCGCGGTCGGCTGCAACCGGCGGGTCGGCTTGTCGTCGGCCGGCCCGGACTCGGTGTCCGGCTCGGGCACCGGGAACACCCGTACGCCCGGCTCGGGCAGCAGCGGGCGAATCCGCCGGCGCACCTCGACCAGGCTGATCCGCTCGGCCGGGTCCTTCACCATCAGGTCGCCGATGATGTCGTCGAGCGGCGCGCCCTCCGGCAGCTCGGGCACCTCGCCGTGGACGACCTCGACCACGGTCTCCAGCGCGTCCCCGGCGTCGTAGGGCGGTCCACCGGTGACCGCGGCGAACAGCATCGCGCCGAGGCCCCACAGGTCCGAGGCGGGCGTGACCGGGTCACCGCTGGCCACCTCGGGGGCGATGTAGGCCGGCGTGCCCATGATCATCCCGCTGTGGGTCATGGTGACCTCGGCGAGATTGCGCGCGATGCCGAAGTCGGTCAGCTTGATCTGCCCGTCGTCGCCGACGAGTACGTTGCCCGGCTTGACATCCCGGTGGGTGACTCCCCGGCGGTGCGCGGCCTCCAGGCCGGCGGCCACCGCGTCGGCGACCGCCGCGGCCTGTTCGGAGTTGCACGGGCCCATGTCCCGGATCACGTCGGCGAGGCTGCGCGAACGCAGCAGCTCCATCACCACGAACGGGTCGTCACCCCGGCGGGCCACGTCGAAGACGGAGATCACGTTCGGGTGAGTCAGCGAGGCGATCGCGCGCGCCTCGCGCAGGGTGCGCTCGCGCACCAGCGACGCCTCGGCGGCCGGCATGCCCGGCGGCGACTGCACCTCCTTCACCGCGACCGCGCGGTGCAGGAGTTCGTCGTAGCCCAGCCAGACGACCCCCATCGCGCCCTGGCCGATCACCCGCTGCAGCCGGTACCGCCCGGCGATCAACCGGTCGTCCTGGCTCGATCCGTGACTGGGCGTGGACACGCCCCCCATTGTGACGGACGTCGGGTTGGGCACCGCTCAGTGGATCTGCATCGGTCACCGCGACGGGTGTCACATGCCGGTGAGGGGGTCCGTCAGTAACATCGCGGTACATGACCACCCCGCCCGACCAGCTCGACCTCGCTGCCGAGTTCCCTGGTGTGACCAGGCAGGACTGGCGCGAACTCGTGCGTGCCGTGCTGGTCAGGTCCGGTGTCGCCGGCGCGGAGACCGCCTCGGCACCCGAGGACCTGCTGGCTGCCCAGAGCTACGACGGCATCCCGATCGCCCCGCTGTACACCCGTGGTGACGGTCCCGGGTCGGTCACCGGGCTGCCTGGCCTGACCCCGTTCACCCGTGGCGGCCGGCCGGAGGGCGCGACCCTCGGCGGCTGGGACGTGCGGGCCCGGCACGCCGAACCCGACCCGGCCGACGCCAACCCGGCGCTGCTCGCCGACCTGGAACACGGGGTCAGCTCGCTCTGGCTGGCCGTCGGCACCGGCGGGATACCGGTGGACGGCCTGGCCACCGCGCTCGCCGACGTGCTGCTCGACCTCGCCCCGATCACCCTCGACCCGGGCGCCGACTTCGCGGCCGCCGCCGAGGCCCTGCTGGCCGTGCACGCCGACCGCGGCCTGCCGGTCGACGCCGTCGGCGGCAACCTGGGTTTCGACCCGATCGGTCTGGCCGCCCGCACCGGTGCCGCCCCCGACCTGGCCGAGGCCGCCGCGCTGGCCGCGAAGTACGCGGCCGGTCACCCCAACCTGCGCACGATGGTGGTGGACGGCTCGCCCTACCACGAGGCGGGCGGCTCGGACGCGCAGGAACTCGGCTGCGCGCTCGCCGCCGGCGTCGCCTACCTGCGCGCGCTGACCGACGCCGGCCTGGACGTGACCGCCGCGGCCGGCCAGTTGGAGTTCCGGATCGCGGTGGGCCCCGACCAGTTCGCCGGCATCGCCAAACTCCGTGCGGCGCGGCGGATCTGGGCCCGGGTGGCCGAGGTGAGCGGGGTCCGCGGACCGGCCGCCGCGCAACGCCAGCACGCGGTCACCTCCCCGGCCATGCTGACCCGTCGCGACCCGTGGGTGAACATCCTGCGCGGCACGCTGGCCTGCTTCGCGGCCGGCGTCGGCGGTGCGGACGCGGTCACCGTGCTGCCCTTCGACGACGCGATCGGCCGGCCCAACGGCTTCTCCCGGCGGGTCGCCCGCAACACCCAGTCGGTGCTGCTGGAGGAATCCCGGCTGGCCGGGGTGATCGACCCGGCCGGCGGCTCGTGGTTCGTCGAGTCGCTGACCGACTCCTTGGCCCAGCAGGCGTGGGCGGTGTTCACCGAGATCGAGCGGGCCGGCGGTCTGCCCGCCGAACTCGCCAACGGTGGTGTCGCCGACCGGTTGGCGGCGACCCGCTCGGCCCGCGCGGCCAACATCGCCACCCGCACCGACCCGATCACCGGGGTCAGCGAGTTCCCGAACCTGGCCGAGCCGCGACTGGACCGGGCGCCCCGACCGGACCGGCCGGAAACCGGTGGCCTGCCCCGAATCCGCTACGCACAGGACTTCGAGGAACTGCGCGACCGGTCGGACGCGGTGCGCGCCGACACCGGCCACCGGCCGGCGGTCTTCCTGGCCACCCTCGGCCCGGTCGCCGCGCACACCGCACGCGCCGGCTTCGCGGCGAACCTGTTGCAGGCAGGCGGGATCGACACCCCGACCGCGGGCGCCACCGCCGACGTGGCCGAGCTGGTCGCCGCGTTCACCACCAGCGGGCTCGCCGTGGCCTGCCTGTGCGGGACCGACCGGTCCTACGCCGAGCAGGCCGAGGCGGCGGTGGCCGCGCTGAAGAAGGCAGGCGCGCGCACGGTGCTGCTGGCCGGCCCGGCCGGCACCGGTGGCGCCGACGACTTCCTGTACCGCGGCTGCGACGCACTCGCCGTGCTGCACCGCACCTGGGACACCTTGGAGGCGCGATGACGAACTCCGTTCCGAACTTCGCCGACGTCGAACTCGGGGCGCCGCAACCGGTCGACCCCGACCAGTGGCGGCACGCACTGCACGAGCGCACCGGCAAGGGCCCGGACGCGCTGACCTGGGAGACGCCGGAGGGCATCGGCATCAAGCCGGTCTACACCGACGAGGACCTGGCCGGCATCGACTTCCTGGACACCTTTCCGGGCGCGCCGCCGTTCCTGCGTGGCCCGTACCCGACGATGTACGTCAACCAGCCCTGGACCATTCGGCAGTACGCGGGTTTCTCCACCGCCGAGGAGTCCAACGCCTTCTACCGCCGCAATCTCGCCGCCGGGCAGAAGGGCCTGTCGGTCGCCTTCGACCTGGCCACCCACCGCGGCTACGACTCCGACCACCCCCGGGTGGCCGGCGACGTGGGCATGGCCGGCGTGGCCATCGACTCCATCTACGACATGCGCCAACTCTTCGACGGCATCCCGCTGGACCGGATGAGCGTGTCGATGACGATGAACGGCGCGGTGCTGCCGGTGATGGCGCTCTACGTCGTCGCCGCCGAGGAGCAGGGGGTGCCACCGGAGAAGTTGGCCGGCACCATCCAGAACGACATCCTCAAGGAGTTCATGGTCCGCAACACCTACATCTACCCGCCGCAGCCCTCCATGCGGATCATCTCCGACATCTTCGCCTACACCTCGCAGCGGATGCCGAAGTTCAACAGCATCTCCATCTCCGGCTACCACATGCAGGAGGCGGGTGCGACCGCCGACCTGGAGCTGGCCTACACGCTCGCCGACGGTGTCGAGTACATCCGGGCCGGCCTGGACGGCGGTCTCGCGGTGGACGCGTTCGCCCCCCGGCTGTCCTTCTTCTGGGCCATCGGCATGAACTTCTTCATGGAGGTGGCCAAGTTGCGGGCCGCCCGGCTGCTGTGGTCCAAGCTGGTCAAGGGTTTCCAGCCGACCAGTGCGAAGTCGCTGAGCCTGCGCACGCACTCGCAGACCTCGGGCTGGTCGCTGACCGCGCAGGACGTGTACAACAACGTGATCCGCACCTGTGTCGAGGCGATGGCCGCCACCCAGGGGCACACCCAGTCGTTGCACACCAACGCGTTGGACGAGGCGCTCGCGCTGCCCACCGACTTCTCCGCGCGGATCGCCCGCAACACGCAGTTGTTGCTACAGCAAGAATCCGGCACCACCCGGGTGATCGACCCCTGGGGTGGCAGCACGTTCGTCGAGCGGCTCACCTACGACCTGGCCCGCAAGGCATGGGGGCACATCACCGAGGTCGAGGCGGCCGGCGGGATGGCCAAAGCGATCAGCGCCGGCATCCCCAAGCTGCGCATCGAGGAGGCCGCCGCGCGCACCCAGGCCCGGATCGACTCCGGCCGGCAGCCGGTGATCGGCGTGAACAAGTACCTGGTCACCGACGACGAGAAGATCGACGTGCTCAAGGTCGACAACGCCGGGGTGCGCGGCCAGCAGATCGAGAAGCTGCGCCGGCTGCGCGCCGAGCGGGACGACACCGCCGTCCGGGCCTGCCTCGGCGCGCTGAGCAACGCCGCCGAGCGGAGCGCACCCGGCCTCGAACACAACCTGCTCGCCCTGGCCATCGACGCGGCCCGGGCGAAGGCGACCGTCGGCGAGATCTCCGCGGCACTGGAGCGGGTCTGGGGTCGCCATGCCGGCCAGATCAGGACGATTTCCGGGGTGTACCGGCAGGAGGTGGGTACCTCGCCGAACGTGCGGACCGCGCGCGAACTGGTGACGAAGTTCGCCGAGGAGGAAGGCCGGCAGCCGCGCATCCTGGTGGCCAAGATGGGCCAGGACGGGCACGACCGCGGCCAGAAGGTGATCGCCACCGCGTTCGCCGACATCGGCTTCGACGTGGACGTCGGGCCGCTGTTCCAGACACCGGAGGAGGTCGCCCGGCAGGCGATCGAGGCCGACGTGCATGTGGTCGGGGTGTCCTCGCTGGCCGCGGGCCACCTGACCCTGGTGCCGGCGCTGCGCGACGAGTTGGCCGCGGCCGGCCGGCCGGACATCATGGTCGTGGTCGGCGGGGTCATCCCGCCGGGCGACTTCGACGCGCTGCGCGCGGCCGGGGCGAGCGCCATCTTCCCGCCCGGCACGGTGATCGCGGACGCGGCGATCGGACTGCTGCGCGAACTCGGCCAGCGGCACGGCATCAACCTCTGATGGTCGGCTGATGGTCCGGAAGGTCGACCTGGACGAGTACGCCGCCGGGGTGCGGGCCGCCGACCGTGCGGTGCTGGCCAAGGCGATCACCCTGGTCGAGTCGACCCGCGGCGAGCATCGGGAGCAGGCGCAGGAACTGCTGGTCGAGCTGCTGCCCTCGGCCGGTGGCGCACACCGGATCGGCATCACCGGCGTGCCCGGGGTCGGCAAGTCGACCTTCATCGACGCGTTCGGCACCATGCTGACCGTGGCCGGCCACCGGGTCGCGGTGCTCGCCGTGGACCCCTCCTCCAGCCGCACCGGCGGCAGCATCCTGGGCGACAAGACCCGGATGAGCCGGCTGGCCGTCGACCCGGCCGCGTTCATCCGGCCCTCGCCCACCTCGGGCACGCTCGGCGGGGTGGCCAGGGCGACCCGCGAGACGATGGTGCTGATGGAGGCCGCGGGCTACGACGTGGTGCTGGTGGAGACGGTCGGCGTCGGCCAGTCCGAGGTCGCGGTGGCCAACCTGGTCGACTGCTTCCTGTTCCTCACCCTGGCCCGGACCGGCGACTCGCTGCAGGGCATCAAGAAGGGCGTGCTCGAACTCGCCGACGTGATCGCGGTGAACAAGGCCGACGGCGAGCACGAGCGGGAGGCCGCGAAGGCCGCGCGGGAACTGGCCGGCGCGCTGCGGCTGCTGCGTGCGCCGGACGCGCCGTGGGCGCCACCCGTGCTGACCTGCAGCGCACTCACCGAGACCGGGCTGGCCGAGGTGTGGGAGCAGATCAACCGGCATCGCGAGGTGCTGGCCGAGACCGGCGAGTTCGAGGCGAACCGGCGCCGCCAGCAGGTCGACTGGACCTGGTCGATGGTGCGCGAGACGCTGCTGCGCCGGCTGTACGAGGACCCCGCCGTGCGCGCGCTGGTGCCCGACGTCGAGCGGCTGGTCGCCGACGGCGAACTGACCGCGACGCTGGGCGCGGAGCGCATCCTGGCCGCGTTCAACGGCACCTTGGAGGCCGATCCCAGCTAGCCCGTCCCGGTTCCGGCTGGCAACCCACGATCTCGGATGGGCAACCCGGCACGACCGTGATGCGTCACATAGCTGACCGCCGTCCATCCGTTCGAGTTACATCCTTTAGGTCTGCGGGCCACACTCGGTAACGTTGTCCGCATGCGAGTGCAACTCGCCGCGGTGACCGTGAGGAGGCTGCTGTGCGGATGACTGTCCGGCTTGTTCCCAGGTCGCTGTCGCGTGTGTTGCTCGGTGTACTGGTGTTGTCGCTGAGCGTGTTCCTGGCAGGTGGGATCGCGGTCGGCACCGCGGCCGCGGCTCCGGTGCGCTCGACGGCGGCCGTCCACCTCGGACGGGTGTCACCCGTTCCGGTTGGTGAACTGAGGCGCGCGGACACTCCGACGACCACCGCCCCGGTCACCGACATCAACCAGGAGCAACAAGCCGCGAACGACAAGCAGGCCGAGCACAAGGCGATCGTGCTGGGCGTGGTCGTCGTCCTGCTGCTGATCGTCTATTTGGGCCGTCGCGGCAAGAACAGGCACCGCACCAAGTCGAAGAACGCGGCGCAGGGCAAGAGCTGAGCGGGGCAACGGGCGCTCGCCCGTCCACCTCGTCGGCCGGCATCGGTCAGGACGAATCCGGCCCGCCGTTCGTCGCACCGACGCGACCGAAAATCGGTCGAGGATCATTTCGCCAGGTTTCCTTGCGGCCGGTCGGGCAGCATTGGTGACGACCGGGGACTCAACAGCGATGTCAGCGGTAGTAGCTGCATCGGCAACCCCGCTGAGTCAGCGATGGAGGATTGGCGTGACTGTGGTGGACTCGCGTCCGGAGTTGCCTGATGGTCCCAGCGGGATCGGGGGCACAGAGCCGGGCGTGCTGCTGACCGATCGCGGGGTCAGTATGTCCACTGTGGAGGACATCGGCGCCGGTCGTGGACCGTCCTGGCTGGACGACTGGCTGGGCGCGAACGGTGCCGACCTGGTCGCCTGGCGGCGGCACCTGCACGCGCACCCGGAGCCGTCCCGGCACGAGTTCGCGACCACCGACCTGGTCGCCGGCCACCTGCGCGCCGCAGGCCTGCGGCCCACCGTGTTGCCCACCGGCACCGGCCTGATCTGCGACGTCGGCACGGGGCCGGACTGCGTCGCGCTGCGCGCCGACCTGGACGCGCTGGCGGTGACCGAGGACACCGACCTGCCGTTCAAGTCCACTGTGGACGGAGTGGCGCACGTCTGCGGCCACGACCTGCACACCACCGCGCTGCTGGGCGCGGCGCTGGCCGCCGCGTCCGCACCGGAACTGCCCGGTCGGCTGCGGTTCATCTTCCAGCCGGCCGAGGAGGTCATGCCCGGCGGCGCGCTGGACGTGATCGCCGCGGGCGGCCTGGAGGGCGTGCGCCGGATCTTCGGCCTGCACTGCGACCCGAGGCTGGAGGTGGGCCGGGTCGGCACCCGGGTCGGTCCCATCACCGCCGCCGCCGACCTGCTGGAACTGCGGCTGACCTCGCCCGGCGGGCACACCTCCCGCCCGCACCTGACCGCCGACCTGGTGCACGCACTGGGCGCGGTGATCACCGGCCTGCCCACCCTGCTGTCCCGCCGGGTCGACCCGCGGTCGGGCACCGTCCTGGTCTGGGGCGCGGTGCACGCCGGCGAGGCCGCCAACGCCGTGCCGCAGGACGGCGTGTTGCGCGGCACGCTGCGGACCGGTGACCGGGACATCTGGACCGAGCTGGAGCCGCTGGTCGCGGGCCTGGTGGAGGCGATCCTGCTGCCCACCGGCGTCGGTTTCGACCTGAAGCACCAGCGGGGCGTGCCGCCGGTGGTCAACGACGCGGAGAGCACCGAGCTGCTGCGCGCCGGCGTGCGCGCGGCGGTCGGCGAGGACGGGCTGGCCGGGACGCCGCAGTCCAGTGGCGGCGAGGACTTCGGCTGGTATCTGGAGCAGGTCCCCGGCTCGTTCGCCCGGCTGGGCGTGTGGCCGGGCGAGGGTCCGATGGGCGACATCCACCGCCCGACGTTCGTCGCCGACGAGCGGGCCCTGCCGGTCGCCGTCCGTACCCTGCTGCACTCGGCCCTGGCCGCCCTCGCCGCGTAGCTTTTGTCAAGCTGGTTGTCCACAGCCTGCCGAGTTGTCCACAGTCCGGGTCGAAGTCGTGGTTCGGCCGGTCGACCGGCGGCAGGCTGGACCAGTGATCGACATCAGCAACGGCCTGCACGGCGCATACACCTACCGAACGGCGCGGCACGCCCTCGGCGACCACCGCCTGCGTGGCGCGATCGACGAGGGCGCGCTGGTCGCGTTCGGCCGTGGCGTGCTGCTGTCCGGTGACCGGGTGCTCGACCTGCGCACCCGGTGCGCCGGCGCCCTGCTGCTGGCCGGCCGGGACGCGGTGCTGGTCGGCCCCACCGCCGCGGCCCTGCACGGCTGCACCGCGGTCGGCGGCTTCCCGGTGCACGTGGCTGTTCCCTACGACCACCGGGTCCGCTCGCGCAGCGGCCTGGTCGTCCACCAGGCGGCGCTGCCCGCCGCCGAGATCACCACCGTCGAGGGCCTGCGGGTGAGCACCCTCCCGGCCACCATCGGCGAACTCCTCTGCGAGGCGCCGAGGCGGGCCGCCCTGGCCTGCGCCGACCAGGCCCTGCACGCCCTGCCGGCGGAGTCCCGCCCGGCCCGCTGGTCGGAGATCCACCGTTATCTCCGGGCCCGACCGAACCGCCGAGGGACCCGCCAGGCGGCGGAGCTGCTGTCGTTGGCCACCGGCCTGCCCGAAACCCCGGCCGAGAGCGTGCTGCTGCTCAGCGTGGTCGAAGCCGGCTTCCCGGTCCCCACGAGCCACTACCGCCCGGCCGACCGCCGGGGCCGCCCCCGCCACCGACTCACCTTCGCCTGGCCGGAACTCCGGATCGCCCTCACCTACCAGAGCCCCCAGCCCCGGCCGGCCGGCTCGTCCTGGCCGCCGCCAGTAGCCAGGACACCCGGCGGCGCACCGCCGTGGCCGCCCCCGGCCGACCTGCGCGCTCAGGGCTGGCTGATCGTGTCCGCCCACCCCGGCGACCTGATCGAGCCCACCCAGCTCTGCACGAGGCTGCGGGCGGCCTTCACCGAGCGGAGGTGCGCGGCATGACCGGCCGATCAGGCGTGCCGAGCCGTAGGGATCGGCCACCCACCACGCGTCCCGTGCCGCCAGAGCCCACCGCTGATTTCTCGACGGCAGCAGTCAGAATCACCCGCACGAGCCAGCTGATCAGCCCGAACGCGAAAGGAGCACGACCTGACCCGGCGCTACGGGCCGACCCGCCGGCAGGGCCGATTGCGCAGGCCCTCCACATAGTCGGCTGGTGCGTCCGCCGCCTCTGCCGCGTCCGCCACCACCCCCAGGTACCGGGCCGAGGGCAGGCCGCCCTCGTAGGCGTCCAGCACGTAGAGCCAGGCCAGCACCGAGCCCTCCAGGGTCTGCACCCGCAGCCGGATCTTCTTGTGCAGGCCCAGCTCAGAGCCTTCCCAGCTGTCCAGCCGGGCCTCGTCCTCGGGCATCATGTCGTACAGCACTGCGAAGACCTGCGAGCCCGGGTCCTCGACGATGGTGGCGAGCGCACCCTCCCACGTGAGGTCCTCGGCGCCGAACGTCAGACGCCAACCGACGAGCCAACCGGTGCCCGCCATCGGCGAGTGCGGGGCTCGCTCATTCATCTGGGCCGGGTCCATGTTGGACCCGTACGCGGCATAGAGCGGCACGGACGACAGCCTAGCGACCTACCGCCCCGCCCGATGGGACCTCGTCGCCGAACCGAGTGGCCGATCCCCGCCATTGATCCGACTGGCCGATCCCCGCCGACAGATCTCGGCGGCCGTTCCGCAGGACTGATCCGGCCGGTCGATCCGACCAACCGATCAGCTGGGCGGATCGGTCCGGTCCGACGATTCGGGCGATTCGAGTCGGTCCGGTCGGCTGACCGGGCCCGTCCCGCGACGCGTACGGTTGCAGGCGCGAACCAAAGACCGTGGTGAGGGAGGACGGGCGTGACCCGCATCGTGATCATGGGTGGCGGGCCAGCGGGTTATGAAGCGGCATTGGTCGCGGCCCAGCACGGCGCCGACGTCACCATCGTGGAACCGGACGGCCTCGGCGGCGCGTGTGTGCTCTACGACTGTGTTCCGTCCAAGACGTTCATCGCCTCCGCCGGCGTCCGCTCCGCGTTCCGGGGTGCCGAGGAACTGGGCATCCGGACCGAGGACACCAGTGCTGGCGTGGACGTGCAGACCGTGCACGGCCGCGTCAAGGGCCTCGCGCTCGCCCAGTCGGCCGACATCCGGGCCCGGGTGCAGCGCGAAGGTGTGCGCTTGATCACGGGACGCGCCCGGTTCTGCGACGACGCGCCCGGATTGGCCAGTCACCGGGTCGGCGTCACCGACCCGGACGGCGCCACCATCGACATGCTGGACGCGGACGTCGCGCTCATCGCCACCGGCGCCCACCCGCGCGTCCTGCCCGGCGCGGAGCCCGACGGCGAGCGCATCCTCACCTGGCGGCAGATCTACGACCTCGAAGAAATGCCCGCGCACCTGGTGGTCATCGGCTCCGGTGTCACCGGCGCCGAGTTCGCCTCGGCCTACACCGAGATGGGCGTGGACGTCACGCTCGTGTCCAGCCGCGACCGGGTGCTGCCCTACGAGGACGCCGATGCCGCCGCCGTGCTGGAGGACGTGTTCGCCGAGCGGGGCACCACCGTGCTCAAGCACGTCCGCGCGGACAAGCTCGAACGGGTCGGCGACACCGTCCAGGTGTACCTGTCCGACGGTCGGGTGATCGAGGCCAGCCATGCGCTGATGACGGTCGGCTCGGTCCCCAACACCACCGACATCGGCCTGGACCGGGTCGGCATCGAGCCGGGCCGGGGCGGGTTCATCTCGGTCGACCGGGTGTCCCGCACCAGCGTGTCGGGCATCTACGCGGCCGGCGACTGCACCGGCCTGCTCATGCTCGCATCGGTCGCCCAGATGCAGGGTCGGATCGCCATGTGGCACGCGCTCGGCGAGGGCGTCGCGCCGATCAAGCTCAAGACCGTCGCGGCGAACGTCTTCACCCACCCGGAGATCGCCAACGTGGGCATCAGCCAGAGCGCGATCGACTCCGGTGAGGTGCCGGCGCGCACGGTGATGCTGCCGCTGGCCACCAACGCGCGCGCCAAGATGGAGGGTCTGCACCGCGGCTTCGTGAAGCTGTTCTGCCGCCCGGCAACCGGCGTGGTGATCGGCGGCGTGGTGGTCGCGCCCAACGCGAGCGAGCTGATCCTGCCGATCGCGCTGTCCGTGCAGAACCAGCTCACGGTGGAACAACTGGCGTTGACCTTCTCGGTCTACCCGTCGCTGTCGGGCTCCATCACCGAGGCCGGCCGCCAACTCATGCGCCACGACGACCTGGACTGAAGTCTCCGCACCATCCACCACGACTTCGGCTACCACCGCGACGTTGTCCTCGGCGACCTTCGCGGCAACCTTCGCAGACCGGTGGTGGCGGACCGGCCGTGGTCGTGGAGACGTGGCATGTCGGCACGAAACTGAACAACCGGCTGATCTTCGGTGCAACCTGCGGGCCCCCTCCGGCGTATCGGACATGTCCGAACGAACTGAGGAGAAAACCCGTGAAACTGAAGCGAACCGTTGGCGCCATCGCCTTTCTCGTCGTCCTCGGCGGGGTGCTGACGGCCGGGATCGGCAACGCCGCGACCACTACCGCAGCGCCGACCCCTGCCCCGACCACGACCATCGACGCTTCGCCGACGGCCGTCGCTGCTCCGCCGACGACCCGCGTCGCGCCCGACGGACGCCCGACGACGGCCGACCCGGCCCAGATCGCGGCGCAGCGCCAGGCGCAGGCCCGGGCGCAGGCCGCCGCGGGCAGCCGGGAGATCCCGGTCCGGCCGAACGGTGCGCCGGAGACCGGCGGCGGTGCGATGGCCGCTGTGGTGAGCACGTGGGGCTGACCACCATGCGCCGAGCGGGATTCAGCCGTTCCGTTCGTCCATTGTGGATCGCCGTGCCGATGTTGTCGGTGAGCCTGTTGGTCGGCGGCTGCGGGCCGGGGACGAGCCAGTCCTCGACGCCGCCGCCGGCCGGTCCGACCGTGTCCGGCTCGGTGCTGGCCGGCGGCTCCACCCAGGCCGGCACGGTGGGCATGTCGCGGTCTGTCCCGGTGTCGTTGAAGATTCCGGCGATCGACGCGCAGTCCTCGCTGGTGGCGCTCGGGCTCAACGCGGACCAGACCGTGCAGCTGCCGCCGGTCAGCACACCGATGCAGGCCGCCTGGTTCGACGGCAGCCCGACGCCCGGCCAGGTCGGTCCCGCGGTGATCCTCGGCCACGTGGACGGCGACAAGCAGGAAGGCATCTTC
The DNA here is from genome assembly GCA_036268615.1 of Pseudonocardiaceae bacterium. Taxonomy (GTDB): domain Bacteria; phylum Actinomycetota; class Actinomycetes; order Mycobacteriales; family Pseudonocardiaceae; genus DATATV01. The sequence continues at coordinate 24,250 of DATATV010000151.1, forward strand.
TTCCGGCTGCACGAACTCAAGGTCGGCGACCAGGTGTTGGTGACCCGGCAGGACGGCAGCACGGCGACGTTCACGGTGACCGGGAAACAGGAAATCGCCAAGGATCAGTTTCCCAGCGACGAGGTGTACGGTGACACGCCGGACCCGGAGTTGCGCCTGATCACCTGTGGCGGCTCTTTCGACTCCGCGGCGCACAGCTACGTGGACAACGTCATCATCTTCGCCAAGCTCAGCTGAGCGCGGGGCGCGGCGATTCAGTGGGTGGGGGCCGGTTGGTTGGGGACCGCCGACCCCCACTCGTCGCGTCCGCGCACCTTCCGCCCCGCGAGGCATGTCAGCAACCCTGAGTAAGTCGGCGCGCCGGTTTCCGCTCCGGACAGGTAGCGTGGGGATCGCTCGTCCGCGGATCCATGATGGCTTTTCGACGCTCGCACGGAGCTGGTGTCGTGGCTGAGGGAGGCTGGTTGACGTGGTGACCCGGAAGCCGGTGGAGAACGATCACCCGGTCCAGTCCGCTTCGTCGTTCGCGACCTTCGGCGGCCGCCTCGGCGTCGCCGAACGCGAGGAAACCTGGAACCGGCTGTCCGCCGAACAGTTCGACGTGGTCGTGGTCGGCGGCGGTGTGGTCGGGGTCGGCACCGCGCTGGACGCGGCCACCCGTGGCCTGCGGGTCGCCCTGGTGGAGGCGCGCGACCTGGCCGCCGGCACGTCCAGCCGGTCCAGCAAACTGTTCCACGGCGGCCTGCGCTACCTCGAACAGCTCGAATTCGGCCTGGTCCGGGAGGCCCTGCACGAGCGTGAGCTGATGCTCACCCGGATCGCGCCGCACCTGGTCAAGCCGGTCAGCTTCCTCTACCCGCTGACCCACCGGCTCTGGGAACGGCCCTACACCGCCAGCGGCCTGCTGCTTTACGACACGATGGGCGGCGCGCGCTCAGTGCCCGGCCAGAAGCACCTGACCAGGGCCGGCGCACTGCGGATGTTCCCGGCGCTCAAGCGCGGCGCGCTGATCGGCGGCATCCGCTACTACGACGCCCAGGCCGACGACGCCCGGCACACGCTCACCGTGGCCCGCACCGCGGCGCACTACGGCGCGGTCGTGCGCACGTCCACCCAGGTGGTCAACTTCCTCAAGGAGGCCGACCGGGTCTCCGGCGTGCGGGTGCGCGATGTCGAGGACGGCCGGGAGACCGACGTGCTGGCCGGCGTCGTCGTCAACTGCACCGGCGTGTGGACCGACGACCTCCAGCAACTGTCCGGCAGCCGAGGCCGGTTCCGGGTGCGGGCCAGCAAGGGCGTGCACATCGTGGTGCCGCGCGATCGGATCGTCGCCGAGTCGGGCCTGATCCTGCGGACCGAGAAGTCGGTGCTGTTCGTCATCCCGTGGGGCAACCACTGGATCATCGGCACCACCGACACCGACTGGCACCTCGACCTCGCGCACCCGGCGGCGACCAAGCAGGACATCGACTACATCCTCGAACACGTCAACTCGGTGCTGGCCACCCCGTTGACGCACGACGACATCCAGGGCGTCTACGCCGGGCTGCGGCCGCTGCTGGCGGGCGAGAGCGAGAACACTTCGAAGCTGTCCCGCGAGCACGCGGTGGCCCGGGTGTCGCCCGGCCTGATCGCGATCGCCGGCGGCAAGTACACGACCTACCGGGTGATGGCGTCGGACGCGGTGGACGCGGCCGGGGCCGACCTGTCCGGCCGGTTGCAGCCCTCGATCACCGACAAGGTGCCGCTGGTCGGCGCGGACGGCTACCACGCGCTGGTCAACCAGGCCGACCAGCTCGCCGGCCGGTACGGGCTGCACCCCTATCGCATCCGCCACCTGCTGGACCGCTACGGCTCGATGATCCACGAGGTGCTCGGCTTGGCCGAGGCCGATCCCGAACTGCTCAAGCCGCTGCCGGCCGCCCCGGACTACCTCCAGGTCGAGGTCGTCTACGGGGCGAGTTACGAGGGCGCGCTACACGTCGAGGACATGCTCACCCGGCGGACCCGGATCTCGATCGAGTACCCGCACCGGGGCGTGGACTGCGCGGAGCGGGTGGCCGAGCTGATGGCCGGCGTGCTCGGCTGGGACGACGCGACCGCCAAGCGCGAGGTGGACGCGTACGCGGCCCGCGTACAGGCCGAACGGGACTCGCAGAACCAGCCCAACGACCAGGCCGCGGACGCCCGGCGCACGGCGGCCCCGGAGGTCCGCACCAAGCTGATCGCCGCCGACATCTCAGCCGACGTCCCCGGCTGATCGGCGCCGAGTGATCGCCGTCCCCGAGCCGTCCACGGCTGATCGTCCCCGGCGGGTTGACGCCGCTTGATCGGCGCCGAGTGATCGTCTCGGGTTGCTCGGCGGCGGTTGATCGGCGCTGTCTTGTTGACGCAGGCTGATCGACGCAGGCTGATCGACGCAGGCTGATCGACGTTGTCTGATCGACGTTGCCCGATCAGGGGGCTGCCAACCGGGCCGTCAGGCCTCGGCGGTGACCTCGTCCAGGAGTTCGGCGACCTGCCGGGCCAGCAGTCGGTTGTCCGCCGGTGAGATCGTCGTCCACGGCGGCCCGGCCGGGGAGTCCCGGCGCACCTGGAGGTATCGGCCGCCGACCGTGTCGAAGAAGCCGACCACCCAGTTGGCCCGGTGCCGCTTGCCCCACCGGTCCCGGGCGGCCGCGCCGAACTGGCCCTGCCGCTTGGCGTCGGTGACCGCGGTGCGCAGCACCGACGCGTCCCGGGCGCGTACCCCGTGCTCGTACAACGCCCGCTCGAACTGTTCCGCCGTGTAGGCCTCGGCCGCCGCCGCGTCCAGTTGCGCGCTGGGCAACGTCACCGACTCGCCGGGACCGGCCGGCAGGTTGGGCAGCGCATGGACCGCCTCCCGGGCCAGCCCGCTCGCCGCCGCCTCCCGCAGGGTCAGGCCGCGCCGGTCCAGCGTGGCCAGCACGGCCTGCTCGTCAACGGCCGCGGCCAGCCAGCGCACGCTGCGGTTGAGTCCGAACCGCGCGTCCACCTCCCGGTCGGGCCGGTCCAGCAGACGCAGCAGGTGTTCCAGCCGCCCGTCGACCCGTCGCTGTTGGCCCAGCCCCCGGTCGGTGAGCCTGCGCCACGCCCCGGCGACCAACTCGGCGCGCTCGGCGTGGCTACGGCCCGGCGAGGGCACCTTCAGCACCAGCGGCATCGTGCCCAGTCCGAGGTGTTCCCAGAGCACGTCGTACTCCAGCGCGCTGATCGTCACCGGCGCGTCGGCCGGCGCGGAGCCGGACTCCACGTCGAACATCGCGGTCATCAGAACTCGTCGTCCTCGCCGATCACCGGCGAGGCGATCGGTCCCTGGTCCCCGTAGATGTCCTCACCCAGGATCAGGTAGCTGGAGTGCAACCGGTCCTCCTCGGCCTGTTGCGTTCGGGGCGCGGGCATCAGCGGCGTCCCGACGGCGTCGGCCTGCGATTTCGTCGTGGTCACCGGAGCGGCCGGCGCCTGGCTGGCTGCCGCCGAGGTGGTGGTCGTCTGCCCGACCCCGGCGCTGCCGGGGGAACCCGGGGCGGTCGGCTTCGGCGCCGGCCCGCCCGACGCCGGCCCCTCGGTAGGTCCCGGCTCGTGGTCCCGGCCGCCGGACCGGCGGACCGGCACCGATGTGCCACCGGACGCGGGCGCCGGCAACGTCGTGACCGGTTCGGCGGTGCCGGTCGGCGTGGGGATTTCCGTTGTGGGGCCCGGAGTTGGCTCGCCGACCGAGACCGTCCCGGTGGGACCGGTCGATCCGGTCGAGATGGTGGTGCTGCTGCTGGGGTCGGTCGTCGGAATGGACACCGACCGGCCGGTGGGGGTGAGTTCCGGCGCGGGTTCGGCCGGGGCCGCCGAGGACGAGCCGCTCGGCTCGTCGCTCGCCGCCGGTTCGTACACCGCCGGGGGACGGGAGTCGGGCTCCCGCTCGGGCACCGCCGGTTCCGGCTCCTCCTCGGTGGCACCGGTCCGCGGGAGAGCCGTCGTCGGCTTGTCGACCAGCCCTACGTCCACCGATCGGACCTGCTCGGGCACCATTCCGACCATCGCCGAACTGTCCACCACGACCTTCGGCGGCTGGCCGAACTCGCCCAGCGTGCTGGTGTTGTCGGTGGTGCCCGTCTCGTACTCGCCCATCACCTGGAAGGCGCGCTGGGCGGCCGCGTCGTGCATCGCCTCGGCGATCTCGTGGTCCACCTGGGCGGACAGCAGCTGACTGACCGGGCTCAGGTCGCCCGGCTGCGGTGCGGGATAGGGCGCGGGCATGTCCACCCGGGCCTTGCCGAGCAGTTCGCCCTGGGTGGCCGTGCTGATCTGCATCAACTCGGCGGCTGCCGAAGCCTGCTGCGCCCAGTCACCCAGCGGGCCGAGCGCACCCCGGGCGCTGTCGGCGGCGTCGCCCTCCCAGGTCGCGCCCGAGTTGGCCACGCCGGTGGCGATGTCCTGCTGGATGTCGGCCAGCGCGCCGGACAGGCCCGACCACGCGTCCGCCGGCACGCCGGCGGCCCGACCGCCGGGGCCGGAGTTCAGCATGTCGTACAGCTCCTGGTGGCTGTATCCCTGCCAGCGGTTGTCCGAACCGCCCTGACCAGTGGGAACTCCGCTCACCACGTACTCCAATCACCGCACCGGGCCGCCGGTCAGCCGCCCAACGCGCTGAACGAGGAGGTGTTGTCAGATTCCACTACCTGGTACTGCTCGGCGACCTGAGTGAGCGCGTCGGAGGCCGACTTGAGCCGCTGCTGGTAGGCGCGCAGGGCGTTGAGGGCCGAGTCGGTGCCGTCCACCGAGTGGTCGTTGAGCTGGGTGGCGGCGCCCGCACTGACCGGGTCACCGGCCCACGGGCTGACCCGGATGCCGGTCATCGCGATCTCGATCTGCTGGTCGAGTTTGGTCAGCGCGCTGTTGAAGACCTTGCGCAGGTGCGGGATGGCTTCCCGGTCCACCTTGAGGGTGGCGCTGCCGGTGAGCTCGTTCAACGCTGTTCCCAGACTGGGATTGCTGGACGTCCGCACGGCGGCCTCCAAGGCAAGTCGTGGATGTGTTCACTGTAGCCACTCACGGTGATCGGTTGAGCCGAGCACCGGGAACATCGCTCAGGTGGACGAACGGCGCGACCTGCGACTACCCAGGGTCGCGGCGGCCGGTGTCAGTCGATCTTGAGCAGGCTCGTCACCGCGGCTTCGGCTACTCGCTGCGCACCGTCGCACAACTCGTCCTGCGGAATCGGCGGGGTGTTGCCGCCGTCCCGGAACAACACGTCCATGAACTGGTCATCGGCGGTGTCCACCTCGACGTTGCACGCGTCGTCGAGGCCCGGCGTGCGCACCACCAGTGCGGGGAACGACGCGACCGTCACCGCCTGCGCGGTCACCTGCGCGGTGCTGTCCAGCCATACGTCCACACCCATGCTGGTGACCAGCGCGATCCGGGCCACCGTGCCGCTCTCGATCCCGCGCATGGTGCACGCCTTGGCCTTGTCGAACTCCTCGTCCACATAGGCGGTCGGGGTGGAGTCGAGGCTGAGTGCGGACCGCTGCGTCGCGGTCAGGATGTGGCAGGGGTTGAGTCCGACCAGCGTCAGGCTCCTGGGCCGGGGCGCCATCGCCACCGTGGTCGTGGTCGGCGGGGTCACCTTCGACGGACCCAGCGGCACGCCGGTCACCGGGTCGTTCGCGGTGAAGATCGGGCTCTTGGACCCGGTCAGCGCGATGCCCACCACCACGACGATGGCGACCCCGATCACGGCGACCAGGCGGCCGGGATGCCGAATCCCCATGCCGCTCACCGTAGCGAACCGATGGCACGGCGCGAGCGGCTACCGGGCTATCCGCGGTAGGCCGATCAGCCCGCCGGGACCAGTTGCCAGCTTTCGTCATCCTGTCGGGTGAAGCCGTAACGGGCCGCGAGTCGGCTGGCGGCCGGGTCGTCCCGAGTGGGCCGGTGGTCGAGTCGGCGCAGACCCAAGGCACCCTGGCCGAACCGCAGGGCCGCGCCGAGCACCTCGGTGGCCACGCCCTGACCCCTACGCTCCGGCACCACCCAGCAGCTGACCCCGGCCGTGCCGGTCACCAGATCGAGTGGATGCAGCCGGACCTCGCCGATCAGCGCGCCGGTGGTCGGTTCGGCCACCGCCCAGCAGCAGCCGAGGTCGGCCTGCCAGCCGTCCTCCCGGTCGCGCACGTACTCGCCGGCGACGGTCAGGTCGGCCGGGCGGCCACCGGTGATCCACCGGGCCAGGTCGGCGTCGGCGCACGCCGCGAGCAGCGCGGGCCGGTCGTCGATCCGGTCGTCGGCGCGCAGCAGCCGCAGGTAGTACCGACCCGCGTTGATCTCGACGGGTTCCATCGGGCGGCCGGCTCACCAGCCCCGGTTGCGGCGGCGCTGTTCGCGGATCTGGTTGCGCATCTCCATCCGGTTCAGCTGGTCCTGCGCCCGGCGCTGCGTCCGGTAGCTGTTCATCTGGAGCCGTTGCTGGTGGCGCTGTTGGCGCCACTGGTCGCCCAGCAGTGCGCGGCCGACCACGAGCACAATGGCCGGCAGGAAGATGAACAGCCAGATGTGGGTGACCACGATCAGCGCGATACCGGCGATGCCGGCCAGCGGCAGCAGACTGTTGAACGCGCGGTGGGCCGCGCTCCGCGCCGGACCGACCGGCGGCATCGCGCCCGACTGCATCATGCCCGGCTGCATCACCAGGTTCTCGTCGAACGCCGGCGGCATGGGCGGCACGGTCGACGCGGGCGGCGGCGTCGAGTTCACGCCGCCCAGCTGCGGGTGCGGTGACGGGAGGTCGCTGAACTGTGCGAACAGCTCACCGCGGGTCTTCGCGGTGGTGACCTGCGCGCTGCGGTCGCCGTACTCGTCGATGGTCAGCCGGCCGGCGGCCATGTGCTCGCCGAGCGCGGTCATGGCCGACTCGCGCTCGGCGTCGCCGATCCGGAAGTCGGACTGCTCGAACTCGGTCACCTCTTGATGGTACGGCGAATCCGCCGGGACCAGTCGTGACATCTGACTGATTCGACCGGTACCCGGCGAACTTCGCCGACCGTCAGTCCTTGATCTCCAGCAGCACGACACCTTGGGTGACCGCGTCGCCCTGGGCCACCGTGAGTCCGGACACCGTGCCGCCCTTGTGCGCGGTCACCGGGTTCTCCATCTTCATCGCTTCCAGCACCACGATCAGTTCGCCGGCCTCGACGGTCTGGCCGTCCTCGACCGCGACCTTCACGATGGTGCCCTGCATCGGCGAGGCGAGCGAGTCGCCGGACGCGGCGGCGGACGCCTTCGCCGCCGCCCGGCGCTTCGGCTTCGCGCCCGCCGCCAGGCCGGTACGGGCGAGCGTCATCCCCAGGTGCGCGGGCAGCGACACCTCCAGGCGCTTGCCGCCGACCTCGACGACGACGGTCTCCCGCCCGGCGCCCTCCTCCTCGTCCACGACCGCACCGGCGAACGCGGGGATCGTGTTCACGAACTCCGTCTCGATCCACCGGGTGTGCACGGTGAACGTGCCGCCGTCCGTCGGCGCGAACGCCGGGTCGACCACGACCGCGCGGTGGAACGG